>JAYVKC010000043.1:0-3419 GCA_043768765.1 Hyphomicrobiales bacterium | reverse complement strand
CCGCTTGATCAGGGATCACTCGATATCGCTGCCATTATTGCGGCCCTTAAAGACATCTCGTTCAAGGGCTGGATTACAGCAGAACTTGATTCATGGCCCGATCCAAAGGACGGCGCCATTCACAGTTTGAAGTTCATGCGCAACGCGGGACTTTGAAGTTATCATCAAAAGGGAGGAAACTGACATGATGAATAAGCGAATGTTTTTGGGCACGGCAGCAGCCGTCGCTCTTTTTGCAACAGGCCTTGCTGGTCCGGCCTTTGCCACGGACCCGGATGCGGCTTTGAAAGAGCTGATGACCCAGGTCAACAGCAAAGGGCCAAATGGGGAAGATTCAGCCCTGGCATCCAGTGTGACGTTGACGGATGAAGAACTGGCCAAGATCAAGGCCATGAACGCCACGGCCGCATTGGTTTTTCACGTTGGTGGCAATGATTGGACCAACGCCCAAGCCGCCGCGTTGAAAGAGCAGTTTGGCAAGATGGGGATCAAGGTGATCGCCGAAACAGATGCTGGTTTCAAACCCGAAAAGCAGGTTGCCGACATTGAAACCGTTATGGCGCAGAAGCCAAACATCATTGTCTCAATTCCGGTTGATGGTCAGGCTACCGCTGGCGCCTACAAAGCAGCCGCCGCAGCCGGAACGAAACTCGTGTTCATGGACAACATTCCTGCCGGCTTCAAGGCTGGCGTTGACTATGTGAGTTCAGTCTCCGCTGACAATTATGGCAATGGTATTGCCTCTGCTCATCTGATGGCCAAGGCTCTTGATCAAAAAGGCGAAATTGGCATTGTCTTCCATGCCGCAGATTTTTTTGTCACCAAGCAACGGTATGATGGTTTCAAGAAGACCATCACCGAACAATATCCTGATATCAAAATTGTCGACGAGCAGGGCATTGGCGGTCCGGACTTTGCGGGCGATGCCGAGAAGGCCGCGGGCGCCATTCTGACGTCACATCCTGAAACCAAGGCGATCTGGGCGGTCTGGGACGTTCCTGCCGAAGGTGTCATGGCCGCAGCACGTGCCGCTGGCCGCGAAGATCTCATCATCATCAATATGGATCTTGGCGAAAACGTTGCCATTGAAATGGCCAAGGGCGGCATGATCAAGGGTATGGCGTCGCAGCGTCCCTACGATGCTGGAATCATTGAAGCCATGCTCGCTGGCTATGCGATGATCGGCAAGCCTGCACCTGCCTATGTGGCCTTGCCTGCTGGTCCTATTACGCACGACACCTTGTTGAAGGGCTGGGAAGAAATTTATCACGCTGCCCCGACCGACAAGATTAAGTCGAGCTTCAAGTAGACCTCCCTGCACCTGAAGGGCCGGATCTGTTGCGGCAGATTCGGCTCTCTTCCAGTATTGGACAAAAGGGACGGTTATGACCAACTCACCTCAAGACATTGCCGTGAAGATGACCGGAATAGGCAAGGCCTTTGGCCCGATCACGGTCCTTGACGACGTTAATTTCGACGTGCGGCCTGGCGAGATCCATGCGCTGTTGGGCGGCAATGGGGCGGGCAAGTCAACAATTCTCAAAATTCTGCGCGGTGTTCATCGGCCAGACTCTGGAACGTTGGAAGTCTTGGGCCATGTGTTGACTGATCATACGCCCGAAGAATCAAAACGCGCTGGCATCGCCATGATTTTTCAGGAGATGAGCCTGGTGCCCACGCTGACAGTGGCTCAAAACATATTTCTGGCCAATGAATTGAAGACAGGTTCTGGCCTAATTGATGACAAGACTGCCGCAGATCGCGCAATCGAACTTTTCAAAACTCTGGATGTTGATGTCGACCCCATGACAGAGGCCGGCAGCCTCGGTGCTGGCCAGCGCCAACTCACTGAAATCGTCAAGGCCATCGCACAGAAGGCGCGCGTTCTTATCCTTGATGAGCCGAGCACCGCGCTTTCAACCCACGACGTCGAAAAGCTTTTCGCCTTCCTGAAGAAATTGAAGGCAGAGGGCGTTGCCATCATCTATGTGTCGCATCGCATGGATGAGATCATGAAGATTGCTGATCGCGCCACGATTTTGCGCGATGGTCGTCACGTCATTACTGCACCGCTCTCCGAGCTGACGCTTGACTCGATCATTGAACATATTGTCGGCAAGCAGTCGCGAGGGCTTTCCGGGATTCTGCGCGAAGACACAAGGCGCGAGGATGTCCTGCTTGAACTCAGGAATGTTTCTGGAGTTCACAAGCCCCGCGATTTGAACCTGACCGTCCATGCCGGTGAAGTCGTGGGCATTGCAGGTCTTCTCGGCAGCGGCAGAAGTGCGATCGCGCGGCTGTTGTTCGGTATCGATGCAAAAGTTTCTGGTGAAATTATGGTTTCGGGAAAGGCCGTCGAACTCAAGGGCCCTGCTGATGCCATTGCCCAAGGCATTGCGCTCATCCCGGAAGACCGTTTGCGCCAAGGCGTGGTGCTCGAACACAGTGTGGCCGACAATATCAGCCTTTCAGTTTTCGATCGCATCAGCAAGCGGGGCTGGATATCGCAGCAGAAATGGAGCGATCTTGCAGCCGAAAAGATCAAGTCTCTCAAGGTCAAGACGGCATCCGCTGCAGCGGCAGTGCGCACCCTTTCAGGTGGCAACCAGCAGAAAGTCGTGCTGGCAAAATGGCTGGCTACAGATCCCCGTATTGTGATTTTTGATGAACCTACGGCAGGCATCGACATTGGCAGCAAGTCCGAAATCATCCAGCTCATTCGCGAACTGGCGCGCCAGGGCAAAGCCATCATCGTGATTTCTTCAGAACTCAATGAGCTGCTCGCCGCCTGTGACCGCATCCTTGTGATGTCAGACGGACGCTTGCTGCGTGACATGCGACGGGACGAATTCGAAGACCCAACTGAGGGACATCACACTGCTGCGGGCAACATGCAATTTGCTGAACGCAAGCTCCAATCAACTCTCCAAGAGGTTCGCAACAATGGCTGAAGCAATGACACCATCACTGGCAACGCGGATCGGGCTCACCGACTGGCGCCAGAACATTATCTACATCGGGTTTGTCGGCATCTTCATTTTCTTTGCGATAACCTTGGGCCACAAGGGATTTCTCGACACCAACAATCTCCTCAACATTGTGCGCCAGACCGCACCCATCGCGATCATGGCGGTTGCAATGACTTACGTACTCGCCGCCGGAGAAATTGATCTTTCTATTGGCGCCGTTGCGGGCCTTGCATCGGTCGCCGCTGCCATGGCGATGGATGTCGGTGGTGTCCCTTTGGGAATTCTTGCAGGCCTTGCGACAGGCTTGATTGTGGGGGTCATCAATGGTGTGATCAGCACGCGCATTGGAATTCCGACCTTCCTCACCACGCTTGCGATGATGGGTGTGGCCAAAGGTACGTCGATGTGGGTGAGCGGTACCAAGGCCGTGCCAATCCTCAGCGATGGCTA
>JAYVKC010000042.1:0-13214 GCA_043768765.1 Hyphomicrobiales bacterium | reverse complement strand
TGATGTCCACCCGGGCTGAATTCGCCAAGGCGCAGCCATTGAAAGGTGCGCGCATTTCCGGCTCGCTGCATATGACGATCCAGACGGCGGTGCTCATCGAGACGTTGAAGGCGCTGGGAGCCGACATCCGCTGGGCGTCATGCAATATTTTCTCGACGCAAGACCACGCCGCTGCCGCCATTGCCAAGGCCGGCATTCCGGTGTTCGCCGTCAAGGGTGAATCGCTCAAGGAATACTGGGAATACACCGCGAAGATTTTTGAATGGCCCGATGGCAAACCCACCAACATGATTCTTGATGATGGCGGCGATGCCACGATGTATATTCTGCTTGGCGAGCGTTCGGAAAAAGATGCAAGCCTGATCGCGCATCCGAAAGCGGAAGAAGAAGAATATCTCTTCGCCCAGATCAAGAAGCGCCACAAGGAACAGCCAGGCTGGTTTGCGGAACAGCGCAAGGCCATCATCGGTGTCACCGAAGAAACCACCACAGGCGTTCACCGCCTCTATGAAATGCAGAAGAATGGCTTGCTGCCGTTCCCTGCCATCAACGTCAATGACTCGGTCACCAAGTCGAAGTTCGACAACAAATATGGCTGCAAGGAATCTCTCGTCGACGCGATCCGTCGCGGCACCGACGTGATGATGGCGGGCAAGATCGCTGTCGTCTGCGGTTATGGCGATGTGGGCAAGGGTTCTGCCGCCTCTCTCTCGGGCTCAGGTGCCCGCGTCATCGTCACCGAAGTTGATCCAATCTGCGCATTGCAAGCGGCCATGGATGGTTACGACGTTCAAACGCTGCAAGACACGCTTGGCACCGCCGACATCTATGTCACCGCCACAGGCAACAAGGATGTGATCACGCTCGATGACATGAAGAAGATGAAGGACATGGCGATTGTCTGCAACATCGGCCACTTTGACAATGAGATACAAGTTGCCGAACTCAAGAACTTCACATGGAAGAACGTCAAGCCGCAGGTAGACATCGTGACGTTCCAGCAGGGCAACCGCATTGTGCTCTTGTCAGAAGGCCGTCTCGTCAATCTTGGAAACGCCACGGGCCACCCAAGCTTCGTCATGTCGGCGAGCTTCACCAACCAGACGCTGGCGCAGATCGAGATCTATACGAACAAGGGCAATGGCAAGTACAAGAACGAAGTCTACGTTCTGCCGAAGCACCTGGATGAAAAAGTGGCGCGTTTGCATTTGGGCAAACTGGGCGTCAGGCTGACTGAGCTCAAGCCGGAACAGGCATCCTACATTGGTGTTTCGCCACAGGGCCCATTCAAGGGCGACATGTACCGATACTGAATGGGTGCCAACGTTCTTCTCTCACGCGAGAAGGCGCGCTGGAAATTCCCGATTGCGGGCGGAACCATCCCTCTGCGTACACCCCCCACACCAAGCGAAGGATTCCGGCGCTTGGGATTTGTGGTTATAGGGGACGGGGTGAAAGTGCGGATGTGATTCGCGCTGCCGGACGGGCATTGGAGTGGCAATTTGCGGGGTTGGGGCAGGTACTTCGATGGACGGGCCTTGCTGGCTGGCGTCTGCCTGCCGCATTTGGCGTCGACCAGCCTTGCTGCACCAGCTTTTCCAGTCTTGCCGGATGTCCTGAACCAATACAGTGGGGTGGCGGGTATCACGCTGGGACTGGCTTTGTGTTTTGCCATCGTCAAGATTGCGCGATTGGCCTCGGCCGAGCGCCGCGCACGGCACCGGGTGGCCGATCTCGAAGTGCTGCTCAATGAAACCGAATCCGCTGCCAAGGCAGAATCGCATGTGATGCTCACCTGGCGCGGCAGTGAGGTGATGCCTGACCGCATGAGCGGGTCCATGCATGGGGCGGTGGAAATACCTGCGACGCTTGCCGCCCTTATGGATTTTGCCGGGTGGCTGGAACCTGATTCCATCGATGTGCTGCAAGCCGGGCTGGTCGAGTTGCGGGCTGCGGGCACGGCTTTCAACATGGGGATCAAAACCATCACCGGGGATTTGCTGGAAGCGGACGGGCGTGTGGCGGGCAGCCTTGCCACCTTGCGCTTCCGGCCACTGGCGGGGGAACGGCGACAGGTTTCCGAACTTTCCTACGATGCGCGCAAACTGGCACGGCAGGTGGAACGGCTGAGTGCTGTTCTCGACTCGGCTCCCTTTCCAGTCTGGATCCGGGATCAGGACGGCAGTCTGCAATGGGTCAACCAGGCCTATGTCAAGGCGGCGGAAATGCCAGACATTGACGCCGTGTTGCAGGCAAATATCGAACTGGTGAAGCCAGACCTACTCGACGCCAACAAGGTGCCGACGGAAAATGGCCATCCGGGACGGGCCCACACCGTGCTCAATGGCAAGATGCATGCACTCGACATCCGTGAGACAAATTTCGAGAAGGGCCGCGCCGGATTTGCCATTGATGTTACCGATATCGAAGACGCCGAGAAGGAACTGGAACGCCACATCAAGGCGCATGCCTCGACACTCGACAAGCTGGACACGGCCATCGCCATTTTCGGCCCGGACCAGAAGCTGCGGTTTTACAACAACGCATTCAGCACCTTGTGGTCACTGGACACAACGTGGCTGGATACGCATCCTTCTGACAGTGAAATCCTGGATTTCCTGCGGGCCAGAAGGGCCTTGCCGGAACAGGTCAATTACCGCGAATGGAAAGCCAAGCACCTGACGGCCTACACCACGCTCGATACGCGGGAAGATTACTGGTATCTGCCGGATGGCCGGTCGGTGCGGGTGATTTGCGAGCAACATCCGTTCGGCGGCGTCATTTATCTCTATGAAAACCTGACCAAGGAATTCCAGTTGGAGTCACGCTTCAACGCCTTGACGGGGGTACAGCGGGAGACACTCGACAATCTGGTGGAAGCCGTTTCGCTGTTTGGTTCCGATGGCAAGTTGCGCCTGTTCAATCCGGCCTTCGCCAAATTCTGGGGAATGGAGGCAGCTGTTCTGGCCAAACAGCCGCATATCGACGACCTGATGGGTCAAATGAATTTCGCCCAGGATGCCTTGACACAATGGCAAAATATCCGCTTCAGTCTGACCAGCATCGAAGCTGACCGCAAGATCGTCGAAGGACGGCTGATGCAGGATGCCCGCATTTTCCGCTACCGCGCCGTGCCCCTGCCTGACGGCAACGCGCTGCTGACGCTGACTGACGTTTCTGATGCCACCCGGGCCGAACAGGCGCTTCGCGACCGGACAGAAGCGCTTGAAGCCGCAGATCGACTGAAGAACTCGTTCCTGGCCAACGTATCATATGAAATACGCACACCACTCACCAGCATTGTGGGATTTTCCGAGGCACTGGAATTTGGGCTGGCTGGCCCGCTGACGCCGAAACAGCAGGAGTATGTTTTTGACATCAGGCGGTCTTCGGATGATCTCAGAACCATTCTGGATGCCATCATTGATCTTTCGACTGTTGATGCCGGCGCGATGGAATTGAAGACACAAGCGGTTGACGTGGTTGGCATCCTGGAAGGCTGTGTGGAAAAATTCGCGGCAACTTTGGAGAAGCGCCAGATCAGTCTCAGCGTCGAAGTGGGTTCGGACGTTACAGAGATCATCGCCGATCCGTCGCGGCTGGAACAGATCATCGGGCATCTTTTGTCAAATGCCATCGGGTTTTCACCCGCCGGAAGCACGGTGAAAGTGGGTGCGCGCAAGAAAGATACGATGATTCAGTTGTGGGTGGCGGACTCAGGCCGCGGCATTGAACCGGAATTCCAGAGCAAGGTGTTCGAGCGTTTCCAGTCGCGGCCCCTGCCCGGCAGCCATCGGGGTGCGGGACTTGGCCTGGCAATCGTCAAGAGTTTCACTGAACTGCATGGCGGCAAGGTGTCGCTGATTTCCAAGATTGACCAGGGTACGACGGTTGTTTGTGCCTTGCCAATCGCGGGTCCACGCAAGGGACTGGTTGATGTACGGGTCAAGAGCAAGGCGGCATGACAGAAGGGTTTGCGACGCAGTTCACGGCGCACTCCGTTGCCGCAACAGAAGTTATTGCCCAGCGGCTGTCACGGTGGGTGAAGCCCGGAGATGTCGTGGCGTTGCAGGGCGATCTGGGAGCCGGGAAATCGATTTTTGCACGGGCTTTCATTCGCGCCGTAGCCAGTGATGCCAAGCTTGAAGTGCCAAGCCCGACTTTTTCACTTTTGCAAAACTACGATGAATTGCGCGTGCCGCTGGCGCATACGGATCTTTACCGCCTGACATCAGCTGGCGACGCGCAGGAGTTGGGACTTACTGATCTTGTGATGAGTCATGGTGTGTTGATTGAATGGCCAGAACGTCTGGCGGGAATGGTTCTGTCACCCCATGTTCTTGAAGTTGCCTTGTCGGGACAGGGCGAGACGCGGGTGATTGACATCAGCGCCACCGGTGGCTGGGTCGGAGCCGTGACCCGCGACGCCGCGTTGCAAGAATTTCTGCTGGCCAGCCCGTATAAAAACCACGTGCGGCAATTCCTGCTGGGTGATGCGTCGAGCCGTCGTTATGAAACGGTTACCGCTGGCAATGACATGGCCTTGCTCATGGATATGCCGGGACGGCCTGACGGGCCACCTGTCCGGCATGGCAAACATTACAGTGCGCTGGCGCGACTGGCCGACAACATTGAATCCGTTGTTGCCATCAACCGGCACCTGCATGCACTGGGGTACAGTGCGCCGGTCGTTCATGCCAGCGATCTGGACAACGGTTTTGCGGTGATGGATTGGCTGGAGGGTGAGGTTCACGGCGACATGATGAGGCGCGGCGATGACATGACCGAGCCCATGCTGGCTGCTGTTGATGTGCTGGCCGACATGGCGCAACGGACCTGGCCAAAAGTTGTTGAGGCAGGTCCGGGCCGATTGCACCGCATTCCGGATTTTGACCTTGATGCGCTGCTCATCGAAGCGGATTTGATGCCGTCGTGGTTTTGGCCGCAGTTGCATGGCGCAGACGCTCCACAGCCTGTACATGACTCATTTGAAAACGAATGGCGCAAGCTGCTGCCGCTGGTGTTTGACGGCCCTACCATGTGGGTGTTGCGGGATTTTCATTCGCCCAATCTCATATGGATGCCACAACGCCGGGGTCTGCAACGAACCGGGCTCATTGATACGCAAGATGCGGTGATGGGGCACGGGGCCTATGATCTTGCATCGTTGTTGCAGGATGCGCGGGTTGATGTGGATGATGTCATGCAGGACAAATTGTTTGCTGCCTATTTATTGCGCCGCCATTCAGCTGGCGGATTTGACGCGGTGGAATTTTCACGCAGTTACGCCATTCTCGGGGCGCAGCGGGCGTCACGCCTGCTCGGCACGTTCACGCGGCTTTCAAAGCGCGATGGCAAGCACCAATATCTGAAGCACCGGCCGCGGGTGGCGCGGTACCTGGTGCGAAACCTTTCGCATCCCGACCTTGCGTCCTTGCGGCGCTGGTATGAAACGCACGCACCGCAAGCCTTGGCGCTGGCCCGCACATGATTGGGCATCACGCCATGATCCTGGCGGCCGGAATGGGGCGGCGCATGCGGCCGCTCACGGATGTGGTGCCAAAGCCCCTTATTCGCGTGGCCGGAAAGCCACTGATTGATTATGCGCTGGATGCGGCCCGCTCGGCCCATGTGTCCGACGTTGTGGTCAATGTTCACTACCGCGCGGCGCAAATTGAAAATTGGTGTGCTGGCGTTGCCTCTCCGACCCTTGTGATTTCGGATGAACGCGACGCGTTGCTGGAAACGGGGGGTGGCATTGCCAAGGCCCTGCCCTTGCTGGGACGTGATCCGTTTTATGTCCTCAATGGTGATGGATTTTGGACTGAATTTGAGACGCCAGCGCTTGTTCGCCTGCGCGAAGCATGGCGCGATGATTTGATGGATTGTTTGTTGTTGCTGTCGCCCCTGTCGCGGACAACGGGATTTGACGGGCGTGGTGATTTCACCATGGCTGAAGACGGCAGACTGTCGCGACTTAACGCACCATCGCCTGATGCCGTTGCCTATATCGGTGGCTACCTGGTGCATCCGCGGCTGTTTGACGGCATTAATGTGGAGAATTTCTCCATGAACCGGTTGTGGGACAAGGCCATTTCGCGGGGGCGGCTTTTTGGGCTTGAACATTCAGGCTGGTGGTTTCACGTTGGCACGCCCGAGGCCATTGCCCTGGCTGAAACCGGATTGCGCCGCCTGACCCATGGACCCTAAAGCAGCTCACGTTCTGACATGCGACACGGAAACTGATCTGCTTGCCGTGCTGGCAGACAAGGTGATGAATGGTTCCCTTCTGCCTGCAGCGCGGGATGTGCCGCTGTTCCGCTGGCGCATTTTTCTGCCGACACGGCGCAGTGTTCGCAGGTTAGAGCAGCTTTTCTTCGTTCACAACGGCAACCGACCCCTGGCGCTTCCTGTCATCAAACCAATCGGTGACATCGACGATGACGTGATTGAAACGTCGCACCATGTGCCGGCTGCGATATCCAGGCACGGATTGCTGTTCGAGGTAATGTCACTGGTGGCGGATTGGGCATTGCGCAATCCGCAGTTTGCCATCGCACGCGACATCACCGGATCGCTGATGCGCGTCCGGCATCTGGCGGAATCGCTGGTTGAATTGCTGCACCAGGCAGAAACGGAGGAGCGGCCATTTGATGGTATTGATGCGGTTTATGAGCGTGATCTGGCAGGACACCGGGAGGCCATCCTTGATCTGCTTGGAATTTTAAAAACATCCCTGCCACAACGACTGGGTGCGCAAAAACTGATTGGACCGTCGGACCGGCGCAACCGGCTCATCCGTTTGCAGGCCACCGATATCCGGCAAAGACCCGGTCTTCACCCGGTCATCATTGCGGGATCAACGGGAACCAATCCGGCGACACGGGACCTGATGGCTGCTGTTGCGTTTGATCCACTGGGTTGCGTTGTTCTGCCGGGACTCGACAGGGGTTTGGCGGATGCGGACTGGTTGCAACTTGCGCCGACGCATCCGCAGTCCAATTTGCGCGCGGTACTGCAGGACCTTGCTGTGGCGCGTTCGGAAGTGTCCGAGACTGGTGGCGGCGCAGCAAGAATGTGGCTGGCGCGGGAAATCATGCGGCCTACGGAAACGTCCGAACCTTGGCATGCAACGCTGGCCGGAAAAGCAACAGAGATGCGGGCGGCACTGACGGGTGTCAGCCTGCTGGAAGCTCCGGATCGCCATATTGAAGCGCGGGCAATTGCGCTGGTTCTGCGCCAGGCTGTGTATGAGGGCCAGAAATCGATTGCCCTCATCACACCGGATCGCGACCTGGCCATGCGGGTGAAGACCGAGCTGCGGCGGTGGGCCATCCGCGTTGACGATACGCGGGGTGAGGCCCTCACTGCGACAGGACAAGCGCAACTCCTGGTGCTGCTCGCCGATCTCTTGCTGTCCGATTTTTCGTCGCGGGCTTTGGTTGCGGTCCTGCATGACAGGCTGGCGTCGTTCGGCATGGGCGACGAGACCTGCCTGCGCGCCAAGCAATTGCTGGACATGCATGTGCTGCGGCAACAGGGTCTTGCGCTGGCGGGTTCCGACGGGTTGGACCATGCGCTGCGGCGGGCGGCGCTTGAGCGTGTCCATACAGCAATTCCCAATGACGATGACTGGCAGCTGATTGTGGAACTGACCGCTCGGATGCGCGCGGCCTTTGCCGCACTCGCGTCTCGCGCAGTTGTGCCACTGGGATTGCATATGGCCGCCTTGCAAGAGTGCCTCGAACTTGTCACCGGGCGGATTGCCCTACCCCCCGCGCTGGAAACAGCGTTCATTGCACTTTCAGTTGATGACCATCGGTTGCCCGAGATGACGTGCAGCGATGCCGTTGCCATCATCGTCGCGCAACTGGCATCCGTGACGGTGCGACCAGCGCCGCAAACCGGCAGCGTAGCAATTTACGGCTTGCTGGAAGCGCGGCTGATGCAATGCGACGTGGCTGTGCTTGGTGGACTGAATGAAACCGTTTGGCCTGCCAGCCCCGATCCAGGCCCGTGGCTGAACCGGCCCATGCGCGAAACTTTCGGCCTGCAACAGCCGGAGCGCGACATCGGCCTGACAGCGCATGACTTTGTCAGCGGGCTTGGACACAAACGGGTTTATCTTTCTTGGTCAAAACGCATCGGCATGGAACCGGTCATTGCATCGCGCTGGATGTTGCGGCTGCGGGCGGTGATGGAGGCGGGCGGGATCGAGTCAAAGCTTCATTGTGATCCCAACCCCATTGCGCTGGCGCTTGCCATAGACAAGGCACAGGATTTTCAACCGGGCGCGAAGCCGTGGCCCCAGCCACCGGTTCACCTTCGGCCGCGCGCCTTCAGTGTCACAGAAATTGAGCGGTTGGTGCGCGATCCCTATGCGGTCTACGCCCGACGGATGCTGCGATTGCGACCGCTTGACCGCATTGGCCAGGAGCCCGATGCACGGTTGCGAGGTACATTGATCCATGCCGCTTTGAAGCAGTGGAACGAATTGCGGCCCAGCGGTGCTACGCCAGCGCCGCTGGCGGCCTTGCTGGATGCCGGAGCGCGGAGTTTTGCACCGCTTGCGGACGATCCCGATGTGACAGGATTCTGGTGGCCCGGATTTCAACGCATGGCAACGTGGCTTTTTGAGCAGGAGACGGGCTATCGCGCCGACCTGCAGCTGATCCATGCGGAGACAACCGGGATCCTCGATTTTCCGGTGGCAGGCGAAACGTTCACTCTCAAAGCCATTGCAGACCGCATTGACATATTGGCTGACGGGCGGGCGCGGCTCATTGATTACAAGACGGGACAGTTGCCGAGCTTGCCGCAGGTCAAGTGCGGCTTCAGTCCGCAGCTCACACTGGAAGCTGCCATGCTGGCGCGGGGCGCGTTTACAAAAGCGGGTGAGCGCACGGCAGCGCAAGCACATTATATCAAGATTTCGGGTGGGCGCGAGACAGGGACAATTCTGGCCATCGAAGCCGGAGACATTGAATTCGCGGCCCTGACCGCGTTGCACTGGGCCGGGTTGCAGAAACGTCTTGCTGCCCTGTTGCAACCAGAGACGGCTTTTCCACCCCGTATCAAACTGCAGTTCGAAGAACGAGGCAGCGACTATGACCATTTGTCGCGATTCCAGGAATGGAGCCTGGCACAATGAAAGTTTCCTTCAAGCCGACCAGCGAACAGAAGCAAGCGGCGCATCCGGGTGTATCTGTATGGGCGTCGGCAAACGCCGGTTCCGGCAAGACACATGTGCTGGTGGACCGATTGGTGCGACTCTTGTTGGCAGGAGCGGAACCATCCACGATTCTGTGCATCACGTTCACCAAAGCGGCGGCGGCGGAGATGTCCAACCGATTGTTTGCACGGCTGGGTAATTGGGCGATCAAGAGTGACGCCGAACTGCAAGCTGACCTCACGCTGCTGGGCGTTGAAGTGAAAGGCGATGCCAGCCTGCGGCGGGCACGGCAGCTGTTCACCCTGGCACTGGAATCACCGGGCGGCATGAAAGTGCAGACGATCCACGGGTTTTGCCAAAGTCTCCTGCAACTGTTTCCAGTGGAGGCCGGCCTTGCTCCGGGGTTTAGCGTGCTGGATGAGGGTGAGGCCCGGTCACTACGCCAGGTCGCGTGGGAAAGGGTGCAATCAAGCATGGCACACGAACCAGCCAGCGAACTCGCCGTTGCATTTGCCCGGCTTGAACCGGCGTTCAGTGGTGAGCGATTTGAGTCAGCACTCGATGTCGCCCTGAAGTGTCAGGCGGTGTCGTCACTGGCCCATGACTGGGGAACCATGGAGCTGCAAGCACTTGCCGCTCGATCACTTGGTGTCGACCCAAATGTCATGCAAATGGATGTGCTGGCCGAAGCAATGACAATTTCCGCAGCGGGGCTGCAAGACCTCATTGCAACTTTTCGCGATGCAGCGGCTTACGGCCAACAGAAGTTTCACGTTGCATCGGCGTTGCGCACCATCGCGAATGAAACCGATCCGGCGCGCCGGCTTGAGTTGATCCGGGCAAATTTTTTTACCGGTTCTGGAACGCGCATCAAATCGCTGATGCTCAGCAGCGTGCGCGATAGACATTGGGATGCCCACGAATCCCTGCTCGGCCTTGTCGATGAAATGTCCCGGTTGCTTGAGTTGCTGGATGCCCAGACGCGGATTGTGCTGACGGCCGATCTGCTTTTGATCGCCAAAACCGTTGCCAGAAACTACGAAACAGAAAAACGCAAACTGGGCGTCCATGATTTTGCCGACCTGATTTCGCGCACTGCCACCATGCTGTCGCAGAACCATGCGGCACAGTGGGTGCTGTACAAGCTGGATCGCGGCATCGAGCATGTGCTGGTGGATGAAGCGCAGGATACCAATCCGCAGCAGTGGAGCATTGTCTTGGCACTGACGGAAGAATTTTTTGCGGGCGAGGGACGGCCCGGCAATCTGGGGCGCACACTTTTCGTGGTGGGTGACCGGAAGCAGTCCATCTACTCCTTTCAAGGCGCTGATGCGGCCCTTTTTGAAACCGTGCGCCAGAGCTTCAGGAACCGCGTCGAAAACTCCAAGCACAGCTACCGCGATGTGAAACTGCAAGTGTCCTATCGCAGCGTGCAGGATGTGCTCAATGTCGTCGATGCGGTGTTTCCGGCGCGTGCGCTGGTCAATATGGGGTTTGCCGATACAGGTGGCGACGAGGCGCATTCAAGTTACAGGGCCAACGAGCCCGGCACCTTTGAACTCTGGCCGGTTGTTGAACCCATCGACAGCGAAGAGCCGGTGGCGTGGGATGCGCCTGTCGACCGGACCAACGATGATGCGCCACGCAAGCGTCTGGCCCGTCATATTGCCGATACGATCAAGAGCTGGAATGGCAAGCGCCTGCTGCGGTCGCAGAACCGTGCCGTGCAGGCCGACGACATTCTTATTCTGGTGCAGCGGCGCGGCGTTCTCTTCAGCATGTTGATTGCAGAGTTGCGGCGGGCGGGCATCGCTGTTGCCGGTGCTGACCGGCTTGAGTTGCAAGCCAGCCTTGCGATCAAGGACCTTTTGGCGCTGGCACAATTTGTGTTGCTGCCTTCAGATGACTACAGTCTGGCCTGTGTGCTGAAGAGTCCACTGGTTGACCACGCATTGTCAGACGACGTGCTTTTTACCCTGGCGAGTGGGCGGACAGAAACACTCTGGGACCGACTGCAATCTTCCACCGATCCCCTTCTGCTCGCAAATGCACAGGGCTTGCGGCAACTCATGCGTTTGGCGGCGCGGGAAAGTCCGTACCATTTTTTCGCCGCGGTCATGACGGCACGGCGCACAGCTGTGGCGACGCGACTGGGGACTGAATCACTCGATGCCACGGCGGCGTTTCTGGATTTGCTGCTGGCCCATGGTGACAGGGAGGCTTCGTCCCTCGCCGGGTTTGTCACATGGTTTTTGGACGACGACATCACCATCAGGCGGGACATGGACAAGGCGTCGGGCGAGGTGCGCATCATGACCGTGCACGGTGCCAAAGGGCTTGAAGCCAACATCGTGATCATGCCGGATGCGACGGAGGTCAAATCGGCTGATGCTTCGGGACTGGTTGTTGCCGGGAGCGGGTTGCCAATCGTGACCGCCAGCCACCTCAGCCGCTTACCACAAATCGACGACCTGAAGCAGCGACGCGACCTGTTGCAAGCGCAGGAATCGCTGCGACTGCTTTATGTTGCCATGACGCGGGCGCGGGACGAACTTTATGTGTGCGGCAGCAAATCCAAAAACAAGGTGCCGGAAAATTCGTGGTACAGCCTGATTGCAACGCTGCTGCCGACGTCCGATCTCGCGCCACAATTGCGGCAAGCAGCATCGGCCACGGCACCGAAGCAGAGTGTTTTGCGCTATGGAGCAGATCCCGTGGAGATGGAAGCTGTGCGCACGCCAGATGTTGCTGCCATTGCAATCCCAGCATGGGCGCGGGCGGAATCACGTCACAGCCAGTTTGATGAAGATGCTGCCGGCCCACTGGTTGTAACGGATGCCGACGGCATGGCTCTATCTGACAGCGGGGTTGTGCGGGGTATTGCCATGCACCGGCTGCTGCATGAACTTCCGGACTGGACGAAGAGCGAGCGGCTGCAATCGGGGTTGCGCTTTGGTGGGCAGCTTGGCTTGTCGGAGGAAGATGTCATGTCCGCCATCAAGGTTCTGGACCAAAATGACTTGGCACCCTTCTTCACCCCCACAAGCTCGGGCGAAGTCACACTGGCGGTCCGGTTTGAAGACGGAGACTTGCATCGTATCAGACTGGACCGGCTGGCCATCAATGATGACGGACTCTACCTGCTTGACTATAAAACAGGCACGGGGCGTGATGCCGCGCTGTCCGGGGGGCACCCTTACGTGCAGCAAATTGCCCGGTACCGGGAGGGCTTGAAAGAGGCCTATCCGGGGCTTGCCATCAAGGCTGCCATCCTGTGGACCGACAGCGGCAAGCTGAACTGGGTGTCCGAAGTTTCACAATAATGTGAGACCCACGGCCCGGTGAATTGATCTCTTTCATGCAGCCGAATCCTCGTCGGTATTCCCTCCCCCTTGTGGAGGGCTAGGATGGGGGTCGCTCAGGACCTTGTTATTGCAAAGAATTCTTTTCAAATGACCCGCAACGGAGCGACCCCTACCCCGACCCTCCCCGCAAGGGGGAGGGAGAAGAAAAGTTAATTCACCGGCCCGTTGGCATGACTTGGCGAAATCACGCGGCAGTCTGGTCTTGACCTTGGGCACGGCCAACCTTACCTCAGGGAGATCAAGTCACAGGGAATCCCGAATCATGTCCACCCACAAAGTAACTGACGCCAGTTTTGACGCAGATGTGCTGAAATCAACAACCCCGGTTGTGGTGGATTTCTGGGCGGAATGGTGCGGTCCGTGCAAGATGATTGGGCCATCACTGGAAGAAATTGCCGTAACGCTCGGGCCAAAAGCCAAGATCGTCAAGATCAACATCGACGAGAACCCCAACACACCCTCGCAATTCGGTGTGCGGGGCATTCCGACCCTGATGGTGTTCAAGGATGGCAAATTGGCTGCCACCAAAGTGGGAGCAGCACCCAAGAACGCCTTGCAGAGCTGGATCGAGCAGTCAATCTAGACTCTGATCTGTTTTGACTAAGGCGTCCCTTCGTCCGTCATGGCCCGCTTCAGGCGGGCCACCCATGCTTACACGAGGAATTCACACAGCCAGT
>JAYVKC010000041.1:0-4904 GCA_043768765.1 Hyphomicrobiales bacterium | reverse complement strand
AACCGCCGCCCAAACAAGTCCAAAATGTCTTCAACCAGCTCGATCTGTGGGGACAAAATGCTTAACCGGACAGCAGTGCCGCCTTCGCGGGGATGACGGACTTTTGGGATTTGATTTGTGAACTGGGATGACGCAAAGCGTAGAGTATCGTAAACTCACCCCATGCGCGAAGAAAAACTACCCGCTGTCTACATCGTGGCAAACCGCTATCGCAGCACTATCTATGTCGGCGTCACCAGCAGCTTGTGGCAGCGCATCTGGGATCACAAGAATGAGCGCTTCGAGGGTTTCACCAAGAAGTATGGCTTGAAGACACTCGTCTGGTACGAACACCACCACACCATGGAAGATGCCATACGCCGTGAGAAGCAGATCAAGAAATGGAACCGCGCCTGGAAGTTCCGCATCATCGAAGAAATGAATTTGGATTGGATTGACCTGCATGAGCTAATCGACTCAACGTCAACTCTTGTTGAAGCAAAATGAGGACTCACCCCATGCCCCGCGCTTACTGGATCGCCCACATCACCGTAGCCGACCCTGCCGCCTACGAAGCCTACCGCTCCCTCGGTCCCGGCATCCTCGCCGCTCATGGTGGCAAGTATCTGGTGCGCGCCGGAGCGCAGGAGGTCGTCGAAGGAACCGCCCGTCCGCGCACCGTCATCATCGAATTCCCATCGCTTGCCGCAGCCCAAGCCTGCTACAACTCACCGGAATACCAGGCTGCAAAGGCGCTGCGCGCCAACGCCAGCAACGGCGACCTCTGCATCGTCGAAGGCGTGTGAGGCTCGCAGCGGGATCGGGTGAACGTGAGCGCTCGCGTTATTCTTCTGAGGGCCACTGGCACCATCGGCAGGGCCGGAGCGCGTGAAGTGACCGAGCGCGGTCATGCGCTCACCTGCATCGTTCGGCCGGGCGCAGACACGCACGGGCTTGCGGGCGCAGACATCCGCCACTGCAACGTGACTGATACGGCAGCGCCGCATGAAGCATTCGCCGGACCGTTCGACACTTTGAACTCATGCCTCGCCTTGCGCACCGGGGCACCCGATGATGCTTGGGCAATTGATCACCGCGCCCACAGCAACGCCTTGGCATTCGCAAGGCAGGACGGCATCTCTCACATCATTCTGCTCTCCGCCATCTGCGTGCAAAAACCGCGCGCGCATTGACCGAGATCATCCGTATACTGAGCATTGCAGCCCGCCTGTCACCAGCACTGGCAGTTGAAACCGCGTTGCATCTGCTGTACGCCCCTCAGAAATCACAGGAGCCATCCATGCCCGCATTCCGTACCCTCAGCGACGTCAATGTCAAGAATAAGCGCGTCATCATCCGCCTCGATCTCAATGTCCCCATCGAGAATGGCATGATCACCGACACCACCCGTATTGACCGCGTTGTCCCCACGTTGAAGGAACTATTGGACAAAGGTGCCGCCGTCATCATCCTCGCACACTTCGACCGGCCCAAAGGCAAGGTCGTGCCGGAAATGTCGCTGAAGCCTGTGGCGGTGCCATTGGAGAAAGCGCTCGGGCATAAGGTGCAATTCGTCTTCACCGATTGGCAATCAGCACCCACTCTCAATGCAAAACCGGGCGATGTCATCCTGATGGAAAACACGCGCTATCACGCGGGCGAAGAAAAAAATGACGCGGGCTTCGCCAAAATGCTGGCAGGCCTCGGCGACATCTTTGTAAACGACGCTTTCTCCGCCGCCCACCGCGCCCATTCATCAACCGAAGGCATCGCTAAATTAATCCCCGCCTATGCCGGCCGCGCCATGGAAGCCGAACTTTCAGCGCTGCAGAAAGCACTGGAGAAACCCGAACGCCCCCTCGTCGCCGTCGTCGGTGGTGCGAAAGTCTCCACCAAACTGGAGTTGCTCGGCAATCTCACAGGCATCGCCAACACCATCGTCATCGGCGGCGGCATGGCCAACACATTTCTCGCCGCCCAAGGTGTAAATGTCGGCAAATCACTTTGCGAGCATGATCTCATCCCCACAGCGAAAGAAATTCTCGCCAAGGCCAAAGAGAAGAACTGCACCCTGCTCCTGCCCGTCGATGCCGTCGTCGCCAAAGAGTTCAAGGCCGGTGCCGCATCCCGCATCGTGTCCCTGAATGAAGTCGCCGCCGACGACATGATCCTCGACGTCGGCCCCAAATCCATCGCCGCCGTGCAAGCCACTTTCGACGCCGCCAAAACCGTCGTCTGGAACGGTCCCTTGGGCGCCTTTGAAATAGACCCCTTCGACAAAGCCACCGTCGCCGCAGCAAGGCACGCCGCCAAACTTACCAACGCCGGAAAACTGGTGACGGTCGCAGGCGGCGGTGACACAGTTTCAGCGCTGAACCACGCCGGAGCCGCCGACGACTTCACCTACATCTCAACCGCCGGCGGTGCGTTTCTGGAATGGCTGGAAGGCAAGGAACTGCCGGGGGTGAAGGCGCTCTCCTGATCGATGTTGACATCCGCCACGTGACACATTACACACAAGTGAATGATCGTATCGATCCGCCACAAGGGTCTTCGCCGACTTTACGAGTCAGATGATCCGCGCGGCGTGATGGCGGATCACGCAGACAAACTACGGCGCATACTGGCACGTCTGGACGCATCACAAAGTGCCGTTGATATGGACCTACCTAATTATCGGCTTCACCCGCTGAAAGGTGACCTGCGTGGCTTGCACGCCGTCACGGTCAACGCGAACTGGCGTGTGGTCTTTCGTTTCGTGAGTGGCAACGCCGTTGATGTTGACTACATGGACTATCATTGAAAGGAAACCGCAATGCCCATGAAAAACCCGCCCCACCCCGGCAAGATCGTTCTTCACGATTGCATCGAACCTCTTGGGCTAAGCATCACTGATGCCGCAAATTCCCTTGGCGTCACACGCAACACTCTCTCCGAACTCGTCAACGCCCGCCGTGGTATTTCCCCCGAAATGGCCATCCGCCTCTCCAAAGCCTTCGGTGGCAACCCGGAAACCTGGCTCACCCAACAGGCCCACTACGACCTCGCACAGATTTCTGCGGATCGCATCAAGGTGAAACGCGTGAAGGAGGCGGCGTGAGTTCCGGCGGCGCGTTCCTGGATTGGCTGGAAGGCAAGGAACTGCCGGGCGTGATGGCGTTGGAAGAAAAGTAACGCAAACTACTAAAATGGACTGGGCAATGAAGTTCCTAAAGAAGATTTTGTCCGCTTGGATATCACCCAAACGAACGCAATTGGCGTCGCAAGAAACTGCTGTCGAAGATTGGGCGACTTTCAAACGGTTCAAAGGTGGCATTTATTGGCTGATGATCGTCAATCGCGGGTTATTGCAAGACAACAGAGACATATCCATGAGCTGGTTCACAATAGAGTACAAGTTTTTGCAACGCCACCTCGTAAATGCCCATATGCCACATCCCGACTTGATCGAGTTTTTTGATGCATTTGAAGAAGAAATTGAAAAAGAGATCGCTGGAATTGATGGAGAAATGGCGGCCGCTCAAACAGGTTTTGGAACTCGCGTGGTCTGGTTTTGTGCGCCTTCCTTAAGGCTGGAAAACATACTGCGGACAAAAACTCAGCAATTCGGAACATTCGCAGTTGACGTGAGTCCATCGTCGTACCAACAATTCAAAAGTCTTTTGCCGACACATCTTGAGCAACAACTGCAAGGAAATTCTCTAATATTGAAGCAACTTTTCGAGATCGGTGACAACGGAAACACGGAGCGGGAAGTTATGCATTGGATACGTGAATTTGATGCAGCAAAACAATCGAGCCTTTGTGATGCCTTGCAATCAATGGGATATAATATCGAGGAGACTACCGAAGAACAAATCTGTTTCTCGCAGATCACTTCGCTCTCTATCGAAAGCACGTCTGAAGAAACGGTGAAATTGAATGCATTTTGTGATCAGTTTGGATGCGTTTACGATGGGTGGGACACTCCAGTTGCCAAACCTTCCGTGCGTTGAAGACTGTTAAAATTGCGATTCAGGCAATGATGCGGCGCTGTTGCGTCAGCACGACCCATTTGTCATCAGTGAAAGTCGAGCATTCCACCCCTTCTCCCCTCGCGGGAGAAGGCGGATCGCGACGTTTGTCGCGAGACAGATAAGGGGGTAGTGTGGCGTGGGATATTGTTGCATATGACTCCCTGAACCTCCCCCCTCATCCGGCACTTCGCGCCACTTTCTCCCGCGAGGAGAGAAGGAAAAAAATAGGACTACCCACCCCCATGCGCATTCTCCTCATCGGCGGCTCAGGCACAGTCGGCAAAGCTGCCGCCCTTGGCCTGAAAAAACATGATCTCATCCTTGCGGGCCGCAACTCGGGTGACATCACTGTCGATGTGATGGACGAAGCCTCCATCCGAGCCATGTTCGCCAAAGCGGGCAAGCTCGATGCCATCGTCACCACCACCGGCCACACGCACTTCGGCCCCGTCGCCGACATGACAACGGAGCAGTTCCGCAGCGGCCTCAACGACAAGCTCATGGGCCAGATCATGGTGGCCTTGATCGGCCAGCATCACCTCAATGATCAAGGCTCAATCACCCTGACCAGTGGTGTGACCAATCGCGATGTCATCCGCAAGGGTGCCAACGCCGCCGCCGTCAACGGCGCACTCGATGCCTTCGTGAAATCAGCGGCCATCGAAATGCCCCGCAACATCCGCATCAACACCGTCAGCCCCGGCCTCCTCGAAGAGTCAGCGCAGAAATACGACGGCTTCTTCCCCGGCCACCAACCCGTCTCCTCCGCCCGCGTCGGCCTGGCCTATGCCAAATCCGTCGAAGGTGCTCTAATACCAAAGGCATTGCTCTCTGACTCACATGGGATTCCCTTTTGACTGAAGTTCTGATTCACTGTTGCAGGGAGGATTCGCGCCATGCCATCAGCCG
>JAYVKC010000040.1:0-25804 GCA_043768765.1 Hyphomicrobiales bacterium | reverse complement strand
AACCGCCGCCCAAACAAGTCCAAAATGTCTTCAACCAGCTCGATCTGTGGGGACAAAATGCTTAACCGGACAGCAGTGCCGCCTTCGCGGGGATGACGGGAAGGGAGGGAGTGGCGCGCTGGTTGGGTGTGCGTTACTTCAATGCCGCCTTCACCACTGCTTTCGACGTAATTCCGAAGTGTTCGTAGAGTTTTTCGGCAGGGGCGCTGGCCCCAAACCTGGTCATGCCGATGAACTTGCCTTCCGTGCCGATGAACTTGTCCCAACCTGTCCGCACGCCGGCTTCCACGGCGATGCGGGTTTTTTCGGTGCCCATGACTTTGGCTTTGTAGGTTTTCGATTGTTGGTCGAAGAGTTCCATGCTGGGCACTGAGACGACGCGGGTGGGGATGCCTTTTTTGTCGAGCATGGCTTTGGCTTCCATGGCGATTTCGACTTCGGACCCGCTCGCGAAGATGACGGCTTTGCTTTTCTTGGGCGACGCGGCGACTTCGTAAGCGCCCAACGCGCACAGGTTCTTTGCTTCAAATTTCAGCCGCGCGGGTTTCAGTTTTTGGCGCGTGAGCACGAGGATAGATGGAGTTGCGAGGCTTTCCAGTGCGATCTGCCAGCATTCAGCGGCTTCGACCGCATCGCAGGGGCGCATCACCAACACGTTGGGTATGACGCGGGCTGCGGCGAGGTGTTCGACAGGCTGATGGGTGGGGCCATCTTCGCCCAAGCCAATCGAGTCATGGGTCATCACGAAAATGCTGCGGAGCCTCATGAGTGCCGCAAGCCGGATCGAGGGGCGGCAGTAATCGGTGAAGCAGAAGAAGGTGCCGCCATAGGGGATGACGCCACCGTGCAGGGCCATGCCGTTCAAAGCGGCGGCCATGCCGTGTTCGCGGATGCCGAAGTGGATGTAGCGGCCGCCGTAGTTTTCGGCACTCAGCACCTCGAGGGCCTTCGACTTGGTGTTGTTCGAGCCGGTGAGATCCGCTGAGCCGCCGATGGTGTTGGGGATTGCCACGTTGATCACGTCGAGGGCGTTCTGCGAGGAATTTCGGGTGGCAATGTGGGGCGGGTTGTTCGCGAGTTCCTTTTTGTAAGCGGTGAGGCTTTGCGTGTTTGGTTTGGCGGCGGTGCTGAACCAAGTTTGGAAAGTTGCGTGATGCGGGCTTGCGGCGAGGCGCTTTTCCCAGGCGAAGCGGGTTTCCTTCGAACGCACACCGGCGGCGCGCCAGGCGATGAGGATGTCTTGCGGAATGACGAAGGGTTCTGACTCCCAGCTCAGTTCGGCGCGGGCGAGTTTGATTTCGTCTGGGCCAAGTGGTGAGCCGTGGGCTTGGTAGCTGTCTTTCTTGTTGGGTGAGCCTTTGCCGATGATGGTTTTGCAGGCGATCAGGGTCGGTCGATCCGCAGATTGCGCAGCGGAGAGGGCGGCGCGGATCGAATCGAAATCGTGGCCGTCACAGCGGTACGTGTTCCAGCCGCTTGCCGCAAAGCGGGCCACCTGGTCGGTCGAATCACTCATGCTCACCCGGCCGTCGATGGTGATGTTGTTGTCATCCCAGATGACGATGAGGTTTTTGAGCTTGAGGTGGCCAGCAAGGCCGATGGCTTCCTGGCTGATGCCTTCCATGAGGCAGCCGTCGCCAGCAATGACATACGTCTTGTGGTTGACAAGGTCATCGCCGAAACGGGCGTTGAGGTGGCGTTCGGCGATGGCAAAGCCCACCGCGTTGGAGATGCCCTGGCCCAAGGGCCCGGTGGTGGTTTCGATGCCTGTGGCATGGCCGTATTCCGGGTGACCGGCGGTGATTGACCCGAGTTGCCGAAAGTTCTTGATCTGTGCGATTGTCATGTCGGCATAACCAGTCAAATGCAGCAATGAATACAACAGCATAGAGGCGTGACCGGCGGACAGGACAAAGCGGTCACGATCCGGCCAGTGGGGCTCTGAGGCGTCGAATTTCAGGAATTCCGTGAAGAGAACCGTCGCCACATCAGCGAGGCCCATGGGTGCTCCGGGATGTCCGGAATTGGCCTTTTGGACGGCGTCCATGGAAAGGGCACGGATGGCATTGGCCATGTTTCTGTGTGAGATTTGAGACATGGTGACGGTCCTGATTTTGGGGGTTTGTACGAGTGTGATATCATTCACACCTGCCATGTCAATGCGCGGCAAAGACTGCGAATTCGGCTTTCCGTTGATGTATCGAATCAGTTAAAACGCTCAACGGTTTGAGTTCGCTTGAGAATTTCAATCAGGTGTGGCACAAGGTTAGCGGGGGTAGCTATGGCCGATACCAACAGGTTTGATATTGCGATGGAGCGTTTTGACGTGGCACTCAACACGTTTGAAACGGCTGTGGCAAAACGCAGGAATGATGATTTGCGTTTGACTGAATTGACTAATGAAGCGGCTGTTTTGCAGTCCGAGCGCCAGAAATTGGCGCGTGATCTTGATCAACTGAAGGCCAAGGCAGCTGAACTAGTTGATACGAGCAGGCAAGCTGCCGGAAAAATCGATCACGCCATGGCACGCATCCGCTCGGTGCTGCATTCCAACAGTGGAGCTTAAGTGCAGATGGCCAATGTTGTCGTAAATGTCGCTGGTCGCCCCTACACCATGCAGTGTCCGGATGGCGAAGAGGGGCACCTGCAGGAACTTGCCAGTTTGCTGGACACGGAAGTCACCCGAATCCGCCAGAGTGTGGGATCAATCGGTGATATCCGATTGCTGGTGATGTCGGGATTGATGGTTGCGGACAGGCTGTCTGAATCACTTGGAAAAATCACCGCTCTGGAAGAGCAAATGCAGAACCTCAAAGATGCGCGCAACAACGCGTTGGCCCAGGCCAAGACGATGGAGGATGCGTTTGCGCGCCGGCTGGAGGATGCCGCAGTTGCACTGGAGCGTGCTTCGCAATCCGACTAAGTGCGTGCTGTCCACGCACTGCATCTGCGACATTGATGCGATTCGGCATTTCCGTTACAGGCGAAGCCGGTTTATCCCTGAGGCGGAGTTTCATGGCGGCCCCCAAGACTGATTTGCAGAAATTCATCAAGTCGATAGACATTGGAAGCGGTGCCAACCAGTTTCTCAAGACGTTGCGACTTTCGTTCAAAGCCTTACCGCAGGTCATGAAGGCGGACGCCCGTTTCTATACCAGGAACTACGACAAGTTGGTGCTTGAACCCAACACCGTGCTTTTCGAGTCGTTTTGGGGCCGCAAGGTGGCCTGTAACCCCTATGCGGTTTACCGTGAGCTGCAAAAGCACCCGCTTGGCAAATCTTTCAAATGCATTTGGGTGAAAGATGCCGATGTGAATGCACCTGAAGACGTTCGCGGCAACCCCAACGTCATCTTCGTGGTACGTGAAAGCAACGCTTATTGCGCGGCGTTGCTCAAGGCGAAATACCTCGTCATCAACAGCACGTTTCAACCCTATTTCATTCGCAAACCGGGGCAGGTTTACATCAATACCTGGCATGGCCTGCCGCTTAAACACATGGGGCTGGATGCTGATCCCAATCTGGTAGCCTCGGCCAATGTGCAGAAGAATTTCATCCACGCCACCGACATCACGATTTCAGGATCCTATGCGGAAGACAAGATCGTGAAACCGTATGGTGCCTATGGGGCGGTTGCGCCGCATGTCAGGCACACTGGTTCACCGCGCATCGACCTCACTTTGCAAGCCAATGGAGCCGAGGTGAGGACCAGGCTTGGCTTGGCCGATTCAAAACCAGTCATTCTTTATGCACCGACTTGGCGGGGACGGATTTCGGGAATTGAGACCAACATCGAAATGCAAATCGAGGCTGTCCGATTGCTGCAAAAGGATTTGGGGCATTCGCACCACATATTTGTTTCGTTGCATAATTTTGTGGCGGCAAGACTCAAAGACCTGCCTGCTTCCATCCGCACTGTTCCCGACACCGTGGACATGAACGAAGTGCTGGCCGCTGTAGACATCTTGGTCACAGACTATTCCAGCATTTTTTTCGACTACATGGTTCTCGACCGGCCCATTGTCCTTTATGTGCCAGATCGCGCCGCCTACGAGGCTGAGCGCGGACTTTACATCAAACTGGAAGACTTGCCCGTAACTCTTGCCACCAAGCTTGGCGAATTGACCGCGAAGACCATGGGTGCGGCGCGGCCCTCAACATTTTCCACCTTTGCGGCGACAAAGGCCGCCTTGCTCGTCAATGAAGACGGGCAGGCGTCGCGCAGGGTTGTGGACATCATGCTTTCTGGAAGCAAAGAGCGGCCCGCAACAACGCAGAAGAAACGGTTACTCTTCTATGCCGGTGGAATGAAGTTGAATGGCATAACCACTTCGTTTCTCAGCCTGGTCGCGAACATCGACTACGATACACATGAGGTGTTTGTGGTTGTTGACGCGGCAGATGTCGACAAAGACGTTGCCAAGCGCACCCTTCTTGACAAGCTTGATCCGCGCACGCACGTGATCCTCAAGGCTGGACCATCAGCCACCAGACTGCGGTCCATTGTGGCGAACATGCAATCGCGCACAGCGGAAGAACCACTCAAGCTTGCGGCCCAGAAATCTCTGGACTGGTTCTACCAGACAGAAGCCAGGCGCATTTTTGGCCAACTGAGCTTTGACACGGCCATTGACTACAGTGGCTATTCGCCCTGGTGGGCGCACCTTATCAGCCGTGTAGATGCCAAGCGCAAAGTCATTTACCAGCACAATGACCTTTACTCGGAAGCGTACAACATTGATCCGAAACGCGATCAACGGCAACTGCGCGGCGTGTTTCTGACGTACAAGAACTTTGATGTCATCACGGCGGTTTCGCCGGTGCTCCAAAAGGTCAACGCCGAGAAACTCCTGAAGTTTTACCGTGATCCGTTTCAGGCCTGCCATATCAAAAACGTTGTAATCCCGGATGAGATCAGGAAGCTTGGCGGCATGGGATTGTCCAAGGTTCTACCAACGTCACCATCGCATCCCTATTACGACGGTAAGTACAAGTTTGTGTGTGTGGGACGGTTGTCGCCGGAAAAAAACCACAAGCGGCTCATCGTGGCTTTCGAGCGAATGGTTGCCGCCGGGCGCAAGGCCTGCCTGTTTGTGGTTGGTGACGGACCATTGATGAAAACACTTCAACTCGAGGCCGAGATGCGTGGTCTCGAGGACCACGTCGTGTTCATGGGCAACAGGTACAACCCTTACGCACTCATGGCGGCGTGTGATTGTGTCATCCTGACTTCAGATTATGAAGGGCAACCCATCGTCCTGCTTGAGGCTTTGGTGCTTGGCAAGAACGTGATTGCCACGAACACGCCAGGTTCACGGAGTGTGCTTGAAAAGGGCAAGGGATTGCTTGTCGAAAAATCGATTGAAGGTGTTTTCAACGGCATGACCGACATGATGGACGGGAAGGTCAAGCTCAAGCCATTTGACACCGGTGAACACATCAACAGCGCCATGAAGTTATTCTACAAGAATGTATGCGGAGAATCCGCGTAGTCCCATTTATCCACCGAAATTGCACCGAGGTCTGACAATGCATCAATCCGCTTATAACCACATGCTCACATGTACGCGTGACTACATGGATCCCACTCGCCACTATACTGTGCTGGATGTGGGGTCGCGTGTTGTTGACAATCAAAAGGTGTCGCACCGGACACTGTTTGAGCCGTTCGATCATACCTATGTCGGAATTGATGTGACCGCTGGCCTCAATGTCGACCGCGTCATGGAAATGCCCTACACGTTTCCAGTAGAAGACAGTTTTGCCGACATCATCATTTCAGGCCAGGTTTTCGAGCACATTCCATACTTCTGGATCACGTTTGTGGAAATGGCGCGGGTGTTGAAACCGGGTGGATACATTTTCCTGAGTGCGCCGTCGCGCGGCCACGTGCATTCCCCGCCCTTTGATTGTTGGCGATTTTACCAGGATGGCTACAAAACACTCGGGGTTTTCACGGGCCTGAAGATATGCCGGCATTTCACTGATTTTCCGCCGATCCGAAAAGAGGACAAGCGCTTCGACTATGGTCTGGTGCCACCCACCAGGTATTGGGGCGACACAGTTGGCGTTTTCCAAAAGACAGATGACTATGATGATGCGGCCATTGCCGGCATGAGGACTGCACTTCAGGCCTGGGGCAACCGCCAGGCCGACATCAACGGCATTGCCAAAGCGCTCGGTTCCGCGCCAGCAGGCAGTCAACGCGCCCCCACCAATGTCCTGACGCACAAGCGGTTTGGCATACGGTTCAAGTACAATCCAGAAATCATGTTGCCGCGGGTGATCGACAGCATTGAAGCTGGCCGTTACGAGGCACGCGAGGCAACAGCCATTTCGAAGTATGTCGAGCCGGGCTGGAATGTGCTCGAACTTGGTGGTGGCCTGGGGTTTGTTTCGACTTATGTGAAACAACGCTTGAATCCAGGCAAGTGCCATGTGGTTGAAGCCGATCCCAGGCTCATTCCAGTGATTGCGGAAACTCATAAATTGAATGGCGTAACGGGTGTGCAGGTGCACAACTGCATTGCATCGTCTGATGCGGCGTTGGTGAAGGCGGGCACTGTTGATTTTCGCCTCGGTGCACATTTCTGGGCATCCAGTGTCAAGAATGTGGACCGGGCGGCCAAGGAAGATGTCGTCAAGGTTCCGGTAAAGTCTTTCCAATCCCTGATCAATGAATGCAAACCGCAGGCGTTGGTCATCGATATTGAGGGTGGCGAGATTGACTTGTTCAGCCAGATCAAAATGCCAACTGTCAATTCCATCATCATGGAAATTCATCCCAAGGTCACGGGGGTTGAGGCCATCCGAAAAATGTATGGCGACCTGGAAAAACTGGGGTTCAAATCGGAGAACTACGAAGTGGAAACAGATGTTGCGGTTTTTGTGCGCCAGCAGAGTGTGAAGCGGAACATTGTTTCCAAAGCGAAGGCTGTGCTGGGACGTTTGAAAAAATGATTGCTCACCGGGACTGGCGCTTGGCGGTGGCTTCGCCTAGAACCCGGTGTGGCGAGACTGCCCGGCGCGTGAGAAACAATATTTCCCTGGGGCCTATAAACGATTACCTTGGGAGCTGTCCCTGGGCTGGACCGTGGTCCGGCTCAAACGGCCCCCACCTACGCAAGTAGGGACCCGGGATCGCATGTTTCCACGGCTCAAGGTGGCTCGCCACTTGCTTGGCAGGATGCCTATACTTGCTGGCGTTGGGTCAATGAAAGCGGATTTCGACTGACATGTCAGACTTGATGCATCGCAAAAAGGAGATGCGGTTACATGCTTCGAGCAGGCGTTTTATCGCCCACCGCGTCATGGCTGACACGGCAGGATTGAAACTTGCCGCCGCTGCAATGCCGGTTGAGGCAAAACCTGACGCCAATGTGATTTCCGGTTTCTATCCGTACCAAGATGAGATTGATGTTCTTCCGCTATTGGGCAAGCTCGCCGGGGAGGGGTGGACAACAAGCCTTCCCGTTGTCATCGCCAAAGGCCAACCGCTTCAGTTTCGTCGTTGGTATCCGGGTGAACCAACCATCATTGGCAAATGGGATATTCCACGACCAGATGACGCAGCACCCGTCGTAGAACCGGACGTGCTGCTGGTTCCGATGCTGGCTTTTGACCGGCAAGGCTACAGACTTGGCTATGGTGGCGGGTTTTATGACCGGACGTTGGCCCAGCTTCGGGCCAAAAAAGGCGTAGTTGCCATTGGAGTCGCCTATGGGGGCCAAGAGGTTGACGCGGTGCCACATGACGGGCAGGACCAGCCCTTGGATTATGTCTTGACAGAAAACGAGGTTTTCAGTTGCGCCTGATGTTTCTGGGCGATGTAGTGGGACGCTCGGGGCGTGATGCGGTGGCGCGGCATTTGCCGGGTTTGCGCGAGCAATACGGGCCTGACATCGTTATCGTCAACGGCGAGAATGCCGCCCATGGCTTTGGGATCACTGAGGATATCTACCATGGCTTGCGGGATGCCGGTGCAGATGTTGTGACGCTGGGCAACCATGCCTTTGACCAGCGTGAGGCGCTGGTTTTCATTGAACGCGAAGAGCGCCTGATCCGTCCCGCCAACTGGGTAAAAGGATGTCCGGGGCAGGGGTCGGTGATTGTTCCCACGGCTTCCGGCAAACGCGTGCTCGTGATCAACGCCATGGGACGCGTGATGATCGAACCACAGTTGAACGATCCGTTTCCCGTCATTGATGATCTCCTGGAACAGCACCGGCTGGGGCAGGAAATGGATGCCGTTTTCATTGATTTCCATGCCGAGGCCACGTCCGAGAAGATGGCAATGGGGCATTTTGTTGACGGGCGCGCCAGTTTGCTCGTGGGCACTCACACGCATATCCCGACGGCGGATAATCACATTCTTTCAGGCGGCACCGCCTACATGACAGATGTTGGCATGTGCGGGGATTATGACTCGGTGATCGGCATGGACAAAGCGGAACCGCTCCAGCGGTTCCTACGCAAGCTCCCTATCGAGCGGATGCGCCCGGCAGAGGGAGAGGCCACGGTGTGCGGAGTGATTTGTGATACGAGCGATTCCACGGGTCTTGCGGTGAGAATTGCGCCGTTCCAGATGGGAGGGCGTTTGCAGGGGATAGAAGCGTCGGCATTTTTCAAGTGACGGCTCCTGAACCCTTGCTAGTATCGAAGCCCATGGTTGGCTGTTTGCCTTCGTCAAACCGTTTGATGAAGTCATCGCTGTGCTGTTCATTGTTGAATTGCAGCGGCGCAGGTCCGAACGATTGAGAGGTATCCCATCATGAGCAAAATTCCCGGCCTTTCGCAGATCGCGCATTGGGCACTGAAGGTCCACGATCTTGAGCGTTCGCTGACATTCTATCGTGATACGCTGGGTTTTGAAGAGATGATGCGGATCACCTATCCGGAGACTGGCAAGCTGATGCTGGTTTATCTGCGGGTCACGGATAGGCAGTATGTGGAGCTATTTCCGAATGGCCAAGGAACTGTGGCACCCGATGAAGACACCACATCCATGCATCACGTGTGCCTGCAAGTGGACAGCATTGCGGACGTTGCCGCATCATTGAAGAAACTCGGCGTGCCACTGTTCCGCGATGCGAAGCTCGGGCTTGATGGCAACAATCAATGCTGGATCAAGGACCCCGACGGAAACCGCATCGAGTTCATGCAAATGCTGCCCGGCAACATGCAGGAAGCGGCGATAGCGCGGTTGCGTGGGCGCTAACGCCTTTTTTTCATGTAGGCCGGCAATGGCAATGCAATCTGGCCAATCTGGTCGCTCAGCAGTTCGTCAAGCTCCCGCGCGAGCAAGTCGGCCTTGGCAAAGTTTGCTTCGGCTTCGGCAATTTCCTGGCGCAGTACTGCGATTGCAGCTTTCTCATATTCTATTGCGGCTGCCGCGCTCTTGTCTGACAAAGTAGAAATCGCATCGAACAAGCGTCCGGCCGGCAATTTTTCCGTCAGGATTTTTATTTTTTTCAAGGCAGAGGCGGCTGACGTTCCCGCAGTCTCACCCTCGAACGCAAATGATTCAATTGCCGGATTAGATACCGTCATCACACAACTCCCACACACTGTCCCAACCCCCTTGACGGTAATGGTGCATTGTTAATTGCAGGTTAAACGGCTTGTCGTGGCTGACGCGGGAAGCCTATAAGGTGGCGAGTGAGAAATATTCAGGGACCGCCATGGCAGGCCATTCGCAGTACAAGAACATCATGTTCCGCAAGGGCAAGCAGGACAAGATGCGGTCCAAGATTTTCTCCAAACTGTCGCGCGAAATCACGGTTGCGGCCAAGGCTGGGGTGCCTGATCCCGCGGCAAACGCGCGGTTGCGGCTGGCCATCCAGAATGCGCGGGCAGAGAACCTGCCCAAGGATAATATTGAGCGGGCTATCAAAAAAGCATCTGGAGCCGATGCCGCAAACTACGACGCTGTGCGCTATGAAGGGTATGGGCCGGGCGGGGTAGCAGTCATTGTCGAAGCGTTGACAGACAACCGCAACCGCACCGCTTCCAACGTGCGAGCGATTTTCACAAAGTTCGGCAACATGGGCGAAACAGGATCAGTGGCGTTCATGTTCACGCGGGTGGGGGAAGTGACCTATCTCGCGGTGAAAGCAAGTGCTGACGCGATGCTGGAAGCGGCCATTGATGCGGGGGCCGATGACGTGGTGTTTGATGAATCTGGTCATGTCATAACCTGCGCCTTTGAGGCCCTTGGCGAAGTTTCTGCGGCACTCTCGGCAAAGTTTGGTGACGCCGAAACCGTGAAAGTTATTTGGAAACCGAACATGTTGACACCCGTTGATTTTGAGAAGGCTGAAAGCCTGATGAAAATGGTGGATGCACTCGATGAGGATGACGATGTGCAGGTGGTGTTTTCAAATGTCGAAATCCCTGCGGATGTAATGGAGAAACTGCATGGCGCATGATGATCATGACCATTCCCACGATGAAGGTTCAGCGCTGTCGCCGATTGCGCTGCGCGTCAAAGCGCTTGAATCGTTGCTGGTGGAAAAAGGCTATGTTGATCCGGCGGCCATTGATGAACTGATTGAGACTTATGAAACGAAAATTGGCCCGCGCAACGGAGCGCGTGTTGTGGCCAAGGCGTGGAGCGATGAGGAGTTTGCGGATTGGCTGAAACGGGACGCCACCGATGCCATTGCGTCTCTGGGCTACATGGGGCGGCAAGGCGAGCATATGGTGGCGCTGTTCAACACACCCCACGTGCATAACATGGTCGTTTGCACACTTTGCTCCTGTTATCCTTGGCCGGTGCTGGGATTGCCGCCCGTGTGGTACAAGTCGGCTCCTTACCGGTCGCGGGCCGTCATGGAGCCGCGCGTGGTGTTGGCGGAGTTTGGTATCACTGTTCCAGAAGGCAAAGAAGTACGGGTGTGGGATTCGACGGCGGAGGTCCGCTACCTGGTCATCCCTGAGCGGCCAACAGGAACTGAAGGCATGAACGACGAGCAATTGGCGGCATTGGTGTCGCGCGATTGCATGATTGGAACCGGATTGGCCAAGGCTCTGGCATGAATGGTCCCCAAGACATGGGCGGCATGATGGGGTTCGGGGCCATTGCAAACGAACCGCACGAACCGCTGTTCCATGCGGAATGGGAAAAACGGGTCCTGGGATTGAGTTTGGCCGTTGGTGCCACAGGATCGTGGACCATCGATCAATCGCGGCATGCACGCGAGACGTTGTCGCCGCAAAAATACTGGTCTCTGAGCTATTATGAAATCTGGTTTGAAGGCTTGCAGAAATTGTTGCGCGCGCGCGGCATGGTTACGGCACGGGATTGGTGGGCGCAACGCGTTGTTGATGCGCCAGTTCCCGTGAAGCGCGTGTTGCATGCGGCGGATGTTGCTGGCGCGCTGGCGAAAGGGTCTGCCTATGATCGTCCTGCAAGTGGGGCAGCCTTGTTTCATGTCGCGGATCACATCGTCACGAAAAATTTGGTGACGCAGGGGCACAATCGATTGCCGGGCTATGCGCGCCTGAAGCGCGGCGTGATTGTTGCCGTGCATGGGTGTCACGTGTTGCCGGATTCATCCGGCATGGGGCAGGGTGAAAATCCACAATGGCTTTATGGTGTGAAATTTTCAGCTGAAGAATTGTGGGGTCAGGCATCCCGGGATTCTGTTTATCTGGACCTTTGGGAATCATATCTTGAGAAAATCCGATGAATGGTGCCCATGACATGGGGGGGCGAATGGGATTTGGGCCGGTGCGCCCTGAACCACATGAACCGGTATTTCATGCAGCGTGGGAGGGGCGATTTTTTGCCTTGGCGAACCTCACTGGCGAGCATGGTGCATGGACACTGGATGAAGACCGGCACGCTTGTGAAAACCGTTCGCCGCAAGACTACCTTTCCAACAGCTATTACGAAACATGGTGTTTGGCGTTTGAGACGCTTATGGCAGCCAAGGCAGTGAAAGCACCAACACGCACTCTTCGACCTCATCATGTGTTGCAAGCGGTCATGGAGCGCGGGAGTTATGTGCGTGACATTTCTGATGACGCAAAGTTCAAGGTTGGAAGTTTTGTTCGTGTGCGCAATCTTCACAGCACAGGTCATACACGACTTCCTGGATATCTGCGGGGTCACACGGGTGAAATTGCCGCGCTTCGTGGGGCGCATGTATTTCCAGATTCCAATGCACATGGTCGCGGTGAAAATCCACAGCACTTGTATTGTGTGAGATTCAAAGCGGCAGATGTGTTTGCAACGCATTCACCAGACACGCTCCATGCAGATTTGTGGGAGCCATATCTTGAAGCCATTTGAGGATGTGCCAGTTTTCAATGCGCCTTGGGAGGCGGAGGCCTTTGCCATGGCCGTGCAGTTACATGAACGCCACGTTTTCACGTGGAGTGAGTGGGCCGCGCAACTTGGTGCTGAGATCAAATTGAATCCAGAAAGAGCCTATTATGAATCGTGGCTTTCGGCGCTCGAGACGTTGGTGGAAATCAAGGCACTTATTGGCCACGATGAGCGGCATGCGCGTATCGACGCGTGGGAGCGGGCGGCACAACAGACTCCACATGGGCAGCCGATAGAGTTGAAAAATGGTTCGCATCATCGGACTTGATCCGGGGCTTCGCAACACCGGGTGGGGGATTATCGAGAGTGAAGGTTCGCGTCTCATTTATGTTGCCGATGGCGCTGTGCATTCCGATGCTGATGCGGCACTGGCCGAACGCTTGTTGCAAATCCACATGCAGATCGTCAGTGTACTGAGAGAATTTGCACCTGATGAAGCCGCCATCGAGGAAACTTTTGTCAACACTGATGCCCGTGCCACGCTGAAGTTGGGACAAGCGCGGGGTGCCGTGATGCTGGCACCGGCGTCGCTTGGGATTGCGGTTGCGGAATATGCGCCGAACACGGTCAAGAAATCGGTCGTGGGGGCAGGGCATGCGGAAAAACAGCAAGTGAAGCGCATGGTGAAATTGCTGCTGCCCAAGGCGGTGATGAAAACCGTTGATTCAGTGGACGCGCTCGCCATCGCGATCTGTCATGCGCATCACCGGAGCGTGCGGCGTTCTTGACTTGTTCACATTTGTGTGGAAGTAATACCCTTGAGGTATTACCATGAGCCGCATGACATCCAAAGGGCAGGTGACGATTCCGAAGCGGATCCGGGACAAGCTGGGTATTGGGCCTGGGGACGATGTTGGTTTTCGTGAGGAGGGGCAAGCGGTGATTCTGACTCATGATGAGACCGCAAACGCGGAGTTGCGGCCTGGTGAGAACAAGGGCGAACGGATGGTTCGGGAACTCAAGGAATTTGGCGAGCGCATGCGGCGCGAAGGAAAAATCGACCCGCATTACGCAAATATGACGACAGACGAAATCATGGATGAACTGCGTGGTTACAGCGAAGACAAAGACGATCCCGGATTCCAACGTCGTCCTTGACCTGTTGCAACCGCAACAAAGTTGGTCGGTCTGGTCGCAGAAGCATCTGGCGGCCTGTGCGCTTGATGGATCGCTCGTGGTCAACGCCATCATCTTTGCTGAGGTGAGCGGACACTACTTGTCGCATCAGGAAGTCAGCGGCATACTACAGAAAATCGGGATAGACTTTGAGGACATTCCCCTGGAGGCCGCATATCATGGAGGCCGTGCACATAAGGCCTATCGCCGGGCAGGAGGAAAACAGGATCGGCTGCTGCCTGATTTTCTCATCGGGTCGCATGCTCAGTTCCGGGGCTACTCTCTTTTGACGCGGGATCAGGCGAGGTTCCGCACCTATTTTCCTTACTTGCACATTATCGCACCGGACACCCATCCATGATAGCTTTGGCATGATCGGAAAACTCAAGGGTCGCATTGATTCTACTGGGCTGGACTGGGCGATGGTGGATGTGGCTGGCGTCTGCTACTTTGTGTCGTGCTCGTCGCGGTCGCTGGCGTCGTTCGTGGTTGGTGAGTTTGCCGAAGTGCACACTGAGATGCTTGTCAGCCAAGACAACATCCGTCTCGTTGGATTTGCTTCGGTGATGGAAAAGGAGTGGTTCAAGCTTCTGCAAACGGTGCAGGGTGTTGGTGCGCGGGTGGCGCTGGCAATATTGTCGGTGCTGTCGCCTGGTGAAGTGGCGAATGCGATTGCGCTGCAGGACAAGGCGATGATCGGGCGGGCCAATGGGGTTGGCAAGAAGCTGGCTGAGCGGATCGTGCTGGAGTTGAAGGACAAGGCGCCGGCATTTGCATCGAGTGATGTCGGGCCAGTCGCGGCGCAGATGGCTACGCAGTTGCCTTCCGCCGTGACCGATGCCGTTTCGGCGCTGGTCAATCTGGGGTATGGCAACACGCAGGCCGCGCAGGCGGTGTCGCTGGCGATGAAGAAGGGCGGCGATGATCAGCCCACGGAGAAACTGATCCGCGCAGCGCTGAAGGAGCTGGCGCTGGGATGAGTATTTCCACTCAAACCAGTCGATCGTCATTCCGTGCAAGGGCCTTTAGCCCTTCGCGGCACGCGAAGGGTTTGCCCGCGACACGGAATCCCGCTTTGCTTCAGGCTGAAGATTTGTGGCAACCAAAGCTGGATTCCGGATCGCGGGCTTCCGTTTGCTGCGCAAACACGCCCTTGTCCGGAATGACGGCGTTGGTGGTGGTGTTGAGGGAGCTGGCGGAGGGATGATCAAGAAATCCATTCTTTCGTTCTTAATTGTTGTTTTACTGGGGCCGCTCGTGGGTTGTGCTGTCATGATTTTTCCGATTCTTAGCCACGAATTGCGGACAGGAAAAATTGATTTTGCTCTTGTTGCGTTTGTGTTTGCGATTCCAGCAGGTGCCATTCAGGCGATGACTGCGGCTGTCACGATGGTTGGTTACGCAAATTTGAAGGGGAAACTTCCGTTCTGGGTTAGTCTACTCTCTGGGGCAATCGCATTTTTCGTGAATAGAGTAACTTTGAGTATGCTGTCAGCTACTCAGAACCCGCCGATGCACCGAGGATCCGAGTATGTAGATGTTGTAGCATTTTACGCATGTTTGACTGCTGCGGGCGTCTGTTGGTTAGCCATACAATACTATTGGAACGAAACGGATGATGACCCGCACCATCCTTGACCACACCCCCAAACCTGAAGACGCGCTCGACACGCATCTGCGTCCCCAGAACCTGAACGAATTTGTTGGACAATCCAAGCAAAAGCAAAACCTCCGTGTGTTCATCGAAGCGGCGAAATCGCGGAATGAGGCGCTGGACCATGTGTTGTTTGCAGGGCCGCCGGGGTTGGGAAAAACCACGCTGGCGCAGATCATGGCGCGGGAGATGGGGGTGAATTTTCGCGCGACATCCGGGCCTGTGATTGCGAAAGCTGGTGATCTCGCCGCACTTCTCACCAATCTGGAAGACCGCGATGTGTTGTTCATCGATGAAATTCACCGGCTCAATCCGGCGGTGGAAGAAGTGCTTTATCCGGCGATGGAGGATTTTCAGCTTGATCTCATCATTGGGGAAGGGCCAGCGGCGCGGTCGGTGCGGATTGATCTGGCGAAATTCACGCTGATTGGGGCGACGACGCGCACCGGGTTGCTGACGACACCGCTGCGGGATCGTTTTGGCATTCCGATCCGGCTGGAGTTTTACAATGAGGAAGAATTGCTCGATATTGTGAAACGAGGGTCGCGCATCATGCAGATGCCGGTGACGGAAGATGGGGCGCGGGAGATTGCGCGGCGTTCGCGGGGAACGCCTCGTATCGCTGGTCGTTTGCTGCGGCGCGTGCGGGATTTTGCGAGCGTCGACGGTCTTTCACAGATTGATTCACGTGCTGCGGACAAAGCCTTGAAAGCATTGGATGTAGATGATGCAGGTCTGGATGCGCTGGATCATCGCTATCTCAAATGCATCGCATTGAATTTTGGCGGTGGGCCGGTGGGCATTGACACGATTGCGGCGTCGCTGTCGGAAGCAAGGGATGGCATTGAGGATGTGGTTGAGCCTTATCTTTTGCAGCTTGGGTTTTTGAACCGAAGCCCACGCGGGCGCATTCTTACGCATCATGCGTTCAAGCATCTGGGGTTGTCGGTGCCGCAGCGACCGGAGATTACACAAGGGGTGTTGCCGCTGGAGGAACAATAACATTCCAATTACATTCGTCATGGCCCGCTTTAGGCGGGCCACCTATCGCCGCCGAACATGGATGGCCCGCTTGAAGCGGGCCATGACGGGTTTCTAAAATGGCCACATCGCACACCCACGTTTTTCCTGTCCGCGTCTACTACGAAGACACTGATTTTTCAGGCTATGTGTACCACGCGAACTATCTCAAGTTTTGCGAGCGGGCACGTTCGGACCTGATCCGCGAGCGTGGGGTGGATCAGAACGCTCTGGCATCGGGCGACCGTAAACTCTTCTTCGTTATCCGCCGCATGGATTGCCAGTTCCTGAAACCCGCTTGGTTCGACGATGTCCTCACCGTGGAAACCATTCCCGTCGAGACGGCTGGTGCCCGGTTTGAGATGAAGCAACGAATTCTGAGGGGCGAGGACCTCTTGTTTTCAGCTGATGTCACAGCCGTGCTGATCGACGGGAGGGGGAGGCCGGTGCGCATTCCTGCAACAGTTGCGGAAAAACTGGCTGTGCAGCCGCATCCTGCCAAACCGTAACCACTCATTAACCATAAGCACTTCAACAGGTTATTGGTTCCGGGTGTGTCCCGTCCGGAGTTGCCCGGAATCGCGACTTGCCGCAGTTTCGACAGAATCCGCCTGTTTTTGGCCCCCACACGTTCAGGCCAGCAGCCGGGGATTCGGGACGCCCCATTTGCACAAGGAATTCTCGTTTCAATGGATCCTATTACCACCGCGCCTGTCTCGCAAAGCGCCCAAGTCTCATTGTTTCATTTGGTAACACAGGCCAGTTGGCCGGTCTTTTTGGTGATGATCGGGCTTGCAGCCGCCTCAATCTGGTGTTGGGCCATCATCATCGAGAAGTATTTTTCCTACCGTCGCGAGCATGCCGCCAACGACCAGTTCGAGCAGCTCTTCTGGTCCGGCCAGTCATTGGACGATCTGTATACGGCTTTGCATGCGCGCCCGAGTGTTGGCATTGCGGCTATTTTCGTTGCCGCCATGCAGGAGTGGAAGCGCAGCCAAGGTGCGGCAATGCGCGCCGGATTCCAGGGCGTTCAGAAGCGCATTGAAAATGTCATGGACGTGCAAATCCAGAAGGAGATGGGAGGACTTGAGTCAAGGCTACTGTTTTTGGCGACAACAGGGTCAGCCGCACCATTCATTGGCCTTTTTGGCACGGTTTGGGGCATCATGACATCGTTCCAGGGCATTGCCGCATCGGGGCAAACCAATCTTGCGGTTGTGGCGCCGGGCATTGCTGAAGCCCTGTTTGCAACAGCCATTGGCCTCGTCGCTGCCATACCAGCGACAATCTTTTACAATATGTATTCGGCCGACGCTGCCAAGATTGGTGTGAGGCTCGAGAATTTTGCTGATGAGTTTTCAGCCATCATCTCGCGGCAGCTTGATGAAAGGGTGCAATAATGGGTGCCGCATCGGGCGGAGCAAGGGGTGGATATGCACGGCGCAATTCGCGGCGCCGGTCCAGTGCCCACGCAATCAGCGAGATCAATGTAACTCCGCTGGTGGACGTCATGCTCGTGTTGTTGATCGTTTTCATGGTGGCAGCACCGTTGATGACTGTTGGCGTTCCCATTGAGTTGCCGAAGACCGAAGCCAAACAGATGAACACCGCGACTGAACCGCTGGTCGTCACGGTTCAGGTGGATGGCAAACTGTTCTTGCAGGAAACTGAAATCACATTGGCCGACATGACAGCCAAACTGCAGGCCATCGCCAAAAACGGCTATGACGAACAGTTGTTCGTGCGGGCCGACACCAACGTGAACTACGGCGCGGTGATGGAAGTCATGGGCCAGTTGAACGGGGCCGGGTTCAAAAAAATCGGATTGGTCACCATATCGAAAGACAGTCCCGCCCCGAATTGAGCCATGAAAAGAAGCCTTGTCACATCAATCTCTTTTCATGCGGTGCTGCTTGGCGCGGCACTCGTGGCTTTGCCTTCCGCCGAGGAGTTCAAGGTCGAACAACTTGATGCGGTGGAAGTCGATATCAGCCAGATTACAGATCAGTCCAAACGCAAGGCCGCGACCACTGAAGATGTTGTCAAAGTTGAAAAACCTGCGCCCAAAAAAACTGAAGTTGTACAAGATGTCAAACCAGCGCCGAAAGTTGCTGACGAAGTGAAGACCGCTGCCAAGGAACCTGTTGTGGAAGAAACGCCGCCGGAAAAGGCAAAGGAAGAACCGAAAGCCGAGCCACCCAAACCTGTCGAAGTCAAGAAAGCTGAAGAAAAACCACTCGACTCGGATCCGTTAAAGCAATTGCTGGCTGAAGAAGAGCTCAAGGAAGCTGAAAAGAAAAAGGCCGACGAGCAAAAAAAGGCGGACGAGAAGAAGAAGGTTGAAGACAAGAAAAAGGCTGATGAAAAGAAAAAGTCCGACAAAAAAGCGGCTGAAAAAAAGAAGAAAAAGGCCTTTGATGACATTGCCGCATTCCTGAACAAGGAAGACACAGACCGCACGGCACCACAAAAACCTGCCGAAACAACCGGGTCACCGGACAAGGCTGAAAAGAACTCCACAGGGACCGATGATGCGCTGGCTGCGACAATCATTGACGCCTTGCGGCAGCGCATGTCCGAGTGTTGGAGTGTTCCTCCCGGTGCGCGCGAAGCCAACATCATCATCAAGGTCAGGTTTGCCCTCAATCCTGATGGCAGCGTCAACGGACTGCCCACCGTGCTTGGTTCGGGGAACGACCAGTTGTTCCGGTCGACAGCGCAATCCGCCGTATCTGCCGTGATGGCGTGCCAGAATTATGATTTTTTGCCGCCCGAGAAATTTGATCTCTGGAAAACAATAACAATCAATTTCAATCCGAACATGATGTTTGGCTGAATGAAAATTCTAGTGGAAAGTATGTGATGAAAACCAAAATTGCGGGTTTGGTCTTGTGTATCGCGGCGGCAATGCTGGTTTTTGCCGGTATCGCGCGCGCAGACCTGGAAGTTGATGTACAAGGCGGAAAAATCAATCCTTTGCCGATTGCCGTAGCACCCTTCCTCACAGGAGGCGAAGACCAGGAAACCGCCACTTTGGTTGCCAGCGTCATATCAGACGATCTTGCCCGCTCCGGCTATTTCAGCACGTTACCGATTGAATCATTCATTGAACAAATTGCTGATTTTTCGTCGACACCGCGTTATGCCGATTGGCGGCAGATTCAGGCCAAAGCGTTGGTGACCGGGCAACTTTCCATGGCCGGTGGCAAGATGTCGGTTGCCTTCAAGCTGCACGACACAAATTCCGAACAAATGCTGATGGGCCAAAGTTTTTCCGCTTCACCGAAAAGTGCGCGCCGCATTGCCCACAAGATCGCGGACGCCATCTACAAGGAACTGACCGGTTACGAGGGTTACTTTGATACCCGCGTGGTGTTCATCAATGAAGACGGTCCGAAGGACAGGCGCGTGAAACGGCTGGCGATCATGGACCAGGATGGTTTCAATCCCCGTGTGTTGCCGGTTGGCGGCGAGCTCATCCTTACACCGCGGTTTTCGCCCAATTCACTGGAAGTGACTTTCATGTCGTTTGGTGGCGATGCGCCGCGCGTTTACATCTACAACATTGAAACCAACCAGAAGGAAATTGTCGGCGAGTTTCCGAACATGAGTTTCGCGCCGCGATTTTCACCTGATGGGCAAAAGATCATCATGAGCCTGCAGAGTGACGACGGGCGCAATTCGAATATTGTTGAGATGGATTTGCGCTCGCGGCGACTGCGCCAGCTGACAGAGACACCCGCCATCAACACGGCTCCGTCGTACTCGCCGGATGGATCGCAGGTGGTATTTGAGTCTGACAGGGGAGGTACACAACAGATCTATGTCATGAACGTTGACGGGTCTGGCCAGAACCGCATCAGTTTCGGCAACGGCCGCTATTCAACGCCAGTGTGGTCACCCGACGGAAAATACATCGCCTTCACGCGACAGGGCGGCGGGAAATTTTCGATTGGTGTCATGACGCCGGACGGATCGGGCGAGCGCATTTTGACGGAAGGATTTCACAACGAAGGTCCAACCTGGGCTCCCAACGGCCGGGTCTTGATGTTTTTCCGGGAAAGCGGGGGCGAGGGTGGCGGGCCGCAACTGTATTCGGTGGATGTCTCTGGCTACAATGAACAACCGGTTCAAACACCCGGGTTTGCTTCTGATCCAGCCTGGTCACCACGTCTTAACTAAGTTTGGTGCATGCGCCGTGCTACTGGCAAGTTGGGGTGGGCGGCCACAAATTTGCCGCTGTGCAGGATTTAGCACGGCTCGGTTTTGATCGAATCAAACCGATGCTGTTTGGAATTTGTTAACCATCGCTCCCCAGACTTGGGCAGCAGGTGTAATATTCGCGCAGTTGCGCATTTGAGGAGTGGGATTGATGATTACGCGTACCGCAAGCTTTAAGGTGGCAGCTGTGCTGTGCAGCGTTTTGGCACTGGCGGCTTGTTCCAAAAAAACGACGCCGGATCTGGAAGCTGGCACCGGGCTGGGTGCCGGTGTCAATGGTGCTGCTCCCGGTTCAAAGACGCAGTTTGAAACTGAAGTGGGTGATCGCATCTATTTCCTTGTGGACCAAACGACGCTGACACAAGAGGGGCAGGACACCCTGACGCGCCAAGCCCAATGGTTGCAGCAATATCCGAATGTCACGGTACAGGTTGAAGGACATGCCGATGAGCGCGGGACGCGCGAATACAACATCTCGCTCTCGGCCCGGCGTGCCACGGCAACGCGCGAATATCTCGTTCAACAGGGCGTTCCCGGCAACCGCATTTCCTCGATTGCCTATGGCAAGGAACGGCCTGCGGCCTTGTGTGACCAGGAGCAATGCTGGTCACAAAACCGCCGGGCTGTAACGGTGGTTACAGGCGGAGCCAACTGAGACAAATCTTGTTGCGCGCTTGCAACAGTAGGGGCTTTTTTGTGGGTTCGTGGAGCCTGTCCCAATTTGCCCAAAGTTATTGCCGACATTGTTCGGCATGCGATAAAATCAAAAGCAGGGTAGAGACGTGAAACACCGTTGGGTTATGGGCGTTTTTTTGGCAGGTTGTGCCGTGCTGGGGCCAGCATCGGCGCAGGATGCGTCACGGGTTGATCAGTTGGAATCACAAATTCAACAACTGACCGGCCAGGTTGAGGAATTGGCTTTCTCTGTGCGCCTGCTGCAAAAACAGATTGGCCAGCAACAGGGCCGGATTGAACCTGAACCTGTGCTGCCTTCCTTGCCGCGCAAAAAACTGTCACAGATTGCTGCCCCGTCGACGGATGGAATTGAAGTGATAGAGGAAAGCCCCACCATTGCGGCTGCACCCGCTATGGATTCCGCTGAAACAGTCGGTAGCACCGAAACAGCTGCTGTTGCGCCTGGCCCCAAAATTCTTGGCAGCATGGAAAGTAGCTCTGCAAAGCAAAGTGATGGCGGATTTGAGGGGCAGGTTTTGGTGCCGCTTGGCGCTGAGGAGTCCATTCCGGGAGGGGTTGCTCCTGTCGACGGTGAGGGCATTGAGCAGGTTTCGCTGACACCGCAAACACCGCAGGCCCTTTTTGAACAATCCAACGAGGCCCTGCTGCGGCGGCAGTTTCCCTTGGCGCAGGAAGGTTTCAAGAAACTGCTGGAATCCTACCCCGACCATAGTTTGGCTGGAAGTGCGCAGTATTGGCTTGGCGAAACCTACTATGCCCAAGGTGATTACAGGACGGCAGCGCAAAGCTTCCTGACCGGATACCAGAAGTATCCCAAGGGTCGGCGGGCACCGGACAGCTTGCTGAAATTGGGTCTGGCGCTCAACAAATTGGGCCAGCGAGACCAAGCCTGTTCATCGCTTGGTGCAGTTGCCGTGGAGTATCCGAAGGCGATTGAAGCCAAAAAGCGGGCAACGGTCGAACTCAAACGTGTTGGCTGCTGAAGCAGCGCATGCCGATCCGTCTGCCGGGATTGCGTCCTTAGCTGATTTTTCGATCCTGGAAAACGCGTCCCGTGTAGCCGTTGCGGTTTCGGGCGGGTCGGACTCAATGGCATTGCTTCACTTGACATTGGCATGGGCCACACCGCGTGGAATGCCCGTTGCCGCGATCACTTTTGACCATGGCATGCGGCAAGGCTCGGCGGCGGAGGCGGCTTGGGTGGGTACGCAGTGTTCGGCTTTGGGTGTTTCCCAATGCATTTTACGCTGGCAAGGTATGGCTCCTGTTTCAGGCATTCAGGGCAAGGCGCGTCAGGCCAGGTATGATGCCCTGACCGGATGGTGCAAGGACCACGATTTTGACGTGCTGCTCACAGGGCATACGATGGATGACCAGGCCGAAACTGTGGTCATGCGGCGATTGCGCACGCAGTCGGAGCGCAGCCTTGCTGGAATCTGGCGCGAGCGTTTGTGGAACGGCATTCGTATCGTGCGGCCCTTGCTGGCAGCCAGGCGGCAGGATTTGAAAGGCTATTTGACTGCAAATCAGGTCGCCTGGGTCGACGACCCGAGCAACGCCGATGACCGTTTTGAGCGCATTGCCATCCGCAACGCCATGGCTGACGATGAGATTGACGTGCACGCAAGCACCGCCAAGACTGCCATGTCTCGCGTAGTAACGCGCCGGGCGCAAGCGCAGGATTGGTACGCCGACCACGTTGATGCCCATCCAGAAGGGTACTTCAGCTTGCCGCGTGCGCTTTTGGCCCAGTGTGATGCAACAGTGCAGGAACATGTACTGGAGGGTTTGGTGTTTGCGATGGCAGGCAACCACCTGAAATCCGTAGCAAGCAGGCAACGCGTCATGGCTTGGATGGCAGAGGCGGGATCAGGACGGATGACGATCGGTGGTGCAGTTATTGTCAGGCGGGCCGCCAGACTGCTGATTGGCCGCGAGTTTGGCCGAATCGTCAAGGTCGCGACCGTGGTGAACGCGTCGAGCACGGTGCTATGGGACTACCGGTTTCAGATCACTGCTTCACAGGAGGCTTCGGTATGGGCGAAACGCCATGTCGGCCTGCCAGGTGGCAAAACCACTGCCCCGGCTTTTGTAACGGACGGATACCCCGTTGCCCTGGACGGATCCGGCCGGGAGGTGGCTTTGGCTGTGGTATTTTGCCCCAAACTCGATTTTAGCTAATATTTACGCTTTCAAGAGGCTTGGAATACAAGTTTCAGCAACCTATGTTAGGGTCCAGAATTGTGCGTTGTGGCACCGTTGCAGTTGCCAGCTTGAGGGTTACAGAATGAATTTCAATCAGTTCCGGAATGTGGCGGTTTGGGTGGTCATTGCGCTGCTGTTGTTTGCGCTGTTCAGCCTGTTCCAAAGCCAATCCATGCGCACGACTTCCAATGAGATCACCTATTCGGAGCTCATGGCCAAAGTGAACAACGGTGAGGTCAAGAGTGTTTCGTTCTCCAACGGCACAATTGTCGCGCGCGGTCCGGATGGCAAAACATTCGAGTCATTTGGACCGTTCTACGGTCCTGCGAGCGAGGATGACCTCAAGTTGCTGCGCAGCAAGGGTGTTGATGTCGAATTCAAGCCGCAGCAGTCGGAATCACTGCTCAGCAACGCTTTGATCTATTGGTTGCCAACGCTGCTCCTCATTGGAGTTTGGATTTTCTTTATCCGGCAGATGCAGGCAGGTTCAGGAAAAGCCATGGGGTTTGGCAAATCCAAAGCCAAGCTGCTGACCGAAAAGCATGGCCGCGTGACGTTTGATGACGTGGCAGGTGTTGATGAAGCCAAGGATGATCTTGTAGAAATCGTGGATTTCCTGAAGGACCCGCACAAGTTCCAGCGGCTGGGTGGCAAGATTCCAAAGGGTGCGCTGCTTGTAGGTCCTCCCGGCACAGGCAAGACGCTGATCGCGCGGGCCGTGGCTGGTGAAGCCAATGTGCCATTTTTCACCATTTCAGGTTCGGACTTTGTCGAGATGTTCGTAGGCGTTGGTGCAAGCCGTGTCCGTGACATGTTTGAACAGGCGAAAAAAAGTGCGCCTTGCATCATTTTCATTGACGAAATTGATGCTGTTGGCCGGCATCGTGGTGCGGGCCTTGGCGGTGGCAATGATGAGCGCGAGCAGACGCTCAACCAGCTGCTGGTTGAAATGGACGGCTTTGAGGCCAACGAGGGCGTGATCATCATCGCTGCAACCAACAGGCCGGATGTCCTGGACCCTGCGTTGTTGCGTCCTGGACGGTTTGACAGGCAGATCGTGGTCCCCAATCCTGATGTTGCTGGGCGCGAGAAGATCCTCAAGGTTCACATGAAGAATGTGCCGATGGCGCCTGATGTGGAAGCCAGAACCATCGCGCGTGGAACCCCCGGTTTCTCAGGCGCTGACCTTGCCAATCTTGTCAACGAAGCCGCATTGCTTGCAGCGCGGCGCAACAAGCGCATGGTGACGCAAACAGAGTTTGAAGAAGCCAAAGACAAGGTGATGATGGGCGCAGAGCGCAAGTCGGCGGTAATGACACTGGAGGAAAAGACAAACACCGCCTACCACGAGGCTGGCCACGCGGTGCTGGCGCTCAATGTGCCAAAGGCGGACCCCTTGCACAAGGCAACCATCATTCCGCGCGGCCGCGCTCTTGGCATGGTGATGCAACTGCCGGAGGGCGACCGGTATTCGGTCAGCTATGTCTGGATGATTTCGCGACTTGCAATCATGATGGGTGGCCGTGTTGCGGAAGAGCTCAAGTTTGGCAAAGAAAACATTACATCCGGTGCGTCTTCCGATATTCAGAATGCTACCAACCTGGCGCGGTCCATGGTGACGAAGTGGGGTTACTCAGACAAACTTGGCCGGGTTTCCTATGGCGACAACCAGGAAGAGGTTTTTCTTGGCCATTCGGTGGCGCGCACACAGAACGTGTCCGAGGAGACAGCGCGCATCATTGACGCAGAAGTACGCAGGCTGATTGATGAAGCGTATGCAGAAGCCAAACGTATTCTCACGAAGAAGAAGAAAGACTGGATTGCCGTGTCGGAGGCATTGCTTGAATACGAAACCTTGACAGGCGACGAGATCAAGAATCTGATTAAAGGCATTCTGCCGAAGCGCGACGATGACAGTGACAGTACAAAGAAAACAACCCGGCCTTCTGCAGGCGTGCCACGTCCCGGCAAAAAGCGGGGGGCGAGTGCCGCGGGCGACTTCGAGACTCAACCCCAGTCCTGATGCTTGCCGCTGAATGAATTGCACGTGCCCCCGGAATGAGTTCCGGGGGTCGTTTTGTTTGACGGGAACAGAATGCCCATGGCTGGCAATCAGTATTACAGGCCGTATGCCTTGTCGTTTGGGCGGGATGCACGGCGTCTCATTGAGAACGGCGAGGCAGGTGCGCTCGGTGGCATGCCGCACATTGCGTTTTCTCATGTTGAAGTGATAGATCGGGACGGAACTGAAACACAGCGCCGACCTGTCAGTTATCGTGAGGTGTGCGCGGAAAGTGCTGTGATGCAGATCACGCGCCCGAGAGCACCGTTTGCCGGACTTCCACTCGATACAACCCGCATCATGGGCATCTTAAACGTCACGCCTGACAGTTTCTCAGACGGTGGAAAATTCATTGCGGTGGAAACTGCGGTTGACCATGGCCGTCTACAGTTTGCGGCGGGTGCCGATTTGGTCGATGTCGGTGGAGAATCAACCCGGCCAGGCTCCGAGGCAGTTGATGCGACCGAAGAACTGAGACGCATCCTGCCTGTCGTCAAG
>JAYVKC010000039.1:0-126939 GCA_043768765.1 Hyphomicrobiales bacterium | reverse complement strand
GTTGAAATAGGGTGCCAGTTTGGCGACCCGATCAATCATGTTCTCATCCTGCATCAACTGGATGTTGCGCAGCGCCACGGCGGCGGCCACGGGGTGGCCCGCATAGGTCATGCCATGGTTGAAATCACCGCCCTTGTCGAACAGGGGCTTGGTCAACTTGTCCGAGAAAGCGACGGCACCGATGGGCAGGTAGCCGGAAGACAGGCCCTTGGCCATGTTGATAATGTCAGGTTCAAAACCCAACGTTTCAAAACCAAACCATTTGCCGGTGCGGCCAAAGCCGCAGATCACTTCATCGGATATGATGAGAATGTCATATTTCTTGCAGATGCGTTGCACTTCCGGCCAGTAGGTTGAGGGCGGGATGATAACGCCAGCTGCTCCCTGAATGGGTTCGCCGATGAAGGCGGCGACGTTGTCGGGTCCGACTTCAAGGATCTTCTTTTCCAGTTCGGCGGCAGCGGCGAGACCAAAGTCTTCCGGCGATTTGTCGCCACCATGATCAAACCAATGGGGTTCCTGAATGTGGTGAAAGCCGGGAAGCGGTGTGCCGCCCTGCTTGTGCATGTAACCCATGCCGCCGAGGTTCGTCGCAACCCAGGTCGAGCCATGATAGCCACGATTGCGGCCAATGAAATGCTGGCGGTAGGGCTTACCCATCACAGCCCAGTAGTGGCGGACGAAACGCACAATGCTGTCGTTGCCTTCCGAGCCCGAGTTGGTGAACATGATGTGCTGGAAGCGCTTCGGCAAAATCGACGAAATTTTTGTCGCGAGGTCCGTGGCTGGCACCGTCGTGGTTTTGAAGAAGGTGTTGTAGTAGGGCAAATCCAGCATCTGGCGGTATGCCGTTTCCGCCAGTTCCTTGCGGCCATAGCCCACATTCACACACCACAGGCCCGACATGCCGTCGAGAATCTTGTTGCCCTTGCCATCCCAGATGTAAATGCCATCGGCATGGGTGATGACGCGGGGGCCTCCGGCGGCGTGGAAGGATTTATGATCCGTGAACGGATGAAAGTGGTGGGCGATGTCGGCTTTGACAACGTCGTCGATGTTGATGTTCTTCTGGTGCAGGGTCATGGGGTGTCTCCGGATATGAAAGTGCATCCGCCGCAGCGGACAGGCAAAGCAATATGCGGATAACTATGGGTTGAAGCCGATGCGGGCGCAGTTCACCAGCACATCGGCTTTCACCGTGCGGGTCAGCACGGGAATAACCAAACCAGATGCTGTGAGATGAAACGGCATGGGGCGACTATGGCAGAAGGCCGCGTGCAATGCAAATTCAGCGGCTGCGGCTGGATGCAATGGCAGACAGGCTGGCGGACAACAGCAGAATGGCGGAGGCGGTGAGCGTCAGCATGGCTTCGTCCGTCTGCCCGACGAGCACCAACGCCAGGGCAATTCCCATGACGGTGAGGGGCGGCAGCCATTGCAAGCCATCCACCCCCAGGGCGCGGGGTTTTCGCCGCGACACAAATGACTCAGCCGCCGGGGTAAAGGCCGCCTGCCCCCAAAGCCCGGCAAACACCGCGACAATCCAGACGACATGGTGGGACTGAACAGCGGCGCCGCGCGCCAGCGCCACCACAAGGACCAACAAACAGGTCACCAGAACCGCCAGCAAACTGCGCAGCAGGCTGGCGTGATCAGGCCGGACCAGCACCAGCGTCAACATGCTGGCGATAAGGCCAATTCCCAGCACCGCGAAGAGGATGCGTGCCAGTTGTTGCTGGCCCGCCCATTGCGCCAGTGCGTGTGAAGCTGGCACAAAACCCTGGCGCGCTAGGGCAAATGCCAGCCCGTTGGCGGACATGCCGTCAGCGGGTTCAATTTCGATGCGGTAGACCCCGGAAGGCGAACGGAAAAGGGCGCGAAGGGCGGGATCGAGGTCGGCCTCGGTTGGCATCTTGATGGCCGACAGGGTTTTCAAACCGGTTTCCAACACATTCAAGCCGTCAAAGGCATCGCGTTCGACGTCCGCTAGTTTTGCCGTTCCGGTTGACTCGAGCAGTACCGTCAGGCTGCGACGGGCGTTCAAGGCTGCCGCGCGCATGGCCTGGTTGGCACCTTGCGATTGGGCAATGGCTGTCAGTGCCTGCTCGACCTTGCGCGCCACCTCAAGTGTGGGGGCGGCATTGTCTGCCAAACTGGCGGGCAGCGTGTTTTGCACGGCTGCAAGAAGTTCCTGTTTGGCGCTGCTGTCTTGCGGCAGGAAACCGCCCAGCCAGCGTGTGCCTTTGACTTCCTTGATCTGGTTGAGGCGGTCGACAGCAGACATGGCGGTTGCCGCATCTTTGACCAACAGTGAAACCGAAGGCTGGGTGGACACGGGTTCAACAGGACGGCGCAACACCGCTGGCACCAACACGGCCAAGGCAATTGCCGACAATACAATCACCACCGCGATGATGCTCTTGCGCGCACCATGGCTGTTGGCACGAACCACTTGCATGGTGAACGCATCAGACGACAACATGCCGCCAAGGGCGGGCAACAGTGTTATCGTGGCCAAACCGGCGATGGCAAAAACGCCGGCACAAAACACCAGGGCCTTGGAAAGTTGAAACGGCACATAAACCAACAGGCCGAGGCCCGCACCAAGATATACCAGAACACAGAGCATCCGGCGCATGGCATCGGCACCGCTGCCTTCAGCCATTTCCTGCAAGCGAATGTCGCGATCGAGGCCGGCGAGAATGTAGGCGTTGGCGGCATGGGCGACAAACAAAAGGGCAAAGAGCAAGGCCGAACCATAAATCAGGACATGGGTGGTTTCGACCGGTGCAAAAAACGGCAAGATGGCACCCGCACTGGCGGCAACGGCCAGCCATAGTGCCATCACCATCACCATGAACGATGCACTGGCCGACAATATGATCAGCACCAGGGCCGCAAAAATCAGTGCCATGGCAGCAGCGGCGATCCAGTTTGCCACGTTCACCCGCAGCGCTTCGCCAGTTTCGACTGCCGGGTTGTTCAACAGTGTCACGCGGCTGCCATCGTATGCGGTGGCCAGGATGCCGGCGACGACATTTCGCGCCTCGGTGTCCATGCCTTGCTTTGGCCACGCCAAAACAAGAGCCTGTTTTGGATCTGCCGGCTTTTGCAACCCGGCAATGGCCAGCCAATCCACCGGTTTTCGCCCATTTTTTGCAGCTGCCTGAAGGGTGCCTGCGAGTTGATTGAAAAGGTCCACGAAGACTTGCGGATTGCGACCTTCGTTGGCGGTTTCGGCAACACTTCCAGCGAGCACGGACAGTCCGTTGAGGCTGCGGTCCTGGGCCAGGGCCTCGAGCAAGGGACGAAGATCCTGGACATATTGCAGTTGGCTGGCGAGGCTTTCGGTATCCTGCAACACAGCTGCAAAGGATTGGTAGTAGGTGCCATTGCCCGGTGAAAGGGCCACGTAGAACACATCACTGCGAGCACTGAGGGCGGCGATCATGGCATCGCGGGCGGTTGCCACTTGTGCTGGCGTTCGACCGAGAACGCGCAGGGCCACGAGGTTGTCGAGGTTTGGAAACTGGTCCGCGAAATCCGCAAGGGCTGTGGCTGCGGCTGTTGGTTCTGCCGCAATGTCGGCAGTCTTGAAGTCAAAATCCGTCGCCACAATGGCCAAGGCCAAACCGGCAATTGCGGCGACACTCCAGGCAGCGATGGTTGCACCCGCATGCTGGAAGCAAAGCCTGATCAATGCGGCCCATGTTGCCGACATTGCCGTCAGGACCTGCCGTTCGCGTTCAGGTCAGGTCGGGCCATCGGGAGCCGGATTTGCATCTGTCGATTGGCGGTGGCGGAGAAACGAGCGAATGCTGACGGGGATCATGGCGGCATACAAGGTCGATGCAACAACGAGCGTTTCCCACGGAAACGCCACCAGCGATATTGCGACAAAGGCAGCGAACGCCAGGGCAGGAAGCACCCATTCGCGTTCAATGCGCGTGAAAGACTTGCCGGAAAAAGTGGGTACCCGGCTCACCATGAGAACAGCGATCACCACAATATAGGGTGCCACAAAACGGGCAATCTGATGGCCGTCTTCAATCAAGCCCAGGAAACCCAAATAAAAAGGAACCATCGCAAGGGCAGCGCCAGCCGGTGCCGGAACGCCGGAAAAGAAATTGCCGGCCCAGGCGGGTTTGGATTTGTCTTCCAGCATGACATTGAACCGCGCCAGTCGCAGGGCGCAGGCAATGGCCAGCATCAGGCAAGCAACCCAGCCTGCCGCCCGCAAACTGTTGAGCGACCACACATACAAAAGCAGTGCGGGTGCCACGCCGAAATTGACAAAGTCGGCAAGTGAATCGAGTTCTGCACCGAATTTCGACGTGCCTTCGAGATAGCGCGCCAGTCGCCCATCCACGGCATCCAGAACGATGGCCAAAATAATGGCCGCGATGGCCAATTGGTAGCGGCCTTCAATGCCGAGGCGGATGGCTGTAACGCCACTGCACAGGGCCAGCAGGGTGATCAGGTTGGGCAGCAGATACCTGATGGGAATGCGCTGAAAACGGGGAGCCGCAGGCTGGTTTTCACCATCGGCCATGCGTGTCAGTCCTTCCGGCCCGTTCGTGCCTGCTCGGCTCCGCTCAAGTCAGCGAGAACAGTTTCGCCGGCAATGGCGCGTTGGCCGATACAGACCAGTGGTGCCGTGCCAAGGGGCAGGTAAACATCGACGCGGCTGCCGAAACGGATCAAGCCAAAGCGTTGGCCTGCCGCCAAGCGGTCACCCTGATTGACGAATTTCACGATGCGGCGCGCGATTAGTCCAGCGATTTGCACCACGCCAATTTTCACGCCCGCTGCGGTGACGATGGTCAGGGCCTGACGTTCGTTGTCCTCACTGGCCTTGTCGAGTTCGGCGTTGACGAAGGCACCGGGCACATAGGCCATGCGGGCGATTTCACCATCGACGGGTGAGCGGTTCACATGCACGTCAAACACGTTCATGAACACGGATATGCGGGTGGTAAGTTCACGCGGGAGGTCGAGTTCTGGCGGCGGGATGACATCGGTGATCATGGACACGCGGCCATCGGCAGGCGAAATCACCAGGCCGGCGCGGGTGGGTGTCACACGTTCGGGATCGCGGAAGAAATAGGCGCACCACAGTGTCAGGATCACGCCCATCCAGGCCAGTGGTGTCGCACCCAGCCAGAACAAGACAAGTGCAATGCCTGCAAAGATGGCGATAAAGCGATAACCCTCGCGGTGGATGGGGACGAGGGCGGCGGAAATGCTGTTGGCGATCGACATGGCGGGGGTCTGTATAGGGTTTTGATGTGGAGGGGAAGGCCCGGCGATCTTCGCGATTGGGTCCCCAAAAAGGGGATTTCGAGAGTGGGATGGCTGCAGTATGCCCAAGCGGATTGTTGCGACTTCGGCACCGCCACTGCTGCAATAATGAATGTTTGAGGTGCGCCCATGGCATTGATTAGCCGTTATCAAACACCCGCAGGGTTGACCGACCTGCCGGCCTCACCGACGTTTCCCTTGAACTGGCACAATTATCTGGCGGGTCGCCTGCCAGCTTCTGTGGGCGGCAGCAACGGTGGTGAAATTTACGACGCCAGCGAAATTAACGTCAACAACGCGGGTGAACGGGTGCTCACGTGGATGGCGTTCCCGCGCAGAATTCTTTTGCCTGGCAACAGAGACACGCATCTGGCTGCATTTGCCGCCGCTGAAGACCGGCTTGTCCAAGACGAATATTGTGAATGGCACACGACGCGCAACGCTTCCGGCAAAATCACAAAAGTGACCTTCACCACGGAAACGCCCGAGTACTGGGAGCAGATGTGGGCGGAAAGCCGCGCCACTGTCGTCAATCTGTACCGCTCACTGGTCAGTCCGGCAGTTGTTGAAGCCGATCTTCACAATGGTTCTGGAACCTATGTCCGGCGCAACCGATGGAACCATGCCGACGGTATTGTGCACTTGATGCAAAACATCAACACTTTGGATGCTGCACTGGGATTGGTCACCAGCAGCGCCAATTCCAGTCCGGCCCGCGACAACTACGAAATTGACGGCATAACCAACACATCTGTCGATCCCCGCGTCGCAATCGACATCGGTTCACTGGTCCGCAAACCCCTCTCCGTCACGTTGCGCGATCCTATCGGTTTGTACATGACGGCGTGGGATGATTCCGGGTGGAGCAAACCCAACGGCGCCCCAGTTGGCAATTACTGGCGGATTGTGTGGGGCGTGCCGGGGATGGTGTTGCGGCTTGAGTATAAAGTTCCCGCTTCGGAAGGTTTTGTGGTCGGTGACATCCGCATCGGCGGGCGACCCATCGAATACGGCGGGCAAATTGCAGAACATGTGACTGTATCAATCGCCGGCGTGGCCGGAACGAGGGCATGATGGCGCGCAATTCCCACACACAATTGCCTGAAGCAAAGCTCGTGGCGGCATCGGCGCAGCTGCAAGGCCGCCGTGCGACCGTTCAACCTCCACTTCAAGCCAAAGCGAAACTCAAGCCGGTCTCACTGAACCTCAAGACTGCTGCCTTGAACAAGGCGATGATGAAAATCCTGCCATCGGTCGCTGACACGGTTGCAAAACCTCTGAAGGGCATCAAAATTCCGGTGCTCGGCGGAGATCCCGGGGCGGAGATTCCCGGGGCTGATCCGGAACCAGTGTATGGCGCAAAGGCGCGGGCCAACATTCAAGGCAACATCATTCCGGGGTTCAACAAGGACCACCAGCATTTCCTGTTTTTTCGCATTCGGGATGTGCAACGGGCCAAGCGCTGGCTGCGGTGGATTGCGCCGCTGATCTCATCCATGGACGAGGTGCTGGCGTTTTTGCGGGCCTTCAGGACCATGAGATTGAGGCTTGGCGTCAAAGACCCGCCGATGTGTTCGAGTTGGGTCAACATTGGATTTTCGCATTCTGCCATTGCCCGCCTCACCAATCCTGCTGACGCGGCGCTGTTTGGTGAAACCAGTTTCCGCCAAGGTCTTGCCGCACGGTCAACTTATCTTGGGGACCCTGCCAAAAAAACTGTGGCGGGACACCGCAGCACATGGGTTGTTGGCGGAGATTCCAAACGTGAAGCTGACGTCCTCGTCATTGTCGCGGCTGATGATGTGCACCACCTCGAGACTCTGGTCGATGCGATCAAGGACCAAGCGGCGATCAATGGCGTGCGCGCCATCTACGAAGAACGCGGAGAGACCTTGCCCGGTGATTTGCGTGGCCATGAGCACTTCGGATTCAAGGATGGAATTTCGCAACCGGGTGTGCGCGGAAAAGTTTCGTCACTGCCCGGTGATTTCATTACGCCCCGTTATCTCGATCAAACTGTTGATCTTGAGCGGGCCAGAATATTTGCCAAACCGGGGCAGCCCTTGTTGTGGCCGGGGCAGTTTCTGCTCGGTGAGCAGCGGCAGAATACCGAACACTTTTATGCGCCAGCACCAGCTGCCACAAATTTTCCGCGCTGGGCGGCGTTGGGCTCGTATCTGGTGTGCCGCCGTTTGCGCCAGGATGTTCCCGCCTTCTGGAAGTTTGCTTGCGCTGGTGCCGGGGCCATGGGCATGACGCCGAAAAAATTTGCGTCCATGTTGGTGGGCCGCTGGCCGGATGGCACACCCATTTCGCGGTCGCCTGCCGCTGAAGACCCCACCCTGGCGGGCGATGATTGGGCCAACAACCATTTCATCTTTGATGACAATTCGCGGCCTTCAGCGTTGCGCCCGATTTCTGGCTATGCTGGTGATACGTTTACGCAGGCGATGGCAGATGTGCTTGGCAAGGTGTGCCCTCACTTTGCGCATATCCGCAAAGCCAATCCGCGCGACATTGCCACAGACCTCGGCAAGCCTCACGATAGTTTGAACCGCATGATCCTGCGCCGGGGCATTCCGTTTGGCCCGCCGCTTGTCGGCGTGAAGCGGCCACCGCAAAGCTTGATCCGGAAAGAACGCGGATTGATGTTCATCAGTTATGGCAGCACGATTGAGGACCAGTTCGAGTTTTTGACTCGGCGCTGGGCGAACTCGGCGGTGCAGCCCAGTTCTGGCGGGCACGATCCCATCATCGGTGCATCAGACAGATATGGCTCGCGGTCGCGCTTCATTGATTTTCCTACGGCCACAGGATCGACGCGGCTCGACATCAAACAGGAATGGGTCATTCCGACGGGTGGCGGATATTTCTTCGCGCCGCCAATCGATGCCATTGCCGGGGTGCTGGGCGCATGACTACTTCGCCAATGCCAGTGTCTCCGCCGTGGGTCCGCGCAGATCGAGGTTTTCGGCGAGTTTCTTGCGGGCTTCGTCGGCTTCGCGCTGGCGGTTCCACATGCCGGCATAGACGCCCTTCTTGCGCAGCAAAGCCGCGTGGCTGCCACGCTCGGCGATTGCGCCGCGCACCAATACAATGATTTCGTTGGCATCGACGATGGTGGTGAGGCGGTGGGCAATGACGATGGTGGTGCGGTTGTGCGAAATGCCCTTGAGGGCGGCTTGGATATCCTGCTCGGTGAACGTGTCGAGGGCGGAGGTGGCTTCATCGAGAACGAGGATCGGCGGACCTTTGAGAATGGTGCGGGCAATCGACACGCGCTGTTTTTCGCCACCTGACAATTTCAGGCCGCGCTCGCCCACCAGACTGTCGTAACCTTTTGGCAGTGACATGACGAAGTCGTGGATTTGCGCCAATTTGGCAGCCTCGATGACTTCTGCCTCTGAAGCTCCAGGGCGGCCGTAGGCGATGTTGTATTTCACCGTGTCGTTGAACAGCACGGTGTCCTGGGGCACCATGCCGATGGCGGCGCGCAGGGATTCCTGGCGCACTTCGGAAATGTTCTGACCATCAATGAGAATGCGCCCGCCGGTGACATCGTAAAACCTGTAGAGGAGCCGCGAGATGGTGGACTTTCCCGCGCCGGACGGACCGACGATGGCGACAGTCTTGCCGGCCGACACATCGATCGATATCCCCCGCAGAATGGGGCGTTCAGCGTCGTAGGCGAAGGTCACATCCTCGAAGCGGATGTGGCCCTTGCCGGCAACAAAAGGTTTGGCGTCCGGCTTGTCCTTGATGTCAGCGTCGACATTCAGAATGCTGAACATGCCTTCGACATCGATCAGGCCTTGTTTGATTTCACGATACGACGAGCCGATGAAATTCAACGGCATGTAGAGTTGGATCATCAGGGCGTTGATCATGACGAAGTCGCCGATGGTGTTGGCACCGTCGGCGATGCCGTTGGCGGCGAGGACCATGACGATGGTGAGGCCGATTGCGTAGATAACCGCCTGCCCTGAGTTCAGCACGGCCAGCGATATCCAGGTTTTGACGGATGCCTTCTCGTAGATTTCCATAGCTCCGTCGTAACGCCTGGCCTCGTGTTCCTCGTTGCCGAAATATTTGACGGTTTCAAAATTCAGCAGGCTGTCGATGGCTTTGCCGCCGGCATCGGTATCGGCATCGTTCATGGTGCGGCGGATGTTGATGCGCCATTCGGTGGCCCAGTAGGTGAAGGCGATGTAGGCGATCACGGTCAGCAGAATGATCAATGCATAAAGCCAGCCGAAGGACCAGACGAGAACGGCGCAGACCATGACGATCTCAATGGCGGTCGGGAATGTATTGAACAGGGAAAAGCGCAAGACGGAATCAACACCTCCGATGCCGCGCGAGATCACGCGCTGGACGCTGCCGGTGCGGCGTTCGAGATGGAATTTCAGCGACAGGGCATGCAGATGGCGAAACGTCTGCGCGGCCATTTCGCGCACAGCACGTTGGCCGACCTTGGCGAAAATGGCATCACGCAACTGGGCGAAGACCACCATCATGACGCGGCCCACACCATAGGCCATGACCATGAACAGGGCCGAGGCCAGCAGGGTTTTGGCGAGGTTGCCTTCCGCCGCGAGGGCGTCGGTTGCGTATTTGAAAGCGAAAGGTGTGAGGACGGTGACGATCTTTGATCCCACCAGCAAGAGCAGTGCCACTGCGACGCGGACCTTGAAATCAGGCCTGTTGTCCGGCCACAGAAACGGCAACAGGCCTTTCAGTGTTTCCCACTGGCTTTTTTCGCCTTGTCCGGCCACGCCTATGGCTGCACCGGCATGGCGAAAATCTGGCCGGGATAAATCAAGTCAGGGTCGCGGATCTGGCCCTTGTTGGCTTCCCAGATGACGGTGTAGCGCGTGCCCTTGCCATAAACGAGGCGTGACAGACGCCACAGGTTGTTGCCGGGCTGGATGACGATGCGCTGTGGCACGGCATTGTTTCCGGCGGTGGTTTTCACACCGATGGCGGGGGTTGCCACATTTGTATCCGCACTTGTTTCTGCACTTGTTTGTCCTTGGGCGCTGGCGACCTTGGCAGCTTCTTCGCGCAGGAAGGGGAGTTCCACGCGGCTTACCACTTTGCCGGCCTTGTCCACTTCATCGGCGCGCAATGTGTGGGTGCCCGGTGCAATTGTGGTTTTGCCGTTGAATGTCCATTGGCCTGTGCCACCGGTTGTCACTTCGCCTGCGGGGACGTTGTCGACGTAGATGCGGACCGTGCTGCCGGGAGCGCTGCGGCCGGAAAACACGATGTTGCCCTGGTCGTCGTAGTCGACCGCATCCAGGACAACTTTCTTCGCCGGTTCTGGTGCTGCTTCCGACGATGGGGCCTGGACGATGGCTACGGGTTCATCCGGCTTGATGACGGCGACCAGGGCTTCGCCCTTGGCTTGGGCCTTGACGGCCACAGCAACCGAGCTTGGCGAGGACACGACCTTGCCGCCATCCTGCATTTCCAATGTCAGCGCACCTGCCCCCGCCGGCAGGGGCTTGTCCGGCACGATGACAAACGAGCCTTCGGCATTGACCGTGGCCTTGCCGATGACTTCACCATTCAACTTCACGGCAACTTCAACGCCGGGCTTGCCGCGGCCGGCAATCACGGCATCGCCTGTGGGTTCAACGCGGACCGTGTCAAAGCTGGGAGCGGAATCGGGTGCTGGTTCGTCTGGTAAAACCAGAGCTTCTTCAGCTTTTGGTGCTGGAGCTTCAGGTGCGGCAACTTCAGGTGCAGCGGGAGGGTCTGCCTTCGCCACTGGTTTGGGCGGTTCAGGCTGTGGTTCGGGCTGCGCCTCAGGTTGCAGGGCCGCCTGTTGTTCGGGTTGTTTGGCTGGTTCAGCGGCAACCTGTGCCGGTGCCGCCGGTGCTGTCGGCTCAGGGGTTTCAACCGGTGCTGGTTCGGGTTGCTTCTCCACAGTTGATTGGGCTGGTGTTTGAGCGGGAGCTTCCGCTGCCTTGGTTTCAGGTGCGGGAGCGGATGCTTCGGCCTTTGGGGCTTGTGGTTCGGTTACGGCCTTGGTTTCGGGGGGCGGCGTTGCGGCGGCCTTAGATTGTTCGACGGCCTTTTCAACGACGGATGGCGGATTGCCGGCAGTCCAATAACCAAACGCGCCCGCGCCCAGCAGGGCAACGCCTGCGAGCAGGAAAAATGGCGTGCGCTTTTTCTTGCGCTCTTCCGCCCGTTCGTCTGGCAAGATAAATCCCTGGTTGTCTGTCATGTCCGAATCCGCCCCAGCCCCAATGTATATAGTAAGTGTCGGGGGGCTTGATAAGGCTTCGCACGTCCGGTTGAAAGCGGGAAATTCACTGAACCAGCGTCAAATTGCCGGGGCTTTTTCCACGTTGAAGGCAGACCAAGAGTAGATGGCAAGCGCGATCCAGATCAAGCCGAATGAAGCCCAGCGCCAGGCGTCCATGGGTTCGCCAAAAACGAAAACGGCCGTCAGGAAAACCAGGGTGGGCGAAACATATTGCAACAGACCCGCCGTTGAATAACGGATCAGCTTGAGCGATGCGGCGAAAAAAATGAGGGCACATGCCGTGAGTGCGCCGCAACCCATCAGCATCATGGTATCAAATGCGTTGCCACCAAATTTCGCCGTGCCGTTGCTGAACAACCAGAGTTCAAACAGCAGCAGTGGAAGGCTGAGGAGCAGCACTTCAACAAAAAACCCCTGGGTTGGCCCCACGGGTACTGCCTTGCGCAGCAAGCCATACAAACAGAATGACGCGCCCAGCATCAATCCAAGCCAGGGGAATGCGCCCGTGGATATCGTTTGCATGATCACGGCCACGGTGGCCAGTGCAATGGCGATGAGTTGCAGGCGGTTGAAGCGTTCGCCCAGAAACACGTAGCCCGCCAGCACATTCAACAGCGGATTGATGTAGTAGCCCAGGCTCGACTCCAATGTGCGGCCCACTTCGATGGACCAAACATAGAAGCCCCAATTGAACACGATAATTGAACTGGTGAAGAGAAGTGTGAGCAGCATGCGCGGGTTGGACAGGGCTTGCGCCACATCACGCCACTGGCCCAGCCACCAGATGACGGCGGCGGCAATCGGCAGGGACCACAGGCCGCGATGCACAGCAATTTCCGCTGCCGGAATGTGACGGATCAGGCCAAAGTAAAAAGCCATGCCACCCCACGCCAGGTGCGCCGTGATGCAATAGGCAACACCGCGTTGTGCCGCGGAGAGCCGGGGAACAGCGGCGTCAGACACTGGAGTCATTTTTTTTCAAACTTGCGACAGGCCGGATTTGACCAGTTTGTACACAATCGAATCCAACAATGCCTGGAAGGAGGCTTCGACAATGTTGGGCGACACGCCGACGGTGAACCAGCGGTTGCCCGACTTGTCGCGGCTTTCGATCAGGACCCGGGTGGTGGCTCCGGTTCCGCCGTTGAGGATACGGACCTTGAAATCCACCAGTTCCATGTCGTCGATATATTTCTGGTATTTGCCAAGGTCTTTGCGCAGAGCAACATCAAGGGCGTTGACGGGGCCGTTGCCTTCGCCCGCGTTGATCATGGTTTCGCCGTCGACTTTCACTTTCACAACTGCTTCCGACAGCATTTCTCCATTGCGTTGTTCCACTGATGTGCGGAAGGAGAGCACGTCGAAATAGTGCGGCACGGTTTCGATGGCGCGACGGGCGAGGAGTTCGAAGGAGGCGTCCGCGCCATCGTAAGTGTAACCTTGGGATTCGCGCTCTTTCACGTCACGCAACAACGCATCGAGACGAGTGTCATTTTTATCGACGGTGAGGCCGATGCGGTTGAGTTCGGCGATGAGGTTGGATTTTCCGGCCTGGTCCGAAATCAGGATGCGGCGGCGGTTGCCGACGGTTTCCGGGGGCACGTGTTCGTAGGTTTCCGGTTCCTTGGCGAGAGCAGAGGCGTGGATGCCGGCCTTGGTGGCGAAGGCGGATTTGCCGACGTAAGGCGCTTGCGCGTTGGGGGCGCGGTTGAGCAGTTCGTCAAAGGCACGGGAGACGGCGGTGAGTTCTGTGATGTTCACTCCCGTTTCAAATTCGTCCTTGTACGGAGCTTTGGTGACGAGTGTGCCCATGATGGAGACGAGATTGGCGTTGCCGCAGCGTTCACCGATGCCGTTCAGCGTGCCCTGGATATGGCGGGCGCCGGCATCAACGGCGGCGAAGGAATTTGCGACGGCGTGTTCCGTGTCGTTATGGGCGTGGATGCCGAGGTGGGAGCCGGGCACGGTTTTCGTCATTGTACGGACGATTGTGGAGACTTCATGTGGCAGGGTGCCGCCATTGGTGTCGCAGAGCACGACCCAGCGAGCACCGGCGTCATACGCTGTCTTGGCGCACTGGGTGGCGTAGGTTGGATTGGCCTTGTAGCCATCGAAGAAATGTTCGCAATCGACGATGACTTCCTTGCCAGCGGTTTTCGCGGCGGCAATGGAGTCGCGGATTGATTCAAGATTTTCTTCGTTGGTGCAACCGAGGGCGACGCGTACATGATAGTCCCACGTCTTGGCGACGAAACAGGTGGCAGCGGTCTTCGCCTGCAGCAAAGTTTGCAATCCGGCATCATTGGAGACAGAGCGCCCTGCCCGCTTGGTCATGCCGAAGGCGGTGAAGGTGGCTTTGGTTTTGCGGGGTTCGGCGAAGAGTGCGATATCGGTCGGGTTGCCGCCCGCGTAGCCGCCCTCAATGTAATCGAGGCCGAGCTTGTCGAGCAGGTCGATGACGACGAGCTTGTCATCGAGCGAAAAATCAATGCCGGGTGTTTGCTGACCGTCACGAAGGGTGGTGTCGAAGAGGGTGAGTTTTTCTTTTTGCACCCCCTCATCCGTCAGCCTTCGGCTGCCACCTTCTGCCGCAAGGGGAGAAGGAATGGGTTTGCGATAGTTTCCCTTCTCCCCTTGCGGGAGAAGGTGGCGCGTAGCGCCGGATGAGGGGGTGGTGCCATCCAGTATCGCACGCAAACTGCCATCCAACGCTTGCAAGATGTCGACATTCCAAAAGCGTAACACGCGGAAGCCTTGCGACTTGAGCCAAGCATCTCGGGTTTTGTCGTGCGCGGATTCTTCGTGCTGACTGCCATCGAGTTCGACAATCAGTTTATGTTCGAAGCACACGAAATCCGCGATGTAGCGTCCAAGCGGAACCTGGCGGCGGAATTTCAGGTGTTCGAATTTTCGGCTGCGCAAGTTGGACCAGAGGATGCGTTCGACGTCGGTCATGTCTTTGCGCAGGCGTTTTGATTGCAGTTGGGCGAAGGATTCGATGGTGGGGACCGGAGGTGGAAGAGCGGGGAGGTGTTTTCTTTGCCTTGGCACCCCCTCATCCGTCAGCCTTCGGCTGCCACCTTCCCCCGCGAGGGGGGAAGGAAGAGGTTCGGAATTTTCCTTCTCCCCTTGCGGGAGAAGGTGGCCCGAAGGGCCGGATGAGGGGGTGGCAGAGTTCATCGCTTCACCTCCCAGTTCGTGGTGCCGTCCTTGTTGTCTTTGATCGCAATCCCCATGCGTGCGAGTTCATCGCGGATGCGGTCGCTCTCAGCCCAGTTCTTGTTTTTGCGAGCTTCGAGGCGAGCGGTGATCTGCCGTTCTACTATTTCTTCAATTGCCTTATCCAGAGCCTGCCCTACTCCGGAATTGAATGTTGCATCCAGAAAACCAAGTTCTGCAAGTGTCGCGCGAAGAACACCGTATTCCTGATTCCGATAGAGGCTATGAAGTTCGACCAGTGCATCAGAGAAGTTCAAGTCATCTGCCAGAGCTTCAAATACTGCTGATGAGACATCTCTTGGAGCAACGTTCTCGACGGCATCTATCCAGTTATCAAGTGTATATTGTGCGTCCTCCAATGCATTTTTGGTCCAGTCGATGGGTTGGCGGTAGTGGGTTTTGAGCATCGCCAATCGCAACACCGCCCCGCTCCACTTTTCTCCGCCAAACTTATCCGTACTCAACAACTCACTGATCGTCACAAAATTCCCCAGGCTCTTGGACATCTTTTGTCCTTCCACCTGCAGAAACCCATTGTGCATCCAGACATTCGCCATTACGCCTGAGTCGAAGCTGCACCGTGTCTGGGCGATTTCGTTTTCGTGGTGGGGGAAAATGAGATCCAATCCGCCACCGTGAATGTCGAAGGTTTCACCCAAGTATCTGTGGGCCATGGCGCTGCATTCGATGTGCCAGCCGGGGCGGCCCCTGCCCCAGGGGCTGTGCCAGCCGGGTTCGTTTTTGGCGGATTGTTTCCAGAGCACGAAATCGGCGGGGTTTTCCTTGTGAGCGTCGACTTCCACTCTTGCGCCAGCTTTCTGATCTTCGAGTTTGCGCTGCGAAAGCTGGCCGTAGTCGGGCATTGATGGCACGGAGAACAACACCTCGCCGCCTGCTTCATAGGCGTGGCCTTTTTCGATCAGTGTACTGATCAATGTGACCATCTGGTCGATATTTTCGGTGGCGCGGGGTTCGTGCGTCGGTGCAAGGCAGCCCAGCGCCTTGGCGTCAGCGGTGAACTGGTTGGCGGTGGTTTCCGTCACCTTGCGGATGGCCTCGTTGAGCGGCAGATCGGGGTGATCCCGCAAGGCTCTCGCGTTGATCTTGTCATCCACGTCGGTGATGTTGCGCACGTAGGTGACGTGCTCCTCGCCGTAAAGATGGCGCAACAGGCGGTAGAGCACGTCGAAGACGATGACGGGGCGGGCATTGCCGATATGGGCGAAGTCGTAAACCGTGGGGCCGCAGACATACAGGCGCACGTTCTTGGGATCGATCGGTGAGAACCGTTCCTTGGTGCGGGTCAGCGTGTTGTAGAGGGTTAACGACATCTTGTTTCCTGGGCTTCCGGCCCGGGATTGGCTACCTTCAATTTAGGTAAGCGGTGGCCCTTGCCAGCGGTTGATTGCTAGGTGCAAATAATAAGGCCGCAAATGTTAACGGCATATGGGCTGGCGGTAATCATGGGGCCGCTATTGGGCGATAGCCACGGCGGCGTCAAGATACATGTTTGGGCCATCCTGAAGAATGTCTTGCCAAAGGCCGTGGCGGGCGACATGCTGAAAGGGATATTCAAAGGGGTGCGGCTTTGCGTTTACTGGTTTTTGCGCTTTTGGTCCTGACGGCTGTTCCTGCTGATGCCAAGCCGAAGTTTCCCACGAAGTACACCTACTACACCATCAGTGGCACCACGGCGGTGGATGTGTTCCAGTCGCTGTCGCGGCGCAAACCCACTCTAAAGGGGGACGGTGCCTATTCGACGACGACGACGGCCTATTCTTCACAGCCTGGACGCCCGGTCACAACTGGAGGGCAATGCCGAATCGAAGATTTTTTGTTTGATGCTGATTTTGTCATCAAGTTGCCGAAGCTGAAAACCGAGTCGGCCCTGAAGGGGGCTGCGGCGGGGAATTGGCGCAAGTTTTCCAGCTTCCTGAAACGGCATGAGGAACAACACCGGTCGATCTGGCTGGGGTGCGGCGAGACGCTACAGCGCCAGGTGACATCTTTGCGCAACCGTGACTGCGGAGAGGTGGAGCGCGAAGCGCGCCGTCTGCGGGATAACATGAAGAAAAGCTGCCAGAAGCAACACGCAGCCTTAGATTTCCGCGACCAGAAGGCCCTAATGGGACACCCCTTCATCCGGCATGCGCTGAGGGCGTCCGGAAAGAAAATCGCGTCATCGAACTGATATCCTATAATAGGCTTTAAATCGCATTATTTTGAGACTACAGCCTGATGACGGGGGTGGGTGGTAGGGTAGTGGCAGGAAACTAATCCTTGCGTCCTGAGTGAAATTTTGCGGCGAATTTTGGAATTCAATCTTTGGTTGAATAATTTATGAAACTTACGACTCAAGATATATGTTCGCCAATTCCACTGCCTCGGCAATAATGCGCGCATTGCGGGATTGTTTGCCGGGTTCGTGCATGCGCGGAATGATCCAGCCTACATAGGTGAACGCGCGCAAGGCCATGAACATTGGCAGGCGGGATGTATCAAGCGGGCGGACGGACTGATAGCCGGTGATGAGCTGTTGTTGCAGTTCGGCATATTCCGGTTCCGAGCGGTTGCGCAACAAAGTGGTGGCGAGTTCGAACAGGCGAAAGCCGTGGCCGCCGTCGTCGAAATCGATGAGGTGCACGCACTCCCCTTCGAGCAGTATGTTTTCACGCAGCAGATCGGCATGGATCAGACCGTAATCAAGCGTGCCTGCAAGTTGCGCCAGTTCAGCGTTGGCCTTGGTGCGGGCGGCAGCCATGATCTTGAGATCATTTTTTGTCAGGCCGGGGTTTTCCCAAAATGGACCCCACACTGGATTGGCACCAATCAGCCCGTTGTGGTCCCAGGCGTGGCGAACAAAGCCGTGCGGTTTTTGCCACTTGTCGGACAGCTGATGCAGCCTTGCTGTTTCGCGGCCAATTTGGAAAAATGTTGCGGGGGCATCGGGCAAAACCAGCGGCGTTCCTGACTTGCCCAATGGGTCGCCGGGCAACCAGGTCAACAGGTCAACGTGAATGCCATCGACAAGCACAATGTGGCTTCCGGTTTTAGTCGTCAGCGGTTCTGGCACGCGCAGGCCCTGGCGGGCGAGTTCCGCCATCCACAGCAGTTCGGACTGGAGTTCTTGCGGTGAGCGATAACCGGGGCGGTGAAGGCGCAAGGCATATTCCGAGCCATCCACAGCGGTGACGCGATACACGGCGTTTTCGCGGTGGGCGGCGAGTTCACAGGATTGAACAGCAACCGGCCAGTGCGACAGGGCAAGATCAGCCGTTGCGTTCACGCCGGCGATACCGGCACGTTGGTCAACACCTTGTCGAGACAATCCAGGAATTCATCAGCGTTGGCGCGGGAGAACGGCATGGGTGGACGGATTTTCAGGGTGTTGTAGTGGATGCCGAGAACGTTGAGCAGCACGCCGCGCTGGCGCATTTCGTTGATGACTTTTTTTGCATAGGCGGTCGCTGGTGTTTTGTTCACCCGGTCCGTCACCAGTTCCGCGCCCATGAACAGGCCTTGGCCGCGCACATCGCCGATCACCGCATGGCGGGTTGCAAGTTGCTGCAAACCTGTGCGGGTGTATTCGCCGACGTCCCTGGCATTGGCCATCAGGTTTTCATCCTGCACCACGCGCAAGGTGGCGCTTGCGGCAGCAGCGGACACCGGGTTGCCGCCGAACGTGTTGAAATAGCGGAAGCCGGACCGGAAAGATTTCATGTGTTCCAGTGCCGTCAATACGCCACCAACGGGATGGCCGTTGGCCATGGATTTTCCGATGGTCATGATATCCGGCACAAAACCCATGCGCTGGTGGGCCCAGAAGTGGCTGCCGAGACGGCCAAAACCGGGCTGAACCTCATCCGCGATGATGACGCCACCGGCTTTTCGCACAGCCGCAATGGTGGGTGCCAGCCATGTTTGCGACAGATCCGGGAAGCCTTCGTTGGCAAAGAAGGGACACATGATCAGCGCCGCAAAACCATGGCCAGCGGCTTCCAGTGCCGCAATGGCCTGTTCGACTTTCCTGGCGAAAGCTTCGGCATGGGGTTGGCCGGGCTTGCCGCCAAGGGGGCGATAGCTGTCGGGTGCGGGCACGAAACGACAGTTATCCCATGCACCCCCCGGCGGCGGACTGGTTTTCGAGAGTTGCGACACAGCCATGGTGTTGCCGTGATAGGTGTGATCGGTGGCGATGATGCCAGTCTTTCCGGTTATCGCCTCGGCGATGCGCAGTGCCACGTCGTTTGCTTCTGAACCGGTGCAGGTCATGATCATGGATGACAGGGAATGATCAAGCGTTGCTGTCAGCTGTTCGACGTATTCCAGAATTGTGTTGTGCAAATAGCGGGTGTGGGTGTTGAGCGTTGCCGCCTGGCTGACAATGGCTTCGACGACACGGGGATGGCAGTGGCCGACATGAGGCACATTGTTATAGCAGTCGAGATAGCGGCGGCCATCGGCGTCCCAGACTTCAACACCTTTGCCGCGAACGAGGTGAACGGGGTGTTCGTAGAACAAAGGCACGTTGGGGCCGAGAAGTTTTTCACGCCGGGCTTTGAGTTGAGCAATTGTTGTGGACGGTTCTGACATCGACACTCCTCATCATCGCCTTATCACAGCAAAGCGGGAGATTCAGTTGCAAAATGGTGCAAAGCGTGGTCGATTTGCGCGACACCCTGAGCAATCCCATTGGAGGCACCATGTTTCACGGTCAACTTGAAGGCTGCGGTTTCGAGGTTCTTGATCCGCGATTCAAGGAATGCCTGATCGGGCATGCGCGGGTTGAGAGGCTGTGGACGGGTGCGCGCTGGAGCGAAGGGCCAGCATGGTTTGGCGGCGGGCGCTATCTGGTCTGGTCGGACATTCCCAACAACCGCATGCTGCGGTACGACGAATGCGACGGACATGTTTCGGTTTTCCGGCAGCCTTCCAACTATTCCAATGGCAACACCGTGGACCGTGAAGGACGGCTGGTGACATGCGAGCACAAAGGGCGGCGGGTGAGCCGCACGGAGCATGATGGTTCAATCACGGTGATTGCAGATTCCTACAATGGCAAGAAGCTGAATTCGCCGAATGATGTGGTGGTGAAATCAGACGGGGCGGTGTGGTTCACGGATCCTTCCTACGGCATCATCATTGATTATGAAGGTGAGCGGGCGGAGAGCGAGATCGGGGCGTGCCATGTTTACCGGGTTGATCCTTCGGGCACCGTCAGCATCGTCGCGGATGATTTCATCAAACCCAACGGGCTGGCGTTTTCGCCGGATGAGTCCGAGCTGTACATCGCGGACACGGGACTGTCGCATGATCCCAAAGGGCCGAAGCACATCCGACGGTTTGCGGTTGATTCCGGTGGCAGCAAGCTGGGCAAGTCGCGGGTGTTTGCAGACTGCACGGCAGGATTTTTTGACGGCTTTCGCTGTGACCGTGAAGGCCGCGTTTGGACGAGTGCCGGCGATGGCGTGCATTGCTTCGATCCCGACGGCACGCTGATCGGCAAGATCACCATTCCCGAGTTGGTGGCGAATGTGTGTTTCGGGGGGGCGAAGCGCAACCGGCTGCTCATCTGTGGCACGACATCGCTGTATGCGGTCTATCTGGCGGTCAATGGGTGTTGAACCAACCCCTCATCCGGCGCTTTGCGCCACCTTCTCCCGCAAGGGGAGAATGGAAACAAACATCACAAGTGTTGTACGTTTTGAGCGTGCACCCTCTCACCGGCCACGTAAGTAGCACTCACGGCGCGGTCGTCGCCGAGAATGGCGAGGGAGAAGAGTGATTCTTCCAGTGACTGAGAAAGTTCGTGGCGGGATTTGAGGACGGGGGTGGCGGCGGGGTCGAGGACTGTGATGTCGGCCCATTTGCCAATGTCGAGGCTGCCAATTTCACCGGCGAGATGCAGGCGTTGTGCATTGCCGCGCGTGGCGAGATGAAAGAGTTCAAACGCTGTGGGTTTGTGGCCGCACAGCATCTGCACCTTGTACATTTCACCGAGTGTCGCGAGCATCGAGTAGCTGGTGCCACCGCCGACATCGGTTGCAACAGCGAGATTCACGGGGCGTGACGGTTGGCGCAGATGTGCGACTGACATCAAGCCTGAGCCGAGAAATGTGTTCGAGGTCGGGCAGTGAATGACGGTTGATCCCGTTTCAGAGAGGCGCGCACATTCGCGTTCCGAGAGGTGGATGCCATGGGCGAACAGGCTGCGTTCGCCAAGCAAGCCGAAGCTGTCATAGACATCGGTGTAGTCTTGTGCCGCCGGGAAAAGTTTTTTGACAAACGCGATTTCGCCGGCACTTTCTGAAATGTGGGTCTGCAGCAACGCACCAGGCAGTGATTTCAGAAGTTCGCCGGACAGACGCAGCTGCTCGTCACTTGAAGTGACGGCAAAGCGCGGTGTCACGGCGTAGCGCAGGCGGCCCTTGCCGTGCCATGTGCCATAGAGTTCGGCTGATTCACGCGCACCGGATTCGGGTGTATCCTGCACTGCCGGAATGGCGTTGCGGTCCATATTGGTTTTGCCGGTGACGAGCGCCATGTTGCGTTTTTCGGCGGCAGTGAACAGGGCATCGGCGCAGGATTTGTGCACGGAGCAAAACGCAAGTGCCGATGTTGTGCCGTGCTGAAAAAGACGGTCGAGAAAGATTTCTGCCGCGACTTCGGCGTAACCCCGGTCAGCGTAGCGGCTTTCCTCGGGAAAAGTGAAGCGGGCCAACCAATCGAGGAGGTCGCGGCCAGGGGCGGCCAACATACGGTACTGGGGGAAATGGATGTGGACATCAATGAGACCTGGCAACACGAGTTTGTCACCATAGTCGGTGACGGGGGCATTGATGTATTGCTTGGGCAGCGCCTGCCACGACCCACGCCAAACGATGCGGCCCGCTTCGGTTACGATTGCGCCCTTTGGTTCATGCACAACATCCGTTGGTGACGGGCCGAACGAAACAATCTGTCCACGGATTATTTGTGCCATTTTTCCATTTCACAATAAAATGCCGGGCGCAGACCATGACGCCCGGCACTTGTTGGTGTGGTGCGATTTACTGCGGCAGCGTGTCGTCAATGCCTTTGACGTACCAGTTCATGCCGAGGATCATGCCGTCATCGACGGCGTCGACAACCGTTCCATCCTGCTTGGTGATCTTGCCACCAAAGGGATTGAGCTTGCCGGTCCTGATCGCCTCTGCGGTTTCGGTGGCCATCTTGGCCACGTCGTCCGGCATGTTGGTGAAAGGTGCAATGTTCACTGTGCCTTCTGCCATGCCATCCCACGAGGCTTGGGCTTTCCAAGTGCCATCGACGACGTCCTTGACGCGGCGAATGTAGTAAGGTGCCCAATTGTCCACGATGGCTGAAAGTTGCGCTTTGGGTGCAGCCTTGATCATATCGGAGGCCTGACCGAAGCCAAACTTTCCCTGCTCTTGTGCAACCTGCAGCGGGGCGGTGGAGTCCGTGTGTTGCACCAGGATATCCGCGCCCTGGCTGAGAAGAACCTTGGCGGCGTCCGCTTCCTTGCCCGGATCAAACCAGGTGTTGGCCCAGATGATCTTGACCTTGAAATCCGGGTTGACTGATTGCGCACCGAGCATGAAGGCGTTGATGCCTGCGACAACTTCCGGAATGGGGAAGGATACAATGTAGCCCGCCGTGCCGGTTTTCGACATCTTGGCGGCGATCTGGCCGATTACGTAGCGGCCTTCGTGGAACTTGGCGTTATAGGTGGTGACGTTGTCAGCGCCCTTGTAACCGGTGGCGTGTTCAAACTTCTCGTCGGGGAATTTCTTGGCGACTTTCAAAGTAGGTTCCATGAAACCGAATGACGTTGTGAATATCACGTTGCAGCCATCACGAGCGAGGCGTTCGATGGCGCGTTCGCTGTCGGCTTCTGGCACGTTCTCAACGAATGCTGTTTCGACCTTGTCGCCAAATTCCTTTTTTACGGCTTCGAGCCCCTGGTGGTGCTGGTAGGTCCAGCCGCCGTCACCGATGGGTCCGACATAGACCCAACAGGCTTTGGTGGCTGCTTGCGCCGATGTTGCCAACGCGCCAATGGCCAGTGCGAGTGCAGCGGCACCCCTCATCAAATTCTTCATGTTCAACCCCTCAGTTGTTTTTTGTTATCGATCCGGGACGAATGGCTGGCCGAGGCAGGCGGGCGTGTTCGCCCTTGTCAGAACCCGGTTTCCAGAAATTATCACCAAGGCAATCATAGTGACAAGATAAGGCAAAGACGACAGGAATTGCGAGGGTATTCCCCAGCCAAATGTTTGCACCGTGAAAGACAGGATGGAGATGGAGCCAAAGAGGTATGCACCAACGGCGGCCCGCCACGGCAACCAGGAGGCGAATACGACGAGGGCGAGTGCAATCCAGCCGCGACCGGCGGTCATGTTTTCCACCCATTGGGGGGTGTAGACCAACGACAGATAGGCACCCGCCGCTCCGGAGCACGCGCCGCCGAACATGACGCAGAGATAGCGAACAGCGATGACATTGTAGCCCAGGGCGTGAGCCGAAGTGTGACTGTTGCCGACGGCGCGGATGATGAGGCCAGCCTTGGTGCGAAACAGCACATAGGCGACAGCAGCGGTCAGCAGAATTGCGCCGGGTATCAGTGGATCGATGCCGGAGAGGCTTGGCAGGCGCACGCCGGGAAGGCCGACGAAGGACTCTCCCATGAGACCCGACAGACCGAGACCCAACAAAGTAAGCGCCAATCCGGTTGCCACCTGGTTGGACACCAGGGTGAGGGTGAGGATGCCAAAGAGGAATGCCATCATGGTTCCGGCACCCATGGCGGCGGCAAGGCCCAGCCACGGCGAACCTGTGACATAGGCCACTGCGAAGCCTGTGACTGCGCCCACGACCATCATGCCTTCCACACCAAGATTGAGTACCCCGGAGCGTTCCACCACGAGTTCGCCGATGGCCGCCAGAAGGAGCGGGGTTGCGGCGGTCATGATGGTGATCAGGAGGTCCATGACGCTACTCCGATTTCAGCAGTTTGATGCGGTAAAGGATCAGGGTGTCGCAGGCGAGAATGAAAAACAGCAGGATGCCCTGGAATACGCGGGTGATCTTGTCGGGGACGGCGAGGGTGATCTGGGCTGCCTCGCCGCCGAGATAGCTGAGGGCGAGCATGAGGCCCGCAAAGATCACACCAATCGGATTGAGCCTGCCGAGGAAAGCAACGATGATGGCGGCAAAGCCATAGCCCGGCGAGATTTGTGGCTGGAGCTGGCCGACGACGCTGGCGATTTCGATGACACCCGCAAGACCTGCCAAGCCGCCCGACACCAGAAACGCGAACATCACCATTTTCCCGCGCGCGAAACCGGCGAAGTTTCCGGCGCGGGGCGCACTGCCGGCGACGCGAATTTCAAAACCCTTCAGGGTTCGGCCCATGATGAAGGCAAGAGCGAGGGCCGCCGCAAGCGCAAACAACACGCCGGAATGAATGGCACCTGAGAGATAAGGCAGCAACTGCCAGCCTTCAAACGTGATGGACTTGGGAAAGTTGAAACCTTGCGGATCACGCCATGGACCACGCACCAGCCAATCGAGAAACAGCTGGGCGACATAGACCAGCATCAGCGATGTGAGGATTTCATTGGCGTTGAAACGGTTGCGCAAGCAGGCCGGAATGGCACCATAGGCCATGCCCCCCAAAGTTCCGCACACCAGCATGAGCAGCAGCACCAGCGGCGATTGCCATTGGGGGAAAAGAACCGGAATCATGCCCCCCGCGACGGCACCCATGGTCAGTTGCCCCTCGGCACCGATGTTCCAGACATTGGCGCGATAGGCGACAGCGAGTCCTGCACCAATCAGCACAAGGGGTGTTGCCTTGACGATGAGTTGTTCCACCGACCACAGGGCGGTGAGGGGCTCGATGAAATACACATAGAGTGCCTCCAGCGGATTCAAACCACGCAAGGCGAAGATGATGCCGCCCGCCAGGATGGTGAGCGCCAAGGCGATGAATGGCGACAGCACAGCCATGAGCCTGGAGTTCTCGGCGCGTTTTTCAAGGATGATGCGCATGCTGTGTTACTTCTGGATGGGTTTCATGGGCACCGGCCATGAGCAATCCGATTTCTTCCGCCGTCATGTCGCTGGCTGGAAATGTTTCTGAAAGCTGGCCGCGCGAAATGACGGCAATGCGGTCGGCGATTTCGAAGATTTCGTCGAGGTCCTGGCTGATGACGAGCACTGCAGAACCTGAGCGAGACAGATCAACAAGTGCCTGTCGGATGACAGCGGCCGCACCGGCGTCAACGCCCCAGGTGGGCTGGTTGACAACGAGAATACCTGGCTTTCGATCCAATTCGCGGCCCATGACAAATTTTTGCAAATTGCCGCCGGAGAGGGCGCGGGCTTCGGGATCGGGCCTGCCTTTGCGCACATCATAGTCTTTGCTCACGCGTTCGGTGACGGTGGATGCGCCGTTTTTCTGCAGCATGCCGGACGATACCAACGTGGCATCGGAAGCGTGGCGGGTGAGGATGACGTTCTCGGACAGTTTGAAAGCAGGCACAGCACCGTGGCCGAGGCGTTCCTCCGGCACAAACGCGGCACCGGCCTTTCGCCGCTGATTTATGCCGAGTGTGCCGACAGCGCGGCCATCCAGCAGCAACATTGAACTGTTTGCCAACTGCCGCTCGCCTGACAAGGCATCAAACAATTCGGATTGTCCGTTGCCTGCCACACCGGCGATGGCGACGACCTCTCCGGCGTGCACATCCAGCGAAAGATTTTTCAATTCAACCGCAAACTGGCCGTTGGCAGGCAGATGCAGGCTGTGCAATTGCAAGCGCGGGGAGCCGGCATTTGGCGCGTGGGTTGAACGCACCCTGTGGACATCACCACCCACCATGAGCCGCGCGAGGCTGGCCGAAGTTTCCACCTGCGGGTCGACATGATCCACCACCTTGCCGTGGCGCAGGATGGTAGCGGTGTGGCAAACCTGTTTCACTTCATCGAGGCGGTGGCTGATGTAGATGACCGCACAGCCTTCGCTGGCGAGGCGGCGCAAAACGGTGAACAGCTGTTGGGCTTCTTGCGGGGTCAGAACCGCTGTTGGTTCATCCATGATGAGCAATTTCGGTTCTTGCAGCAGGCAGCGCACGATCTCGATGCGCTGACGTTCACCAACCGACATATCCGCGACAACGGATTCCGGATCGAGCGGCAAACCATAGTCTCTGGAGACTTGCGCAATGCGCGATGACAGCGCTGCAATGTCATACGGTCCTGGTGTGGCGAGTGCGATGTTTTCCACCACCGTCAATGCCTCAAACAACGAGAAGTGTTGGAACACCATGCCGATGCCAAGGGCGCGGGCTGCTGCGGGATTGGAAATCGTGACGGGCTTGCCTTGCCAGCGGAATTCGCCGGACGTTGGCTGGAGTGCGCCGTAGATCATTTTCACGAGTGTGGATTTGCCCGCCCCGTTCTCGCCCAGAAAGGCCTGAATTTCGCCGGGGCTAACACGCAAGGTGACATTGTCGTTGGCGCGCAGGGTGCCAAAGACTTTCACCACATGCAGAGCCTCGAGGAGATATTCAAATTGCAATTTCATGCGTGCAACTTGACGAAACGTTGTTGGGTGAGTGGAGCGAGATCGGGAATGACGTGGCGGCACTCCTCATCCAGGCGCAGGATTTGTGTTGCTGTAGCAGCCGCGATGGCGGCGGGGTGTTTGGAGGAGATGCCCGGTTCGCCAATGGGACATATCAGAGTTTTGATCCGCTGTTCATCAACACCAGCGGCGCGCAAGCGGTTTTCAAAGCGGGCGCGTTTGGTTTCACTGCCGATCAGGCCGGTTTTTGCGATGTTGCGGTTGCGCAATGCCGCATCGACGATGGCAAAATCGAGTGCATGGGAATGGCTCATGACAAACGCGAAGCCATCGGGCTGCGCATTGGCTACAACATCGGTCAAAGCATCGGTTTGCAGCGGTGTGACGTTGGCTGGCATGGCGGCGGGAAAAGCATCAATGCGCGAATCCACCCATGTGATGGCGAAAGGCAATGGTGCCAACGCCAACACCAGGGCGCGGCCCACATGACCTGCACCGAAGAGATACACAGGTCTTGCATCAAGCCCGAAACGCTGGGTGATGGATTTGCCTGCAATGTCCCGCACCACGTCGAACGGTGTGGCATGCTCGCGGGCGGCCATTTCTGCTATCCATTTCCGGTCAGATGCATCGAACACTTCCACAGCCAGTTGCACGCGGCCACCGCAACATTGGCCCATGTCCGGCCCAAGGACGTGGGTGGTGATGTGTTGGGAACGCCCGCCCTTCAATGCGGCTTGGGTTTTGGCCAGCACTTGCCATTCCAGCATGCCGCCGCCAATCGTTCCCCTGAACCCATGGTTGGTCACGATCATGTAGGTGTTGCTGTCGCGGGGGGCGGAGCCTTGCGTTGCAATCACCGACACCAGGGCGCAGGCGCTGTTGACTTCAAGTTCTGCCATGATTTTGCCCCACACGATCATGTGCGCATCGCCTTTACGGCGTGCATAATGGCCTCTGGCGTGGCGGGTGCCTGCAACGCCGGCACAGTTCCAGGCTTCAGGGATGCTATGGCATCGAAAATTGCGGTCCACACTGCAATGCCGAGCATGAGCGGCGGTTCGCCAACGGCTTTGGAGCGATAGATTGTGTCCTCGGCGTTGCCGCGCGATTGATGGAGGTGCACCCGGAAATCGGCGGGGACATCGGAAGCGCACGGAATTTTGTAGGTTGAGGGGGCGTGGGTGCGGAGTTTACCCTGGTCATCAAAAACCAATTCCTCCGTGGTGAGCCAGCCCATGCCTTGCACGAAGGCACCTTCGACCTGGCCGATGTCGATGGCGGGATTCAGGGAGTGACCGACATCGTGAAGAATGTCAGTGCGATCAACGCGCATCTCGCCGGTCAGCGTGTCGATGGTGACCTCGACGCACGCGGCACCATAGGCAAAGTAAAAGAACGGACGGCCTTTGGCCTTGGCGCGATTCCAAGCCACTTTTGGTGTGGCGTAGAACCCGGTCGAAGACAGCGAAATGCGCGCCTGGTGGGCCTTGGCGGCAAGCTCGGCAAAACTGATATTGCGGTTGCCAGAAACTACATGGCCGGCCTGGAACCGGATGCGGGCTTTCGGCACTTTCCATTCCGCGGCAACAAAATCGGTCAAGCGTTTTCGAATGGCTGTAGCGGCGCGTTTTGCCGCCATGCCATTGAGATCGGTGCCGGATGAAGCAGCCGTCGGCGAGGTGTTGGGCACTTTGTCAGTGGTGGTGGCGGTAATGTGCACATGGTCGAGACTGATGCCGAATTCCCCGGCCACCACTTGCGCCACTTTCACGTACAGGCCCTGCCCCATCTCTGTACCGCCGTGATTCACATGAACTGAACCATCGGTGTAGACATGCACGAGTGCTCCCGCCTGGTTGAGGTGGGTGAGCGTGAAGGAGATGCCGAATTTCACCGGCAGCAACGATATGCCTTTCTTCAGCACCGCGCTGGATGCGTTGAAGGCCGCGATGCCCTTGCGGCGGTCGCGGTAGGACGATGTTTTTTCCAAGTTCTGAATCAAATCGAGGGCGATGTTGTCTCCGACTTTCATGCCGTAGGGTGTCACGTCGTGACCGTCCGTGTACAGATTGATTTTTCGGACATCGAGCGGGTCGCGTCCCGTGCGCAGTGCAATGGCCTCCATCAAGCGCTCGGCGAAGAGCATGCCTTGCGGTCCACCAAAACCCCGGAAAGCGGTGTTGGACACTGTGTTGGTTCTGAGCCGCCGTGTGGCAATCCGCGCGGCTGGATAAAAATAGGCATTGTCGGCGTGGAACATGGCGCGATCACAGATGGCATTGCTCAGGTCGGCGGAGTGGCCGCAACGCGCCAGGAACTCCACATCGACGGCGGAGACGCGGCCTTTCGCATCAAAACCCGCTGTATAGCCAACGCGAAAATCGTGGCGCTTGCCGGTCATGATCATGTCTTCGTCGCGGTCGAGGCGGCATTTGACGGCCTGGCCGGTGATGCGGGCAGCGAGGGCGGCGAGGCAGGCCCATTGTGCCGCCTGGCTTTCCTTGCCACCGAATGCGCCACCCATGCGGCGGCAGATGCAGGTCACGAGCGCATCCGGAAGATTGAGCATTTTGGCAACGAGGTGCTGCAATTCGGTTGGATGCTGGGTGGAGGAATGCAGCGTCATGCCGCCGTGTTCTTCCGGCACGGCCAAAGTGACCTGCCCTTCGAGATAGAAATGTTCCTGGCCACCAATGCGAAAGTGATCAGTGACCGTGTGTTGCGATTTCGCCAGCGCCTTCGCCACATCGCGGCGCAGAAAAGCGTAAGGTGCGCCGACATCAGTGGTGTTCATTTGCATCGCGTCTTCGACGCTGATGGCGGGAACGGTTTTGGCAATTTCGATCCGCGCCAGGCGGGCGGCGCGGCGGGCGGCGTCACGGGTGGTGGCGACCACGGCGAAGACCACCTGCCCGTGGAAGCGGATGTCACCATCCGCGATTATGGGATCATCGAGTGCGCCACGTGCCGGACTGCAATCATTGACGCCGGGAACATCTTTGGCCGTCAGAACAGTGACCACTCCGGGGGCGGCGCGCGCGGCATCGAGATCAAGTGACACGATCCTGCCCACCGCCGCGTCGGTGGCGAAGCCTGGATAGACGTGCGTCATGCCTTCGGGCTCAGGCATATCATCAACATATGTGGCGTTGCCTTGTACATGAAGCGCGGCGGAATCGTGGGCCAAGGCCTGCCCGATGATGACTGGTTTTGCCAAAGTTCGCACCATCTCATGCCACCTTGCCGCGATGGCCGGTGATGCGGGTCAGGTCGCTGGCCGCACCAGCGATTTCCGTCAGGGCTTTGGTGAGCAAGGCCGCTGCCGTTTCGATGCGGTAGGCGGCGGAAGCGCGCATGTCGGAGATGGGTTGGAAATCGCGGGCGAGCGTTTGCACCACCGACTGGCACGACGATGTGTCATCAATTGAAAGGCCTATCATGGCTTTTTCGGTCAACGCCGCGCGCTTTGGAATCGCTGCCAGGCCGCCAAAGGCGATGCGCGCAGATTCGATGCGGCGGCTGGCAAGCGTGAACCGGAAGGCGGCCATGACGGCGGAGATGTCCTGGTCAAAACGCTTGGTGATCTTGTAGGCGCGGAACACCTCCGCCTTTTGCAGTTTGGGAATGTCGATGCGCCACACCAGTTCACCTGGTGCGCGGTCCTGTTTGCCGTAGGCGAGAAAGAAATTCTCCAGCGGCATGGTTCGTTCCGCGTTTTGCGCGCGCAAGGTGACAGTGGCCGCCAAGGCGATCAACAGGGGTGGCATGTCGCCGATGGGTGAACCGTTGGCGATGTTGCCGCCGATGGTGCCGGAGGCGCGCACCTGTTTTGATCCCAGCCGGCGCAGAACTTCAGCCACATCGGGATCGATGGCCGAAAGGTGCTGCTCCGCTTCGGCATAGGTTATCGCCGCGCCGAGTGACAGGGACGTTGCCGTTGACGACATTTCGTGCAAGTCACGCACATTGTTGAGATGAATGATCTTCGGCAGTGTGCGCAGTTGTTTTGTGATCCACAGGCCTACATCGGTGCAACCGCTGACGAGCGTGGCATCCGGGTGTTGTGCGGCCAATGACAAAAGCGTGTGGGTGTTTGCCGGAATTGCGGTGAATGATTCAACATTGCCCATCAGGATATCGTCATCGCTTCGCATTGATTGCAAAGCGGCGACGGTCTGTGCTTCTGACTTGGCCCAGGCATCGACCGCCTTGCCGGTGCATGCTTGTGTCGCAGCATCAATGATCGGCCGGTAGCCGGTGCAGCGGCACAGGTTTCCGGCGATGTGATCGACGATGTCCTGGCGGGTTGGCTTGCTGCCACTGTGATACAGTGTGAACAGGGCCATGATGAAACCGGGTGTGCAAAATCCACATTGGGAGCCGTGGTGTGTGACCATCGATTGCTGCACGGGATGCAGTGTACCATCCACCGCGAGATCATCGACGGTGACCAGTTCCCTGCCGTGCAACTGGCCCACCAGCATGATGCAGGCGTTGACGGGTTCGTAGTTGATGCGGCCATTGTGCAGTTTGCCCAGGGCCACCGTGCATGCTCCGCAGTCTCCCTCGTTGCAGCCTTCCTTGGTGCCACGCTGGCGTTGCGTGAGGCGCAGGTAATCAAGAACAGTTTGATTTGGTGCGACGTCGCGCAATTCAACAACAGTGCCGCGCCGAAGAAACCTTATGGCATCACGCACAGCGATGATTCAGCTCCCCCGGTAGGTGGAATAGCCGAAAGGAGAAAGCAGCAGCGGCACATGGTAGTGCAGGCCTGCTGATGCTATGCCAAAACGGATGGGGATGACGTCCAGAAACAGCGGGTCTGGCAGGGCGGTGAAATGCTGGCGCAAATAGGCACCGGCATGAAAGCGCAACTCATACTGGCCTGCGGTGAACGCCGCCCCTTCGAGCATGGGTGCATCGCAACGGCCATCGCTGTTGGTGATCGCAGACTTTACCAGGGTTTCCTGAGCCCCCATCCGGACAACATCAATGGCCAGGCCTTGCGCGGGCAACCCGCGCGCGGTGTCCAGTACATGTGTTGTCAGTTTACCCATGAATTCTCCGCCCGGTGAAACTGTAGCACAATACCATGTACCGTTAAGTGATCAAAATCGCGCGGAAGTCATTGACGTTTGTATGGGTGGGGCCGGTGACCAGCTGGTCTCCCAGTGCGGCAAAGAATCCATGGCCGTCATTGTTTTCGAGGCTTGCGTGCGGATCGATGCCTTGTGCGCGGGCACGGGCCAGGGTGTCGGGTGCCACATGGGCACCGGCGATGGGTTCCAGTCCGTCGATGCCATCGGTATCCGCCGCCAGGGCGTGGATGTTGGGCGCTCCCGCCAAGGCGAGTGCAAAAGAAAGTGCGAATTCAACATTGCGGCCACCGCGGCCGGAGCCGCGCACAGTCACGCTGGTTTCTCCACCCGACAGAATGACACACGGCTTGGCAACAGGTGTATTGTGTTGGGCAATGGTGAGTGCGATGGCGGCGTGGACCTTGGCGACTTCGCGCGATTCACCTTCGATGCGGTCACCCAGATTCAATACGTTTAAACCCATCGCCTTGGCAGCGGCTTGAGCAGCCAACAAGGAATCATGCGGCGATACAATGACGCGCAGCTCATTGCTGTTGCGCGGTACATGTTGAAGTGGTTCGGCAGTCGCGAGATAATTTCCAATGACGGGTGACACCGCGACGCGATAGCGATCCAGAATGGCAAGGGCATCCGCCGTGGTTGAGGTATCATGGACAGTGGGACCAGAGGCCACAATTGCGGGATCATTGCCTGGAACATCTGACATGACCAGCGTGTGGATGCGGGCCGCACCGGCAGCTTCGGCAAGCCGCCCTCCTTTGAATGCAGACAATTGCTTGCGCACCGTATTCAGCTCGGCGATGTTGGCACCGGACTTCAGCAAGGCCTGTGTCACCTCCACCTTGTCTGCGACCGTTACTGCCGAAGGCGGCAATGACACCAACGCCGAACCCCCGCCTGACACCAGGGCAATCAGAAGATCATCTTTTCCAAGCGATGCCGCAAGCGCCAGCGCCTTGCGCGCTGCTGCCACGCTGCCGGTGTCGGGCACTGGATGACCGGCGTGCAGCGTTTCGAGCTTGGTCAATTTTGATGGATAGCCGTGCGGCACGACGGCAAATCCCTCGAGGGGTTTGTTCCAACGGGCTTCCACGGCCAAGGCCATCGGAATGGCAGCCTTGCCTATGCTGATGACACAGGTGCGGCCGCGCGGCGGCGGCGGCAGGTTGGCGATGACGGCTTTCGTCGGGTCGGCGGCGGCGACAGCAACATCAAACAGTTGCCGAAGGGTTTTTTTCGCCGTTGCGGTGTCCATGATCATGCGTCGTTCCTGAGCCAGCCCAAGCCTGCAGTGGTGCCGCCCGACGGTTTGTATTCAGCGCCGATCCAACCGCCGTAGCCGAGCTGATCGATGAAGTTGAAGAGCCAGGCGCAGTTGATCTCGCCGCGATCCGGCTCGGTGCGGCCGGGATTTCCGGCGACCTGAAAGTGCCCGATGTGCGGCAGCAACCGGGTGATGGTGCTGGCCAGTTCTCCTTCCATGCGTTGCATGTGGTAGATATCATACTGGAGCTTGAGATTGGGTGTGGCCAAAACATATGCCATGGCGGCATTTGATGTGTTCACAAAAAATCCCGGCATATCGTAGCTGTTGATGGGTTCAAGGAGCAGCACAAGACCTTCAGCCTCAAGTGCCTTGGCAGCGAAGTGCAAGTTGGCGGCCAGGGTTTGATGTGCACGTTCGCGTGAGAGGCTGTCAGGTTTTATCCCGGCGAGGCAATTGATGTTTTGGTTGCCCAACACTTTGGCATAGGCAATGGCTTGACCCACGCCATCCTGGAATTCGCCGACCCGGTCTGGCAGGCAGGCAATTCCGCGTTCACTTGCGGCCCAATCACCGGCGGGGAGATTGAACAAGACCTGTTTCAGGTTTTGCCGGTGCAGGATTTCAGCGAGATGATGGGGTTCTTGGTCATAGGGTGTCACATATTCGACACCCAGAAACCCGGCGGCGGAGGCTTGTTCAAAACGCTCCAAGAATGGAACTTCGGTGAAGAGCATTGACAGGTTGGCGGCGAATTTCGGCATGGAACTGTTGAAACTAGTTCAGAAGCCAATGGATTAATAGTATCTTACCGAATTCAGGCTTTGGTTGTTCCGAAACCCACACTTGGACCACTTTCATGAAACCAATCTACATCCTGAACGGACCCAATCTCAATCTGCTGGGCAAGCGGCAGACGGAAATTTATGGCCATGAAACGTTGGCTGATGTGGAAGCCGAATGCACGGCCGCTGCGACGGCGTTGGACTTGTCGCTGTGCTTCCTGCAAAGCAATTCAGAATCGCAGCTGATCGACTGGATTCACGAAGCCCGGCAAAAAGCATCTGCCATCATCATCAATGCGGGCGCGTTCACGCACACCTCGATTGCCATTCTTGACGCCCTCAATGCATTTTCAGGGCCGGTCATCGAAGTTCACATTTCGAATATCCACAAGCGCGAGAGTTTCCGGCACCATTCATTTGTATCGCAACGGGCAGATGGTGTCATCGTCGGGTGCGGCATCCAGGGCTATGAACTTGCCATCCAACGCGTTGCAGCACTCAAGGCCAAGTAACCGCCCGGTTCACTGCGGCAGCAAACAGAAGCGATCCACATCCACCAATCCGCGATCGGTTATCTTCAGGTGTGGAATAACGGGCAGCGGCAAAAACGCCACTTGCAGAAACGGCTCAGGCAGCGTTGTACCGAGGGATTTGGCGGCGGCGCGCAGGGCCAGCAGTTTTTTCTGAACCTGCTCGAACGGCAAATCTGACATCAGACCGGCGATAGGCAAGGGCAACTCGGCGAGAATTTGGCCGCCAGAGGCGACAACAAAGCCACCTTCAATCTCGCGCAAACGGTTGACGGCAGCGGCCATGTCGCTCTCGCTGGCACCCAGCACGCAGATGTTGTGACTGTCATGGCCAACGGTTGAGGCAATGGCACCGCGTGTCAACCCAAAGCCATGCACGAAAGCGGTAGCGATGTTGCCGTTGCGGCCGTGGCGTTCGATGACCGCGACCTTGATCACATCCTGTGCCAAATCCATTTCAACGACACCATTGCCGGACGGCATGGTGCGGCGCAGGTGCTGGGTGATGATCTTGCCCGGCGTTACGCCAATGACGGATTGCTCCGATGAACTTGAGCGTACCACAAATTTCGTGGCATTCACATGCGGTGCCTTTACACTGTTCCTGCCGACGGAGGGCACGGTGGCACGGGATGTGAACATCGCATCAGTCACGATACGGCCTGCGGTGATGACCTGGGAAATTTCGCATGTGTTGAGGTCATCGAGGACCACGAGATCAGCGCGCCACCCGGGTGCCACAAGTCCACGATCCGACAGGCGAAAGATGCGGGCTGCCGAAATGCTCGCGGCGCGGTAGACTGCAAGTGGTGATGCGCCTGCAGCAATGGCGGTGCGGACCATGTAATCGAGATGACCTTCCTCAGCGATGTCCAGCGGATTGCGATCATCCGTACACAGCGCAATGAAGGGTGAGTGGCGTTCTGTGATGATGGGGATGAGGGCATGGAGGTCTTTTGACACCGAGCCTTCACGGATGAGAATTTGCATGCCTTTGGCAAGTTTTTCCAAGGCTTCGTCGGCCGTGGTGGTTTCGTGATCGGTGCGGATGCCGGCGGCGAGATAGCCATTCAGTTCGAGACCGCGCAGGAGGGGCGCATGGCCATCGACATGACGGCTTTCAAAGAGTTCGATCTTGGCGAGGCACTCCGGATCAGCAGCCAGCACGCCGGGAAAATTCATGAATTCGGCAAGGCCAATCACCTTGGGGTGATGCATGAACGCTTTCAGATCATTGGCTGCCAGGCGGGCACCAGATGTTTCCAGTTCCGTTGCCGGAACGCAGCTCGACAGATTGATCCGCAAATCCATGATGGTGGCTTCGGCGCAGGCGAGAAAATACTTGATGCCTTCGATGCCGAGCACATTGGCAATTTCATGAGGGTCGCAAATGGCGGTGGTGACGCCATAGCGCAGGACGCAGCGGTCAAATTCATGGGGGGTGACGAGGGAGGATTCGACATGCAAGTGGGTATCGATGAAACCGGGCACGATGAATTTTCCGCGCACATCAATTTCGGTCTCGCCTGCGTAGTTGGCATGGGTGCCTACAATGTGATCGCCGCAGATGGCAACATCGGTTTGCACCAACGCTCCCGTCACCAGGTCAAACACCGTACCGCCCTTGAGCACGATATCGGCACGCTTGCGGCCCGCGCCCTGCCCAATCCTTTTTGCAAGAGATTCAGTTGTCATCAGCCGACACTACACAAATGGCCGCACTTGCAGAAGCATGATTGCGCATGGCACAGTGGCCAACCATGACCGTTCTCCGCCCCGTGCCACTTACAACCTTGTCGTTTGCACCCTTTGGCGAGGTGATTGAGCCTGTTTCAGGCAAACCACTGGAAATCAACCAGGGTTTTGCCAAACGTTTTGATGATCTGGCACATGTCGACACCGCACGGATGAGGGGCAGCACCAAAGTCAGCTTGTTTGTGGCGCAGCCGCGTCCCCTGCCGTTGAGCATTGCACTCATGGAGCGGCACCCGATTGGCAGCCAGTTGTTTCATCCATTGCAGGACAGACCGTGGCTGATTGTGGTGTGTGGCGATCCGGAAGATGCTGCCAGCTTCTCGGCGTTCATGGCGACGGGGCGACAGGGCATCAACTATGCGCGCAATGTGTGGCATCATCCGCTGCTGGTGTTCGATGCCGACAGCCAGTTCATGGTTGTGGATCGCAAGGGACCGGGCGAAAATCTGTTGGAACAGGTGTTGGCGCAGCCGATAGTCGTCGATGTGGGAGCGTTCGCGATTGCCTGATCCGCTTTCACTTATCAGCAAAGAGGACTTGCGCGCGATCCGCGTTGTGATGACGGATATTGACGATACGCTGACGCTGGAAGGCCGCCTGCCTGCCATTGCCTATGCGGCACTTGAACGCTTGCACGAGGCCGGGTTCATTGTCGTTCCCATCACCGGGCGACCGGCAGGGTGGTGTGACCTGATTGCGCGGCAGTGGCCGGTGGATGCGGTTGTCGGCGAGAATGGCGCATTTTATTTTTGCCATGACCAATCGCGCAAGTTCATGGTGCGGCACTATGCGCAAGCAGAGGCGGAGCGTGCTGCCAACAAGGCCAAACTTTTTGCCATTGCTGCCGATGTGTTGGGTATTTTTCCAGGGACGGCATTTGCTACCGACCAGACCTACCGCGAAGTTGATGTGGCCATTGATTTTTGTGAGGATGTCCCCCGCTTGCCGTTACAGACAGCGCAGGATATCGCGTCATTTTTCGAAAACCGCGGGGCCACGGCTAAGGTTAGTTCCATCCATGTCAATGCCTGGATCGGCACGCATGACAAATTGACGATGTCCCTGGCCCTGTTGCAGCAGCGCTTTGGCATCAGCGCCAAAGCGACCCGGACACAGGTGGCCTATTGCGGGGATTCGCCCAATGACGCGCCGATGTTCGGATTTTTTGACCTGTCGTTTGGCGTTGCAAATGTTGCACCATTCCTTGGTGCCATGGGTCATGAACCGAGATACATCACACAAAGCCAGGGCGGCCACGGGTTTTCGGAAATTGCAGCGTCGCTTTTGAACAGATGAAGAGTTTCGACTATATTATTGTCGGTGGCGGTTCAGCGGGCTGCGTGTTGGCAAACCGCTTGAGTGCCGTGCCGGAGAACAAGGTTCTGCTGCTGGAAGCGGGGCCACGCGACTCGCATTTTCTCTATCACTGGCCGGCTGGCTTTGCAAAAATGACCAAGGGCATTGGCTCGTGGGGCTGGTCCACGGTGCCGCAGAAGCATCTGAACAACCGCGAATTGTGGTACACGCAGGCCAAGGTGATCGGTGGTGGTTCGACCATCAACGCGCAGATTTACACGCGCGGCAACCGGCTGGATTTTGACACCTGGGCGCAGATGGGGTGCACTGGCTGGGACTATGACTCTTTGCTGCCCTCCTTCCGCCGGGCTGAGGACAATGACAGTTTTGACAATGACATTCACGGCAAGGGTGGGCCCTTGGGGGTGTCGCGGCCACGGGCTGCCTTGCCCATCTGCGATGCGTTCCTGCGGGCAGCTGAGCAATATGGCATTCCGTTTTGTGCCGACCTTGCCGGACCCATGCCTGCGGGTTTGGGTTTCTACCAGTTGACACAGCGCGATGCGAAGCGATCGTCCACGGCCAGTGCCTACCTCATGCCCGCCAAGTCACGACCCAATCTCACTGTGATGGTGGATTGCATGACCACACGCATCCAGACAGAGCGCGGGCGGGCAGTGGGTGTTGATATCGTGATCGGCGGTCAAGCGCAGAGGATCACGGCGGAACGTGAAATTATCGTCACTTCGGGCGCCATTGGCACGCCTAAACTGCTGATGTTGTCGGGCATCGGGCCTGCAGATCATTTGCACCGTGTCGGTGTGGATGTGGTGCATGATCTGCCGGGCGTTGGCAGCAATTTGCAAGACCATTTGGATCTGTGCACGATTTCGGAATGCACGGGCGACCACACTTATGACAAATATGGCAAGCCGTGGTGGGCAGCCCTTGCGGGCCTGCAATACCTGTTGACGAAATCCGGGCCGGTTGCATCAAGCCTTTTTGAGACGGGTGGGTTCTGGTTTGTTGATCCGGCGACGGAAGCGCCTGACATGCAGTTTCATCTCGGGCAAGGCTCCGGCATCGAGGCGGGGATAGCCAAGCTTTCCAATTCCGGCGTGACACTCAATTCAGCCTATATGCGGCCGCGCTCGCGCGGCACGGTACGGCTGAAAGACTCCAACGCGTTGTCCATGCCGCTGATTGACCCCAACTACTGGCACGATCCGCACGACAGGGAAATGTCGCTGAAGGGCTTGCACATGGCGCGGGAGATCATGCGGCAACCAGCGCTATCGGGTTTTGTGATGAAGGAAGTTTTGCCGGGACCAGCCGTTACAGCCGAACGCGACATTGCTGACTATGCCTGCCGCATGGCCAAAACCGACCACCACCCGGCAGGCAGTTGCCAAATGGGAACGGGAATGCATTGCGTTGTCTCACCGGATTTGAAAGTGCGCGGCTTGAATGGATTGCGGATTGCAGACAGTTCGATCATGCCGACACTGGTTTCATCAAACACCAACGCCACTGCCATCATGATCGGTGAAAAGGCAGCGGATTTGATACTTGCAGGATAGACCATGAATGGTGCCGAAAGTCTGGTTCACACGCTGATCAAAAGTGGTGTGAAAGTTTGTTTTGCCAATCCGGGAACAAGTGAAATGCACTTTGTGGCAGCGCTTGACCGCATTCCGGGGATGAAATGCATCCTGGGGCTGCAGGAGAATGTTGTGACGGGCATGGCGGATGGCTATGGCCGAATTGCCCGCAAGCCTGCCGTGACGTTGCTGCACTGTGCGGCGGGTTTCACCAACGGTGTTGCCAATCTGTTGAATGCGCGAAAGGCGCAGTCACCCATCGTCAATGTGGTTGGCGACCAGGCGACGTATCACGGCAAATTCGATCCGCCGCTGGCGGCCGACACGGAAGCATTTGCGCGTGCTGCTTCACATTGGACACGGACATCTTATGAGGCCGCCCATGTTGGCCGGGACGCGGCAGCGGCGGTGCAAGCGGCGCTCAGTGCGCCGGGACAGATTGCAACGTTGATCCTGCCGTCGGATGCATCTTGGGGCGATGGTGGTGAGGTGGCAGACGCCTTGCCTGTGGCGCGTGAGGCGTCCGTCGATCCGCAAGCCATTACGCAGGCGGCACGCATTCTGCGCGAGAAGAAAAATGTAGTGGTGATCCTTGGGGCAACTGCCTTGCGGGTTGACGCACAGCTGCAGGCGCAACGGATTGCGGCGAAAACTGGATGCCGGCTGGTGGCCAATTCCATCAATGGCTTCACGCAACGCGGGCAAGGACGGTTGCCGCTGGAGCGCATTCCCTATGCGGCGGATGCGGCAATGGAATTCCTGAAAGGGGCTGAGCACATCATTCTTGTGGGCTCAAAAGGAGCGGTCGGGTTTTTTGCCTACCCCAACAAACCGAGTTTTCACCATCCGGCGGGAGCTGAAATCCATGTGCTCGCGCGCATCGACCAGAATGCGGTTGAAGCGTTGACGGCGCTGGCGGATGAAATTTCCGCGGGCGGTGTCGATATGCCGAAGTCGGGCCCGAAGCCGACTGTTCCCAATGCCATTCCTTCTTCAGAAACCTTTGGGCAGATGCTGGCGGCAGTGATGCCGGAGAATGCCATTGTAGCCGATGAGTCAATCAGTTTTGGCGGGCACTTCTGGACGCATTCGCATGCGGCAGCGCCACATGACTGGTTGATGGTGACGGGTGGTTCGATTGGATACGGCATGCCGTGTGCCACGGGTGCTGCCATTGCTGGATCGGGGCGGCGCGTGATCAATCCGCAGGCCGATGGATCGGCGATGTATGTCATTCAATCCTTGTGGACGCAGGCGCGGGAAAACCTGCCGGTCACCACCGTCATCCTCAACAACAGAAAATACCAGATCCTGCTGGGGGAATATGCCAGCGTGGGTGCCAATCCGGGCCGCACCGCCATGGACATGCTGGACCTTGGCAATCCCGAAATCGATTTTGTGCAGATGGCAAATGCCATGGGAGTTGAGGCTGTGAAAGCAGGTTCACTGGTTGATTGTGCACAGCTGATGCTGGCGTCGTACAAACGGCCGGGACCGTTTTTGATAGAGTTGATGATCTGACGTCGGCTTTTTCGGGTCAGCCGTTCACCAGTGTTTGGCTCAATTCATTGTGGCGGCGGATGAGGTTGGGGAGATCGATGGTGGTGATTGCGCCATCGCGGACCACAACGCGACCATTGATCATGCTGAAACTTACCTTGGTTGGGGCGGAGAACAACAGTGCTGCGACAGGGTCATGCAAGGCTCCGGCATGTTCAAGACCGCGCACATCAAAGGCCACGATATCGGCGGCCCATCCGGGCTTGATCTGGCCGATTTCGGTGCGGTTCAAAACCGCCGCACCGCCACGCGTGGCCATGTGAAGTGCATCGCGTGCCGTCACGGCTGCGGGACCATGGGCGACGCGTTGCAGCAGCATGGCCTGCCGCGCTTCGCCCAGCATATGTGCACCATCGTTCGAGGCTGAGCCATCCACACCGAGGCCGACGTTGACCCCTGCCCTTCGCATTTTGCCCACGGGTGCAATGCCTGAGGCCAACCGCATGTTGGAACAGGGGCAGTGAGCCACACCTGTGTTGCTTCGGGCAAAGCGGTTGATGCCGTCATCATCAAGCTTCACGCAGTGGGCATGCCAGACATCGTGACCCGTCCAGCCCAAATCCTCGGCGTATTGCGCGGGTGTCTTGCCGAAGCGCTCCAGACTGTAGCGCACATCGTCATCGTTTTCGGCCAAATGGGTGTGCAGCGATACACCGAGAGACCGGGCGAGGGTTGCACTCTCAAGCATGAGATCGGTGCTGACGGAAAAAGGTGAACACGGAGCCAGGACGATGCGGCACATGCTGCATTCTGATGCATCATGAAATGCTTCGGCCACACGCTGCATGTCCTTGAGGATGGCGGATTCTGATTCGACAACACTATCGGGCGGCAGTCCGCCGTTACTCTCGCCCACACTCATGGCACCGCGGGCAGCGTGAAAGCGCATGCCGATTTGTTCCGCTGCCGCAATTGAATCATCGAGGCGTGCGCCGTTGGGATAGATGTAGAGATGGTCGCTCGACGTGGTGCAGCCAGAAAGGATGAGTTCAGCCATGGCTGTTTGCGCTGAAACACTGATCATCTCCGGCGTCAGGCGCGCCCAGATTGGATAGAGAACTTTCAACCACTGGAAGAGATCGGCATCCTGTGCGGCAGGAACCGCGCGGGTGAGGGATTGGTACATGTGGTGGTGCGTGTTGACAAGACCGGGAAGCAGCACGTGACCAGACAGGTCAATCACTTCGTCAGCTGTTGCAACATCATTGCCAATGGACACGATGCGGTTGCCCGCAACAAGGATATTGTTGTTTGTGAGTTCGCGGCCGGCATCATCCATGGTGGCGATGACGTGGGCGTTTTTCAGCAGAATTGATTTCACGGGTCGCCCGGCACGCCGTAACTAGGAGCTTGGGTGGGATCGATGGCGCGTTGGAGGTAGGCCGCCATTTGCGGTTTGTAGTCGGTCCACAGTTGGCGCAATTTCGCAATCGGGTCCACGTCGTCCCAATCCACCCGCAGTGAGACAAGCGGGAACTCCTGCTCGTGACAGACAACAAGGGCGGCGGAATGCACTGGCCCCTCCTCTCCACCTGACGCAATGCCAGCTTCGAGAGCACGCATCAGTCGTTCAGCCAGATGCTGGTTAGCACTTGATACAAACGAATCCGTCATTGCCCTTGGCAAGACGGCAGACTTCAGCAAATTTCCGGCAGCGACACAGTTGCGTGCTTCAGACACACCATAGGTGCCGAGGATGTGCTGGCCGCTATAAGATGCCGAATTGCCGTACTGATCCACAGCAGTGAGCTGGCGGTGCTCCACATGGGCGCGGTTGCGGATGACGGCTGCTATCGCCTCGCGGGCATTGAGGCCGTCCTGCATGTAGTCGAGCAGCAGCGGACCAAGACGCGGGTCGGTTACATTTTGCGTTGCCACGGCACCGACGCCAGCGCGCACATGCGGACAGCGGGCACCGACGGCAATAGAGGACGTGGTGATCGCCACCCCGAACGCACCGGATTTTTCACAGCGGCCGGCAATTGAAAATGTCATTCGGCGGCCATGCCGGGTGACACCCATTCCTGCCTGAAAATCCGGTCTGGTTCCAACTGATGTATTTCGACATCAGAATAGATGGCAGGGGGGACGGTGAAAACTTCATCCAGTGTCGCGTCAGCAACCTGCGTCAAACCAGCAAGATTTTCTGTGGCATGGGCGGAAAGTTCCATGAAGCCTCCTAGTCCGGGATGACGGCAGTGATCTCAATCTCCACAATCCATTCCGGTCGCGCAAGGGCTGTGATGACCAGTCCGGTCGAGCATGGAAACACGCCTTTCAGCCAGTGGCCCATTTCACGATAGACATCCTGACGGTAGCGGATATCGGTGAGATAGACCACAACGCGGCAAATGTGATCCATTTGGCCGCCCGCCTCTTGCATCAGCAACTTGATGTTGGACATGGCTTTGCGGGTCTGCAACGTGGCATCGCCAACATGCAAGCTTTCACGCGTGTCCAGATCCTGACTGATCTGCCCACGGATGAAAACTGTGGTTCCCCTGGCGACGACGGCCTGACACAGGTCGTTGTCGAGTTTCTGTTCGGGATAAGTGTCTTTGGTGTTGAACGGACGGATGCGGGTGTGGGTGGTCATGGCTTATTCCGCTGCCATCTTCTTTGCACCCCAGATGCGGTCTGACATGCCACCGGCCTTTTGGGCGAGTTGCAATGTGCTGTCCCAGTCGAAAGTGCGATAGACCGCTGCACTCTGGGCAAAGGGCGGGGCCTGGGCGAAGAGCTGGAACGTGAGACGGTGGCCGGCATAGTCCGAATTCAAAAGATCGCGGGCGAGGGCCAATAGTTTGCGGCGGTCATCCGCCAGCCAGTGGTCGTTGATGGAGTAGAACTTGTCCATCCACGGCCTGGTTTCGGGATGCTGGAACATGGCCGCGTCAGGTGTGACACAAATCTGCCCGCCACACAGTTCGCGGGCAATGTGCATCATGCGCGGAAGGTTATTGAGGGCGTGGCAGCGGCCAGTCATCAGGAGCGACTGGTTTGGCATGAGGAGGCCATTGGGGCTTTGTTCTGCGGTTGCAATGGAAGCGGTGAGATGGGCGTTGATGCCCTCACGCCAGATGGCGAGGTCCGCCAGTTTTTCCTGCACGGCCTGTTGCTTGTCGAGGCCGGTTTGTTTGGCATTCCACAAGGCCGCACCAATCATCAGGTCCGCCAATGAAAGGGTGCGCTGAACGTAGGGGAAGGCAGAGTAGCGGTGCAACGTTTGGCGGATGTAACCCGCTGCGCGGGTGTGCTGATAGAACAGAACATCGTCCCATGGGATCAACACATCGTCGAGGATCATAAGCGTGTCGACTTCATCGAGACGGTTGGAAAGCGGATAGTCGTCGGCGCTGGCACGACCGGTGAAGCCGGTGCGGCAGATGTGTTTCACGCCGGGGGCATTCATGTGCACGATGCAGCCCACGGCATATTCCGACAGTTTGGAATCACCCCAGTTGGCAATCGTCGGTTTGAGAAAGGCCTGGTTGGCATAGGCAGCTGCGGTTTCGTATTTGGCACCCCGAATGACAATGCCTGCATCGGTTTCGCGGACCACATGGACCAGCATGTCGGGGTCCTGGTCCTGCGGCGGTTTGGAGCGGTCGCCCTTGGGGTCGGTGTTGGCGGAGACATGGAAGGGGTCTTCGGCAATCGAACGCATGATGTGGCGCTCAATGTTGGCGGCAAAGCGGGGATCGATTTCATTGAGAATGTCCTTGCCATCCCACAGAGACCACATTTCACCGACCGTCTCATCGCCAACACGGGTGACGACACCACCGACATCGAACATGACGGCGTCAACGGCCTTGCGTTTGGCATGCCAATCGCCTTGCGTGCACGGAAGTTTGTTGCCGATGGCAAAGCGCTCGTCCTTTTCGGCATAGGTCATGACATCGCGTGAGCCTGTCTCATGCTGCATGTCATAGATGCGGGCGCGGATGTCGACGATGGGTTTGAACATGGGATGGCGCGTCACATCGCGTACACGCTCGCCGTTGATCCAGACCTCGCGGCCATCGCGGATGGAGTCGCGGTATTGTTCGCCGGTTCTGATCATTCGCTGTCTCCATCAAAAGGGGCCGCGCGACCAAAGGCACGGCTGGAATAGACGAGTGGTGCACCCGTGCCACGCGCAGCCGCCACAACGCGGCCAATAAATATGCGATGGGTGCCCGCATCATGGATTGAATCGGTTTCACATTCAAAATGAGCGGCAGCGTTTTTTACCAGGGGCAGGTCAAGTTGGCCAACCTGCCAAAGTTCGGGCTGGAATGCGTAGGGTTCGCCTGCCAAAGGCCGGCCCGAAAATGTGCGCGCAATGTCAGCCTGGCTTTCGGCCAGAATGTTGACTGCAAAAACACCGTTTTGGGTGATGCCCGCAACTGACGGATTGCGGCGGTTGACGCATACCAACAACAGGGGTGGGTCAGCGGAAACTGAAGCGAGGGCACTTACGGTTATGCCAAAGCGGCCAGCCAGGCCTTGTGTGGTAACGACGGTAACACCCGTGGCGGCGGCACCCATGGCATCGACAAACAGTTGCGGTGCAACTGGTTTGGCTTCAGGTCTGATATCCTGCTTCATCGTCGGTCTCCGCCCGCTAGCTTCACAATTGCACAAAACTGTGGCAAGGAAAAATAGATTGTTTAGTGTGCAATGATAGATTTTACCTATGATCAAGTTTTCACTGCGCCAGCTGGAATATGCGGTTGAGGCGGCCGACAAAAAATCGGTGGCCGCAGCAGCGTTGCAGTTTGACGTATCGCAGCCCACGGTATCAGCGGCCATCAAAGTGCTTGAGGACCGCCTGGGATTTCACATTTTTGTGCGGCAAGCCGCCAAGGGGATTGCGCCATCGCCACAGGGCTTGCGGTTCATCAGCGAAGCGCGGGCGTTGCTGGCGCATGCACGCGATGTGGAAAGCATCGCCAAATCGGTGGAACGTGGCATCGAAGGGGAATTGCGGGTCGGGAGTTTTCTCACGCTCGGACCCACTTACATGCCGGGACTTATAAGTGCCTTTTCCGAACGCCACCCCCATGTTGCCATCACGCCGGAAGAAGGCGACCAGGAAAAATTGCTGGACGGCTTGCGCAGCGGGCGGCTTGATGCGGCGTTGCTGTACCGTGTGGATTTGCCGGCGGATATCCGGGCGCGGGACGTCGCACTTCTCAAACCGCATGTGATCCTGCCGCACAACCACCGTTTGGCACGGCATGGGCGCGTTGCGTTGCGCGACCTCGAAGGCGAGCCATTCATTGCGCTGAACACCGAACCGAGCCGGACTTACTTTCTCCGGGTGCTGGCAACTGCCGGAGTGCGGCCCGGACCTGGTTTTTCATCTGCGTCGATTGAAATGGTGCGTGGCATGGTGGCGTGCGGCATGGGATATTCACTGTTGATCACGCGGCCACCGGGCGACATGAGTTATGACGGCAAGAAAATCGCCGTCAGGTCCATTCGTGACGTGGTTGAAGACGGTGTGGTTGCACTTGTCATGTTGCGCAATCTTCGGAGGACGAAACTGGTGCAGGCGTTTGAAGAATTTTGCGTGCAGCATTTCCACCGGATTGGACGGACTTCCGGCAAGGCGTGAACCTGCACTGGCTTCGACACCCAGACCATACTAACACACTCGCATGACTCCCGGCACGCCGAAGACGATCCATCTCAGGGACTATGCGCCCGCACCCTACAAGCTCACGCATGTGCATCTTGATGTCAGGCTTGATCCGGCGGACACGCGTGTTTTTTCGCGGCTGCGGCTGACGGCGCGGGTGCCTGGACGTCCGCTCGTCTTGCACGGTGAAGGCCTGAAACTGATTTCAGTGGCGGTTGATGGGCAGACCTGTTTGCCGGCCGAGTATGCGCTTTCGGAGGAGACGCTCACTCTTCACCGACCGCCGGACGATGCATTTGAAATCAGCATCGAACAGGCGTGCAGCCCCGCCAGCAACACTTTGCTTTCTGGACTGTATCAATCGAACGGGATGTATTGCACGCAAATGGAAGCGGAAGGATTCAGGCGATTTGCCTTTGCGTTGGACCGCCCGGATGAAATGGCAATCTACCGGGTGCGGATTGAAGCGCCCGTTTCGTTCCCCGTGCTGCTCTCGAACGGCAATCTGGTTGAATTGGGCGTGATTGACGACGCCGCAAGACACTTCGCCATTTGGGAAGACCCGCATCCCAAGCCTACATATTTGTTTGCGCTGGTGGCGGGTGACCTGGCAAGTGTGCACGACGTTTTTACCACTTGCAGTGGACGCGTGGTGAAACTCGGTGTCCATGTTGAAAAGGGCAACGAAGACCGATGTGGTTGGGCCATGGAGTCTCTCAAGACCAGCATGCGCTGGGATGAGACACGCTTCGGGCGGGAGTACGACCTTGATGTGTTCAACATTGTTGCGGTGTCGGACTTCAACATGGGTGCGATGGAGAACAAGGGGCTCAACATTTTCAACGACAAATACATTTTGGCGCTGCCCGACACCGCGACTGACACAGACTATCAGAACATCGAAGCCATTATTGCGCACGAGTACTTCCACAATTGGACCGGCAACCGCATCACCTGCCGGGACTGGTTCCAACTGTGCCTGAAAGAAGGCCTTACGGTTTATCGCGACCAGGAGTTTACGTCGGACCTGCGCTCACGGGCCGTCAAGCGCATCCAGGATGTCAAAACGCTGCGCGGCCGGCAGTTTCCGGAAGATCAAGGCCCGTTGGCGCACGCCGTGCGGCCCACGTCCTACATCGAGATCAACAATTTTTATACGCCCACCGTTTATGAAAAGGGTGCCGAGTTGTGCCGGATGATGCACACGCTGACCGGGCCGACGGCGTTCCGGGCCGGCATGGACATCTATTTCCAACGGCATGACGGTGACGCTGCCACAATTGAGGACTTCATTGCCTGCATGGCGGAAGCGTCGGGGCGGGGTCTTTCCCATTTTTCGCTTTGGTACGAGCAGGCTGGAACGCCTGTGTTACACATTTCAACTTCACATGATGCACAACTGAATACTTTTACTGTCACCATCGAGCAGCAAACGCCACCTACTCCGGGCCAGACTGAAAAAAGGGCTTTGCATATTCCGTTGGGTTTTGGATTGGTTGACGAGACCGGTGTGGACATTCCGCTCAACCAGAACATCATTGAACTTACAGAGACGCGGCAGCAATTCACATTTCACGGCATCAAGTCGCGCCCAGTCCTATCGCTCAATCGCGGGTTTACTGCGCCCGTTGCCGTGCACACGGACGCCAGCCAGCGGGACCTCATTTTCCTGATGGGGCACGACAGTGACAGTTTCAACCGTTGGGACAGTGCGCAAACGCTGGCACGCGCGCTGGTAATCAAAACCGTGCGCGACGGCAAAGTTCCATCGGCAGCGGATAATTATGGGCTTGCGCTAGGTCGTATCCTGGACGATTCCACACTCGATGATGCATTCAAGGCGCAGATGCTGGCCTTGCCGCCGGATGCCGAGATTGCGGCTTCGCTGGGCGGAGATTGCGATTCTGATGTTGTCGTGGCGTCGCGGGACGCGTTGCGCAGCCGGATTGCCACGATCAACATGAACGCCTTGGTTGCCGCGTATGAACGCACGGGCGAAACCGGCCCATTCCGCCCCGATACCGTTGGGGCGGCGCGACGGGCGTTGCGCTACGGCGCACTCGGGTTGATTGCTGCCGGAAATCCGTTGCTGGCGCTGGAACTTGCAGGGCGAGAGCTTGCAACACCACACAGCATGACAGCGGAGCTTGGCGCACTTTCCGCCCTGCTTCCCATTGACGATCCCCAGCGCGACACGTTGATCGCGGCGTTCCACCACAAACACCGCGGCAACCACCTGCTGATTGACAAGTGGCTGCTGTTGAATGCGCAAATTCCCGGTGCAAACGCATATCAGCGCATTGAGACCCTGTTGCAGCACAGCGACTTCAAACTGGCCACGCCCAACAAGGTCTATGCCCTGGTAGGCGGTTTTTCGGGCAGCAATCTTTCGGGTTTCAATGCAGCACATGGCGAAGGTTACCGTGTCGTGGCTGACACCGTGATCGCGCTTGACCGCATCAACCCGCAGGCTGCGGCACGCATTGCCGTGGGCTTTCGGAGCTGGAAACTGTTTGACGAAGTGCGCCGCACCGGTGCCATGACGCACATGGAGCGCATTCTGGCCAAAGAAAACCTCTCCAAGGATGTTTTCGAGATCATTTCGCGAACATTGCGCGGTTAAATTCCGAAATCGATTCCACTGCGGGTTGGCAAATCAGATTCGCCCGCGTTATTGCTGGTGGCGCGGGGCGGTTGAGTGATTCGTTTGCGTTGACGTTGACCAGGGTGGTCCCCAAACATCCGCAGACCGGCAAGAGAACCAGAGGATTGGAAAAGGCGCACATCCGGGAACTGTTCTTCAGGGACAAGGCGATGCGGCTGCATCTGCCTGGCTTTGCGCGCAACAGCCTGCACATCTCGGAGCGCGCCTTGCGCATCCTCATCACTGTGCTGGCGTCGGCATTCCTGTTGGCACTGGCCTCAGCCCTTGCCACACAATTGATGAGCAACCGTGAACGCCATTTCAGCGAGAGCGGCAAGATGGTCATGCAACACGCCGACCGCGTTTCGCAAGCCATTCGGGTGAATTTGCTGGAACTGCAATTGAACGGGAACACGGTGCCACCGTTGTCGGCAGCCCATCTTTCCGCCGCTGATGCTGATCCGCAGATTGGCTTTGTTCTGGTCGATGACAACGGAATGATTGTCGCTGCATCGGCGAACATCAAGACCGCTTCGGGAAGCCTGGCGCGAAGCTTGTTCAAACCTGATGTTGCCTTGGTGACAGCGGGTGACGCAGAAACACTCGCAACTGCGAGGTTGGCTGACGGCGACGAGGCATTTGTGACCACCCGCACCTTGGGACGGTATCCGGGATCGCTTATCGCCCTGAAACGCCACAAGGATGTTTTGCAACAATGGTGGAGCAGTGTCACGCAGCTCGCCTTGCTGTTTGGCGTTACTTTTCTGGTGCTCACATTGCTGGCGGCGGCGTTTCATTGGCAGTCGGCCAAGAGCCAGGAGGCCGACCAGCTGCTGAGTGTGGCCACCAACCGGCTGGACAAGGCGCTGGATGGCGGGCAATGCGGACTTCTCGACTGGAACCTTGCCGATGGCAGCGTTTTCCTGTCGCGCTCGATGTTTGACATCCTTGGCATGCAGGCGGAAAACGGGTCCCTGCCCTTCCAAACGATTGCCAGCCGCATCCATCCCGATGATGACCGGCTGAATGACCTTGTCGAAGATCTTCTGCAGGGTCACAGCAAGGTTTTCGACCATGAATTCCGCATGCGCCATTCATCAGGCGAGTATATTTGGCTGCGGGCGCGGGCGGCGCTGGCGGGCGAGCATCTGGTTGGCATCGTGTTTGATGTGACGCGGCAGAAGCAACTCGACAAGCTCAACCGCGAAGCCGAAATGCGGCTCAAGGATGCCGTTGAAAACATTTCCGAGGCCTTTGTGTTGTGGGACACGGAGAGCAGGCTGGTGTTGTGCAACAGCAAGTACCAGCAGTTTCATTCCCTGCCCGCCTCCGTGTGCCAGCCCGGAACGCCCTATAATTCGGTGGCGGCGGTGGCGAAGGAACCCCTGGTCAAGCAATTTGTGCCGAGCCAGAGCAATGAGGCGGGAGGCGTGCAATCCATGGAAGTGCAGTTGGCGGACGGGCGCTGGCTGCAGATCAATGAACGGCGCACGAAGGACGGAGGATTCGTTTCCGTCGGCACCGACATTTCAGCGCTGAAGAAACAGGAAGAGCGGCTTTTGCATTCAGAACGCACATTGATGACGGCGGTTCGGGACCTGCAAAAGGAACGTCTGGTAGCTGAGGAACAATCGCGGCGGTTGGCTGAGCTGGCTGACAAGTACGCATCGGAAAAAGCCCGGGCGGAGACGGCCAATCGTGCCAAGTCAGAATTCCTTGCCAACATGAGCCATGAACTGCGCACACCGCTCAACGCCATCATAGGGTTCAGCGAAATGATGTCGCAGCAAATGTTCGGACCGCTTGGGGCAGACAAGTATGGTGAGTACAGCCAGGACATCAACACCAGCGGGCAGTTTCTGCTGGATGTGATCAACGACATTCTCGACATGTCAAAGATCGAGGCGGGACGGGTTGACCTTGACTATGAGTCCGTCAACATCAAGTCCCTGGTCAATGACGCGGTCCGGCTGATTTCACCGCGGGCCACGGCTGGCAACATCGCTATTACCTGCAAGATCGGACCAACGCGCAACTTTGCGGCTGATGGACGGGCGCTGAAACAAGTGTTCATCAACATTCTTGCAAACGCGGTGAAATTCACGCCTGAGGGCGGTCGTGTAACAGTGTCGGCGCGCGAAAAGGAAGATGCAATGCTGGTGCGCATCACCGATAACGGCATCGGCATTCCGGCGCGCGACATTGAAAAACTCGGCAGGCCCTTCGAGCAGGTGGAGAACCAGTTCACCAAGAGCCGGGGCGGCTCAGGCCTGGGGCTGGCCATTTCGCGCTCGCTGGTTGAGCTTCATGGGGGAACGCTGCGCATCGAAAGTGTTGTCGGTGAGGGAACCACCGTCATTGTCAGCGTGCCACGGAAACCGGCATAGGTTCAGTTTTTGCGGCGGCGTTGCGGGTTGGCGGCACGGTCGCGGATTGCCGCTGCCAAGGCTTTTCGTTCATCGGCGTTCAGGCGTGAAATGATGTCGAGAATGATGGCTGAACCCCGGGCAGCAAGGCTGCCATTGCCGGTCGAGAATTCTTCAACAGAAGCGCGAACGTCGGTGGCGTTGTACGTCTCGCTCTCCAAGGCGGAAGCCAGTTTCAAGATGCTGGCGGCAGAGCCGTCTCGCAGGCCGCGCAAGTCCTTGGTGGAATTGCGGACGATGCGCAGCAACTCTTGGCTACGCTCGCGTGGCAAATCAGCAAAGAAGGAACGCGGCAGAAGTTGAACCGCGGAAATACCGATCAGGCGGTCCATGCCACCGCGACCGAAGCGGTGACCCAATGCCAATCCGCCGACAAGAAAATTGGCCATCAGTGACAGTCCCAACAGTGCCGTCCACCAGCGCGAGCGCAAATTCGGAATGAAGCGCCAGATGCCTTTTGGGGACGGCTGTTGCGGCAACAAACCAGGGTCACCGCGAGAAGGTGTGTCACTCATGTCAAATCCTCTTCGGCGGCAAGTTCCGCCTCTTCAAATCCGGTGACATAGACATCTTCTTCCTCAACGGTCGAAGAGTTGAGCAGGCTGCCACCAAGGCCGGCTGTTCCCAAATAAATGCCAAGGGCCAATGACGCAGCCAGCGGCACACCCGCCACCCAGGCATAGTTGCGCTTGCTTGCCGGTGCGATGGGATAAACCGGGACAGCTGACACCGCAGCGATGCGTCGTGCCAGCCGAGCTTCTGCTCCCAATGGCACAGGAGGCTGGGATGCGGATTGCAAAAGGCGGTCCAGATCCGCGTCACGCATCACGTTTCCATTTTTATCTTCCATCACCATTACCTTTCGTCAGCCAATACGGCCAACATATCGCGCCACTCGCCCGACAATTCCTGCTTCAGGCCGCGCCTGGCGCGGGCCAGAAGTGATTCAAATGCATCCACGGAGAGCTCCATGGTTGCCGCAGCTGCCCCATTGGACATTTGTTCAAATTGCGCCAACACCAACGCCAGGCGCTGACGGTCCGGCAATCTGGCGATGGCCCCATCCATGCGCTGCGCCACACTTGTTCGATCCAAACTGACGGCAGCGTCAGGGCGGTTGTCCGCCACTTCAGCCACGGCATCAATGTCCACGGTGTGACCTTTGCGAAAACGGTCCATTACCAGGTTGGAGGCCACGCGAATGAGCCAGCCGCGCAAAGCGCCGGCCTCGCGCAGCTGCGACGGGTTGTTCCACAGGCGCAGGAAGGCTTCTTGTGTGACGTCCTCGGCATCGGCGTGACCGTTCATCAGGCGCCAGACGACGCGGTAGACGACCTGATAGTGGCGGCGCACCAGCTTTTCAAAAGCGGATTGGTCCCGGTGCGAGGCCGCAGCCAGAAGGCGCGCATCGATAGCGGATGCGTTTTCTTCCAGGTCCTGCCCCGCCACCAGGTCCAATGCCAATGCCAGCATCTCCGTTCAGTTCTCAGTTTGCACCCTTGCTGGCGATTTCACCAACCAGGGCACGACGCCACAATTCACGTTTGAAACCTTGGGTCTCGGCCAAACTCAGACCGCCATTGTGGTCCAAATCCGCGCCATTGAACATGGCATCTGCCACCTTGTCGAGTTCTGCCTGCGTAATTGTTCCATCGGCATCGCGGTCCATGAGTTGCAGGATGCGGCTGCGGCGGCGCTGCAAGGCTGCCTGCATCACGCTGTCGATTTCAGCGGCAGTCACCGCCTTGTCGCCGTTCACGTCCATGCGGGCAAAGCGACGGCCGGCCACTTTGCCGAATTCATCGCGGGCAATGGAACCATCCTTGTTAACGTCGAGCCGTGCAAATCCACGCTCCTTGCGGGGCAGAAATGGTTCAGCTGCCATGGCGACGCCCGTGCCGGCGATAGCTGCGGCAATGATGGCCAGTATTATTCTGTTCATGTTGTCCTCCTCGTTGGCCAGACCACATGGTCCGGCAACAACTAGACGCAAGGGCTGGCGGATTCCGTCGCGGGCTAGGCCGGGAGGGGATTTCCCACTTGCTCATCGAATATTTTACCAACACTTTCAGCTACTTCATCGAGCATTGCTTCGGTTGATGGCAGGTCCGGCAGCATGGCTGAACGGGCCACTGCTGCACGCAATGCCGGCGTTGACCGGGTGGGATCAAACTGGTCGACCACACACAGGCGCAAGACTTGCGACAGTCGACTGTAGAGTCCATGCGCCTGCACCAGCGTGCTGGCTGTGTTGGCATCCAAGATGCCCGCATGTTGCAACGCCAGCAATGCTTCAGCGGTGTTGGGATGCAATACACCGGGCAGTTGATGGGCGTGTATCAGTTGCAGGGTTTGTGCGATGAATTCTATTTCCACCAAGCCGCCGCGCTTGCGTTTGATATCCCAGCGGTTGGCGGGCTGGTGTTCTCGCAACATCAGGGCGCGCATGTTGCGGATATCGGTTCGCGTCGCCTGAACGTCGCGTTTTTCGCACAAGGTGTCTTTGATGGTAGTCGTGAGATGGCTTCCCAGTTGCCCATCGGCGGATACAATGCGCGCCCGGGTCAGGGCCATTTTCTCCCAGGTCCAGGCGGATTCCTTTTGATAGGTTTCAAAACTGGCAAGGCTGACAGCAACAGGTCCCTTGCTGCCGGATGGGCGCAGCCGCATGTCGACTTCATACAGGACACCTTCCGACGTGGGCGCTGTGACAGCGCTGATCAGGCGCTGGGTGAGGCGGGAGTAATATTGTTGGTGACTGAGGGCGCGTTTGCCGTCTGACATCGCAGCGTGATCGCAATCATACACGAGCATCAGGTCAAGATCGGAGGTCGCTGCCATTTCCTTGCCGCCGAGTTTTCCCATGGCGATGATGGCGCTGGCACCGCCGGGCAAATGGCCGTGGCTTGCGGCCATGTCCCGGGTGACTGCGGCATGCATGGCCCGCAGCATGGTATCGGCCAGGTTGGAGAAGCCCCAGCCTGCCTCTTCGGCCCGCACAGTTTCGGACAAGATGCGCACCCCGACACGGAATTGTTGCTCACGGTTCATCACGCGGGCGCGGTCCATGGCTTCTTCGAGCAAGAGAGACGGCGGCTTGAGATTATCGGCCAGTGCTGCCAGTTCAGCTAGCGTGGGAAGGGGCCCGAAAAATCCCGGCTCAAGTACTGCTTCAAGGATGCGCGGCTGGCGGCTGAGTTGCTGGGCCAGACGTGGTGCGGTTCCGAGAATGCGGGCAATCAGATCGAGCAAATGCGGATTGGCTTTCAGCATGGAAAAAAGCTGCACGCCGGCTGGCAGGCCCTGCAGGTATCGGTCAAAGGCCAGGAAGGCCTGATCCGCATCGCCGGTCGCTGCGAGTGCTTTCAGCAGCTGTGGCATCAATTCGGTCAATCGTTCGCGCGCCGTGGCGTTGCGGGTTGCGGCGTAGCGGCCAAAGTGCCACCCCCGGATCGTGGCCGAAATTTCGGAAGCATCGCGAAAGCCCAGTTGGGTGAGTGTTTCCAGTGTCCCTGGATCGTCCTCGCCGCCTGTGAAAACGAGATTGCCTGCGGTTCCGGACAGCTCGCCGGCGCTTTCAAACAAGGCTTGATAGTGTTGTTGCACCGTTTGAAGCACGGCGCGCAGTTTTTCTTCCAAGGCTGCGGCGTCAGCAAAGCCTGCAAAGCAAGCGAAGTTGGCGAATGCTGCGTCTGATGCGGGCACACAGTGGTCTTGCTGGTCTTCGAGCATTTGGACGCGATGTTCGAGGGTGCGCAGAAACCGGTAGGCATTGGCCATGTCATTCGACGTCTCCGGCGTGATCCATCCTGCATGGGCCAGGGCTTCCAACATCGGCAGGGTTTGCCGCCCCTGGAGATCAGGGTTGCGGCCGCCCGCGATCAGTTGCTGGGTTTGCACAAAGAATTCGATTTCGCGAATGCCGCCGCGACCGAGTTTAAGGTTGTGGCCCCGCACGGCAATTTCCGCATGGCCTTTCACCGCATGGATTTGGCGCTTCAATGACTGGATGTCGGCGATGGCGGCGAAGTCGAGGTATTTGCGCCAAATGTAGGGGCGCAAGCGGTGCAGAAATTCAGCACCCAGTGCGAGATCGCCAGCGGCAGCACGCGCCTTGATCATGGCGGCGCGTTCCCAGTTCTGGCCCTGGTTTTCGTAGTAGATGGCAGCTGCTTCAATGGCGATTGCAACCTGGGTGGCGCGTGGATCAGGGCGAAGGCGCAGGTCAACACGCAAGACATAACCGTCCTGCGTCACGTCTTGCAGGAGGGCGACAAGATTGCGGGTGAGGCGTACAAAAAAAGTTGACGGTTCCACGCCGGCAGCGAGTGGTGCGGTTTCGGGATCATAGAGAACAATGAGATCAACATCAGAGGAATAATTGAGTTCATGGGCTCCGTGCTTGCCCATGGCGAGAACCGCATAGCCGCACTGGTGGGATGGATTTCGCGGATCGACGCGAATTTTGCCGGTGCCTTGGGTCTGTCGCAGCAGGAAATTCAACGCTGTGCCAATCAACGCATCAGCGAATTCAGTCAGATTGCCAGTAACTGTTTCAACCGGCCAATGGCCAGAGAGATCGGCCAGTGCCACCACCAGCGCGCCTCTGGATTTCAGCAAGCGCAGTTCACGAATGATTTCGGTTTCTTCCGCACTTTCCGCCAGAGATCCACATTCCCGCAACAGGTCTGCAAAGACGCTGTCGAACGTGGTGCCATCCAGTGTTGCAGCAAAGTCCTGGTGTTGCAGCAGCAATCGGCTGAGATAGGGGGATCGCCCGATCTGGTTTGTCATGCCGCAAGACTAGCTGGATGGCTGCAACTTCGGAAGCACCAGCTTGGCGCGAAGGCCTGGGTTGTTGTCCTCGAGGACGAATTGCCCGCCATGCAGCTTCATCACGCTGGCGACGAGGGCCAGGCCCAATCCATTGCCGGGTTTTGACCGGCTTTTGTCCAGACGAACAAAGCGATCCTTCACCCGCTCGCGATCGGCTGCACCGATGCCCTCACCTTGGTCGGCGATTACAATTTCAACAGTGTCTGCGGTTTCCACGCCGCGTACTTCGATGCGGTTTGTGGCTTCGCGCGTGCCATATTTCAAGGCGTTGTCGATGAGATTACTCATGGCCTGGGCCATCAGCTGGCGATCCGCGCGTGCCAGCAACGGGCGCGTGGTGTGGTGGTGCATGAAACCACCTGCCTCCTCGACAAGCGGGTCAAAAAGTTCAACAACATCGACAACAACATCGGCCAGGTCGATGGGTTGCAATCCTTCACGGGTCTGGCCTGCCTCGGCCTTGGCGATCGACAGCAGGGCATTGAAAGTTTGCAACAACCGGTCAGTGTCTTCGATGGTCGTGGTGAGTGCGGTTTTGTAACCGGCCTTGTTGCCGGTGCGCAGTGCCGCCTCGGCCCGGGCACGCAGCCGGGTCAGGGGCGTTTTCAGGTCGTGGGCGACATTGCTGGACACTTCTTTCATGCCTTGCATCAGGCGTTCGATCTGGTCGAGCATTTCATTCAAGGAGCGCGACAGGCGGTCGAGTTCATCATTGGTACCGGCTTCGGGCATGCGGCGCGACAGATCGCCCAGCATGATGCTGCGGCTGGTGCCGGTGATGGCATCCACCCGGCGGAGGAAATTGCGGCTGATCAGGTATCCGCCACCCAATCCAAGCAGCAGTGAAAGCGGCAATGCCACATAGAGGGTGCGCAATATCAAGTCACGGAACTGGCGGAGCTCTTGAACATCGCGGCCCACCAGCACACGAAACCCACCTGGCAAGGTGGCATGGTAGGCGCGTGCGGTGTGACGAATTGTCTGCCCGGCCTTTTGGACATTGAGCGGAAAATCGATCCAGCCCGGTGTTGCCGTGGCAATGGCCGGCATTTGCTCCATGTTTCCCACGAGGCGTTCGCGCTCTGGATTGACCAGCAAGTAAATGGTTGAACTGTCGGAGGCGCTGCGCCGCTTGACGGCTTCCACCACGCCGCGCAGACCCCGCAACTGGTATTGCTCAGAGAGGCCGACAACTTCGGCGCGGATGGTTTCGTCGGTCTGGCGTTCCAACAGCCCGACCGTGTTCCAGAAAACGTAACCGAGGATGGCGGCAACGGAGAGAGCAAAAACGGCGAAATAAAGCGCCGCCAGCCGGAAGGTGGAGGTGCGAAAGACTTTCCAGCTAAACGGCACGGATCATGTAACCGGCCCCGCGCACGGTTTGCAGCAAGGGCTGGTTGAAGCCCTTGTCAATCTTGGAGCGCAGGCGCGAGACGTGGACATCAATCACATTGGTCTGAGGATCGAAATGATAGTCCCAGACATTTTCCAGCAACATGGTGCGCGTGACAATGTGACCGGCGTTGCGAACAAGATATTCCAGCAACTTGAATTCGCGCGGCTGGATGGAGATGGGTTTGCCGGAGCGGGTGACAGTACGGGTCAAAAGGTCGATCTCAAGGTCTGCGGCACGCAGGCGGGTTTCCTGGGGTTCATCGGCGGTGCGGCGGACCAGTCCTTCAACGCGGGCCAGCAGTTCAGCGAAGGCATAGGGTTTGGCCAGATAGTCATCACCACCGGCACGCAGGCCCGTGACACGCTCATCCACATCAGAAAGGGCGCTGAGGATCAGGACAGGGCATTTGATACCGTCGGACCTGACTTTGCGAATGATGGACAGGCCGTCAAGCTTCGGCAACATGCGATCAACCACCAAAACGTCGTGTATTTTTTCGAGGGCGAGGCTCAGGCCCTCCTCACCGTCATGGGCCACATCGACAACATGGCCGCTTTCCTGCAGACCCTTTGCCAGCCAGGATGCGGCTTCTGGATCGTCTTCGATGACCAAAATGCGCATGGGCTTGGGGGATCCTTTTTCAGTTCGTGACGCAGGCATTGATGCAAGCGGGTTCATTTCAACTACTGGCATGGTGGAAGGTTCCTGAAAAGGGGTGGCGCGGAGACCCTGCGTCGGGGAACGTCGGGGGATAAACGTAGGTCTCCGCGCCTTGTTGGGCGTCTTGCGAGCGGGGGAAGCATCAGGCGCCCAATTTACATATGATACGTAACAACGATCCTCGCAGTTTCAACCCTTGTTGCGTGGCAGTGCAATATATCTCTGGTCGTCGCCCGACTTGAGCAACACCAGCACGCGCTTCTCATCCTGCGCCTGCAAAGCGGCCTTCACGTCGTCAGCGTTGTTCACTTCCTTGCCGGCAATTTCGAGAATGATGTCGCCGACCTTGATGCCGCGCTCGGCAGCAGCAGAATCTGGTTTTACTTCAATCACTTTCACGCCAGCGCCATCGTCGGCCGTGGCAACTGCCATGCCGAGATCCGTGAGATTGGATGACGGTGCCGCTGTAGGTTTGGCGGCCATTTTAGGTGGCACACCGGGCATGGTGCCGATTTTCACGTTAACCGTCTGCTGTTTGCCATCACGAACAATTGAAAACGGCACGTCTTTTCCGGGGGCCAGTTTGGCGACGGTGCGCGACAGGTCCTTGGCATTGGAAATGCCATCGCCTGCGACTTTCAAGATGGTGTCACCCTGCTTCAAGCCAGCGGCGAGGGCGGGTGAGTTTTCCGTCAGTTCCGAGATGATGGCACCTTCGGCCTTGTCCAGGCCCAGGCTTTCGGCAAGGTCTTCAGTCACGGGCTGGATTTTGACACCGAGCCAGCCCCGGGTCACGGCACCGTTCGATTTCAGGCTGTCGACAACGTCCTTGACCAGGGAAGCCGGGATGGCAAATCCAATGCCCACCGAGCCGCCCGAGGGCGAAAATATTGCTGTGTTGACGCCGATCACTTCGCCTTCAAGATTGAAGGCCGGGCCACCGGAGTTGCCGCGATTGATAGACGCGTCAATCTGGATAAAGTCATCGTAGGGACCATTGCCAATGTCGCGGCCCCGGGCGGAAACAATACCGGATGTGACGGTGCCGCCCAGGCCAAAGGGATTGCCGACAGCCATCACCCAATCACCGACTTTCGATTCGGTTGGTGCGAAGGTGACAAAGGGGAAGGCTTTGTTGGACTTGATCTTGAGCAGGGCGATATCGGTTTTGGGGTCGGTGCCGATCACGTCAGCCGAAAATTCCTCTCCGCCCTGGAATTGCAACGTCACTTCAACGGCGTTGTCGACCACGTGGTTGTTGGTGACAACATAGCCATCGGCGCTGATTACAAATCCGGAGCCTTGCGCCATGCCGCCGCGCGGACCATGGTCGGGACGGCCCGGAAAGCGGTCACGGAACTGCGGAAATTGTTCAAAGAACTCCTTGAACTGGGGCGGAATGGCATCTGCTGCTGGTCCTTCATCGGAGGCATTGCTGACCTTGACCTGGACACTGACCACGGCGGGCATGACGTGTTCGACCAGTTTTGAAAAACCCTTGGCCGGGTCGATGGCCTGTATGGCTTCGGCCTGGACGGCATTTGGTGGTGCCAGAACGAATGACGATACAATTGCGGATGTTGACAACAGGCCGGCCACGGCGAGGCCGAGGATGGTTTTGCGCGTCATCTTGAATTCTGCCGACATCATAGTCTCCCAAAATTGTTGATGGGAGAAAGATAGGGCGGTGTTGCTTACACTGCCATTACTGAGGCGTGAAGGTTTTGTAATGAATGTGGCGTGGACAAGGAAATGTCCATGATTCAAGGCTTTTTTGCGCCATCGGCGTGGCCAAGGATGGATTCGAGACGTTGCGCTTCAGGCTGGCTCAGCGGCGTCTCGGCGGGTGGATTGGTTTTCCCGCGACGCACAAACACGATCATTGCTCCTGCCAGCAGCAAAAAAGGGAGGAGCCAAAGGACCAGGGTTGAGCCCCGGAACGGGGGGCGCAAGCGGACGTAGTCACCATAGCGCGCCACGAGGAAATCCATGATCTCAGCATCGGATTTTTTTTGCACCAGTTGCTCGCGGATCAGAAGGCGGAGGTCGCGGGCCAGGGGGGCGTCGGATTCATCGATGGACTGGTTTTGACACACCAGGCAGCGCAACTCGGTTGACAGGTTGCGGGCACGCGCCTCCAACGCCGGATCGGCAAGGATTTCATCGGGTTGGACGGCGAAAATGGGGACAGTGACCAACATTGCCAACATCGCTACCCCTCCCAGAACCGTCATGGCCCGCTTCATGCGGGCCACCCATGAATGACAGTGATGGATGGCCCGCTTAAAGCGGGCCATGACGAAGCATTGGGTGAGTTGCCGGACCATCATTCCGCCGGGACCGTGCGGCGTTTGGATTTGGCTGGCGTGCCGATGCGGAAGCGGCGATCGGTCAGTGAGAGGAGGCCGCCCGCAAACATGACTGATGCGCCCAGCCAAATCAGTGAAACCAGAGGATTGTAATAGGCCCGGACGGTGCGTGCGCCATCGCTGCCCAGATCGCCCATGACAACATAAACATCGCCCAGCAGGGTTTGGTGCAAGCTCACTTCGGTCGTTGGCATGTTGGACGGTTGGAACACGCGTTTTTCGGATGCAACAGTGGCGATTTCGTTTGTGCCTTGCGCAATACGGAAGTTGCCGGTTGTTCCGGCATAGTTTTCACCCGTGAGAGGTGTTTCGCCGAGGAACGTCAGGGTGTAGCCGGCAATATCCGCCGTGCCGCCCGGTTTCAGCGTGATCACCTGTTCCACTTTCCACAGCGAGATGGCGATGATACCCAGGATGGCGATGCCGAGTCCGGCGTGGGCCATGGTTCCACCGATGGCTGAACGCGGCAGGCCTGCCAGTCGTTTCAAGGATACAGCAAAAGAACCTTTGCCGAGGGCGATGCGTTCACCCAGTTCCCACAGGCTGCCAAGGAGCAACCAAAATCCAATGGCAAAACCGACAGGGGCGAGCCACGGCCCGCGCTGGAACAACGCCATCACGACCATTGCGCACACAACCGCCGCGACGGCAGCAAACCAGACGCGTTGCAGAACGCCGTAAAGATCGCCGCGCTTCCAGGCCAGCATGGGGCCGATGGGTGCCAAAAGCAGCACTGGCAGCATGATCGGCCCGAACGTCAAATTGAAATAGGGCGGGCCCACAGAAATCTTTTCGCCGGTGAGCGTTTCCAGCACCAACGGATAAAGGGTGCCAATCAGCACCGACGCACAGGCGGCACACAGGAACAGGTTGTTGAGGACGAGCGATCCTTCCCGGCTGACAGGCGCAAACAGTCCACCGGATTTCAAGGATGGTGCGCGCCAGGCAAAAAGCGACAAGGAACCCCCGATGAAGAAGGTGAGGATCATCAAGATATAAAACCCGCGTTCGGGATCGACGGCGAAGGCATGCACAGATGTCAGAATGCCGGAGCGCACCAGAAAGGTGCCGAGCAGTGAAAGTGAGAACGCCAGGATCGACAGAAGAATGGTCCAGATTTTCAGGGCGCCGCGTTTTTCAACCACGATGGCTGAATGCAAAAGCGCTGTGGCAACCAGCCAGGGCATGAAGCTGGCGTTTTCCACCGGGTCCCAGAACCACCAGCCGCCCCAGCCCAGTTCATAATAGGCCCACCACGACCCCATGGCGATGCCAATGGTCAGAAAGGCCCAACTGGCCAGCGTCCAGGGCCGCACCCATCGGGCCCAGGCACTATCAACTTTGCCCTCGATCAAGGCTGCGACGGCGAAGGAAAATGCCATCGACAGGCCAACATAGCCTGCATACAGAAACGGCGGGTGGAAGGCGAGTGCGGGGTCCTGGAGGATCGGGTTCAGCCCGTTGCCTTCAATGGGTGGTTGAGGCAATCGCAGGAATGGATTTGATGCCGCCAACATGAACAGCAAAAAGGCAAAGCCGATTGCTCCTTGTACGGACAATACGCGGGCGCGGAACGTTGCCGGGAGGCCGCCGCCAAACAGCGCCACTGATGACCCAAAAAGGGCCAGGATCAACACCCAGAGCAGCATTGAGCCTTCGTGGTTTCCCCACACACCGGAAATCTTGTAGAGCAAAGGCTTGGCGGAATGAGAGTTGCTGGCGACGTTGAGAACGGAAAAATCCGAGACGACATAGGCGTACATCAAGGCCCAAAACGCAAAGGCAATGAACGTCAGTTGCAGCATGGCCGCTATGCTTCCTCCGGCCATCAGACGCGCGTCTCCGCGCCATGCGCCATAGAGCGGGGCAGACATTTGATAGGCCGCGACCGCGAGAGCGAGGGCGAGGGCAAAGTGGCCGAGTTCAATGATCATTGCGCCGTCTGTCCCAGTTTCACGCCTTTGGCTTTCAGGCTGTCGGCCACTTCCTTAGGCATGTAGTTTTCGTCGTGCTTGGCCAAAACAGTGTCAGCCACAAATGATCCTGCCGGGCCGAGCACGCCTTCGGTGACAACACCCTGCCCTTCGCGGAAAAGATCAGGCACAATGCCGACGAAGGTTACCGTGATATCCTTTATGGTGTCGGTGACAACAAACTGGTGGCTGGCGTTGGCGGTTTTTTTCCAGCTGCCTTCCTGCACCATGCCGCCCAGCCGAATTCGGGTGCCGGGTGCCACGGCTTTCACGACAACGTCGCTTGGCGTGTAGAAGAAAACGATGGTGTCGCGTATGGCATACAGAATTAGTCCGGCAGCGACTGCCAGGGCGGCGAGGCTTCCCAGAATCATGGCGAGGCGACCTTGTTTGCGCGTCATTGCAGTTGCAACTCTCTCGCCAATGCAGAAAGCGCCGCCAGTGCCTGTGGTTGCCCGTTGAACGTCCGGACGGCGACAGCAAGTGCATTTTTGGCCTTGCCGGTTTCGCCCAATACCGTCCGTGCACGGATTAACCGGAGCCAGCCGTCGATGTCCTTGCCGTCAGCAGACAGGCGCGCCTCCAGACCGTCCACCATTGATCTTATCATTGCCGCGCGATCGGTCGGTGCCATGTTTTCGCCCGCCGAAATTTGCCCATCGCTCAAGGCCGGTGCTTTCGCCAGCGCGGCAACATGCTGCTGCACGGCTGCCCTCCACGGTGCATCGGGAGAAGATTTTTGCAGCATGGTTTCAAACCGCGCACGGGCCTCGGCCATCTTGCCGTCCTGTTGCAAGGCAAGTGCGGTGTAATAATTCGCTTTGGGATGGTCAGGTTCAAGACCCAATGCGCTGGTGAAGGCACGCGTGGCGCGGGCCGACACCAGACCCTGTTCGGCAAAGACCATTGCTTCACCAAGACTGGCGTAGACTTCGGCAGTTGGGGTCTCAAGTTGCAACACGCGTTCAAAGCCAACAGCGGCATCCCCGTAGCGGGCCATTTGCATGTAGAAGGGAGCCAACATGGTCCAGGCCTTGACATCATTCGGGGCGGTTTTGAGATGATCCTCAACCCTCGCAATCATCGCTGCCATATCGTTGTTTTCGGTGGCTTGTTCCAATCTGTCGGCGTGCGGCATGCCGCGCATTTCCGGCGTGCCGTTCATCACATAGGCGGGAAGTGCAATGGCTGGTATGATGAGCAAAAAAACCAGTGACGCAAGCGTTCCGCGAACTGCCGTTGCGGGCTTGGCGGATTTCCGGTCTTCTGCCAGCAGGCGGCGGGCGATTTCCGTTCGCAAGGCGCTGGCATCTTGCGGCGCGACTTTGCCGAGGGCCACGTCGGTTTCGAGTTCGGTCAACTGGTCGCGGTAAACGGCGGATGACGGTGACAGGGCGGGTGTGCCATGGCGACTTGCCGATGACAGATAATCAGCCGCCACGTGCATTGCCGCAACAACAAGTACACAGGCCGCAGTGAAAACCAGATAAGTTGTCATGGCACTTTCAAACACCAAACAGTGGCCCTGCCTATAGCCGAAGATTGCGGCCAATGCATGCCGGATTGTCGCATGATCCAACACCCAGGTCGGAAATGGTTGGCGGTTCAACGGCTGGTTTGTTAGAAGGTGCCACGTTTCGGGATACACCAGATGAAGCCGCGTTATTCCATTTTTTCGCTCGCGCGCAATGCGCTGAACTACCACAAGGACTGGGAGCGGGCCTGGCGCTCACCTGCGCCCAAGGCGGCGTATGATGCGGTGATCGTGGGTGCTGGTGGGCACGGGCTGGCGACGGCGTACTATCTCGCCAAGAACCACAAGATGACCAACATCGCGGTGGTGGAAAAAGGCTGGCTGGGTGGCGGCAACACGGGGCGCAACACCACGATCATCCGCTCCAACTATCTGCAGGATCCGTCCATCGCGATTTATGAACTGGCGCGGTCTTTGTATGAAGGGTTGTCGCGCGAACTGAACTACAACATGATGTTTTCCCCACGCGGTGTGATGATGCTGTGCCAGACGCAGCATGAGTTGCGGGCGTTCCAGCGCACGGCGCATGCGAACCGGCTCGCCGGGCTTGATTGCCGGATGATCACGCCGGCGGAAGTGAAGCAGATTGTGCCGATCATCAATGATGATCCGAGCTGCCGCTATCCCATCCTCGGTGCCTACTATCAACCGCGTGGCGGCACGGGGCGGCATGATGCTGTTGCGTGGGGTTATGCGCGCGGTGCGGATGACATGGGTGTGGACATCATCCAGAACTGCGAAGTCACCGCAATCATGCGCGATGGCGGAGCGGTTTCGGGATTGCAGACGACGCGTGGTTTGATCAAGACGAAAAAGATCGGCGTGGTGACGGCGGGGCATGTGTCCACGATCATGGACATGGCCGGTGTGCACATGCCGATTGAATCTCTCTGTTTGCAGGCACTGGTGTCGGAGCCGATCAAGCCTGTCATCGATTGCGTGGTGATGGCGAACACGGTGCATGGATATATGTCGCAATCGGACAAGGGTGAGCTGGTGATTGGCGGCGGCACCGACCCCTACAACAACTATTCGCAGCGCGGTTCGTTTCCAGCGCTGGAGCACACGGTGACGGCACTGGTTGAAACATTCCCGATCATTTCGCGCCTGCGCATGTTGCGGCAGTGGGGCGGCATTGTGGACATGACGGGTGACAGGTCTCCGATTATTGGAAAGACGCCGGTGGATGGGTTGTTCGTGAATTGCGGCTGGGGAACTGGCGGGTTCAAGGCCATACCGGGATCGGGTTTCGTGTTCGCGGATACAATCGCCAATGACCGACCGCACAAAATTGCCGAGGCATTTTCATTGAACCGGTTTGTGGAAGGACGGCTGATCGACGAAAGTGTTGCAGCCGCGGTGGCGCATTGATGGGTGAGGAAACACATAAGATGTCCTTCCCCCCTTGCGGGGGAAGGTGGCGCGCAGCGCCGGATGAGGGGGCCGCGCAGCGAGGCCTCATTTCAACATTGGACGCGCTGCGCCTCCCCCTCATCCGTCTCGCGCCAGTGGCGCGAGCCACCTTCTCCCGCAAGGGGAGAATGAGAAGTGGAGCGTCATGCTCACCGTAACCTGCCCCGTGTGTGGTGTTTCCGGCGATGAAACGGATTTTCATGCTGGTGGGCAGGCGCATGTGCGCAGGCCTGCGACGGGTGATCCTGTCAACATCACGGATGAAGAGCAGCGCGATTATCTGTTTATCCGGCACAATCCCAAGGGCTTGCATTTCGAGCGCTGGCGCTGTGACCGGGGCTGCGGCAAGTGGTTTCATGCAGCGCGCGATACAATGACGATGGAGTTCAAGGCATTCTACGGGATCACGGAACTGCCGCCGCTCGAACTGCAAAAACAGGCAAAAGGTCCGTGGGCTGATTATTTCAAGATGCGGGCGAAAACGAAATGAGTTCTCCCTACCGTTTGCCGCAAGGTGGTGCCCGCATTGACCGCACCAAGCCTTTGTCTTTCACATTCGACGGCAAGGAGATGCGCGGGTTTGCAGGCGATACACTCGCATCGGCTGCGATGGCCAATGGCCAGAAAGTGTTTGGCCGTTCGTTCAAATACCACAGGCCGCGCGGTGTTGTCGGGCTTGGTTCGGAAGAAATGAATGCGCTGATCGGCGTGGGCACGGCTGCACGGCATGAGCCGAATTTGCGCGCCACGCAGATTGAAGTGTTTGGTGGACTCGATGCCGTTTCGCAAAATCGATGGCCCTCACTGAACTTCGATGTCGGTGCGATCAACAACAAGGTGTCGCGGTTTCTCCCGGGCGGATTCTATTACAAGACTTTCATGTGGCCACAGTGTTTCTGGAAGCATGTGTATGAGCCGTTCATCCGGCGGGCTGCGGGCCTCGGCAAGGCGGCGGAAGAGCGCGATCCTGATCATTACGAGCACATGCACATGCACGCAGATGTGCTGGTTGTGGGTGGCGGCATTGCGGGGCTTGCGGCGGCGGAAGCGGCGGCGGCTTCGGGTGCCAAGGTTTTGCTGTGCGACGAGAATCCGGTGCTCGGGGGCATTGCTGACCTTACTGCGGGCATGATGGGCGAGGCGTGCATTGCTGACACAGTGCCTGTGCAAGAAGCACGGTTGCGGACGATGGCGAATGTGCACATTCTCACGCGCACGACTGTGGTCGGGCATTTTGCACATAATTATCTGATGGCATGTGAGCGCGTGGCGGATCATGATCCTGCATTGTTGCGCAACGGTACGCCACGGCAGCGCCTGTGGAAAATCCGCGCGGGCCGCGTGATCCTTGCGACGGGTGCGATAGACCGGCCGCTGGCGTTTGCCAACAATGACCGGCCCAATGTCATGTTAGCGTCTGCTGCGCGGGCGCTGGTGGAGCGTTATGGTGTGGTGCCGGGCAATCGCGGCATTGTGTTCACCAACAATGATGACGCGTATCTCACGGCATTGGCGCTGAAGAAGGCGGGCGTTGATATCCGTGTGATTGATGCACGCGGCACGGTGGATGGTGACATGCCGAAGCGAGCCTTGGCGGACGGCATAGAGGTGATGACGGGCCATGTCATCTGTGCCACCGAAGGCACGCTTGGTGTTACTTCGATCAAGGTGGCACCTTACCACAAGGGGTCGGGCCGCATTGTCAACGAGAAGCGAATTGAATGCGATTTCATCGCCATGTCAGGCGGGTGGAATCCTGCCTTGCATCTGTGGGCGCACAATGGCGGCAAGATCCGGTTCGATGACGCGCTGGCCTCGTACCGGCCCGATACACACGCCGATGGCATCGCCGCTGTGGGTGCGTGCAACGGCACGATGGGTGTTGCGGATACACTAACCGAGGCGCAGGCCGCAGGCTGGTTCGCCGCCAAAGCGGTCAACAGCAAGGCGAAGATCGCGAAAGCCAAGCTTCCCGCTGTGAAAGAACCCGCGCGAGGTGCCCTGTTGCCGTTGTGGTTTGTGCCGGCCACGGGCAAATACAATGAAGGCACCAAGCACTTCATCGATTTCCAGAATGATGTGACCGCCGCCGATCTCGAACTGGCGCAGCGTGAAGGCTACGAAAGTGTGGAGCACACAAAACGCTACACGACGTTTGGCATGGCGACGGACCAGGGCAAGACGTCGAACATCAATGGGCTGGGTGTGCTGGCAGATGCGACGGGCAAAAGCATTCCGCAAATCGGCATCACCACATTCCGGCCGCCCTACACGCCGTTTTCATTTGGATCGATCGCTGGCGCATTGACGAAGGATTTGTTTCTGCCGGTTCGCCGCACACCGATATTTGATTGGCACACGGATCGCGGTGCGACGTTTGAACCTGTCGGACAGTGGCGGCGGGCTTACACCTATCCCAAGGCGGGCGAAGACAAGCACGCGTCGATCACCCGCGAAATCCTCTGTGTACGGAACAAGGTGGGCTTGCTGGATGCGTCCACGCTCGGCAAGATCGAGATCAAAGGGCCGGATGCGGCAGAGTTCCTCGACCGCATGTACACCAACATGTTCTCCACGCTCAAAGTCGGCAAGTGCCGTTATGGGCTGATGATGAATGAGTTGGGCTTCCTCACGGATGATGGTGTCACGGTACGCTTTGCGGATGATCATTTCCTGATGCACACGACATCGGGTGGAGCTGATCGAATCGCAACTTGGTTGGAAGAGTGGCTGCAAACGGAGTGGACGCAGTACAAAGTGTTTGTGACACCCGTCACCGAGCAATGGGCGCAGTTTGCCATCGCTGGTCCCCGCGCACGGGATGTGCTGGCGAAACTGGAGCCGGATTTCGAACTTTCGAGCGAAGCCTTCCCGCATATGTCGTTCAAGACGGGCAAGCTTGGCCCCTACCCTGTCCGCATCTATCGCATCTCGTTCTCAGGCGAACTTTCTTACGAGGTTGCAACACCATCCAATCTCGGCCGCGGGCTTTGGGACTGGATCATGGAGGCAGGTTCCGAGTTCGGCATCGAACCCTATGGCACAGAAGCGCTGCACGTATTGCGCGCCGAAAAAGGTTACATCGTCATCGGCGATGAAACCGACGGCACGACGACGCCGGTTGATGTCGGGCTTGAAGGCATGGTGTCGAAGAAAAAGGCAGACTTCATTGGCAAGCGTTCGCTGGAGCAATCCTATCTCAAGGGGCCGAACCGCAAGCAGTTGGTGGGATTGCTCACGGAAGTACCCACTGATGTATTGCCAGATGGCGCTTATGCCGTGCGTTATGTGAAGGACAAGCCGCCGATGGAGATGATCGGACAGGTGACATCCAGCTACATGTCGCCAACGCTGGGGCGTTCGATTGCGATGGCGCTCATCGAAAATGGGCGTTCTTTGATGGGACAGACGCTGTCGTTTCCGCTGGAGGGCGGCAAGGTGATGAAAGCGAAAGTCACAAGCACGGTGTTTTATGATCAGGATGGGGGGCGGATGAATGGGTGAGGCCATATTCAACTCTCCGCTGTCGCGCCATGCACTATCGGACTCAACTTACATTTCCCTGCGTGAAATCGCGGATCGCGGCATGATTGATTTGCGTGGAAACGCATCTGACAAGAAGTTCATGGCGGCGGTGAAGAAGGTGCTCGGTGCTGAACTTCCGAAATTGCCGCGTACATCGGTATCGTGGGGTGAGTATAAGTCGCTGTGGCTGTCGATTGATCAATGGCTGATCCTTGTCCCTCGTGCCAAGGCTGATGCATTGCATGCGGAGTTGACGCAAGCGCTCGTCGGCATCCACTCGCTTGCTGTCAACGTGTCAGACATGCGCTCTGTCATACGCCTGGAAGGTGCACGTGCCCGCGAAGTGCTGATGAAGGGCACGTCGACTGATTTGATGGACAGCAACCTTGGTCCCGGATTCGTGCGCCGTCTGCGCTTTGCGGAAATCGCGGCACTTTTGCATGTGATCGAGGTAGATGTCATCGATCTCCATGTATTCCGGTCTTATGCGGACTACGCATTTGCGTTTCTCACCAAGGCCTCGCGCAAAGGTAGCGAAGTGCGGATGTTCCCTGATGTCTAGATTGGCATCTTGAATTCAGGTTCCAGTTCCTTCGTGCCGAAATCGACACATTCCCGCCATCAACATTACATTTCGCACCTGGCGCTCAAAATTCTGTGATCGAGTTTCACGAAGTAGTTTGATGAATTCTGAAACCATCCATCCCATCTCCTCGTTTACTGGGCAACGACAGAAACAACCGTTTCGGATGTCGGGTTCAAATCAATGACCACAATGGAGATTATCATGAAGAAGATCATTTTTTCACTCGCAGCACTTGCAGCACTTTCAACCGCTGCCTTGGCAGAACGCAACTATGACCTGCGCGACAGCCAGGAAGCCCAGGGCTCGTTTACAGTTCCTGGCGACAACATTGGCGCAGAGGTTGCTGTCAACGCACTAAACTCGATTGATGTTGCCAGCAATGAAGTGCTGTTCGGCAAGTACGGCATTGCAACTGACGCGGACGAACTGCGCCGCTGGGATGAAAAAAACGGCGGTTGATCCCCGCGCATTTTCTCACGCAGCAATTTCAAGTCTGACCGGCCACAACCGGTCAGACTCTACTTCTCAAATCGCATGGAACTTCATGGGTGAATGATTTTTGTTGGCCCAGGTGCGCAAGACCGTTGATTTTCGCGCGCTCACCACATTGATGCCTTGGCCCGCGTCGGCCACTCGGCGTCGTAGTCGCGGCCATTGAAGTCGGGTTTTATTGCCTCCAGCATTTGCCCGAATGTCGGCATGCTGTCTTCGGCCACGTGCTGTTTTGGATTCCACAGGTCAGATCTAATGATGGCGCGGGCGCATTGAACGTAGCACGATTCGACTGACACGATGACGACACTGCGTGGTTCTTTGTCTTCTACGGCGAAGGATTTCAGCAACTTTGCATCGGTGGTGATGCGTGCGGTGCCGTTCACCCGAAATGTCGTGCCGGAACCCGGAATCAAGAACAACAGCGCCACGCGCGGATCGCGGATGATGTTGCGCAAACTGTCGATGCGGTTGTTGCCGCGACGATCAGGGATCGCAAGAGTGGTGTCATTGATCACGCGGACGAAGCCTTTGCCGTCGCCACGCGGGGAGCAATCCAATCCCTCTGACCCGGACGTTGCCAACAGCATGAAGGGTGATGCCGCGATCAACTGGCGGTAGTGCGGTGTCAGTTTGCTGATCTCTTTGGCGGTTGAAGCCAGGCTCGGCTTAGAGTGGTAGACGGCTTCAAGTTCGTCCATGGTTTCGAGGAATTTCAAATCGCGCACTCCACATCAGTGTGGCGGAAGTCGTCGCCCTTGAAGAGCAGCGGCATGGCTTCGACTTTGCTCATGGCATACGAAATGCAATCGCCGAAATTGAGCTGAGCCTTGTGCTTTCTACCCTTGCCGTATTGGATAAATGCCTGAACTGCTACTTCAGCGGCTTCAACCGGGAATTCAACGCGCCGAATCGCGAAGCGGGTCAACAGTTGCTCGACATCAATTCTGGTATCACTGTTTCGAGTACCAATTGCGACCATGCAAGTCTCGAGATAGGTAGGAGCAGCAATAAGTTTTTGGTCGGCGCTTACAAGTGCGTCGATAATCGCTGGAGCTTCTGATTCCCTCTTCAATATGGCAATCAGCGCCGAAGAATCAACGATCATCTGGTGGGTGCGCCGACGTCGTCGTAGCCCAGTATTTCATCTTCAGTCATCTCAATTGGAACAGGCCGCGCCGCATAACGGCGTTGAATTTCCCGCACGTCCTCAAGTACTTGTTCGCGTGGCAACAGTTTCCTAATTCCTTCTTGTCGACGCAATTCCCTTTTTGCACCTTCCAACAGCGCTTCGGTCATTGGCTTACCGGTTGCGCGTGCCAATTTTCTCACCACTTCTTCCAACTCTTTGTTTTTAATGCTTAGGGCCATCTGCTTCTACCTGATACCTACTTAGGTACCTTATATACACGCGATACTTTGTCAACCCTTGATCCGCACTGCCCCCCTGCCTTTGGCTGCAAGTTTATCATCCCCATTGAGCAACTTGCACTTGGTCATGGACAGGCAGCCGCAGCCGATGCATCCGGTCAGGTTCTTGCGCAGGGATTGCAGGGTTTTGATGCGGTGGGCGATGTCCTGTTGCCAGCGGGCGGCGATTTTTTGCCAGTCGTTAGCGGTGGGGGTGCGGTTGTCGGGCAGGGTATTGAAGATGGCTTTGAGTTCGGCCAGCGGCATGCCGACGTCTTTTGCCACGTGGATCAGCGCCACGCGGCGCAGGGTGGCGCGGGGAAAGCGGCGCTGGTTGCCGCTGGTGCGGATGGATTTGATCAAACCTTTGCGTTCATAAAAGTGGATGGCGGCAACGGACACGCCGCTGCGGGCAGCGAGTTCGCCCACACTCAATTCAAGTCCGAGATTTTGCTTGACCTCAACCATGGTTGAGGTTGTAGACCTGTGCCATGCAGTTGGCAACTCCATCCGAAACAAGTCAGTGGCGCGAGCTTTTTCAGCCGCAGTATGCTGCATCCATCGTGATGCTTTGTCTCGGCGTGGCGCTGTTTGCGTTTACGACATTTCTCGTTTCAACGGCACTGCCCAGCACAGTGATGGAACTGGGTGGTGCAGCCTACATTTCATGGGCGCAAAGCCTCTACCTTGCATTCGCCATTGTCAGTGGCGTTGCCACGGCCATGTTGGCGCAACGGTTTGGCACGCGCCGTGCCCTGTTTTTTGCAACGGTGATATTCATGGCGGGCACCCTGCTGTGCGTGTTTGCGCCTGCCATGCCCGTGTTGCTCGCAGGACGCACGCTGCAGGGGCTGGCCGCCGGCTTCATCGAGGCGCAGTGCTATGCTTTGATCTTCGTGCTGTTTCCGCAACGGCTGGCATCGAAAGTTTTTGGCGCGGAAGCTGTGGTGTGGGTAACGGCGGCGTTCGCTGGTCCGGCGCTGGCGGGATTTGTCACGGAATCCTTCGGCTGGCGCACCGCTTTTGCCCTGAGCATTCCTTTGGCACTCGGATTTGTTTTGTTGGCGATGCGTGTTGCGAAATCGCCGCAGACGGATGTGAAAGTTGCGCTGTTTCCCGGGATTCGCCTGGGGCTGGTTGCCGCCAGCATGATCCTGATCACCTGGGCTTCCATTGTCGACCCCCGGGCGGCGGCGATGATGATGCTGGTTGCCTGCATGCTTATTCCGACGGCTGCCGTCATCGACCGCCGCGCCGCGCAGCGCCTGATGCCGCTAGCCGCTTTCACTTTTGGCGTTCCACACGGACTCGGGTTTTGGGTCGTGGTCCTGATGCCTGTTGCAGAGGCGGCCAGCACGGTGTTCCTGATTTACGGCTTGCAACATGCGTTCGCGTTGCGACCGACGGTGGCAGGGCTGGTTGGCTCGCTGATTGCGATCAGCTGGAGTGTCACGCAGATTGCCGTGTCCACCTATGCAAGTGAGGCCATGCGGCGCAACATGGTGTGGATAGGAGCCTGGCTTTTGGTGCTGGGGCTGGGGCTGGCTGCACTGGGATTCGCATTGGGTTCTTTGCCGCTGGTGGCGCTGTCACTCCTTCCTGTTGGTTCCGCTTTCGGCATGAATTGGGGAAACCTGAGCGAGCTGTTGATCGGCGCTGCGGCTCCCGAAGAGCGTGACCGCGTTGCCGCACTGCTGCCCACAGCGCAGACGGCCGGGTTCGGCATCGGCGCTGCGCTCATGGGATTGATCGGAAATCTCGCAGGTTTTGCCGAAGCGTCCGGTCCGACAGATGTGCAACAGGTTATGGTGGTGGTGTTCACCGCCGCAACGCTGATCGCGCTGCCCGCCGCGTTCGCGGCGTTCCGGGTTGTCAGTGTGCGGCGCTGATCTTGTGCATCCACTCAAACAGTTTATCAAACCCGCCAAACGGATAGAGGTGCGCACCGGCGATATTCAGTTCCGGTTTTCCGGTGTGCAGGACAGACAGTTGTTCGACGAACTCGTTTGGTTCGGAAACGGTCAACAACTTGGTGATGTTGAGTGCCTGTTTGCGGACGAAGCGGGCGGAATTACCAACACCGCACATGGCAGCATAGCGGATCAAGGTCTTGATGGTGGCAGGACCTGGAACACCAACGTGGATCGGCAAGTCAACACCGGCCTTGTGCAAGTCATCGGCCCAATGGGCCACGGGCATGGCGTCAAACAGGAATTGTGTTGCAATGAAGCCGTCAACTCCGGCCGATTTCATCCAATCACATTTTTCCTTCAGTGTACGGAGCAACATGGCTTCACCATGGACCTTGGTGATGTCCGGATTGCCTTCGGGATGGCCGGCGATGCCAACTGATGTGATGCCATGTTTCTGGAACGCCCCGGTTTCCATCAACTGAATGGCACAATGAAATTGTCCCAACGGTTGCGGCGCGCCACCGCCAAGGGCAAGCACGGATGTTACGCCAGCGCGGGAAACGAAAGCGGCCAGACGACGGTTGAGGTCATCAGCATCCTGCACAAAGCGGGCAGGAACATGCGGAATGGGAACAAAGCCCGCGTTGCGAAGGGCTGCACACGCATCAATCTGTGCATCAAGGTGACCTGGATCGATCAGTGCCACGAAAACTCTTGTTGCAGGTGCCAAGTGTTGTTGCAGCATGGCAATTTTGTCGATTTGCTTGCCGGTGATTTCAATGGAGGCCTGGCGTAAAAATGGAGCAACGGGAGAATACTGCATGGGGATCTCAGGTCTGGGCTCTCAGGCTTGGGCTCTCAGGGTCGTATTACGTTGGCAGAACCATACTGTTGTTATTCGTTGGTTGCGTAAATCGTTTGCGACAAGCGTTGCATGTTTGCGACGAAACAGGGTTTCCTCGGTCGTTTTTGCACTGCAATATGACGCTCTTGTGAATGGTGTCGTTTTTGTGCATGATGTCGCAAACGAGGATTTCCATGTTCGGTGACAAATCAAAATCGCTGCCCCAGCACGTGGCCTTGCTGTTGGTGCCGGAATTCACAATGATGCCGGTGACGTCAGCCATTGAGCCCTTGCGGCTGGCCAACAGATTCGCCGAAAAAACCCTGTACCGCTGGACCATTCATTCCCTGGACGGACAGTCGGTTCCGGCATCAAACGGATTGCTGACAGGTGTCAATGGCGATCTGGAGTCGGTTCCCGCTGATGCCACGATCATTGTGTGTGCCGGGCTGAATGTGCAACGCCACACCGACAAGCGCATCCTGAGTTGGTTGCGCAAAGTGTCGCGGCGCGGCGTTGACATCGGTGCTGTGTGCACGGGTGCCCACATCCTGGCGGAGGCGGGATTGCTCGACGGCTACAAGTGCACCATCCATTGGGAAAACCTGCCGGGATTTTCGGAAGCGTTTCCAGACATCGAAGCCACTGGCGGATTGTTCGAGATCGACACGGACCGGTTTTCCAGTGCAGGCGGCACCACTCCGATTGACATGATGCTGACGCTGATCGCCAGCCAGCACGGGCCAGAGCTGGCTTCGGCGGTGGCTGAATCGATTTTACATTCTCCCATCCGTCACCACAGCGAAAACCAGCGCATGTCGCTGCCAGCACGCATTGGCGCACGGCATCCGAAGCTGGTGGCGATCATTGAAAAAATGGAAGTGAACCTGGAGGATCCGCTGTCTCCCAGTTTGCTGGCCAAACAAGCAGGACTTTCAACGCGGCAACTCGAAAGACTTTTCCGGCGTTACCTCGACCGCTCGCCGAAGCGCTACTATCTTGAACTGCGCCTGAAGAAAGCGCGGTCACTGTTGTTGCAAACCGACATGTCGGTGATCAACGTGGCTTTGGCGTGTGGATTCTCTTCGCCGTCACATTTTTCAAAATGCTACCGGTCCTACTTTGGCCGCACACCGTACCGCGAGCGCGGTGTTCCGATGATCGAAGAGCGGCAAGCCCCCGAAAGAGTAGGGGAGCAGGTCTGACGACCCGCTCCCCTGTCAGCAAGTTACTCCCGCGACCGGGGGCAGTAATCGGGATCCCCTGCCGATATCGAGAACAAACTGTCGTTGATTGCCACGGATAAACCCCGCCCCGGTCTTCCGTCCCCCGCAAATCTTCCCGAACAGAGTTGTCCTCTTGTTGCTGCCATTGGCACCCGTCCCCCGGGAGTTGTGGTCATAAACACCTGTGTTGCGGAATCAAGAGAAATGGAAACAACGCGCGGGAAAAACGTGGCGTTTGCCGCTATTTTGGCACCGTCGGCAACCAGAGATTTGCACTCAACCCGCCCAACTCCGAGTCAGACAGTTCCAGTTTGCCTTCATACAATGCCGCTGTCTCCGAAACGATGTTCAGACCCAGACCTGAACCGGGCATGCGTTCGTCCAAACGTTGTCCGCGCCGGACAGCGATGTCGCGTTTGGCTGGCGGAATGCCGGGCCCGTCATCTTCGACGATAATCTGCATCTGTTGTCGGCCGCTTGCTTCAAACGTTGCGGTGCGCGCGGCGACGCGTACTTTGCCGGCCGCCCATTTGCAGGCATTGTCCAGCAAATTTCCCACCATCTCTTCGAGGTCTTGCTGGTCCCCGCGAAATTTCAATCTTGGTTCCACGGTGACTGCAATGGTGACCGCCTTGTCGCGGTTGAGGTGGCGCAAGGTTCGGGCCAGGGATTCCAGCACAGGTTCAACATCCGCACTCAGTCCGAGGTTCTGGGCGCGGGCAGCACGGCGGGCGCGATCGAGATAGAGATTGATGCTCTCCTGCATCACGTTGGTTTGTTCCAACACCTTGCTGGCCAGGGGTGAGGGATTTGCCGCCGCTTCATTGCTGAGCACGCTGAGTGGTGTTTTCAGGGCGTGGGCCAGATTGCCGACTTGCGTGCGGGCGCGCTCCAAAATGTCAAAGCCGGTGCGGATCACGAGATTCATCTCATCGGCAACGGGCTGCATTTCGCGCGGAAACGGACCATCCAGAAATTCCACCTTGCCGCTGCGGATGTCGTTCAATTTCTGCTGCAATTCCTGCATGGGTTTCAGGCCGAACTTCACCTGCACCAGGGTGGCAAGTAGCAAACCCAAACCGAGCAACGACAACACAGTGTACAGCAGATTGCGGAATGACTGGACTTCGGCCTTGAGTTCATCGAAATTTCCGGACACCACGAAGGAGTAGTCGCGGCCAGTGTCGAAAAGTTCGAAGCGTTGCTCCATCACCCGCAATTGCTGGTTATTGCCGTCGGTCAGCGTGAAAGTAATGAAACCATTGCCGGCGCGTTCCTTTTCTGTACCACCGGGAACGACCAAGCGCTTTTCCAAAAGTGAAACGGAAGCAAGGTCTTTGGTTGCGGCGTTGGCTACAACAGGTGTCACCTGCCAGTACCAGCCAGACAAGGGAATGGTGAAGCGCGGGTCGGCTAGTGGTGACGGCAAGTTCAGTGCGCCGTCGTCCGACAATTCCACCGACGCCAGCAAACCATCCATCACGGCGCGCAACCGCTCATCGAAATTGCGTTCCAGGGCGCGCTGGAAAAGTCCGTTCAGCAGCAGGGCCGCTGCCAGCAGCATAACGCACGCGACAACGGCCGAAGATGCAACCAGCCGGAAGGCCAGCGATTTAGGCTGCATCGCCCTGCTCGGACACGGTGTAGCCCATGCCCCGGATGGTGTGCAGCACGTCTACACCGAGCTTCTTGCGCAAGCGGCCGACAAACACTTCAATGGTGTTTGAATCGCGGTCGAAATCCTGGTCATACAGGTGCTCGACCAGTTCGGTGCGAGAGATCACCTTGCCCATGTGGTGCATCAAGTAGCTCAGCAAGCGGAATTCCAGCGAGGTGAGCTTGATCGGCATGCCATTGACGGTCACGCGGGAGGTTTTGGTGTCGAGCACGACTTGGCCGCAGGTCAGTTCACTGGTTGCCTGTCCGGCGCTGCGGCGCAAAAGGGCGCGCACGCGGGCCAACACTTCTTCCATGTTGAACGGTTTGGTCACGTAGTCATCGGCACCGGCGTCGAAGCCCGACACCTTGTCGCTCCAGCGGTCGCGGGCGGTGAGAATGAGGACCGGCGTTTTCTTGCCCGCCCGGCGCCATTTTTCCAGAACACTCACGCCGTCCATGACGGGAAGACCGAGATCGAGGATGATGGCGTCATAGGGTTCGGTCTCGCCGAGGAAGTGTCCTTCTTCGCCGTCCATGGCCTTGTCGACAACGTAACCGGCATCGGCCAGTGCTGTCACCAGTTGCCGGTTCAGGTTTACATCGTCTTCAACAACCAACAGCCGCATGGCTTCGTTACTCCTGGCTTGGTGTTGGCATTCACTGGATCGAGCCGTCGTCGGCACTCACCATGACACGCAACACGCTGCCCTTGGCCTTCAAGGTGACAGCATAGACGCCGGAAGACAAGAGTTTGACTTTGAGAACGGCAGCGCCAGGGACGGCATCCTGGGCAATGGCGGCGGCTTCGGAAGGCGTGATGCGGACGTCGCTGTCTTGTGCCAGTTCAAATGCAGGGTCGTCGAGAGATTCCAGCTCATCGGACAGCCGCGACTGACCGCTTGCTGGCGCACACGCCAAAAGCAAAGCCAAAACCACACCTGCCATCCGGAAAACCATGTCACAACCGTCCATTTACTTGCTTGAACTCCTACAGGGGGCAAGCTGAATGGTGGATGAATGACATAGAGCTGCTCCACCTTGCCTGGAATAACCCCTGGGAGTTCCGTCACCCCGGTCTGAACAGAAGGCCGGGATGACGAAATGTTGAAAGATTGATTCAAAACAGGCGGGAACTGATCAAATTCTTCCTTTTCAACGCCTTCTGCCCATTGATGGAAATTCCCGCGCCGCAATCTTTTCCAGCGACCTCCCGCCAATATATCCCCCCACCCCCACAGATAGGAAATCCCAGAAGCCTTCGGGGAGGGCTGTCCAGCGCGGGTCGAAGGGGAGTGTTCGCCCGGCCATCAGGTCGGCCATGGGTAAAACAAAGCCGACGAATACCAGAAAGGCCACGAGACAGAGCATGAGGAGCGGGCGCCAGCTGCGTGTCAGCCAATATTCGGATTTCACTTCGGCAAGAACAATGGCCTGCTCCAGTTCAAGGCTCTTGCCGAGATGTGCCATCAAATTGGTTTCAAGTTCGGCTTTCAGTTTGCGCCGCAGTTCGAGATCGTTGACATAGGAATCGATGATCTTGTTGAATGGTCCGGACATCAGGCCAGACACGATGGTTCCGACAATTGCTGGCAATGGCATCACAGTCCCTCCCATTTCGATTTTTTGATCCGTTCACGGATGATCCAGATTGCGGCTGCAAGAGTGGCGAACAGGAACACAACGGACACAATCGCGCCTGCATCACCAAACACTGACTGTGACGCGTTGAGGATCACAAGCAGGATGGCGGCCAGAATTGTCGTGCTGCGATAGGCGGGTTTGCCAGACAAGGGCGCATCGGCACGTTCGCTTTGGTGCTCTGCGTCGCCCAAAAACATAGCTGCTTCGGCGGCACGGCGCTTCACCAGACCGGGCAACACTTTTCCACCCGCTTTGTTCCACAATGCCAGGCGGCGGGGAACGGCGGCGAATTCGCTGCGGTTGATGCAGTGCAGGACGCTCGATTTGCGGAAGTTCTCGATTCCCACATTGTAGCAAAATGATACCAGTGCCGAAAACTGCTGCTCGTTCACGGGTACTGCAATCGCCTTGCGCACAGCGATGGCAACGGCACCTACATCACGACGCAGAATTGCATCCGCTTGGGCGCGTGAAACACTCATGCCCGCAATGACACGGGGTTGTCCCGCCATCGATGTATGACCGTAGCCAATCGTCCAAATTCCAACCGGATCGCGATAGGCGGTGTCACGGAATCCTTCTGCCATCCGGATGAGGTCGAAGCCCGCTTCTGTCATGCGCATGGCTCAGGCCCCGGTGCCGCGAACGGCGGTCAGAATTCGGCGCGCGATAGCCCTGTCCAAAACCGTTCGCCCCTTCAGGCATCCGTTTTCAAACGCGAAGATCAGGCTGGTTGGCAATGACGGGCTGCCGATGACCATGATGGCGTCCGCCACGTAGGCAGATTGCGGTGGCAGCGCGTTGTAGACGGCAAGAAATTTCGCGGCTTCTTCACCACCCAAGTAGTCCAGTTCACCCGTTGCGTCAGTTTCGGCCACCCATGCCTTGACGTGATCCGGGGTGGCGCAGGCTTGCGCATGACTGATGGCTACCGTGCCGATCAATTGAAGGGCGAGCGTCAACGCTCCCGCAAACAGGATTCGCACCATATTGTTCTCCCTTGGTTTCAGTTTTGCGTCGGATCGAGGTATGGAAGTGCGCGTCCGATGATGGCACCCAGAGAGGCGGCAACCGCCAGCAGCACCGTCATGGTGCGCCAGCCGCCACGCGCCCCGACGAGGGCATCGCGAATTTCGCGGACATCCGAGCGGATGGCTTGCAATTCCACCTCGACCGTTTCCATGCGGGCTTCCAGCTTGCCGACTTCGCGTTCGAGGCTGGTCATCAATAATCCGATCCGATGACACTGCTCATCAACGTGATGCCGATCACGCTGGACGTGCCGCCGACACTCATCCAGCCACGGTTGGTGAGGAAGACGTTGTTGGCCGGCAAGTCCGCACTCAGCGTGCCTTGCGCAACAACACCGGTTGACAGGTTCGTTACCTTGTAAGTCATGTCACTGGCGTTGGGCCCGCAGGTGATTTCCAGATCATGGAAATTCGTGCGGTCTGCGGTGGGTACCGGGAAGGATGCGCCGAGGTCAATTTTGGCCGCAGCGCCTGACGCATCATTGGTCATGATCTGAATGTTTGCATCCGCTGCATCCCACCCCATGCCCACCATGTTGGTCAGGGTTGAGGGTTCCACATCGGTTGGAGCCGCTGTGCTGTTGGTCAAGCCCACAAAGCACCGGTTGGTTGTCGTTGCCGCTCCCGTGGCATTGCCCCAGCGGCAGCGGAAGTTGAAGCCGCCAAGTCCAGCCGCGTTGCCGCGCCACCAACTCGCCGCCAGCCCGCGCCAACCCGCGACTGCCGTGGCTGCCGCCACAGTCACCAGGTATTCCACGCGGGCCTGTTGAGTGTAGGCATTCGTCACCGCGAGGTTGGCTTGGGTTGCGGTTCCTGCCACGGTGAGGGCTGCCGCATCAACGGCTATGACGTTGGCGCTGTTTGCGGATGCCTGCCAGCGGGCGTTGCGTTTGTAGATCTTGTTTTCAATGGTCAGCACATTGCCCACGCGTGTGGCAGAGATTGCATCACCGCTCACATTCACTGTATCGACCGTGCCGGCAACACCCAGATTGGCGCTTTCATTCTGGAACTGTATGGCCGACTGTCCGCCTCCGCCGCCGCCTGTCGCGTCAGTGTCGTTGATCCAGTTCGTGCCATTGTATTTGATGACTTGCCCGGTTGCAGGTGTGGTGATGACAACATCCACAAGGGCGTTGATGGTGGCGGCAGAGATGCGGGCATCGGCTGCGGCGTTGAAGTCCGAAATATTGGCGCTCACATGGGAATGCGAAGCAGCGGCAAAGGCTGCGGAAGACTGGGTAGCAGCCGTGCCGAGGCCCAGTGTGGTTCGGGCTGTCGCAGCGTCGGCGTCATCAAGCAGCGTCAGTGCGAAGGCGCTCGCCTGGCTGTCATCCAGTTTGGCATTGAGCGCGTTCTGCAAATCGGTTTGCGTTGAAAGTGTGCCGGTGATGCCGCCCCAGGCAGCACTCCCGCCACCGCTGCCCACCAGTTCGATGCTCGCACCGTTCTGGCGGCCACGGAATTTTCCGCTGGTGGAATTGTACCAGAGCTGGCCATTGGCCGGCGTTGCCGGATCTGACACCTGCGGATCGAGCAGCATGTTGTTCTTGAGCGTTACCAATCCCGATGCCGCCGCAATGATCAGCGACTCGTTGAAGGCGCCGCCGTTGGGGCTCACCTTGAAATGTAAGTTGTCGTCACCTGTGGTGCCGATTTCGGCACGGCCGGAAAAACCTGTTTGAAACAGGATGCTGGCGGTATCCGCTGCCGCATTTTTGTTGAACTTGAGTTGCAGGCCCGCGCCAATATTGTTGAACAAGATGGCGGATGAGTTTACCGAGAGCTTGTTGGTTGCATCAGCGGTGGCGTTCACGCCCAGCATGGTCAGGTTCTGCAAGCTTGAGGGCACCGAACCTGCAACCCAGGCCGATCCGTTATAGGTCAACAGGGCGTCTTCATCCGAAACCCAGAGCACCCAGCCCTCGCGCGGGGAGATGTAGCGCCATGCGCCTTCCATCCACAACGCGACCTGCCCGACATGAATGGTCCAAACGCCGGATGCACCTGTGGGCACAAGATAGCGGTCACCCACCACAGGCGTTGGCGGCGGTATCGTCGCCACCCGCGATTGAACGGCGAGATGGACCAACCCGTCCAACATCGAAATCGCTTCGTTGTGGGTGACATGTTTTTGCGCCTGAGCGGCGGCGAGATAGGGAAGAGTCAAGTTGGGTGAATCAGGCATGGAGTGTCCTTTGCGTGAATGATCCTGTTCCGGTCACCGCGCTCACTTGCGCCACGCGAAACGTGAGTGTGGTCTGGGCCGAACCAAAGTCGGTGATCATGTTGGCGGTGGTGTAGAGATAGGCGGGCGACGTTGTGGTGGCGGCGCGAACTACAGTCGCGCCGTTGAGGACCTCGATCTCATAGGTTTCCGTGTCTTCGCCCAGCGGAACTTCGGTGAGGTCCCAGCTGTCGCCATCGATGCGGGTGCGGCGAATCCATGACAGGGCAAGTCCTGCCACATCGGGCCGGAGGCGCAATTGTGACGGACCAAGGGGACGCAGGGATTTCAGATCACCGTCAAACGTCACCTCAGCATAGGAAGGATGGGCGTGATCGTAACGCGACGGCCCTGCCCGCCAGGTTTGCTGCAAGCCTGATTCTGTCAATGACAAGTCCGGTTGCACCACCGCCTTGTTCAACAAAATGAGATAGGCACCAGCGGGGCGCAGGCTTGGCATTTCCGCCGCACTTCCGGCCTGGGCGCGCAACAGACCCGTCAGTTTGTATTGTCCGGGTGCCACCAGTTCAGCGGTTTGAAACTGGATGATTTCAAAACCCGTGGCCGACGTGCCGATGGCGGCGATGTTGGCACCGTTGAGCAGCTCGTCTTCGCTCACAGCACTCAACGCGCCATACAACATGTTGACAGTGAGTTCGTTGCCGTAGTCGATGCGGTCGGCCACACCCGATGGAAGTGCTGTTGTGGTCACTCCCAAGGTGGCACGAAAATCAATGGTGCGGTTGAACGTGTAACTTGCCGCACCGGTCTGGCGCAGCAGCGCCAAACTTCCGGGCCAAGGTTTGGCGAAGGCGGCAAACCACGGTGCCGCCGTTGAGTTTCCGCGCACGGCGGCCAAATCCATGGCAATGATGGCGGGCTTGCCGAACACGGCGGCGGCGTTGGCTCTGGCCAAGCGGCCTGGCAGTGGTGGCGGTTCATACACATCGCGGTCAAACTTTGTGGCGTCGATGGTACGCGCCTCGGCATCGCCTATATCGGCAATGCGCCACCGCGTGCCGTCGTCAGTTTGCACAACGTCACCCGGTTCGAGGGCGAGTTGGCTGGGCGGCAGCACAAAGCGTGCAGTAGAGCGTGCGGTCCAGGCTTCTTCGAGCATGATGCTGGTGCGGCCTTGCGCCAGTGATTGGCCAACGGCAGCGGGCAAACTCACCACAATGTCGCGGTTGCTGCCGGAGGCCACGCGTTCACTGGCAACGGCGGCTGAGCGATAGTCGAGACCGGACTCGGCGTAGACAACCCGCACGGCGCGGGGCAGTTCCGTTTCTTGCGCGCGCGTGATGCTCAGCACGGGCCTGTCGGCACCGGCGTCGACGCGTTCGATATCGGGGAGGGCCACGACGGGTGATACCTTGCGTGTGCGGAACACCAACTTGCCATCCGATTCGACGGCGTCGATGCAGAAAGCTGCCAGAATAGCGGCGAGTGCCTCGCGGGCGGACATGGGGCGGTCAATGATGAAACCGTCCACCAGTCCCTCCACTTGCGACACGTCACAACCGGCAAAGCCGAAGCGTGCGGCGATGCGGGTAATGAGATCGGCAAGATCGACCGCCCCAAGTCTGCCCGTCAGCCAATGGCCCCGGCAGTAATTGATGCCGTCGGACCACACGTTGGTCAGTGCGGGAAAGGCGGGAAAGGGACGCGAGTCCCAGGTCCAGTAGAAAATCCGGGCTGGATCAACCATTGATGATCCGTATACGGATGATATGGGATTGTGCGTCCCCGCCGCCGCCCAGTGGCCTTGCATGGCGCGGATGTATCGGTTCTGGATCAGGTCGTCCTGCTGGCCGCCAGAGAAAGGTGGTACATTGCTTTCCGAGGACTTGGCATCGAAGAACAGGTTGGGCGAATTGGTGCCCTTGTCGATGGCCGGGCATCCGGCTTCGGTGAACCACACCGGCTTTGACTGCGGCACCCAGGCGGTGGGTCCGCCTGATTCAGCGCCACCGGGGCGGTTGATGTGCGAATTGAGCCACCAGCTTTTGATGTCCTTGTAGCGGAAGACCCAAGGCTTGCCATGGGTACCATCAGTCACTGGCGTGCGGGTCTGGGCGTCCCGGTTGACGTTGCTGGCATAGTAATAATCAAAGCCTTCGCCTGCCGTGATCTGTCCCTTGAGATAGCCAAGGTCATAGATGGACCGGCGTGCGCCGATGTAGTCGAGATGACTTTCGCCGTCGCGCCAGTCGGACAGTGGCATGTAGTTGTCGATGCCGATGAAGTCGACATTTGGTGACGACCAAACAGGATCGAGATGGAAGTAAACGTCATTTGATCCATCACCGGGCTGGTGGCCGAAGTATTCGGACCAGTCGGCGGCGTAGGAAATTTTCGCCGTTGGCAGGATGGCTTTCACTTCGCTGGCGATCTGCGCCAGAGCGATGACGAACGGATAAGATGACGACGATGAGCGCAAGGTGGTCAGGCCGCGCAATTCACTGCCGATCAGGAACGCATCAACACCACCGGCCAAGGCACACAGTTTGGCATAGTGCAGGATCATGCGGCGGAAGGTCCATTCCGGCGGGCCGCTGTAGGTCACGGTCGTGCCGGAAGCGGCGAAGTCAAAAGCTTGCGCCGTGCCGACAAAGTTTCCGAGTTGGGATGAAACCGCCGTGGTTTTGTCAGGCGATCCTGGCAAACCGGGGGCGATCGAACAGGTGATGCGGCCACGCCAGGGATAAGCGGACTGGGCTGTGCCACCGTAAGGGTCAGACAGAACATTGTCCTGGGGCACATCCATCAGGATGAAGGGATAAAAGACGATTTTTTTTCCACGGGCGCGCAGATCCTGAATGGCGCGGACAACGGACGCATCGGAAGGTGTGCCGCCATAGGCTGGTCCACCGTCCACCGTGCTGACGACATGGGCGGCACTGCGCGGGATGCCGCCAACGATCCAGTTTTCAGGCGTTGTCACCTTGCCTGAAACTTCAACACCGGGCTTCACGTAGCCATTGCCGCAGCGCAGGTCATTGCCGAACCAGGCGACCACCAATGACACAGCATCGAGATTGCGGCAGGTGCCTTCGAGTTGATCGATTGAAACATCCCAGTCCGAACGCAGCGCCGACATGTGGGCATTTTCGCTTTGGGTTTCGCCCGCGCCACCGTCGCGGGTGATGATAGAGGTGTCGTAGCCAAATTCAGTCGAACCTGGAATTACAGTCACCCCGCGCACCAAATCGGCAGCGGTGTTGCCCCGGCGCAAAACTTCAAACGACAGTTGCGGCAGACGGTTGCCGAAATCGGCCAAGGGCAGTTTTTCAAACACTATGTAGGCGAGGCCGCGATAGGCAGGCGCTCCGGCGGCGCTCTCAATTGCCGCAATCAGGCTGTCGGGCGCTTGCGATTCTGTGCCAGTGTAAAGCCGTATCGTAAAGGCCGCGAGATCGATTTCCTTGCCATCAGCCCACACACGGCCAATGCCGTCAATTTCGCCTTCGCACAGGCCGACGGCGAAGTTGGCAAAATAGGTGTAGGAGGTGGTGCGTGTCTTGGGACCACCGCCCTTGCCGCCAGCGCTGTCAGTATCGGTTTCCACCACTTCTTCGAGATTGGTGGACCAGATCACCTGGCCTGCAACGCGCATGCGGCCATAGAGCACTGGAATGGCTGCACCCTCTTCCGATGCCATGACGCGCAGGTCATGCAAGCGTGGGCCTTCGATGCGTTTGGTGCCGGGCCCGAAGAGTTTCTGGTCGATCAGGTTGCCGGCAATGGCACCAGCCGCGCGTCCCACGATGCCGCCAATCGGGCCACCCAGAAATGTGCCAATGGCCGCACCAGCATATTGCAATACAACGGTTGCCATCAGGAATTGCCTTTCGGAAAGCGTAATGCAAATGCCACGCGCCGCTGCCACCAGGGCGACAGCGGCACCTCGCAGACATTGACGCCGTCCTGGGCGTGAATCATCCGTGTACGGTCTATTGCAATGCCGGCGTGCTTGGCGGGCAGCCAGGAACGCCAACGGAAAAGAAGAAGATCACCAGCTTCATAAGAGGCAACAGGAACTTCAGCCATGTGCCGGCGGGCGGCATCAGCCAATGTTTCCACCGCACCAGACTCGGCCCAATCCGGCGAGTAGGCCGGTGTGATTTCCGGCTCTGCGCCGTAAACTTCGCGCCAGATACCGCGCACCAGTCCAAGGCAGTCGCAGCCAACGTGCTTGACGCTCGCCTGGTGGCGATAGGGCGTGCCGCACCAGCCTCGCGCAGTGGCGATGATGTGTTCGGAATGGGTCATGCCAGTCTCAGCCATCCCTGCGCCCGCCATTGTTGTTGGGGCCGTCGGAGGTGGCGTAGCTGAGGACGAAGTCGTTGCCTGGCATGTGGGGAAAGCCGCGAAAGTTCACGGTGTTGGAAAATTTCGCGGCGCAGGTCGCAAACTGCCTGTCGCAACCGGCGCGCAGCACAACCGTTTCGCCCGCTGTCACGGTGAAGGGCGGTGTCTGCCACAGGTCGATGCGGGTTGTTGAGGCTTGCAGGCGATGGCGGCGCACCGAAAGTTTGCGCCCGGCGTTGGCCCCTGTTTCCCATGCCACTGCGCCGTGGGTAAACCAGTCATCGGCGAAGCTGTTCAGCCCCGCAACGTCCAATGTTCCGCCACTCACAGAAAGAATGATGCCGCTTCCCTTGAAGGCCGGTGCTTCAAGATTGACGCCGCAGCGGACGTCACCGACAACAGCATCGCAGCCATAGTGATAGATGCGGCCTTGCGTCTGGTCGAAGAGGTGGGAGAGACCGCGCACTTCGGCGTTGAAGGCACCGCCGCCCGCTGTCACTTCGCCGAGATGGCCTTTGCGCAGCAGCACGCGCTGGGCCATATCCTGCCAGTTGACGCGCCAGATTTCGATCGCGGCATGGTCAAAATCACCGGCACGCAATCGCGCTTCATCCAGTTTTCCGGATGTCAGCGCACCTGTTGCCTCAAGATTGTCGACTGACAGTCCCAGTGAAGACTGGATTTCACTGCCGGTGTATCCGGCCTGGGCTTCAAATACCGTGGCATCAAACGAAACATCGCGGTCGTGGTCAGTGAAGCCCAGCTTGTCTCCGTTCGCCAAGGTGAGACGCCAGCATTGGCACAATGTAGTTGTTCCAGAATTGAGATGGGCTTGCAGGCCAACGGGCAGCGTTCTCATGGTTGCACCTCGACCAGCGGAATGTTGGGCACTTCGCCGCCGGTGAAACTCTCGATGTCGATGGAGATTTCGTCGGCATCGAAGCGCACCAGCGTGTCGAATTCGAACCCGGCTGTTACCGTTGCTCCAGCACCGGGAACATTTCCAGCGTTGAAGGTCAAAATGCCTGTCGTGCTGTTCAACGTGAATTGCGTTGTGGCAACCGTGTTGACGGCAACCAGCACTGTTCCTGCCACAGGCGCATGGATCTTGCGGGAGTAGTTGCGCAGTCCGGTGCCATAGGATTTCAACAATTGAAACGCCGCAATGCTGCCATTGCCGGTGCCCAACACCTGATCGGTTGCCGTCACGGCATTCAGTGGCGGGCAGGATTTGAAATCGGCGTGGTCCTTGAAGCGAAATGAATGCAGACGGCCCCGGCGTTCTTCAAAGAATGCAATCACGGCGTGGACATCGTTCAACGACTTGACGCCGTAGCCGACGTTGTAACGCCGCCTCGAATTGGCCCAGCGGGCGTTGCGTTCTTCGCGGCCGGATGCGGTCATCACCACATCGGTGCGCCGTTCCGGCCCACCCGTTACGCCGCGCGAAATCGCCGTCGGAAATCTGACGTTGTCGAAAGCCATGGTGTTGATCCGTTACAAATTGCGTTGGCCGCGGGCGACTGCACGGGCGATTACTGCAGCCACTTGCGATTGCGACTGCCGGAAGCCTTGGGCGTCGGGCGTGGAAATATTGACGGTCACGTTCATGCCGCCGCCGCCAGAGGAGCGCAGGCCCAGCTTGCCGTCGCGCCCGCGTTGCAGCGGCATGATGGCTTCAGGGCCTGCTTCCCCCATCAATCCCACACCGCCGCGCAGCGGAAACAGCATGGGACTATTGACAACACCACCCTGGGCAAAGGGTGTGATGCGACCTTGCGACAGCACGTTGCCTTTGGCGTTGGCGAACAGGTTTGAAAACAATCCGCCAACCAAGTTGCCAAGTGGTTTGAGCGCCATGCCCAACGCCTGATTGGCCATGGACAGGGCCAGGCCTTTCATCACATCCGAAAGTTTGCGGCCATGAATCACAGCCCCGGCAAACGCGGTGACGAGTTTGCTGCCGAAGCTGTCCGCAAGGCGCGAGAGGTCTTGCATTTCAGCGCGCAAATCCGCTGTGCGTTGTGCAAGTGCCGAGATTGAAGATGGTGTGTCGGTCATTATTCCTGGTCCGGAAATTGTTGCATCAATTGCTCAAGCGATGGTCGGTGCAGTGGCGCATGGGCTGTGCCGCTGGCGGTAGAAATCTCGCGCAATGTGCTGCGCCAGAATTCCGATGGTGTGAGGCCGAGGCCGCCGATGCCCACCTGCATCACCCTCGCCCAGGGAAATTTCTGTCTATCCGTCATTGGCGAAGGTCGCCTTCAACAGATCGGCGACAATGCGAAGGTAACCGGCAGCGCCGCCATCGACATGCATTTTTGCGACGTCATCATCTGTGAACGGATGACCAGCGCCGCGCAGGCCAGCGCCAATCACGTGAATGGCGTCGGTTGCCTTGATGCGGCCCTGTTCAAAGCGTTCGGCGATGGCGAGAAGATCTTCACCACCATAGGCGTGCTCAAGCTCGGCCAGGGCGCCCAGTGTGAGAACAAGCGTGTATTTCACGCCACTGAATTCCGCAGAAATTTCGCCACGGTGTGCATTGGCCATGGTCACACCGCCGTGAAGGTCAGGACGCCGGCCGATTCGAGCGCCAGTTCAAACGTCACTTCTGCATCGTGGCGGCCACCGAATTCCAATGCGGTGATCTGAAAGGGTCCCTGCACAATGCCGAAGTCAGGGATCACGACCTGCCAGTTCATGATCGATGCGTTGAAAAAATAGCCGCGCACCGTTGCGTCCGAGGCGGCATCCTTGAAGATGCCCTGGCCGCGCATGGCCGCCGTCTTCAGTCCGGCACCTGCCAACAGTTCGCGCCAAGCACCAGGTGATTCCTGGCTGGAGGCGTCAACACTATCGGAGTTGAAGGCGAGCGTGTTGGCACGCATGCCCGCCACCGTGATGTAGACGCCAGCACCGGTTGAATCGACTTTCAGCAACAGTTCGCGGCCTTTTTGTGCAGCCATGGGGTGTTCTCCTTAGAGGGGTTCGGTGGCGGCCCGGAAGCGCATGCTGCCGCCGAAGGTTGATCCGGATTTGGACTTGGCAACGGACCAGAAGATCATGCGCAAGTTGATGAGACGGTGATCCACCAGTGTGAGTGAAACGTCATGCAGCGCTGTTTCAATCTCGTGGCAGATGGATTGCGCCAGGCTGCGGCCACGTTCGTTGGTGCTGACAACAACTGTCACGAAATGCTCATGGGCGCGTTGATCCTTCACGTCCCAGTCGCGGGTTTCAATCGAGTCAAGCATGACAAAGGACTGCGGTTCGCCGCGCGGCACCTCGTCGTAGATGTGGCCGCCACCGAGCAGGGCGGTGAGTGGTGCACGGGCGAGCAACGCGGATCGCATCGCCTGCTGCAGGCTCAAGGCGGCATTCATTTCAGCCTCCAGGTGCGGTAGGGCCGGATGAGGCCGAGGGCCATCAGCGGCAGTGTGCTGCCCTGTTCCTCACCGCGGTTGGCAAACCAGGCCGCCACGGTCAACAGCACGGCCTGTTTCAATTCCTGGGGCACGGCTGACGCGGCGGGGCCGAAACCTGCTGTCACCTTGATCTCGATGCCGTTGGCAGTGCGTCCCGGTTGCGGCGTGGATCTGCCATGGCGGAGCACCACACGGGCTGGCCAGTTCGCCTTGTCGACAAAATAGTGGGCGGGATCAAGTACCGCGAACACGTCGCTGTCGCCGTAGATGTTGATGTCGGCAATGGCCATCACAGGGTCAAGCGGAATGGCGATGAAGTCGTTGACCGGCCAGCGATCAAGAAAGACCGACCACCCTTGCTGGATCAAGCACAGGGATGTTTGCAGTTCGATCTGGCGGCGGGCAGCAATGATCAGTGTACTGACATATGTGTCATCGTCGCTGTGGGAAATGCGCAAGTGGGCTTTTGCCTCGGCCAGCGAAACAGGCTCCACGGCGGGCGGTGTAATGAGGATGATGGACATGGGGGGTTCCAAATTGGTGTTCCTCCCCCGCAAGGGGGAGGAGTGAGCGGGTGTATTACGACACGCCGAACTTCAGCGTCTTGATGGCGTCGAAGTCCTGGATGCCACCGCCCACTCGCTTGGTGGTGTAGAACATCACGTAGGGCTTGTTGGAGAACGGATCACGCAACAGACGCATGCCAACGCGGTCGACGATCAGGTAACCGCGCTTGAAATCGCCGAAGGCCAGGGCGTGGGCGTCGGTGGTGATGTCGGGCATGTATTCGCTTTCAACCACAGGGAAGCCCAGCAGCATGGCGTTGGCGTCAGCACCCGATGCCGGCTGCCACAGATAGTTGCCTTGGGTGTCCTTGAATTTGCGGATGGCACTTTGCACGGCGCGGTTCATCACGAAATGCCCGTTCTGGCGATAGCCCGCCTTCAGCGCGTAGATCAGGTCGAGCACCTTGTCGGTTGGATTTGACGCCGCAAAGGCACCGGCCACACCCGTGGCAATGTAGCCGGTGTTTCCCCACGTCCAAGCACTTTGCGCCACTTTGGTGTAGGTGAGGAAGCCCTTGGGTTTCGAGATGCCGTCGCCGTTGATAAAGGCGTCGGTCTCCTGTTCGGCGAACACCAGTTCCACTTCGCGGGCCAGCCATTCGTCGAGATTGACGATTGAGTCGTCGAGCAAGGACTGTGTTGCCGCCGGCATGGCATAAAGTTCCATCGCCGGATATTGCAGTTCGGCGATGATGGGCGAGTTGGTTTGTGGCCGGGCCGCCGTTTCACCAATCCACCCCGCAACTGCACCCGTGGTCACAAAGGGCTTCTTGTACAGCAACACCGAAGACTGGCGCACATCGGCAATGGCGCGAATGGGCGAGGCTTTCGACAGCAAGCGCCCGACTTCCGCTTCCACTTCCGATGGCACCAGATAGCCGCCGTCCGGGTTGGAAGAAATCGACATTGCCTTCTGTTCAATCGCAGAAAGCCCGTGCGATTCACCTTTGCGCACGTAGGCCTCAAAAGCCTGCTTGTGTTCGCTGGGTTCGGATTTTGTTTCGCCGGCACCCAGTACAGGGCGACGGGCCTTGAGCGTCAGATCGTCGATGGCGCGGCTGATGCGGTCAACCTTGTCAGAAGTGATGACGTCGGCACCCATGCGTTTTTCAATTTGCGCCAAACGGTCATCGTTGGCTTCCTTGAAGGCGTCAAAGGCGTGCAGCACATCGTCGTAGGACGATGCAGCGCCTGCCACTTTTGTCTCGAGAGGTGAATTCAGTTCCATGTTTGGTGGTGCTCCTGTTGGGAATGTCCCGGGCTCTTCAAAAAGACTTGTTCCGCGAGAGCCCTCGCACGGTTGGTCACTTGGCTCACCCGCGCCCCGTCCAGCATCGGAAAGGTGACGAGCGAGATTTCCCATAGATCGATCTTGGTGATGCGGCGGCCGCGCAGGGCGCGGTCCTGTGTGGCATGCACGGTCTTGAAGCCGATCGAGAGGCCGTCAATGCCGCCGCCTCCAAGCAGTGACAGGAGCTCACGGCCGCGCTGCACATTGACATCGAGCTGGCCGCGCACCCACAGGCCGCGCTGGGTTTCCACCAGTTCCATCCAATGGCCCACGGGTTCAGCCGGATCGTGCTGGAACAGCATGCGGATGCCGCGCGGGCCGCGACTGGCCAGTGAGTCCGCGAAGGCACCCGGCATCACGATGTCGCCGGCGGAATCGCGTTTGCCAAACAGGCTGGCGTAACCAACAAAGACAGCGGAGCCAGAGACAGCCTGCAACGGCTTCTCCAGCCCGCGCCGGATCAGGCGGGTGGTCATGTTTCATATTCCTCAGTGTACGGATTGATCTACTAGTAGCCGACGGCGGCGCGTTTTTCTTCGGCAGTCAGGAACGAAGCCTCATTGAGACGTTTCCACAGGGCATCGCGATCAATCGACAGGGCATCGACCTGGTCGAGATCAGGCTTCAGTGCGAGAACCCCTTGCGCATGGGGCTGCAAGAAGGCCGAAAGTCCGTCGCTGACGCGTGACACCAGCGGCACAATTGTCTGACGCCAGAAGGTGCGGTTGGCTTCGGCGAAGTTGGCATAGGTGTTGTCGCCAGGAATGCCGAGCAGCATCGGCGGCACGCCAAAGGCAAGTGCGATTTCCCGCGCGGCGGCGTTTTTCGCCTCGTTGAACTCCATTTCCTTGGGGCTGAAACCCATTTCCTTCCAGTCAAGGCCACCTTCGAGGATCATGGGCCGTCCGGCATTGGCGGCTCCCTGATAGGTGGATTGCAGTTCAGATTTCAGCCGTTCAAATTGCTCCGTGGACAGAGTATTGTCGGTGCCGGCAAAAACCAGTGCACCGGACGGACGGGCGGCATTGTCGAGCATGGCCTTGTTCCAGGATGCCGCCGAATTGTGTGTGTCGATGGAGCGGCAGGCGGCTTCGAGTGGCGAAAGTCCATAATAGTCGTCCACCGGGTTGAAGAGCTTGAGGTGCAGGAGTTGTTCGCGCGCGATGCGCACCGTGGCACCGTTGACCGCGTATTCGTAGGCCTCGGGCCAGCCGGAGCGCGATGGCACCACCGACATGCGGTCGGGCCGCAGGGCAAAGAGTTCGCGCGGGCTGCCATCAAGTGTCACCAGTTCGGCGTAGGCATTACCGGCGACCATCAGAAAGGCATAGAGATTTTCGAGCATTTCGCGGCCCGATTGCGCGGGGTTGGGCCGTGTGAGAAGGGTCTGCACCGGATGTGTGGCGGTTTCCGCGCCATCAATGTAGGCGAGCACCGGAATTGACGCCGCCGCCTCGGCAATCATGCGCACACAGCGATAGCCCACCACATTTCCGGCAAAGCCTTCACGCGCCAGGGCCGCATAGTTTTTCGACGTCCACACGGGGCGTCCGGCGGAGTGAAGTGCGACAACCGCGCCCGTGGCGGAGGATTTTGTGGTGAGGATGGATTTGAGTTTTTCAAACATTGACATGCCTTTGCATACCTGACTTCTTTCCTTCTCCCCTTGCGGGAGAAGGTGGATCGCGACACGTGTCGCGAGACGGTTGAGGGGTTGGTTCCTCGCGTCATTTCGCTGATCAATGTGCGCGGAACGAACCCCTCATCCGGCGCTTCGCGCCACCTTCTCCCGCAAGGGGAGAAGGGATTTCTAAAGACTCCGCACTTTCGGTTCGGCACGCTTCTTGAGCATCAACTCCGTCACCGCCCACACCAGCGCATCAAGCCGGTCCGGGCTTTTGCCGTCTTCGATCACTGAACACATCTCATCCTCAAGTTCCGGATGAACACCAGCATGCAGCACGCGGCCCTGTTCGTAGAGTGCCGCCACCGGTTCGGCGCGGGCTTTCTTGTTTTGTGTCGCCGTCACCAGTTTGAGAGCGACAGTGGCGTCCACCTGGCGGATCACGGCGTCCACCATGTTGCCGCCCTGGTTTGACTCGACCACGATGCGGTCGGCATTGTGGGCGTGAAACAGGTCGACAACACGTTTGGCCCAGGCCATTGGTTTCAAGCGCCGCGCACTGGCATCTGCCAGCACGTAACAACGGCCATCCACGCCCAACCCCACACAGACAATGCCGCAGGCGTTTGATTTCTCGCTGGCCGATGCCGGTGGATCGACAGCGACGACGACGCGGTGCATGTCCGGCACTTGGCGCACGCGGCCTGCTTCTATCAAGTCACGGCGGAACAACGCATCGGGATCATCCTCCACCAGTTCGCCATCGAGTTCCTGCCGCCCCAGGCGTGTGCCGCCATAGCGGGCCATGATATCCCTGAGGAAAGACGGCGCGAGGTGCCCTGCATTTTCCAGTGTACGCGATCTTGTGACAACGGTTTCGGCACTTTTGATCAGTTCACGGACCAATTTGGTGGGCCGTGGTGTTGTTGTAATGGCGGCGAGCGGCACTTCGCCGAGCCGCAAGGCCATTTGCAGGTTCATCCACACCTCCTCGCCTTTTTTCCATTTCGCCATTTCGTCGCACCAGGCGGCGTCAAACTGCGGTCCGCGCAAACTGTCTGGTTCCTCTGCCGAAAAGACCTGCGCCACCGATCCGTTTTTCCACGTCAGCAAGCGCCTTGACGGCTCATATTTTGGGCGATCATCCGGGTGGTGCACCGACAACAGACCGGACACGCCTTCGATCATGACAGAGCGGGCCTCGTGATATGTCGGTGCCACAATCGCGATGCGGGTGCAGCGGCGGAACACCGGTTCATAAATGCCGAGAGCGAGCGCCTTCACCCATTCCGCGCCCGTGCGGGTTTTGCCGGCACCACGACCGCCGAGGATCAGCCAGTTGCGATAGGCCAGCGGTTCGGGGGGCATCTGCTCCTTGCGGGCCCAAAAGCACCAGCTGTTATTCAGTTCCCGCACTTCCGCTGGCAGCAGTTCCCGCACCAGGCGTTTCGCTTCGCCATTCGCGCTGCAGTCTTTCAATCTTGTCCGCAAGCGCACCACGTTCATCGTCATCAAACTTCCGGTGGGCGAGTGCTGCCTTGCGCTGGCGGAATTTGTGTTTGCGTTCAAGTTCGAGCACCTTTTCAACAGTCCGCACGAGGGTGTTCATGGCGCGGATGCCGCGCTCGGTTTTCAACTCTGACACTTCTTCGTTGATTGAATTGATTTCAACTTCGAGAAGGCCAATGCGTTTTTGCAGCAAGTCTTTCAGCCGCCGCAGTGTGGCATTGGTGCTCTCCTGTTTTGTTGCCGTTTTGTTCCTTGTACGGAGCAACCAACCCAGAGCCTTTGCCTGCATGGACAGGCGCACCGGTGGCAGTCCTGCCGTTGCCGCGATATCCTTGATCGGTTCACGGCCCTCCTCATAGCGACGCTTGATGTCGACCCATGCGGCGTCATCCGCCGGCTTTGAAGCCTCGTTGGTCATTGTTGCTTTCCTGTTGCTGGCCCGTTGCCGGATTGAAGGGGTTCGTGGCGGCGGGGTTTTTTGCCCACCTCTGCCGACTGTATCGAGAACTAGCACACCCACCGTACGGTGTCAAGCATTATTTTCTTATTTCAGGATTTTGTTTTTGGAGCGCGACAGGATTTCGGTCCTAAGCTATTGTCGCGCCATGGATATCCGGCAATTGCAATATTTGGCGGCGCTGGTGCGGGAAAAGCATTTTACCCGGGCGGCGCAAGCCTGCAACATCACGCAACCTACCCTTTCGGGGCGGATACGACAGTTGGAACAGGAGCTTGGTGTGCCGTTGCTGGAACGGGGGCAGCGTTACATCGGCCTCACCCCCGAGGGTGAGCGTGTGCTCAAATGGACGCACCAGATTCTCGACAACTGGCATTCCCTGCAAAACGAACTCGAACAAATCAAGGGAAAGACTGGCGAATTGGTGGGGCGGCTGGTGCTCGGCGTCATTCCTTCGGCGCTGCCGATGGCGTCGTTGCTCACCAAGGCGATGCACGCGGCACATCCTTCTGTCGATTTCACCATCCTGTCGCACTCGTCGGAAGAGATCATCCGTGCACTGAATGATTTCTCCATCGAGGCCGGCATCTCCTATCTCGACAACGAACCGGTCGAAGGACTGATGCAGGCGGAGCTTTATGCGGAGAACTACTGCCTGTTTGTTTCATCCGCACACGAATTATCCAGCCGTCCATCAGTAACTTGGGCCGAGGCGGCGCAGCAGCCCCTGTGCCTGCTCACGCCCAACATGCAAAACCGCCGGATCATTGACCGCGCCTTTGCTGCCGCAAAGGTGAAGCCGACACCGCGGCTGGAAACCAACTCGATCATGAATCTGATATCTTCAGTGAAGTCGATGGCGCTGTGCTCGATCATGCCGGAGTATTTCAAGAACGCTTTGGGCAATCTCGAAGGTGTCGTCGCCGTGCCGCTGGTAGAGCCTGCGGTGTCCCACAAGGTGGGGCTGGTGGCGGTGGACCGCGATCCGGTGTCACCGCTGATCGCGGCGCTGTTTGCAGCGGTGACGGATTTCAAGCATCGTTAGCCCATTGACGCCGTCTATGATGTCATAGGGTGGTGCGATTGGCGGAGACTGGGTATTCGCGCTAGGCTGGTGGCATGGCCAAAACGACAATCCTTGCATTCAAGCCTGATCCCGCTGCCGCAATTTGTTTTCGGTATCACAACAAGCCGGACCAGCTGATCGAAATCCTGCATGATTTGCAGCACGAGGTTGGACATGTGCCGGAGAGTTCACTGCCGGTGATCGCCAAGGCGCTCAACCTGTCGCGTGCGGAAGTTTATGGTGTTGTCACCTTCTATCACGACTTCCACCTGGCCAAGCGCAAGAAGCACGTCATCAAGATTTGCGCGGCGGAAGCGTGCCAATCGATGGGGGCGCGGGAGTTGATTGCGATGGCGGAGAAATTCACCAAAGGCAAGAAGGTGGAGATCGAGAAAACCTATTGCCTGGGGCTGTGCGCATCATCGCCTGCAATGATGGTCAATGAAAAGCCGATTGCCAGGGTTGACGCCCGGAAATTCAAAGCTGTTGTTGAGGCGCTGCGATGATCAAGATTTATGTCCCGCGCGATTCTTCCGCCAAGGCGGTTGGTGCTGACGACGTGGCAGACGCCATCGCCACGGAAGCCAATGTGCAGAAGATCAGTGTACAGATCATTCGCAACTCTTCTCGAGGCATGGCGTTTGCCGAACCATTTGTGGAAGTTGAAACAGCGAAAGGCCGCGTCGGCTACGGAGCAGTTGCCGTTTCTGATGTGAAGGCGCTGTTAAAGGCGAAATTTCACGAAGGTGGCAAGCACAAGCTGTCACACGGGCTTGTTGATGACATTCCCTACCTGAAAAATCAGGACCGTCTCACTTTCGCTCGTGCTGGCATCACCGATCCCGTATCGCTTGATGACTATCTGGCGCATGGCGGATTTGCCGGCTTGAAGAATGCGCTGGCAATGGATGGTGCTGCCATCGTCAGGCACGTCACCGAGTCTGGTTTGCGCGGGCGCGGTGGTGCGGCGTTTCCGACGGGCATCAAGTGGAAGACGGTCAACGAAACGACGGCTGACCAGAAATATATCTGCTGCAACGCTGATGAAGGTGACTCCGGTACCTTTGCCGACCGCATGGTGATGGAAGGTGATCCGTTCATGCTGATTGAAGGCATGGTGATTGCCGGTCTCGCTGGCGGTGCGACGAAGGGCTATGTTTATATCCGCTCCGAGTATCAGGATGCGATTGCCACGATGAAGGAGGCCATTGGCATTCTGGATAAGGCGAAGTGGCTGGGGCGAAATATTCAGGGTACGGAGCATTCTTTTGATCTTGAGGTGCGGCGCGGTGCGGGTGCCTATATCTGCGGGGAAGAGACCGCGATGCTGGAATCGCTCGAAGGCAAGCGCGGCATGGTGCGGGCGAAGCCGCCGATCCCGGCGCTGGTTGGGTTGTTTGGCAAGCCGACGATTATCAACAACGTGTTGTCCTTCGCGGCGGTGCCATTCATTCTAGCCAAGGGTGCGAAGGCTTATGCTGACTATGGCATAGGCCGGTCGCGCGGCACCCTGCCGTTTCAGCTGGCCGGCAATATCAAGCGCGGCGGGTTGGTGGAGAAGGCGTTTGGTATTTCGCTCCGTGAACTGATCAATGATTTTGGCGGGGGCACGTTTTCAGGCAAGAAGGTTCGTGCCGTGCAAGTTGGTGGGCCGCTGGGGTCCTATGTTCCGGCTGACCAACTTGACATGAAGATGGATTATGAAACCTTCGCCGCCAATGGCGCGATGGTGGGTCATGGCGGCTTGGTGGTGTTTGATACAACTGTCGACATGGCCGAACAGGCGAAGTTCGCGATGGAGTTCTGCGCAATCGAGTCCTGCGGCAAGTGCACGCCGTGCCGGATCGGTTCGACTCGCGGCATGGAAGTGATCGACAAGATTGTCGCTGGCGAGGACCGCGCGGCCAATGCCAAGCTGCTGGAAGATTTGTGCCAGACGATGACGGACGGTTCGCTGTGTGCGATGGGCGGCTTGACGCCGATGCCAGTGATGAGTGCGTTCAAGTTTTTCCCGGAGGATTTCGGGATGAAGAAACAGAAGAAGTTGGCGGCGGAGTGAGAGTGTGAAGAGATTTTTCAATGAACCGTCATTCCAGACAAATGCGAAGTGCAACGAAGCGTTTGATCTGGAACCCAGCTGTCTTTCTGTTTGCGCCAAAGCTGGGTTCCAGCTCGCGCTCCGCAGCTGCTTCGCACCTGCTCCACTTGGCTGGAATGACGGCAAAGCTTGTGAGGTATCGCTATGACCCTGATCAAAGAAACCGACTACGGCACGCCTATTGCGAAATCGGAGAAGCTGATTACTCTCGAGATCGATGGTCTCGTTGTTACTGTGCCGGAAGGCACGTCGATCATGCGGGCGGCGATGGAGGTTGGCACCAAGATTCCGAAGTTGTGCGCGACGGATACTGTCAATGCCTTTGGCTCTTGCCGTTTGTGTTTGGTTGAAATCGAAGGCCGCAAGGGTACGCCCGCGTCGTGCACCACGCCTGTCACACCGGGCATGAAGGTGAAGACGGAGACGGAGCGGCTCAACAAGCTGCGCAAGGGTGTGATGGAGTTGTACATCTCCGATCATCCGCTCGACTGTCTCACCTGTGCGGCGAACGGTGACTGCGAGTTGCAGGACATGGCGGGTGCCGTGGGGCTTCGCGATGTGCGCTATGGCTATGATGGCGACAACCATGTTTTCAAGAAGCGCGATGGCAGCGAAGAGAATTTCCGTTTCAAGGCGAAAGACGAGAGCAATCCCTATTTCACGTTCGATCCCGCCAAGTGCATCGTGTGTTCGCGTTGCGTGCGGGCATGCGAAGAAGTTCAGGGTACGTTCGCGCTGACCATTGATGGGCGGGGTTTTGCATCGCATGTTTCCGCTGGCATGGATGAAGGGTTCCTCAATTCCGAGTGCGTGTCGTGCGGTGCCTGCGTGCAGGCTTGCCCGACGGCGACGCTGACCGAAAAATCTGTCATCCAAAAAGGCCAGGCTGAACACACTGTCTTGACGACCTGCGCCTATTGCGGCGTGGGCTGTTCCTTCAAGGCCGAGATGAAGGGCGAAGATGTCGTCCGCATGGTGCCGTACAAGGATGGCGGTGCCAATGAGGGGCACTCTTGTGTGAAGGGCCGCTTCGCCTGGGGCTATGCGACGCACAAGGACCGGGTGATGCATCCGATGATCCGTACACGGATTACAGATCCATGGAAGGAAGTGAGTTGGGACGAGGCGATCCAGCACGCGGCGCAGCGCTTCAAGGACATCCAGGCAAAACACGGGCGCACCTCCATCGGCGGCATCACGTCATCACGGTGCACCAATGAAGAAGTTTATGTGGTGCAGAAGATGATCCGAGCCGCGTTCAAGAACAACAACACCGACACCTGTGCCCGCGTGTGCCATTCGCCCACGGGATATGGCCTGTCCAAAACCTTTGGCACCTCGGCCGGCACGCAGGATTTCAAGTCAATTGAAGACTCGGATGTGATCCTGATCATCGGGGCCAATCCGACGGAAGGCCATCCGGTGTTTGCATCGCGCATGAAGAAGCGCATCCGCGCGGGTGCCAAAGTCATCGTGTGCGATCCGCGCCAGACAGACTCAGTGCGCTCGCCGCATTTGGAAGCGGCGTTTCACTTGCCGCTGCTGCCTGGCACCAATGTCGCCATCATCAATGCGTTGGCCCATGTCATTCTCACTGAGGGACTGGAAGCCACGTCGTACATTGAAGAGCGGTGTGATTTGCAGGAGTTCACGCGCTGGTGCACATTCATCCGTGAACAGAGGAATTCGCCGGAGGTTCTCGGCCCCATGGCCGGTGTTGATCCGGAAGCGATCCGTGGTGCGGCGCGTCTCTATGCAACGGGCGGCAATGCGGCGATCTACTACGGGCTTGGCGTCACTGAGCACTCACAGGGATCAACGATGGTGATGGGCATGGCCAACCTTGCCATGCTCACCGGAAACATCGGAAGGCGCGGTGTTGGCGTCAATCCGTTGCGCGGGCAGAACAATGTGCAGGGTGCCTGCGACATGGGCTCGTTCCCGCATGAGTACCCAGGCTACCGGCACGTCAGCAATGACGAGGTGCGCACCATGTTTGAAAGCGTCTGGGAAACAGCGCTTGATCCTGAACCAGGTTTGCGCATTCCCAACATGCTGAACGCCGCGGTTGAGGGAACGTTCAAGGGCATCTTCATTCAAGGCGAAGACATCGCGCAGTCTGATCCCAACACCAAACACGTGACGGAAGCGCTTGAGGCGATGGAATGTGTTGTGGTGCAGGATTTGTTCCTCAACGAGACGGCGGCGTTTGCGCATGTGTTTTTTCCAGGCACATCGTTCCTCGAGAAAGATGGAACTTTCACCAATGCAGAGCGACGCATCAACCGGGTTCGTCCGGTGAAGGCGCCGATGCAGGGCAAACATGAGTGGCTGGCGGTTGCCGAATTGGCGCAGGCCATGGGCTACGACATGCACTACGCCAACGAAGCGGCGATCATGGATGAAATCGCGCGTGTCACTCCCACATTCAAAGGTGTGTCGTTCGCACGGCTGGATGCAGAAGGTTCGTTGCAATGGCCGGTCAATGATGCCGCACCAAACGGCACGCCGATCATGCATGTCGGCGGGTTCGTGCGCGGCAAGGGCCGCTTCATGATTACAGACTATGTGCCCACTCCGGAGCGGAGCAATCGCGAGTATCCCTTGCTTTTGACCACGGGTCGGATTCTCTCGCAATACAATGTGGGCGCACAGACGCGGCGCACGGAGAATGTCACGTGGCACAAGGAAGATGTGCTCGAAATTCACCCGCATGATGCCGAAATGCGCGGTGTCACGGAAGGTGCAATGGTGTCGCTGGCGTCACGCATGGGAGCCACAAGTTTGCGCGCGACGGTGACTGACAAGATTCCGCAGGGTGTGGTCTACACCACGTTCCATCATCCGGTGACGGGGGCGAATGTGATCACCACGGAGTTTTCCGATTGGGCAACGAATTGTCCCGAGTACAAGGTGACTGCCGTGCAGGTGACGAAATCGAACCGGCAGTCGGATTGGCAGGATGAGTGGGAGTTGCGCGAGGAGAACAACAAGCGGATTGCGGCGGAGTGAAGCAGGACAATGCCTCCAAACTGTCATCCCGGCGAAGGCCGGGACAAGGCTTTGACTTGATTTATTCCGAAGGAAAGCCTGGTCCCGGCCTTCGCCGGGGTGACGAAACTTCAAGTGTGGCAGTGAGTGGAACGCTTGATGGTATTTCTACTTCCTGGCTCCTGCCGGAAGAAGTGCCCATCGCCGTTCTCATCAACTCGCAATCCTATGCGGTGATGATGGGGACGCCGGCTGATCTGGAAGATTTTGGGGTGGGGTTTGCGCTGTCGGAAGGGTTGGTCAAACATGGCTCGCATCTCCGCCATGTGCTGGTGATGCCATCTGGTGACGGGTTCGGAGTTGATCTCGCGATTGATGAAACACATATCGTCCGTGAACGGATGGTTTCACGCTCGCTTGAAGGTCGCGTGGGGTGTGGCCTGTGTGGCATTGCAGAAATGGAAGACGCGATCCGCATGCCGAAGGGCCAGGTCAAGTCAGCGCGGCTCGATGCTGCTGCCGTGGCGCGGGCGTTTGTGGAATTGCCCACGCATCAACCGATGAATGCGGTGAACCGCACGGTGCACGCGGCAGCCTGGTGTTCCGTCGATGGTACGATCCTGCTGGCGCGCGAAGATGTTGGCCGGCACAATGCGCTGGACAAGTTGATCGGGGCGATGGCCCGGCAGAACATTTCGCCTGACGGGTTTGTGCTGATGTCGTCGCGGTGTTCGTTTGAACTGGTGCAGAAATGTGCGCTTGCCGGAATTGGCGCACTGGCCACGGTCTCCGCGCCCACGGCATTGGCTTATCGTTTGGCGAAAGAGGCGGGTGTGCAGCTTGCCGCCATGTCGCAACAGGGTGTGATGATTTTCGACGGAGAGACTGATGGAGACGCGTGACATGGTGCGCATGGCCAACCAGATTGGCGATTTCTTCAAGGGCTATGGTGACGAGGAAGCGAAGAAAGAGGTCGCCAACCACATCAACTCCTATTGGGAAACACGGATGCGGCGGGACTTCTTTGCGCATATCGAAAAGGGTGGCGATGGCCTCAGTGACATCGTGAAGGCCGCTGCGGTCAATGTAAAGCGACCGAAGGAAGCAGCTTAGTTACTCACTCTGCAAAATAACGAATGGCTCATTGACACAGCGGCGCAGGAGTTTTTCGTAGGCCGGGTGCAATTCGTCGTCGGGGGCGATGCGACCGAAGCGGAGGTTGGGAAAGTTTCGCACGGGTGCGAGCACAATCGGCACCGCAATCGGCATCAGCGTTGCGCCCTTGCCGGACTGCAGCGTGGCCAGCAGCCCAAACATTTCGCCACCGATCATCGGACGCGACAGTGTGGCCATGCGGTGCTGGCCAAGTTTGTTGGTGACGAGATAGATGTAACCGGACTGGTGCGGAATGCTTACGACACCTTCCTGTTTGTAGGCCGTGTCGAGGCGATCGCTTTCGCGGAAGACGAGATGGGAAAGTGCCGTGTCCCACGAGATTTCGGTGCGGTAGGCGTAAACACCTTTGGGGACGGAGAATGATGGGCGCAGTGTCAGATAGCTGCCCTCCAACCATTTCACGGCGGGCCTTGAATAGGAACCAAGAGATTCCGGTGCCAGCGAAGCATCGCCATTGGATTTTGCTATGCGCAACGGTTTCTGCAGCGCTTCTTCCAGGCGGATGACGGTGGCCAGGGTGAACGGGCGCTGACCGGAGAGGGCTTTCTCAATGGTGGAAAGTGACAGCAGAGAAATGTCGGCCAGATGCTGGCGGGTCAACCGTCGCCGCGCCAACTCCTCGCGGATCGCGGTGCTAATGGTCCGGTTCTCCTCCGGCGAAAGGTCTTCCTCGCTCATGCCCAAGAGTTACCGCACAAATCCGTACAAATCCACAATCGTCGGCACAATTTCGTCTTGGCCAGCATGGGACAGCAAGGTTACGGCAAATTCATGATGATGATCACCGGAGTTCACGTTGGCGGCGCGGGGCGGCCGCACTGTAAGTGAACAATCCAGATGACGCCGGCATTCACGCCCTTCGCATCTGGAGAAAACATGAAACCGTTCCTTGCCGCCGCCCTGCTTTCCGTCTCGGCCATTGCCGTGCACGCCGCAACCCCCAATGACATGACATCCGGCAGCCTGCTGCTGAAAGAACAGAACGGCTCTTATGTCGAAGCGCCGCGGCTGGGTGCAGACTATGCCATCAAGGTGTCCGGGCCCACGGGCCGCACGGTCGTGACACAACGGTTTGAAAATCCTGCAAACGGTTTTGTGGAAGGCGTCTATGTTTTTCCTCTGCCGGAGAACGCCGCTGTCGACACGCTGAAGATCATCGCGGGCAACCGGGTGATTGTTGGCGAGGTGAAGGAGAAGCAGGAAGCCAAGATCATCTATGAGGAGGCGAAGAACGCGGGTCAGGCCGCCTCGCTGCTGGAACAGGAGCGACCCAATCTGTTCACCAACTCCGTCGCCAACATCGGGCCTGGCGAGACTGTGATCGTGCAGATCGAGTACCAGGAAACGATCAAGCAGTCGGGTGGCACCTATTCGCTGCGGCTCCCGCTGGTGGTGGCACCGCGTTACAATCCGGCACCCATCGTGCAGACGGTTGATTTCAAGGCTGACGGTACGGGTGTACTGAAAGTGAATGACCCGGTGCCGGACCGGGCGCGCATTGAGTCTCCTGTTCTTGATCCGCGCGTCAACGCACCCGTCAACCCTGTCAGCATTTCGGTGCAGCTGGATGCGGGCTTCACGCTGGGTGAGGTGAAGAGTTCATATCACCCGATCGCGAGCAAGTTGGTCGATGAAGACACGCGTATCATCGGGCTTGGTGCTGGCGAAGTTCCGGCCAACAAGGATTTTGAGCTGACGTGGGTTGCAAAAAGTTCCGCGCCGCAAGTTGGCCTGTTCACCGAAAACATCAACGGCAAGGACTACCTGCTCGCGACATTGACGCCACCGGAGGCACAAGCGCAAATGCCGGCGCTGCCGCGCGAGACGATTTTTGTGATCGACAACTCCGGCTCGATGGAAGGCGCATCAATGGAGCAGGCGAAGGAAGCCCTGATCCGCGGGCTTGGCACGTTGCAGGCGGGCGACCGGTTCAATGTGCTGCGATTTGATGACACGTTTGATGAATTGTTTGCCGCACCGGTTGCGGCGGATGCAGCCAATGTTGATGGTGCGAAACGTTTCGTCGGAAATCTTAACGCCAATGGCGGCACAGAAATGATCGCGCCATTGCGCGAGGCGCTCGTCGACGATACCCCGGCGGATGCGAAACGTTTGCGGCAGGTGGTGTTCATCACCGATGGTGCCATTGGCAATGAGCAGGAAATGTTCTCGATCCTCAGCACCGCACGCGGACGCAGCCGCGTGTTCATGGTGGGCATCGGCACCGCACCCAATTCCTATTTGATGACGCGCGCAGCAGAGCTGGGGCGGGGCACATTCACCTTTATCGGCGATGCGATGCAGGTGGAGGAGCGGATGAAAGAACTGTTTGCGAAGATCGGGCAACCGGTGATCACAGGATTGAAGGCGGAGCTTTCAGGCGCACAACTCACGCCCAATCCGTTGCCTGATCTGTATCGGGGCGAGCCCATTGTGATGATGGCGGAGGCGCAAGGATTCACTGGCGACCTGAAGATTTCGGGATCGATTGGCGAAACACCGTGGACGGTGACGATGCCGGTGGCGAAAGCCACGACGGGCAAAGGCATCAGCAAAATGTGGGCGCGGCGGAAGATCTCTGATTTTGAAGTGGCGGCAACACTTGGCTCCATGAATTTCGACGCGGCAAACAAGGCGGTGCTGGCCACGGCGCTTGAACACCAGATCGTGTCGTCACAGACATCGCTCATCGCCGTCGACAAAACGCCGAAGCGGCCTGCAGGTGTCAAGCTGACGCGTGCCGACATTCCGCTCAATCTGCCGCAGGGCTGGAACTACGACAAGGTGTTTGGCGAGCAGGGTATCGCGCCCAAGCCTTCGCGGGAGCGCGATGCGATGTTACAGCAGTTCAAGCATCTGGCCGTGGCGCAAGCGCCCGCCGTTGCCGCTGCAACGCAAGTCATCCTGCCGCAGACGGCAACACCGGCGCAGATGTTCATGCTCATCGGCCTGCTGCTTGCGGCGGCGGGTTCGGTGTTTGCGATGATGGGATTGAAGCGCATTCCCGGAGCGAAGCTGTGACGGCCAGCGTCGTTCCCCTCCCTGGCAGGTTTGCGGATCAATTCCGCAGACCTGTCATGCTCGCGCTTTCCTTTCTGCTTTTTACCGGAGCCGTCATCATGCTGGGCAAGGCCTCGTGGATTCACATCAAGGCGCAAGTGGCGCAGGTGTTGATGGAGCGCGCGTTTTCCGAATCTCTTGCAACCGGCAAACCGGTGAAAGCGTGGAACTGGGCAGACACGTGGCCGGTTGCGAAAGTCCGCATGGAGCGATTGGGTGAAGAAGCCATTGTGCTGCGCGGTGCATCCGGCGAAGCCCTGGCCTTCGGTCCTGCGTTGTTGAATGAAACAGCGCGGCCTGGTGAGCGCGGCACAGCGGTGATCGCCGCACACCGCGATACGCATTTCTCCTTTCTCAGGGATGTGAAAATTGGTGACGCCGTTGCCGTGACGCGGACCGATGGCTTGCAGTTTCGTTACCGGGTGACGGCTACACGCATTGTGGACTGGCGCAACAGCGGCATCGACCGGCATGCGGCGGGATTCAATCTGGTGTTGTCGACATGCTATCCGTTTGACGCGGTGACGCAGGGAGACCAGCGGTATCTGGTTGAGGCGGTGATGGTGCGATGAAGATCGTTCTCGCCAACATCCCGCATCCATCAATTGGCAGCCGCATTCCCAAAGAACAGCTCACGCCACTTGGGCTCTTGTGTGTGGGTGGCCCGCTGGTTGATGATGGACATGATGTGTCGTTGATCGATGGCGAATTTGGGCCGATGCCCCTGCATGAGCTGCAGAAGCGAATCATCGAGAAGTCGCCAGACCTCGTGCTGTTTGGGCATTCGGGTTCATCGTCGGGGCATCCGATCATTGCCCAGGTTGCGCGTGCGGTGAAACGCCAGCTGCCTGACGTGTGCGTCATCTATGGCGGCGTGCATCCGACCTATCATTGGCGCGACATTCTGGCAGCAGAACCGCATGTTGATTTCATCGTGCGCGGTGAAGGCGAAGACACGATGGTGAAGCTGGCACGGATTCTTCGCGATGATGGCGATGTCAATGCGCTGCCAGGCATTGCGTTTTGCAAAGATGGACTGCCGTTTGCGACGATGCCAGCGCCTGTCATTCAGGATTTGGACGCGTATCGCATCGGCTGGGAGTTGGTTGATCTCAAGCGTTACAGCTATTGGGGCAACAAACAGGCGGTGGTGATCCAGTTTTCACGTGGCTGCCCGCATCTGTGCAACTATTGCGGCCAGCGCGGGTTCTGGACGAGGTTCCGCCATCGCGATCCGGCAAAGCTCGCAAGGGAGATGGCGTGGCTGCACCGTGTTCATGGGGTTCAGGTATTCAATTTCGCTGATGAAAATCCATCGGCCATGCGAAAGCCCTGGATCGCATTTCTCAACGCGCTGATCGCGGAAAATGTTGACCTCACACTTGTTGCCTCAACGCGTGCCGGAGACATTGTGCGCGATGAGGATGTGCTGCATCTCTACAAGCAGGCGGGCTTCGAACGCTTTCTCATGGGGATGGAAAACACCGATGCAGCGACGCTCGACCTGATCAAGAAAGGGGCAACACCCGACATCGACCGGAAGGCCATCCAGCTTTTGCGCAAACACAATATCCTTTCCTTGATGACGTGGGTCAGCGGATTTTCGGAACAGACGCACAGCGACATGTGGCTCGGGCTCAAGCAGATCATCGCCTATGATCCTGACCAGATCACGGCGCTGCAAGTCACGCCGCACCGCTGGACTCCCTACTTCCGGATCGCCGCCGACCGAAAAGTGATTCTGACGGACCGCACCAAATGGGACTACAAGCACCAGGTCCTGTCGATGGACAAGCTCAAGCCGTGGCAGCTTTTCATGTGGGTCAAGTTTGTCGAAATTGTTGCGCAGACACGTCCCCGCGCGCTCCGTCGCCTGCTGTGGAATCCGGAACCCAAGATCCGCCACGCCATTCGCTGGTACTACAAGATGGGACGGCGTGTCTGGTTCCGGGAAGTCTGGCATTTCATGTTCAAGGACCGTTTCTTGCGCGACGGCATAAAACTCACGGACTTCAATGGCGCTCCCCAGGATGCAGAGGAAGAGTCCATGGCATTGCCAGAGCGGCGCACCACGAGGCAGGTGGCTTGAAGTGTCGCGATGCGATAACGCAGGGGTATCAGCGGTATCTGGTTGAAGCGGTGATGGAGAAGTGATCAGGGCTGGCCGGCCACAATCTCCATGGCGCGGCGCAGGCTGACTGCTTCTATGCCATTGCCGAGCGGAAACGCTTCATGTCCCGGGTAGACGACCAGCCGTCTTGCGGGTTGCACGTCGTCGCAGGCGGCGTGGAAGCCTTTGGACACTTTCGGCGCGGTTGACCGTTTGATTTCGATTGCCACCAACCCGCGCACGGTATCGATCAACAGGTCAACTTCTGCCCCTGCGGCTGTGCGGTAGAAATGCATGTTGCCGGCATTGCCCGCCACAGATGCGAGGTTTTCGATCACGAACCCCTCGTAACTGTCGCCCAGTTTCGGATGTGACAGGAGTTGCTCCATGGTGGATATGCCGAGGAGTGAATGACACAGGCCTGTGTCCCGGACATAGACTTTCGGACTCTTGACGAGGCGCTTGCCGATGTTGCCATGCCATGCTGGCAGTCTGCGAACGAGAAGCAGATCAACCATCAAATCCAGATAGCTTGCGACCGTTTTGTTGTCGATTCCCAGCGAACGGCTGAGTGATGCCGCGTTGAGCATGCCGCCGTGAAGATGCGCCAGCATCGTCCAGAACCGGCGCAAGGTTTCTTCGGCGATGCGTGGCCCGAATTGCGGGATATCGCGTTGGAGATAGGTGCGAATGAAGTCCTGCCGCCAGCGGAACGAGGCTGCGTCGCTGGTTGCGAGAAAAGAATCTGGAAATCCACCGCGTTGGTGAAGTTGATCGGCCAACACGGAAATCCTGCCGGGGTCTTCAGTGATTTCTGCAAGATTGAGCGGTTGGAGCTCAGTATAGGCAATGCGACCCGCAAGTGACTCGCCTGACTGGCGGAGCAAATCAATGGCGGCCGAACCGAGAATGATGAAACGGCCATTTCCCCTGCCTTGACGCCTGCCCTGATCGATCAACCCGCGCAGCGTTTGGAACAGATTGGGTGCACGATGAATTTCGTCCAGAATAACAAGTTTGTCCTCGTGGCCGGATAGATAAGCCGTTGCATCTGATAGTTTGGCCCGGTCGGTTTCAGATTCCAGGTCAAGATAGTGTGACGCGCCCGGGCCACGTTTGGCGGCGATTGCCAGGGCCAGCGTCGTTTTTCCAACCTGCCGTGGCCCCAGAATTGCCACCACTGGCGTTTGAGTAAGAAGCAGCTCTACTTCTGATTGTTGGTTTCGCTCAAACATCCTAGTATTATTGGAGTTTAATTCCAATATTACAAGGATAAAGACGGAATTGGTTAAATCTTCTGCCGCTTGGCCTTGGGGAGTTTCCACATGTGGAGCCAGAGTTCGTTCACGCTGATGCCCTTCTCCGGGTAGACTTGGCCGACGACGGAGATGCCTGCCTCGTCAACGGTTTCTGCCCGGCCTGAAACCAGGGGGTGCCACCAGGGGAGGGACTTGCCCTCTTCGATGAGACGATAGGCACAGGTTGAAGGGAGCCAGCCGAGCTTGCCCACATTCTTCGGTGTCAGTGTCACGCAGTCGGAGACACGCTTGGAGCGGTTCTTGTAATCCGTACACTGAGCAGTTCCGCAATCCAGCAGGCGGCAGGCGGTGCGGGTGAAGTGATATTCACCGGTGTCTGCATCCTCAAGCTTGTTGAGGCAGCAGCGGCCACAACCATCGCAAAGAGATTCCCACTCGGTGCGGGACATGTCGGCCAAGGATTTGGATTTCCAGAAGGGCTGGTCGGTCATGGTTCCGACCTAGCACATCACGGCACCACTTCGCCATGCATGCTGAGATCGAGACCTTCGATTTCGTTTTCACGGCTGACGCGCAGGCTGATGGCCTTGTCGATGACAAAGAGGATGGCGTAGCTGGCGGCGGCGCACCACATGGTGACGACGAGACAACCGATAAGCTGAATTCCCAATTGGGCCGCGTTGCCTTCGAGCAGGCCCGCTGTTCCGCCCCAGGCTTCTGCTCCGAACACGCCGATGCCGATGGTGCCGACGTAGCCGCCGATGCCATGCACGCCGAAGACATCGAGCGAGTCATCGTAACCGAGCTTGCGCTTCAATGTGGTGGCACCAAAGAAGCAGGCCACACCGGCGATCAATCCGATGGCGAGCGCGCCCATGGGGGATACAAATCCGCATGCCGGTGTAATTGCCACAAGGCCCGCAACCGCACCGGAAATGATGCCGAGGACGCTGGCCTTGCCGTGCTTGTACCACTCCACCGACATCCAGGCGAGCGCACCTGCCGCTCCGGCGATCTGCGTGTTGGCGAGCGCAAAGGCTCCGACATCATTGGCGGCGAGCGATGATCCAGCATTGAAGGCGAGCCAGCCGACCCAGAGGAGCGATGCGCCGGTGACGGACAAAATCAGATTATGCGGCACCATGGCTTCCTGGGGATAGCCCTTGCGTTTGCCCAGCATGATGGCGGCCATCAGCCCGGCGATGCCGGAATTGATTTCGACAACGGTGCCGCCGGCGAAATCCTTCAATCCCATTTGCGCCAGGAAGCCGCCGCCCCACACCCAGTGGGCGACGGGGGCGTAGACCAACAGCAACCATGCGCCGAGGAACAGCAGCAGGGCGGAGAATTTCATGCGGTCGGCGAATGCGCCACAGATGACGGCGGGGGTGAGAATGGCGAAGGTCATCTGGAATGTCATGAACAGGGATTCCGGAATGGTGCCGGTGAGGGAGGATTTCGTCATGCCGTTCAAAAAGAACTTGTCGAAGTTACCGAGATAGGGCGCATCGCCGGAGAAGGCGATGGAGTAACCGAAGAAAATCCACAGCAAGGAGACAAGGCAGCAGGCGGCGAAACTCTGCATCATGGTGGAGAGCACGTTTTTCTTGCGCACAAGACCGGCATAGAAAAGGGCGAGGCCGGGAACGGTCATCATCAAGACAAGGCAGGTCGCGGCCATGATCCAGCCGGTGTCGGCAGCACTGAATTCAGCCGCCAGGGCTGGTGTGGCAAACGTGGTCAACAAGAGTGCGCCGGCACTCCCTGCGACGTATTTCATGTTGTATCTCCCTTACCCTGCGCCCGCCGTTGCCGAGGCAATGTGCGTGCCACTTGGCCCATTTCAGCAACTGGCTGAAACAACTTGCGTTTTCAAGGGTGCGAAGCGCTGATTCAGGCAGGCGATGAAATAATGTGCGAAATGCCTTGAATATGGCAAGATTGATGGGCAATTGCCTTTTCTTTAGGCAATCCTCGCAACTCCGGAATCACCCGCGCAGAATGGCATCGACGTGCTCTACATAACTTGCATGAGACTGCCGCAAACCGTAAAAGTTGCAATGACTCACACATGCGATTGACACGTGGCCAAACTACCAACCCGTAACCGGCTGTTTCGCGCCATCTGGACCGCTGATTCCTTTGTCAGCACGGCGTTGTTCGAGGCATGGGACGGATGCAAGCGGGCGGGTTCAGCTTATTCCTCGTTCTTGCACCGCTATTTTCTGGTGCGTGGGTTTAAACGGTTGATGGTCGGACTCATTGATGATGGTTTGACGCTCGGCACTTTGTTCGCCTTCGGGCTGCTGGCGTTTGCCTTGCCACCATTTTCCGGCACGGGCGACATCTGGAACCGTGGCCGCGATTACGCCATGACATTCACGGACAGCAACGGCAACATTGTCGGCAAGTGGGGCATCCGGCAAAACGATGCCATTCCGTTGGATGAAATTTCACCGAACCTGATCAAGGCCGTGCTGGCAACAGAGGATGTGCGCTTCTTCGAGCACTTTGGCATTGACCTCATCGGCACACTGCGGGCGGTGGTCAACAATGCGCGGTCCAGCACAGTGCAAGGTGGGTCTTCAATCACGCAACAGGTGGCGAAAAACCTTTTCCTTTCGCCGGAGCAAACGGTCGAGCGCAAAATCCGCGAGGCATTCCTGTCGCTGTGGATCGAATCGCATTTGAGCAAAGAAGAAATCCTGAAGCTCTATCTTGACCGCTCTTACCTTGGTGCCGGCACGCATGGTGTGGAAGCGGCCTCGCAATTCTATTTTGGCAAGTCGGCGCGCGATGTTTCGGTTTCGGAAGCGAGCATGATTGCTGCCATTTTCAAGTCGCCAACAAACTACGCGCCGCACATCCAGCTGGAAGCGGCACGGGCGCGCTCCAATGTGGTGTTGTACCGCATGCTGGATGCAGGCTTCATCAGCCAGGGCGAGCTTTTGCAGGCACGGCGCAGTCCGGCGCAAGTCGTTGCCGCAAAAGATGCCGCCACGCCATCGTGGTTCCTGGAATGGGCGTATGAGAACACGCTTGATGTGCTGGAAGAAAACGGATTGCAGAAGGAGTTTGTGATCGAAGTGAAAACCACTGTTGATCTGCGGCTGCAACTGGAAAGCCAGAATATCATCAACGACACCATCGACACGCTGGGCCCGGAAAACGGGTTCTCGCAAGCCGCATCCATCACCATGGCGCCTGATGGCGCCGTGCGGGCCATCATTGGCGGGCGGGATTTCGAGAAGAGCAATTTCAACCGCGCTGCCGACGCTGAGCGGCAGACAGGTTCTTCGTTCAAACCGTTTGTGTATCTCGCGGCCCTGCTTGACGGGCACAGGCCGGATGAGATTGTTGTTGATGGTCCGGTGTCTGTGGGCGGCTGGTCGCCTGGCAACTACAAGGACAAATACAGTGGTGCGATGACGCTGACGACGGCGCTGGCCAAATCCGCCAACTCCATTCCGGTCAAATTGATGCAAGAGATGGGGGGCAAGGCGGGCCGCGAAAAAATCATCAAGGCAGCGCATGATGTGGGCATTCAGGCCGAACTTGAAACCTGGCCGCCCATGGTGCTTGGCACCACCGCCATGACTCTGCTTGATCTAACCACCGGCTATGCGACTTTTGCAGGCGGCGGAAAACTGGCGCGTCCCTACGCGGTGCTGGAAATCCGGCGCGCCAATGGCAATGTCATTTATGAACGGACAAAAAAAGTTGCAGCCGCTCCGCAGGTGGTGCCAGTCGAAGTCATTGCTGATCTCAATTCCATGCTGGGCCAGGTCATCAAGGCCGGAACGGCGCGCAGTGCAGATCTGGCCATCATGCCGGCGGCGGGCAAAACCGGAACCAACCAGGCCTATCGCGACGCGTGGTTTGTCGGGTTTACGGCGCACAACGTCACCGGCGTGTGGGTGGGCAATGACGACAACACATCGATGAATGACGTCACTGGCGGACGCATTCCTGCTCCCGCCTGGAAGCGGATCACCCTCGTCGCCGAAACGGGATTGGAGCCCGAGGGTTTTGTCGGCATGCCCTTCGACGAGAGCTATGTGCTGGCGGCGGCGGAACTCGAGAAGAAGAGGCAGGAGGAGGCAGGCCTTGTTACAGATGATGTTGGGGACACGCTGCTTCCGGCCATCAACGAAGAGACACCGGCGGCAACAACCGAGCCTGCGGCTGGCGATGCCAATGATGTTCTGAAAGGCATGTTCGCCCTGTTTGAGGACAGCAAGCCGCGCAAGATCAACGCACAAGGCACACGCAAGACAAAACGCAAGGCGAAAGCGGGAAGCCCGGTGCAGGCCGCACGCAGTGAAGATGGCGAGTCACTTTATGGCTTGCCCAAGACCGCCGCCGAGCGTGAGACCAAGCGGGGTTTCTTTGAGCGCCTGTTCACCTCCGAGCCGCGCAAGAAAAAGCGCAAGAAAAAACAGTTTTTTGAGTTCTAGTGAAGTGGCCATCCTTGTGAATCGCATGATGAAACCCGTGCTGGCGTGGATCGCCGGATTTTCCCGGCGCACGTTGTGGGCGGTGGGTTCCATGCTGGCCGGATCGATTGCAGGCGTTGCCAGTGCGGTGTTTGCGTTGAACAGCCTGGGATTGTCGGCGGGCAACACGCCCAACGGCTGGCAAGAGTGGAACCTGGCGGAACATTCCGCGACGCTCCCGTATGCACTGGGCCATTTCCTTGCGGCGGGCCAATTGCCGCCAGCGAAATCTTCGCGGCAGTTTGTGCGGCGGGTGGATGACGCTGGCAAGGGGCTGGCCGGAGATTGCGCGACAAACATTGCCGGTGCGATGCCGGTGGCGCGCTGGTGGACGCTCAGCGCTGCTGCAGGCGACGGCACGGCGGGGCAGGAACGCGGCGTTCTCAGTGCCGGACAGGCCCTGCTGGAAGCCAACGGGCAATTGCGTGCGGTGATCGCCACTGAGCCACAACCGGCAAACTGGCTGGCACCGCCATCAGGCGGAAGTTACATGCTGGTCCTCACGCTGCATGAACCTGCTTCCGCCATCACCGCAGCAGCGCTACCTGGCGTTACGCGGAGTGCGTGCTGAGATGGCGCGGCTGTTCTGGATCATCATCGGGTTGCTCACGGCGGCGAGTGTGCACATCCTCTATGTCCTGCTGGTTCCCGGCATGGCGCTGGAAAGCAATGTTGCCGCACTTTCCGGCAACGCGGCACGGAACACATTTCACGTGCTGCCAGCGCGTTCCACCAGTGCGCTGATGCCCGGGCATGCGGGCGATGGTGTCTCTGCCATGTGCCGCATTGATCTCGGCAAGGGCAAGGTTGGGCTTAGCCTGCAGGTGCCTGACATGTACTGGACACTGGCGATCTATTCGCAGTCCGGCAAACAAATCTATGCGCTGAATGACAAGCAGGCCGGTGTCGACCGTTTTGACATTGAGATAACGCGGGCGCGGTCGCTGATTGAAATGGTGACGAGCCTGGGCGAAGTGGAAGAAGGCGGCGATGAAATCAGCAATGCCGCCTGGACCGTGGAGATGCCGGATTCGCGGGGCCTCATGCTGCTTTGGGTTCCGTTGCCGGACCCGCTGCTACGGCCAGCTGTTGAGTCCATTCTGAGTGCGGGAACTTGCGTGGCCAAAGCGCCGGCGTTGTAAGTCATACCAACGGCCATTTGTACAAACCCATTCCAAGTCCGTCATGGCCCGCTTCAAGCGGGCCATCCATGGTTTGATATCAGATGGTTGGCCCGTTGGTATCAGTCGTTGCTGTCTTTGGCGAGTGCGGTGCCCAAGGATACGAATTTTATCTGAAGCATGGCGACATGGCGTGCGGAAAGCGGTGGCAGGTGTTCCCTGCGCACTCCTGGAAAGATGATGATCTGCCCGGCGATATCTGCATCACTCGCCAAGGATTTTGGCGTGCGCGTTATCGCATTCGGATTGAATTCAATTATATCAGCCGTCATGGGACCCCTTTGATCACAACCAGACGCACTCAACCGCAATCGTGGTTAACACATTCATAATGGCAAGAGCGCCGTCAGTCTTGTTCGGGCTGCAATCCGGCGAGGCCTTGGCGGTCTTCGATTTCCACCACCCAGATGTCGGGATCAAAGCCCGCCTTTCGGTCCAGCTTATCCCTGACGACGGGCCAATCCACTGGTGCCGCAGTTTCGCGCACAAAGCGGCGGTTGCCTTCGGTGTCATAGGCCGCACCCGGTGCCGGTCCCAGAAGTGTCAAGGTTCCGTCAAGGTGATTGATGACAACGCAGACCGCGCCTGCTTCGGCAGCACCGACGCGCAGCACGGCACCGAAATGGCCGGCAATTTCCTGGCTGCGCAAAAAAGCCTGAACCCAAATTTCAGACTTGAGACGCACCCGCTTCAGTCCTGTCTGAATTTCGCCAGGTTCTCGTAGCCCGTGGTTTTGGAAAGTTCGGCAAGTACGGCATTGTCGATCAGGCCATCCACAAGCAAACGCTTGTCAGCCTCAAACCTGCGAATGGCATCGCGTGTGGCGGCGTTTATGGCACCGGTGGCTTCACCCGGACCATAGCCCAAATCAGCAAGGGCGCGTTGCACCAGGGAAATGCGGTTGACGGGACGCTGCGGTGACGTTGGTGATTGGCCAGTGCTGGCTGTAAACTGCGTGGCATCATTCACTTTTCGGGTGAAGCGGATGTGCTCGAGCAGCCTTGGCGAGACGTCCGCCGGACCGGACATGCCGTGTTGGCTTTGGTAGGCTGCGATGGCAAGGCGTGTGCGTGTGCCATTCACACCATCAACCAGTCCATTGTAATGACCGGTTGCCAGCAGTTCGCGCTGCAACTCCTCGACTTCCGGTTCGTAACGCAAGGTGATGGTGTTTTGCGAACCCTTCACGGCGGCCACATCCACTGCTGCAGCACTGGCATGGGCGCGGTGGGCCATGCGCACGGCTTCCGGCGGTTGATTGAGAAACACATTGTAAACGATGAAGCCCGCTGCAATGGATGCCGCACTCCACAGCACGACTTGCAGGGGCCGAACACCTTCCGGCGTTGCCTCCGCGACATCGGACCTCACTTGTTTGCGCCGTGGCATTGTGTGTTCAACCTCAAACCTGGCACCCAAGATTGGAACTGGCCGGTTAACGGATGGTATCCAGCCTGGCGGACCGAAGCCCGATCTATGCCGGGGCATGATTAATGAAACGTATCCACGGCACCTGACAACAATGCGTTAGCGCCGTTTTCTGTCAAATGCCGTGCATTGGGGAAACGCAAAATAAAGAGCTTTTTTCGACAATGGAGTGAGTAAGTGAGGTGTGACATGAGTATGGTTCGGACAGCGTGTGCGTTTGGTGCGATTGTGTTTTTGATGCCGACCCCGCCGATGCAAACCGGTGTTGTCAACACCTTGGCGCAACCACACTCCACCGTCATGGATGCGGCCAACACCGCTTTTGTTGACATGAAATCCTTTTGTGAGCGCCGGCCGGATGTCTGCCTGACGGCTGGTTACGTCGCTGGACGGCTTGAGGCCAAGGCGAAGTACAGCCTGCAACTGATCTATGAGTGGGCCGAGGAAGCCAGCGGGCCGCTGATTAGCGGGCTGCCATCTGACCAGGCGAAGGCGGACAGCCTCACCACGGGCCCGATTGCAGCCGCTGTTGCGCCTTTGCGTGGCAGCCTGTTTCCCGACGAGGGTTGAGTTCGGCGACCGGTCGCCCTATGGCATGCGGCAACGGAGTTGCCTGCGCATGGTCCGGCGTATTGACGAATTGTTCGATGACTTTGACCTGCTGGATGATTGGGAGGAACGCTACCGCTATGTGATCGAGCTGGGCCGTGCCTTGCCGGCCATGGATGATGCGCTCAAAACGCCCGCCACCAAGGTTTCAGGATGTGCCAGCCAGGTGTGGATTCATTCGCAACCGTTGATTACGGCAGGCCGCACCCACTTGAAACTTGACGGCGACAGCGATGCCCTGATTGTGAAAGGGCTGATCGCCATTGCTTTTCACATGTTCGATGGGCTGACCACGGCGGACATTGTTGCCTATGACGCGGGTACGGCCTTCACGCGGCTGGGACTGGCGGAGCACCTGACACCGCAACGCTCGAATGGCTTTGCTGCCATGATCGGGCGCATCAAGGCAGATGCGCGGGCGGTTGCGGCTCTGGCATGAGAGTTGGTCTGTAGTCAGGCAGATGCCAGTCGCCGATGGTGGTGGTGTTGCGCAAAACCGGCGATTTTTTCAGGCCGTAATGGCGGGCCAGCCGGGTGAGGGCCAACGCCAGAACAGCCTTGCCACTGCGCAGCGGCAGCGCCAGGCGGCGCTCGGCGTGTTCGAGGCCTGCCGCCAGGCAGACAACATGAAAAAGTATTCCGGCGAGTTCAGGTCCGACCGCGTCAAGGGCAGTGTGGACTTTCTGGCGGGCATGCAGGGCGCTGTCGGACAATCTTGCAATGTGATTGTCGCTCGAACTCCAATGTCGACCACCTGATGTTGCCGGTTCCTGGTAAGGCATGGTGACACGCGGTGCCAACATGGCGCGCTCAAAATCGCGGCGTAGAAGCTCACCAGCAGCGAACTGATCGGCGTCGATGTAAGTTTCCCCGTCTTTTCCCTTGCGCAGGAAAAGGCGCAACAGGGGATTTTCGTTGTCGTTGAATCCGGGGGTCGTTGCAGCGGCGGGTTTGGCCATGGGGTACTCCTGTTCGAGGTCCCCACTAGCATTTCCTATTTCAGGAATCAAGGCCTATTCAACTTGCCGTGGCGATTTTTCCCGCGTTCGTGCGTTCGGCCAGGGCAATATGGATGTCAAAGCAGATCACAATGTCTATGTCGGGCTTGCGGTGGCGCAATGGAAGTTTCAGCCAGTGTTGCGCCACCAGGCGGCCCGCCCTGTCGCGACGCTCGACCACGCCGTGGACGGGCCTGCGGTCCATTACCGTGCTGCGATAGGCTTCGAGCCAGTAGTCGCCATTTTCCTGCAATTGAAAATCGGCGATGCGCAAGCCGGTGATTTCACGTTGATAGGTTTCGCGCAATTTCGTTCCAGCCAAGCGAATTGTACTGTCGGCAATCGGTGTTGTGACATCCACCAGAAACAAGGAGGGCAGCAGACGCGCCACGCCAGCCGGATCGAAATCAGACCGGCACGGAACCTGATTGTCGCGCCCCAGCGATTGCCAATAGTCGAAAAGTTGCCGATGTTCCGGAAGTGCAAGGCTGCTGCGGAACGCGCCAGAATCCCTGCCTGTCATCAAAATGAATTCTGCATTTTACGAATCAGCCCCCTGCCCCACCGACGGTGTTATGAATCGCGGAGTCGTGATGCGCAAGAGTCAATCAATGGCATTAACCGGGGGAACCTAGTGCAGTGGCGCGTATGGTCCGGCCTTGCGTTCGGCCCAATCCCAATAGGTCAGCAGGATGCGGGCCTTGTTGAAAGACAGCGAGTCGAAAAGAGCGTGAAGGTCGTCGAGCCGTTGCGGCAGCAAGGGCAAGGCGGTGGTACTCAGTGATTGCAGGTAGGCTTGGAAATCGGTGCGCGGGCATCCTGCGGCTTTCATCAACACGGCGATTGGTTCGCCTTGCTCATCTGCCACGATGCGAGCCACGGTTGCGGCGGCGATACGCATGCTTGACGCAAAATTCTCGCAGGCCTGGCCTGCCTGGCCTGCCAGCATTTGTTCGATGAATTGGCGGACCTCGGTGGTCGATGGAAATTGGGAATCAGCGGACTCGTCGTCGCCTTGTGTTGACAGCGTGATTTTGAGGATCTTTGTCAGTGTTTCGGAGTCAGTCAGGAAGCGGTGCAGGATGTAGCGCCGCAGTTGAACGGGTGCGATCCAAAAAAGCTCGAAGGCAAACGGGGCGGGCAGGTCGGCCCGGGTACACAACGGAGCCAGCAGGCCTGCATCGTTGTTGGCAGCCTTGCACAGGCCGAGGAACCCATCATGGGAAATTTCAGCATTGGTATTGCGCACGAGGGTCAAGGCAACAGAAGAGTCACCAGTCAAAATCAACTGGTCGCTGATTTCACGCGAGAGCTTGCGACGGCGGGCAACCATGCGGCGCTTGGCGCTGTCGCTTTCGCCAATGGCACTGTTCAAGTCCTGGTCGGTGATGTGCATGGAGTTTTCAAGCAGCGGGCCTGACACTTCAATGCGCGGATCGCGGATCAGTTTTGCAATCAAGAGATGGGGTGGCGCGTCCATGATCGACAAGCGGTCTGACAGCAACACCATGGCCTTCAAGGGCAGGCGTGGAACAAGCCGGAGCAGTGTGTCGGCAGCGAGGGCGCGTTCCTGGGGCTGGCCGGAATGGGTACCAGCTGCCATCATGTCGAGCAGCGAGCGCGACACTTCGGTGGCTTCGCTTTCATCGAGATTGGCGAGTGCGGCTGGTGGCTCGGCAATTTGTAGTGCGGCCGAGGGTGCGGGAATTTCCGGGGCGGGTGTTGGTGTTAAATCCAAGGCTGTTGTTTGCGCGGGAAGCACAGGGGCCACGTCAACTGGTTCTGGAGTTTCCGCCAGGGATTTGAGATAGGCTTCCTCGAGGGCTGCCAATTCTCCTGATGGCGCGGCATTGACCTGATCGACAACCACAATGCTGACCGCCTCATCGAGAAACTGGATGCGGTCCTCACTGCTGGGTACGGCGGCAATCTGGCGCATGACGGCTTCAAGTTCCGGGTCCACGAGGGGACGCCGCGAATGGGCCGGTTGCGGAGATGGTTCAACGGGATCGGGGTCGGGCGTTTTTGCAACCTGCGCTACCGGGACTGGTGGCGGCAGAATAGGTGGAGCGGAGACCAGAATGTGCGGGCTGATTTCAACAGGCAGAGTTGGTTGCTGACTCGCCAGAATTTCGATGGGGGCAACAACTGGCTGCACCACTGGTGCAGCAGCAGGTGCTGTAACGGGGCGGAGATCGGGGATGACGACAGACTGTACCGCAATTGAAGAATGAATGGTGACGGGCTGCTTCAGCTTCGCCATCAGATTCTTGAATGAGTCGGCAGAAATGCGGCGCGGCGGCTCACCCTCGCGGGCTACCGTTTGACTGCCAATCATCTGCGGTTCAGATGGGTGAGGTGCGTCGCCCCGCCAACCTGCTTGTTCCGACATGATTGTCCCTGTCTCCTCGTTTCAACATGGCCTGTTTGCGGCAAACAGCTTCAAGTTTACTTAATTGGGAGGCTGCCTCCGCTGCAACCGCGTTAACCTTTCGCGTTATGCTTGCGAGGAAGTAAATAAAGCGTGAGGCTTGGGCGCTGGAATGGGGGCTGATCTTGCTGACGCGGGCGCTTATATAGGGGGCAAGGAGAAGCAACATGGCACGTGTAACTAAATCAGACGTTGAGTGGCGCAAGCATTTCTCGCCGGAGGCTTACAAGGTTGCGCGGGAACATGGCACGGAGCGGGCGTTCACCAGCCCCCTGAACAGTGAAAAAAGGCCCGGAATGTTCGTTTGTGCGGGTTGCGGCAAGGCTTTGTTTGCTTCTGGCGACAAGTTTGACAGTGGAACAGGCTGGCCAAGCTACACACAACCTGTGGCACAGGATGCCGTTGGTACCACAACTGACCGGAAATTCTTCATGACCCGAACCGAAGTACATTGTGCCGACTGTGACTCGCATTTGGGCCATGTTTTTCCGGACGGACCGCAACCAACTGGTTTACGTTACTGCATCAATGGCGTTGCCCTTGACTTCAAGAATGATGAATAATGTCCCATGACCAAAGCCTTCCCCTCGCCTCCGCGCGCTGACAAGCGCCCCTCCCTCCAGACCTGGCACGGCCTGGAAAAAAGGGATGACTACGCCTGGCTGCGGGCGGCGAACTGGCAAGAGGTCATGCACAAGCCGGAGACATTGCCGCAGGATATCCGGCGCTACCTGGAAGCGGAAAATGCTTACCAGGACGCCATCATGTCCGATACCATCGCCTTGCAGGAGACTTTGTTCGGCGAGTTGAAAGGCCGCATCAAGGAAGATGACAGCTCGGTGCCAGTGGCACATGGTCCCTATTTTTATCACACCTCATTTATTCAGGGTGGCCAGTATCCGTTGTTTCACCGCTTGGCGCGCGATGGATCAGGCGGCGAGGCGACTATCATGGACTGCAATGTGGAGGCTGAAGGCAAATCCTACTTCAGCCTGGGTGATTTCGCCGTTTCGCCAGACCACATGCAGGCCGCGTGGTCGGCTGACTGCAACGGATCCGAGTTCTACGATTTGCGGGTGCGCGATCTGGCCACCGGGCGTGACCTCGACGATGTGCTGACCAACACAGCCGGGAGTGCGAGCTGGATGCTGGATGGCACGTCGTTTTACTACACCTTGCAAGACGAAAACCACAGGCCGATGAAAACTTTCCGGCACCGGCTTGGCGAAGCGCAATCCGCTGACGAGATGGTGTTTGAAGAAACAGACACCGGCATGTTCACAGGGGTGAGCCAGACACTGTCTGAACGCTACATTGTGATCAGTGTGCATGACCATGAAACTTCGGAATGCTGGCTTATTGACGCAGCGGACGCTCAAAGCGTGCCGACTTGCGTGGAACCACGGCAGCGCGGCATTGAGTATGACGTTGACCACCGCGGCGACCAGTTCATCATCCGCACCAATGCTGATGGTGCCGAAGACTACAAGATCGTTGCAGCACCCGTTGACAAACCAGGCCGGGGGAACTGGATCGACATCGTGCCGCACCGGGAAGGCGTGTTCATCATCGGTTCAATCGTGTTGCAAAACTGGCTGGTGTGGATGGAGCGGGAAAACGCCTTGCCGCGCATCATGATCCGGCATTTTGAAAGTGGCGCGGAGCATACAATCGCGTTTGACGAGGAGGCCTATTCCCTCAGTTTCGGTGACATGCGCGAGTTCGACACGGACGTGTTGCGGTTTTCCTATTCATCACCGACGACACCGGCGCGGGTTTATGATTACAACATGGCAAGCCGCACGCGGGTGGTGCGCAAGGAACAAGAGGTTCCGTCCGGTCACAATCCGGCGGACTATGTGACGCGGCGGGTTCTGGCGCCTGCACATGACGGCGAGAGCATTCCGGTGACGCTGCTTTACCGCAAGGGTGCTGCCCTGGATGGCACGGCACGCTTGTGGCTCTATGGCTATGGTGCCTATGGCATTTCCATGTCGGCAGGGTTCAACACCAACATCCTGTCGCTCGTTGACCGTGGATTCATCTATGCGACAGCGCATGTTCGCGGTGGTCAGGAACGGGGTCGGCGCTGGTACAAATCCGGCAAGCTTGAGCACAAGGTGAACACGTTCAAAGATTTTATCGCGTGTGCGGAATACCTGATTGAAAGCAAGTTTACTTCGGCGGGAAACATTGTGGCGCAAGGAGGCAGTGCGGGCGGACTGCTGATGGGGGCAATCGCCAACATGCGGCCTGACCTGTTCAAGGCGATTGTGGCTGATGTGCCGTTTGTGGATGCCTTGACGACCATCCTCGATGAGACGTTGCCGCTGACGCCACCGGAGTGGCCGGAGTGGGGAAACCCGATCACTGACAAGGTGGCCTACCAAACCATCCGCAGCTATGCGCCGTATGAAAACGTGGTGGCGCAGGACTATCCGCACATTCTGGCGGAAGGCGGGTTGACGGATCCGCGCGTTACGTATTGGGAGCCTGCAAAGTGGGTGGCCAAGTTGCGGGTGGAAAACACGTCTGACAATCTGGTGCTGCTCAAGATCAACATGGACAGCGGCCATGGCGGAGCGTCGGGCCGTTTTGACCGGCTTAAGGAAGTTGCGTTCAACTACGCCTTCGGACTCAAAGTAAGCGGCATGATTGATGCTGCTTGAAGCGGGCAAGGCCTCATTGCTGATTGTAGACGCACAGGAGAGATTGCTGCCGGCGATGCATGAGCCAGAACGGGTGGTGGCGAAAACAGGCATCGTTTTGCAAGCAGCGCAAACTCTTGGCGTGCCGGTCACCATTTCCGAACACTATCCCAAGGGCCTGGGCCGAACGGTTCCTGCCTTGCAATCGAATGTGGCAACAGTTCTGGAAAAGACAGCTTTTTCTTGTTGGCGCGACGATGGCTTGAAGGCGCACTTGGTTGGCATGCATGACAGCGGGCGACCGCAGGTTATTGTCTGCGGGGTTGAAGCCCATATTTGTGCGATGCAGAGCTGCATTGACCTGGCGCAAGCCGGTTTTGCGGTTTTCGCCGTTGCCGACGCCATGACATCGCGCAAGCCAGAATCTGCCACCCTCGCCTTTGACCGGTTGCGGATGACGGGGGTGCAGGTGGTGAACACCGAAATGGTGGTGTTTGAGCTGCTGGAGAATGCCAAACGGGCAGAGTTCAAGGGGTTGTCGGGATTGATCAGGTGAATTCAAATTTTCCCTCCCAAAATTGAATTCGGCTGATTGAATTAAAATTTTTGGTCTATTTTTTTAATTCAAGAGATGATATTAAGATTTTTGGGCGGAAATTATAACAATGGACGAGAACCAGTTTTCGATTGAACAAAGAAGGCATCTCGTCAAGACCCTTGAGGGGGCGTGGGCATTTGTGCCGCCGCCCCTACCTCCAGAAATTGAATATAGTCGCATAGCCCACAACCTCGCAAGCTGCGCCAAAGCAATCGGCGAACTCAATGGAGCCGCGCGACGACTGCAATATCCGTACATGCTGGTCACACCACTTGTCCGCAAAGAAGCACTCACAACTTCGGCAATGGAAGGGACAATCACGACCATTGACAACATGCTGGTTCAAGAAATCCTTCCCGATGCCAAAAACGACGATGACGCGCGTGAAGCATTCAACTACTTGCTCGCCCTTCGCCACGCTACCGAAGAACTGAACAAACTTCCGCTCACGGGGCGCATCATCAAAGAAAGTCACGCAAAACTCCTGTCCGGACTTTCACCCAGCAGAGGTGCAAACAAACTCCCCGGCACGTACAAAACCCATCAGAATGCAATTGGGCAATCCGGTGATACCGTGTTCACAGCGCGGTATGTTCCGCCGCCGCCCGCACAAACAGTTGATGCCATGTCAGACTTGGAAAAATACATCAACCGCGCAAACCGGGTCGATGGCGACGAACTCGTTGACCTGGCGATTGCCCATTACCAGTTTGAGGCCATTCACCCATTTCAAGACGGCAATGGCAGGATTGGGCGCATGTTGGTGACTCTCATGGCGATGCAAATGAAACTCGTCTCGCTGCCCATCCTGCACATCAGTTCGACATTGGAAGCAAAAACACGGAAGACCGAGTACATTGAAAAACTGTTCCAGGTCTCTGCCGAAGCAGCTTGGACAGACTGGATAAATTTCTTCCTTGTTGCCGTCAAAGACAGCTGCACTGCCGCCATCAACATTGCCGACCGGATCATCGAACTGCAAGCTTCGCTTAAACGCCAAGCGCTGGGCTCCAGCAAAAATCACCGGTTGCAGACAATCATTGACGCGCTGTTCAACAAACCCTGGACAACAGCACCTGAAGTGGAAACAATGTGCAAAGTGACTTTTCCAACCGCGCAAAGCGACATTCAAGAACTCATGAGTCTTGGGGTACTCAACGAAATCAAAGGTACCCGGCCAGCAGTGTTTGTTGCCAACCAAATTTTAAACGTCAGCAGAAGATAGCAAGGTGCAGTGATGCGTGAGAGCAAAGCAAAAGCCATAAACTACAACTGGGAAGACCCACTCGATTTTGAGAGCTGGCTTACTGAAGAAGAGAAAATGATCCGCGATTCGGCGCGGGCCTTTTCGCAGGACAAGCTGCAACCGCGGGTGAAGGATGCTTTCCGCGATGAAGTGTTCGACCGTGCGATCATGACCGAGTTGGGCGAGATGGGGCTGCTCGGGGTCATGACCGCTGAGAAATACGGCGGTGCGGGGCTTGGGTATGTATCCTACGGGCTGGCGGCGCGGGAAGTTGAACGCGTTGATTCCGGTTACCGTTCGGCGATGAGTGTGCAGGCATCACTGGTCATGCACCCGATTGAGGAGTTTGGGTCGGAGGAGCAGAAAAGCAAATATCTTCCGAAGCTGGCAATGGGTGAATTGGTCGGCTGTTTTGGCTTGACCGAACCCGATGCTGGTTCTGATCCTGGCGGGATGACGACGCGCGCTGAAAAGGTGCAAGGTGGCTATGTGTTGAACGGGTCCAAGATTTGGATCACCAATTCACCGATTGCGGACATTGCAATTGTGTGGGCGAAACTGGATGGTGACATTCGCGGGTTTATTGTCGAGCGCGACATGAAGGGGTTCTCGACGCCGGAGATCAAGGGCAAGGTTTCTCTTCGCGCGTCGGTTACCGGCGAGATCGTACTGGATCAAGTTGAAGTTGGTGAAAACGCGCTGCTTCCCCGTGCAAAGGGATTGTCGGGGCCGTTCTCGTGCCTCAACAAAGCGCGGTTTGGCATTGCGTGGGGAACGATGGGTGCGGCGGAAGATTGCTGGCACCGGGCGCGGCATTATGTGCTTGACCGCAAGCAGTTTGGCAAACCATTGGCGGCCAACCAACTGGTGCAAAAGAAACTTGCCGACATGCAGACGGAAATTTCACTGGGGCTGATGGGCTGTTTGGCGCTTGGGCGCGGGCTGGAGCGTGGCACGGTGGCACCGCCTGCGATTTCACTGATGAAGCGCAACAATTGCGGCAAGGCGCTGGATGTGGCGCGGGCGGCGCGGGACATGCACGGTGGCAATGGCATTTCGGATGAGTATCACGTGATCCGGCACATGGTGAATCTGGAAACGGTGAACACCTATGAGGGTACGCATGATGTGCATGCGCTGATCTTGGGGCGGGCGCAGACGGGGATACAGGCGTTCATGTGAATTATAGGACGTTTATATATTGATCATATAACTTTTATAACCTTGATAAACCCTGTAACTTTGCTATACATTGCAGATGGATCCGATCAAGAACCCGTTTGCCCCTGGTGCAGGATCGCAGCCGCCCGAGTTGGCTGGTCGCGACGAGCTGCTCGAACAAGCCCGTATTGCCCTACTCCGCCTGAAACAAGGCAGGCATGCCAAGAGTATCATTCTGCTGGGGCTTCGAGGGGTTGGGAAAACTGTTCTGCTGAATCGCATCAGGCTCATTGCTGACCGGGAAGGCTTCCAGACCTCAGCGATCGAATCCACAGAAGGCAAGCGCCTCCCGCTGCTGTTACTTCCCGAGTTGCGGCGGCTGTTGTTTGCGTTGGACACCGGAAGGCAAGTCAACGCACACGTCAAGAAGGCACTGGGAGTCTTGAGAAGCTTTATTGGTTCGGTAAAGGTGAAGGTCGACGATGTTGAGTTTGGTCTTGATATCCAACCCTTCAAAGGGGAGGCCGACAGCGGTGACCTTGAGGCCGATCTTGCTTCCTTGTTCCTTGCGATTGGTGAGGCAGCCAAGGCAAAAGGCAGCGCTGTTCTCATTCTCATTGACGAAATCCAGTATCTTGGCGAAGAAGACTTGAGCGCGCTCATCGTCGCCATTCACAAGATCAGCCAACGGCAATTGCCACTTGTCGTCATGGGTGCGGGCCTTCCGCAGCTCGCAGGCCTTGCGGGAAACTCCAAATCCTATGCGGAGCGGCTTTTCGATTTCACCACTATCGGACCCCTGGAACAAGCTGATGCAGAAGAGGCGATCAGAGAGCCCGTTGCCAAAGAAGGCGCTACGATTTCGAGCGACGCCCTATCCGGCATTGTGCGGGCCACCGAAGGCTACCCCTATTTTCTGCAGGCGTGGGGATATGAAGCTTGGAATGCTGCGGATACTTCACCCATTCGCGACAGTGATATCGATGTGGCAACACCACGGGTGCTGCAAAAACTTGACCAAAGCTTTTTTCGCGTCCGGTTCGACAGACTAACGCCTGCCGAAAAAAAATACCTCCGCGCCATGGCCGAACTGGGTGCGGGGCCACACCGGTCTGGCGACATTGCCGATCTGTTAAAGCGCGGTGTTCAGCAAGTCGCGCCACTGCGCAATGGACTGATCAAGAAAGGCATGATTTACAGCCCAGCACATGGCGATACCGCCTTTACCGTTCCGCTGTTCGACGGGTTTCTCAAACGCGTTATGCCGCAGATGCCCGATCAATAGTCCAAACGAACCGCAACAAGCCTGATCCCCCCAGCATATTCATGGAGAAGCAACTGATACCAACGGCATCGTGAATCGACCCTTTCTTCCTTCCCCCCTTGCGGGGGAAGGTGCCCCGACCAGGCTGCGCCGAAGCGAAGCTTCAGCTTCGCCTAGGCGAGAGGGGCGGATGAGGGGGTGCTGCAACAGCGCTCGTTT
>JAYVKC010000038.1:0-18246 GCA_043768765.1 Hyphomicrobiales bacterium | reverse complement strand
CGCAGCACGCGACCAGCGGGTTTTGCACCGACCAACCGCCACCCAATCGAGGGCCTCGGTCTGTGTGGCAGGCAGTGCGGAACTCGATCTCCGCCCGGTCTGTCGACGTGCTGTTGAGCCCGGAGCATAGGCATTTGAAGCCACGGCCATTCCCGCCACGTGCAACCGGCCATGCGAGCGCCCCGTCAGACGCCACACCACCAGCCCCGTCCGCTTCCCCCGGAACCGACGGCTCGAGCCCGCCCGCGATCATCACAAACGGTAAGGTCGCTACTGCTCTCATTGGTAGTGCAACTCACCAGACTGCGCAAAACATGTTCGGTTCGGAAACCCAGGCAGTGTGCCAAGTCGAATGTTCACTTGCGTTGAACAACTGCTTAAATCAGGAGAAAAAATTGTTTGGAGCAGAAATTGCTCTCTCTTTCGTGTCAGTTCTTCCAGACTGTTTTGGATTGTTGTATTGCGCGTGATAAAAGCGGTCTACTTCAACGTTGTAGTCCTCCCGGGTCAGGAATGAATCGTCAACCATTTTCGCAAAATCGGGATCAATGGGAGCGTCGGCAACGAAATCCCCAATTTTCGCCTTTGAGCTGTTGACGACTGATGCAGATGAAATCAATGGTTCCGCCAGATTGGGACGGCGCATGAGCTTCCAAAGAAATTCAAACCTCAGTGTGAAGTCCCACATCGAATGTCCTACAATTCGTTTCACGGGTTTCTTTCTGGCATCCTCGACGACCAGTGCGCAACAGAGGGAGTAGGAACACTTGACGCTTTGCAAATAGTTTCTGGGCCGTGTGCCGTCGAAGCTGGTATTGTCAATAGCCGTGAAAATTGAAAAATTTGGAGCATCCTGCGTCTTGCACGTTACCTCCCCAGTTGCGGAATCAAACTTGAAACGCGATGCAGGAATTCTGGTCCAAGGACGCGCATTTTTTTCACTGTCCGGGTATGTGTTGAATCTACCGTCCTCCATGACAACGCTTCCAGTGTTGGATCTCATCCCGGAATAAAGTACAAATCTGGCATCAACTCGGATGGCTTGTATGAACCCAAACTGGGCGTTCTTGAGGTCACTTTCGTCCAAACTGCCAACTTTGATTTTCGCTATGAAGGTTGTGGCGGGAACCGGCTCAAATCCGTTTTCAGTCTTCGAAAATGGTCCCAAACTCGCTGCAAAGCTTTCAGGGCTCAACGCGGTGGGTTTCAGAACGAATGACGGAGTCGCATTGTGACTGGCAGTCATGTCGACGTCTGAGAATGCAATGTCTTTCATCGCGCAACTCCAAGTACCTCAAATCATCTAGAAGTCCCGCACCCGATTTTCCGGAAGGGTTTTTGGCGGCATGGACAACTTCTTGTAGTATTTGGTATTCAACTCCGCGTCCAAGGCTGCTACCGTCATTTTTCCGACAATATTGTCAACGGACTGTTGGTAAGTCCGATTGATTATGCTTCGGCTCTGCTTGTATTCCAGTACGGCCTCGGCCGTTGACTTACCGTAGTGTTCCGACCTGATTTCGGCTTCGTCAATGAGGGCGTGATCGATCGCGACGAGTGCATGCTGAACGAGTGCCACATGATCTCCGCTCGATCCAACGGTTAAATGAGCAACATCTTCCACCAGGCAACGTTGAAGTCGTTTGTTGTATCGAAAAAGCGGTGACGTAAGCAATCTAGTTCCTCCAGTTGTTGACAAGTTGGCTCACCTAGAACTCCCAGGAGCGCGATGCGTTCAAATTCGGTCTCACGGGTCCCAAAAACCTGGTCCGGGTGCAATATTTGCAGTCTCTGCCGCGAGGTAGCTAATGTTTGGATTATTTCTAATGTCCTTCATTGATTCATTAGTGATGGTGTTTGCAACAAGTCCTGTCTTGATTGTGCCTTCAAAATCATTGTCCTTGCCAAACATAGGGACACTATTGTCGGCCGCAAAGAATGCGGCATGGTTGGTTCGATCAACTTTTGGCTCAAGTTTCTCCCACCGTACCTGGACGATTCTTTTGAAATTCCACTTCCAACTTTCGAGCATCTCGCGGGAACCGTCTGCGTGAACGAATGTCGCTATTGTTTCAAATGAAGCCCTTTCGCTGAAAATAAACAAATAATTCGTCTTATTTGATTCTTTGTTGAAATGCGCCAGTGGTATGTGTGCACCAGGTGTGTCACCCAAATTGGCAATCAAAGTATCTGGCGGAGTGCGCGTGTTGATCAAATCGGGAAACTGAAAAGGAAAGGAATTAATCCCATCTTTGACGAGAGAATCCGTGAGCCTTTCAAGTATGCGGCCTGACCAGCTCCATGTAACGCTGCCTTCGGATGGTCGTTTTCCATGATAGTTTACATTAAAATTTTTGACGGTCATGAACTGCATGAACCTGAGCGCACACCGCATGATTGTTTCAGAAGGCGCACCAGATACTTTTGCCTTGGCTTTCATTCGCATTGCATTTTGCAGTACGGGTGGTTGACTGCCTTCAAGCACTGAAACGAGATTGGCATCCAGAAAACCACTAAACAGCGCGTTCTTATCAAAGACAACTTTGGCTGGTAGGACAGCGCTTGGGGTTGGCTTTTCGAACACAAAATCAACCGACAATCCATTTCGCAATTTGTAAATCGGCATGAAACACCTATGCAGTTGCGCGTCTTCGGAAGTGCAGTGGAACAATCTGATCACGAAAGTCGAAGGCGGTATCAACAAGCAAGTTGTGAAGTTCGAGAATGTTGTTGGCAATGATCGTGTCGTCAAGCCTCTTCAAGGTCATTGCGCCCGCAATTCCGTCCGCTTTCAGGGCCGACTGGCGCTGAAATGCCTCAACATTTCGTTTGGTTTCATCTCCAAATATTCCGTCAAACTTACCATTTATAACGCTGATTATGAAGTCATGGCCAAGGTCACAAAGAAGTTCTTGAACGGCTGCAACACCTGAGCTGGTTTGCCCTTTCATCAAAGGTGGATTGTTTAGCGCCGCAAGTTGGAGCGATGGAACGGTTCCAAGTCTGATCGACCTAAGCATGCTTCTCTCCCGTGCGACACTAATTTTGCGCGACTTTCCCGAAGGCAATTGACGCGCTGACTGATCATATTGCCGCAACAATTGTGCGGTCGCTACAGCTACCTTACACTATATCCAAACTCCCCATCCACTATCGCAACTTTTGCTTCGGTGATCTCTTCCCCGGCAATCGCCTTGTTCAGAATTTGCCGTGACAGCGCCGGCAGCAGGGTGTTCGTCACGATGTTATCGACCATGCGGCCGCCGGAGTCGGGGTCGTTGCACATGCTGACGATCTTTTCGACCACCTCGTCGCCGTAGATGAACTTGGCGTTGTGGTTGTCGGCGATCCGTTTGCCAATGCGGTTCAACTGTAGGCGCACAATGCCGCCCAGCATATCCCCTGAAAGGGGGTAGTAGGGGATGGTGACGATGCGGCCCAGCAATGCGGGCGGGAAGACTTGCAAGAGGTGGGGTTTCATGTCCACCGCGAGTTGCTCTGAGTCCGGGCGTTTGGCACCGTTGGCCGATGCTTCCATGATCATCTCGGTGCCGGCATTGGTGGTGAGAATAATCAGCGTGTTCTTGAAATCAATGCGGCGGCCCGAGCCATCTTCCATCACGCCCTTGTCAAACACCTGGAAGAAAATCTCGTGCACATCCGGATGGGCCTTTTCCACTTCATCGAGCAGCACAACAGAGTAAGGCTTTCTCCGCACCGCTTCGGTGAGGCGGCCGCCTTCGCCGTAGCCGACGTATCCGGGGGGTGCGCCTTTGAGCGTGGAGACACTGTGGGCTTCCTGGAATTCCGACATGTTGATGGTGATCATGTTGTTTTCGCCGCCATACAAGGCTTCGGCCAGTGCCAAGGCAGTTTCGGTTTTGCCGACACCGGAGGGGCCGGCCAGCATGAACACGCCGATGGGCTTGTTGGGATTGTCCAACTTGGCGCGGTTGGTTTCGATGCGCCGCGCAATCATGGAGAGGCCATGGCTTTGGCCGACGACGCGTTTGTTCAGCGTGTCCGCAAGATTGAGGATGGTTTGCACCTCGTCCTTCACCATCTTGCCGACAGGAATGCCGGTCCAGTCGGAGACAACGGAGGCGACGGATTGTTCGTCAACATAGGGATAGATCATGCGCTTTTCGGGATCGCGCCCTTCCAGCCGTGCCACGATGCCAGAGAGATCTTTGCGGGCTTCGACGGCACCTTCGCCAGCCTCCGTGATGATTTTGCGCGACGCCATGATTTCATCAACGATTACTTTTTCGTCGGCCCATTCTTTTTCAAGGGTGGCGAGATTTTCCCGGGCTGATGCAATGGTGATTTTGAGTTCATCAATGCGCTTTTCATCCGCCGCACCGACATCGCGCTCGCGCTCCACGGCGGCGAGTTCCTTTTCACGCGCCGAGATCAGAACGCGCGCATCTTCCACGGCGGCTGGGGTCGAGGTTTGGGACACAGCTACGCGGGCGGCGGCGGTATCGAGCAGACTCACAGCCTTGTCCGGCAACTGGCGCGAGGGGATGTAGCGGCTGGATAGTTTGACAGCAGCGACAAGGGCGGCATTGGAGATATGCACCTTGTGGTGTTTTTCCATGGGAGCGAGAAGGCCGCGCATCATGTCGCAGCACTGTTCAACCACGGGCTCGCCGATGTTGATGGGCTGGAAGCGGCGGGTGAGTGCGGGGTCTTTCTCGATATGCTGGCGGTATTCGGACCAGGTGGTGGCGGCAATGGTTTTGAGTGTGCCACGCGCCAATGCGGGCTTCAGCAGGTTTGCGGCATCGCCTGTGCCAGCCGCACCGCCTGCACCAATCAATGTGTGGGCTTCATCGATGAACAGGATGATGGGGATGGGCGAAGACTGGACCTGATCGATGACGGAGCGCAGACGCTGTTCAAACTCACCTTTCATGGAAGCGCCCGCCTGCATCAGGCCGATATCCAGCGCATAGAGCTTGTTGCCTTTGAGCGGTGGCGGCACATCACCTGCGGCAATGCGTTGGGCAAAACCTTCGACAACGGCAGTTTTGCCAACACCTGCTTCACCCGTCAGAATGGGATTGTTCTGGCGGCGGCGCATGAGGACGTCGATGATCTGGCGGACTTCCTCGTCGCGGCCGACGATAGGGTCCATCTCGCCGGTTGCAGCGCGGGCGGTGAGATCGATGGCGAAACGGTCCAGCGCTGTTGTGCCTTTTGCGCCGCTGGCCTGGTCGCTGCCGGTGCCCTTGGCGATGGCACCGGAACCATCCATGGGGCGCATGTTTTCTTCAACGGACTGAGCCCAAATCTTGCGGTGCTCATTGGTGAGCAGATCGGCATCGATGGATTTGAACTGTTTGGAAATGCCGTGCAGCGTGCGGGCGAGTTTGGGCTCTTTCAACACGGCGGCGAGGATGTGGCCGGTGCGAATCTGGGTCTCGCCGAACATCAGGGTGGCGTAATGCCAGCCACGATCAAGGGCATCGATGATGTTCTCGGAAATGCCGGGCATTTCTGTCTTGTTCATGGCGAAACCGGAGACAACTGCATTGAGATCGGACAACAGTTTGGCCTGGTCGAGTTTGAAGTGCTCGGCGGTGAGGGCCATGTCGGTGCGGTCCATTTGCAGGATTTTCAGCAGCCAGTGTTCGAGTTCGAGATTGCGGTTGCCGGATCCCTTGGCGTGGCGCAGGGCCTGCATGAATGAATCATAGCCGACCTGATTGAGTTTTCCGGTTACGGTTTCAAGACTGACGTCGGCCATGATGGGTTATCCTTGTTGTTGTGTTCGTCTCATGTGTTGTTCGTCACAGACGGATGAAAGCGGCAATCCCAGCGGATTGTTGCATTGGTGCCGACATGTGACGGCTCCGGCTTTTGCATCCAGCTGGTCCATCCCAGCCTGCCGAATTGTCCGAGGCACACAGGTTTTGCCTTTTCCAGAGGCAGGCCAATTTCCACATCGTAGATGAAGAGGTTGCCGATGTAGAAAGTAACGGCATCCGACAAGAGCCTGAAATATTTTCCATCGGGCAGGAATGATTCAAACTCGGCGAGGTCGCGGGCACGGATGCGGATGCGAAACTTGTCGCGCAGACTGAAAGCGGATCGGCCGATAATGCTGTCGACGCCCAAGCTGCAATTGTCCTTGGCCAGGGCTGCCTGTTCGCGTTCCTCAAGTGCCAGCCAGACGCCGACGAACTGCTGCACTGTGACCTTGGCATTGAACAGCCAAGCGAGAAGGTTTTCGATACGGGCAGCACTTTTGACAGAAGGGGCCAGAAGACCAGCGACGGCGGACTTGGTGAAGTCGTGCAGGGAGTCGCGATTGCGCATGGCGGGCGTTGTGATGCCGACGGACGCACCGATGTAGCCGAGGAACTGGTCCGACTTCGGGCGATCAGCTTGCACGGCAGGCCGTGCATTGGCCCAGGCGCGGAAGAACAGTTGCTGGAAGCGGTTGTTGAAGACATCGAGAAAACGCGCGAAGGCCGGATCGCGCATGTGTTGCCAATGCACAGCTTCATAGGTGTTGTGGAGCGGGAGTGCGCCTTGCGGACCCAACAATCCCAGAAATCGCGAGAGGACGCGACGGCGGCCATCCGGCAACACATCAAGGACATCCACATTGGAATCAGAAAAGTTGATGTGGGGCATTTGGCCCAACGAAACAACATCTTCGGACAGGTCAGCACTTTCGCCGATGCGGGGCTTGGCGGCACTGGCAATTTCCAGGCGGCGCATGAGATCAAGGAAATCATGGGAGGTGATGGCGCTGCGCTCGTCGCTGTCTTCCTTCACAGGTCGGCCCGTTTGCCAAAGCGTGGCGGCCAGCGGACAATAACGCCGCGTTCAGTTGAGGAGATCACGGTTTGCACCACGTTGTTGATGCCGCCATATTCGACGAAGAACCGGTCGAGGATTGCGCCGAAGACCATGATGCCACTGCCTTCAAACGCCTTTTCATCCAGCGTGACGGTAATTTCGAGTCCGCGCACAACACCGGCACCATTTTTTTGGCGCATGCGGCGGTTGATCGGGCGGTTGGACACAGAGAGAATGCCCCTGATTCGGCGTTCGGTAGCCGCATCTGACAGGTTGGCAAAAAGCGACACGAGTTCGCGCAAGGCAGCGGCGGCATCTTGTGTGCCGCGACCGCTGATGCCGAGATGATTGAGGCTCAGCATGCTGACCAGACGCCAGGCTGCGGTTGAACTGGGTGAATTTGATGTGCCTGCGGCTTGTCCTGAAACAATTGAATCGCGCGGCAATGTTGGACCGGTGATGCACGAGACCTTGAGTTTGGTCTTGTCTTCCAGGATGAAATCGGCGCCCCCCTGACCCACCGGCAAGTGCTCGGTCAAATGGCGGTTGGAACACAGGGCCCGCACACTGAGTTCAGCCACATTCAAACCATCGTCGCGGTCCACGTGGTTGGTGAGTGTCAGAAACATTTCGGTGCCGACGTAGCGCGACGACTGGCCACGCCGCAGCTCCTCCTGTGAACGGCGGCGCGGCAGCCTGCGCACGGTGTAATACATGGTGTCCGTCGCCGAGGCCTCGAGAGGCGGGGCCGCGTACATGGGATAGACTTCCGACTTCACGCTTGTGCCGGTGTAGTGGGCGAACACTTTCAGGACACGGTGGGCCTCAAAATCAAGTTGGCGGGAGCGATCGGTGACCAGGTGATGCTCGTGCTCGCTGGTCTTTACAGGGACGCGCGCGGTGGCCATTTCAAACAGATTGATGGCTGGTACCGCGTAGAGTGCAAAGGCATCGGGGCGGATGATTGAGCCCAAGCGTGCGTCGCCCTGGTTGAATGCGATGATGATTTCCATCCGGTTGGTGGTGATTTTTGGCAGGACCTTGTCGAGACCGCCAACTCTGAAGCCGATGAATTTTGCGGGAAAGACAAAATACTCACGCAACAATTCAAAGCCCGAGAAGACGCGCGGTTCGCCAGAAAACAGCTGTTCGTCTTCGTCAAAACCAATTTGACGCAAGCAATCGTTGGGCAGCGGTGTAACTACGGGATCACCCAACTCGTTCAAGTGCCGGACCGCAATAGACATGGTGTTGGCGAAGAGCTTTTCATAGATGCGCACGGCATCCACTTCGGGGCAGACGATGTGAAATTTGAGATCAGCGGTGCGGCATTTGGCGAACCAGCCATCCGGTTTTTTGGCTGAAAGCTTTTCATTGGGCTCTTCCTCGCGGCGGGCCGTGGTGCGGCGCAAAAGTGAGAGGCGCAAGCCCGACTGGGCATCGCCTGCCGCTTCCATGCCGATGCTTTGCAGGGCGGCGGGAGAAGGGAGAAACTCAGCGTTGGCAATTTCAATGGGCCACTGTGTTACATCAGCGGCGAGGCGGTATTTGCAGGCGATGCGGCGCTCGCGCTCGACGAAGCGGGCATCGGCATAGGAGCCTGCCACAATTTTCATGCCGTCTTTCAGCGAAGGTTCCGCGAAGACGGGTTCGACCTGCAACAACGCCGCTGAGGGCACGGGTGCCAGATAATCGGGGACGAGTTGTTCCAGCAGGTTGTTGGTGAACTCGGCGTGTTCATGTTTGAGTTTGAGCTGGACGCGGGAGGCGAGGAAGGCGGTGCCTTCGAGCAGGCCGCCGATCATGGGGTCCATGTTGTTGTCGAGCAGGCCGCCGAGGCGTTCGGCCACGCCGGGAAATTCCTCGGCGAATTCCTTGGCGCTCTCTTTCAAAATGCGCAGTTCGCGGTTGTAGAGTTCGAGGAATTCTCGGTTCATGGATCAGGCGTCCTTGACTGAAATCTGTCCACTGTAAGTTTCGACATCGGCGACGAATTCGACCGCAATGTCATGAGGAGATGCCCGCATTTCTGCCGAGACGCGAAAGGCAAGGCGCGCGTCCGAGCCATCCTGGTTCTTGTCCAGTGTCACGACGATGGATTCGCGCACCAGACGTGGTTCATAGACAATCAAGATTTCGCGCAACCGCCGGTCAAGTGCAACAGCCGCACGGGTATCGGATGTAATCGCAGTCAGGTCATCTACGCCAAAATTCAGGATGGATTTCCTCACTTCCGGCAGTTCGTCCAAATCGCTGGCAGCTGCCAGGTTTACGGTGTTGAGCAAGGACTGCAGGTCAAAGGCCAGTTCCTGTTTCAACACGGATTCACTGATAGCATTGCGGGGCGTTGTCCTGCGCCCCGCAACAATCCTCTCGTCGCCTTCGTTGCGTTCATCGACCAGTTTACTTGAGTCCCGTGCTGCAAAGGATGACCGGAACGCTTGCATCACGGGGGGTATAAATCTGGCCGAGATTGGCCCTTTTGACATGCAATCCTGCTGACGGCCTTTGACCTGCGATTATGCTTGTCCCTGTTCAATTGACCAAGAGCCCGTGATTTCCGCGGCGCCGGCTTGGTCGTTGCCTTGCGGGGTGTAGCCCAAATCAATTTTCTTGAAATTTATTGCCACAGATTCCTGTGGAGTCACATCGCTGCCTTGGCCACCTGACGCACCAGTGCTCCAGCTCGTAATGTACACATTTTCCAATTTGTAGGTGAGGAACTTCACTTCGCCACCTTGGCCATCCGATTTTGTCAACGTAATCTCAGTTGTTGGCGTTTCTGTGCCTTTGGCGCAGCGCAGGAAAAGTTCCACAGATGAGTCATCAGCGGCTTTGGTGAAATTGATATCGTGAACGAATGCCTCGCCGCCGGCACCGCCTTTGCCCGATCGTGCAGTGCTGGCCCGGTTTGCGCCGAAACTGACACTCGAAGTTTCAATCTGTCCCTCAAACCCCTTCTTGGTGCTGCCGCCGGTGATGCCTTCCATTTTGATGTAGATAGCCATTGTGTGCTCCTTGCTGTTTCTGTGGTCGCTCTGTCAGCGATAGTCAGAAGATAACTAGCGTGGTTATTATCATGTACCCCCAAATAGGGGAGACACTTTACTTGCCCTGCTGGCCGGGCAACCGGGATACGAGGCTCATGCCGATATCCATGCCTTCGAGCTGGAAATGCGGGCGCAAATAGAAACGGGCGGCGTAGTAGCCGGGGTTTTCCTCGTCGGGGTAGACTTCCACTTTGGCTCCGGCAAGCGGCTTCTTGGCTTTTACAGCTTCGGTCGAGTTTTTCGGATCGCCATCCACGTATTTCATGATCCAAGCCTGCAGCCATTTTTGCAGTTGGTCCTGCTCCATGGTGGCACCGACCTTGTCGCGCACCATGCATTTCAGATAGTGGGCAAAACGCGACACAGCGAACATGTACGGCAGGCGCGCCGAAAGATTGTCGGCGGCAGTTGCCTCGTCCGAGTCCATTTTGCGCGGCTTGTAGAGGGATTGTGCGCCGATAAAAGCGGCCTTATCCGAGTTCTTGCGGTGAATCAGCGGCAGGAGACCAGACTTTGAGAGTTCGGCTTCGCGCCTGTCACTGATGGCAATTTCCGTGGGGCATTTCATGTCAATGCCACCATCATCTGTGGGGAAGGTGTGGGTTGGAAGATTGACGACTTCGCCGCCGGACTGAACGCCCCGGATGCGCACTGTCCAACCATACTCCTTGTAGGCCCGGTTGATGTTCACGGCCATGGCATAGGCAGCGTTCATCCAGCCATATTTCTCGCCCTTGTGGCCGTCGGTATCTTCCTCGAACGCGAATTCTTCCACCGGTTCGGATTTCGCGCCATAGGGCTGGCGGGCCAGCACGCGGGGCATGCAGAGACCGACGTAGCGGCTGTCCGGCTGGTCGCGCAGGGATTTGAAAGCGGCGTAGTCCGGCGTGTCGAAAATCTTGCCGATGTCGCGCGGATTGGTGAGCTCATTCCATGAGTCCATGCCGAGCAAGGAGCTGTTGGCGGCGGCAAAGAATGGGGCGTGGCCTGCTGCGGCCACCTTGCTGATATCGCGGAGCAGTTGCACATCGGTGGGGGAATGGTCGAAATAGTAGTCGCCGACGAGGCAGCCGTAGGGATCGCCGCCGAGCTGGCCGTATTCGGCTTCATAAAGTTTCTTGAAAATAGGGCTCTGGTCCCAGCGCGCACCGGGATAGACCTTGAACTCGCGGTAGAGTTCGTCCTTCGACACGTTCATCACCCGGATTTTGAGCGATGTATCGGTTTCGGAATTGAACACCAGATAGTTGAGGCCGCGCCAGGCGCTTTCCAGCTTCTGAAATTCGGGGGCGTGAATCACTTCGTTGAGCTGGACCGACAATTGCTGATCAAGCTTGGCGATCATCGACTCGATGGTGTCGAGAACGTCGTCCTTGACGAGGGTGGTATCAGCAAGGGCCTGCTGCACCAGTGCCGCGACGGCGTTTTCCACTTCTGCCGCCGCGCTGTCGTTGCGGGGTTTGAAACTTTTTTTCAACAGGGCCGAAAAGGCTTCGGGATCTTTGGTTTCAGTTGCTTGGGTTTCTTGTTGGGCCGCAGTTTTTTCAGCCATGTGGTCGGTCTCCCCGGACGGTTAAGGGTGTTATTGTTGTTTGTGGAATGCCAAAATTATTCCTTGGCGTCGTCTTTGCTGCCTTCGGCGCTGCGTTCCTTCAGCACTTTCATGAGTTCCGGATCCTTCAGCAGGGCCTTGATCTGGTCTTCGGCGGCGACTTTGCCGTCCATGTAGCGTTGCAGGTTTGACAGCTGTTCACGGGCCTTGAGCAGTTTTGCCATGGCGGGAATCTGGCGCACGACAGCGGCCGGATTGAAATCCGCCATCTTCTCGAAATCAAGCTTGACGGCCATCTTCTCGTCGCCCTTGGCGTCGCCCAGCTTGTTGGTGACCTTGAATGTGAGGCCGGGTTTGACGGCTTTCATACGGTCGTCGAAATTGTCCATGTCGATGTCGAGATATTTGCGGTCGGCAATGGAGGCCTTTTCGACGTCTGAGGCATTGCCGGAGAGATCGGACATCACACCCATGACAAAGGGCAGTTCCACCATTTTTTCGGCATTGTAGGGATCCTCGTACTGGATCTGAACCCGGGGCGGGCGGTTGCGTTTGATGAATTTTTGTCCGCTGTCAGCCATGATCGTCTGCTCTCCCTTTGAAGTTGCAGTCCAGGCCCCCGGGTGGGACCATATCCCAGCAACTGATTTCTGACAATGGCCCTTCCACCGGTTTGATTACTTCTTGCAGAAAGAAGCGGGAGAAGGGCGCTTGCGGGTTGGATGATATGGGGAAGTTGGCCCGCTGTCACATCCCCAATTTGGGGGAGGGTTATGGTTTGCGGTTTGATTTCCGGGTGTGCCGATATGGGGCAAATCATGGGATGGGACGGAATTGCAACAGGTGTGGGCAAACATTGGGTCGGCGGGTAGCTGCCGTCGAATGATTGTGATAAGGTGTGAACGGGGGTTGCGTTGGGGTGGAAATCATCATGCCGGGTATGTTCGCGCTTCGCGTCTATGCATTTCTGTTGGTGGCGCTTGCGTCGCTCGTCATTCCTTGTGCTCCCGTCGCCAATGCAAAGACGATAATCCCAGGTCGGCTGAACGCGCTATATGGCATAACGACCGGGTGCAATTCCTGCCATGACGGGACGTCGACGGCAAACGCAGTTGGCAGCAATCCAGACCAGCCAACAAGCCCGCTTGCAGATGACTTACAGTTGGTGCCGGGTTTTTCCAATAACGCCCTCGACGGATCGGATCCGGACCCTGCCACCCAACAAAACGAGATTGATGCGATTACCAATGCGCTTCGCCAGATCATTGACTCAAGTTACGCACCCCGCCTGTCGAATGTCGGCACTGTCGGTCTGAGCAAGGTATCTGGCGTGGGAACCAACGTGACTGCCGTCACAGTGGATAGCGCTGGCAACCGCGCGTTTAATGGCGGGACTACCGGACTATCGCTGTCTGCCAACAATGCAAGTTTTGCTGTCACCGGTTCCGGCACCAGTTGGACATTGAGAACTGCTGCCACATTCGCAAACCAATATGGTTCGATTCCGGTGGTGGTGACATCAACAAGCAACGAAGGGCTGTTTCACTCCTCTTCCCGGACCAGTTCGGTTTCTGTCGATTTGGGCAACAACCTGCCGCCGACAACGCCGGTGCCTGAATTCGCGAATGCGGAGGCCAACACAACGAAGACATTCAATCTCGGTTTTTCGGACCCCGATGGTGATGCGCTTGTGCATAGTTTGCCACAGGCCACGAGCAGCGGTGGCAATGCCGTGTCGATCACAGCAGTTGGCGCCCTGACTTATACAGCCCCCGTCGTTGTTGCGAACAATTTCAGCGACACTATCCAAGTAACCATTGCAAACACGGCAGATCAAACGCCGACGGGCACGGTTATCAGCACCCAGAACTACACTGTGATTATCAATGCCCTCACGGGCACCAATAATGTACCGGTGGCACTGAGCAAAACCTATACGATCCTGGAAGCCGGAACGGCAACTGATACCATCGCGACAGATTTTGATGTTGGCACCACTCTTACTTACACCTCCGGTGCCACTCCTGTGCCGGTCGGTACATCATTTGCGCTGCCACATGGCAGCATCACCATTTCAACAGCGAATGTCTTCACATATACGGGTGCCGTGAATGATCCGGCAGGTGATACTTTCACCTACACGGTCACCGACAATGGTGGCAAATCGGCGAACGGCACGCTTACCTTCAACAAGACCGCGGTTGACGATCCGCCTTCGGTGGTTGCCGCTGTTGCTGTCGACAATACCGGGCGCAGTTCGGTTGAGCGCAAGATTGACGTCAGTTCCGGACAACAGGTGGCGACACCCATTGACCTCAAATTGTTTGTCACCGATCCTGACACGTCGAAGACCCAGCTGCGCTACCGCATTACCCGCATTGTTGATTTTGATGCCGGGCCAACGGCTGCCGCGACTTACGGAACGTTTTCGCCGGGTGTGGGCGCGGAAGTTGCCAACGGGCTTATGACTTTCACCAACCGGAAGGATGTGGCGCTGGACTTTCTTGTCGAGTTTCGTGTCTCGGCTCCGGGTGTGGCACCTGGAACGGTACCGTGTGCCGCTGCCTCGCCGGATTGCGGGCAGGTTCGCGTTCAAGTGTTTCTCAATGGTGACAACCGGCATACGCCGGCACAGCGGGTGGAGCTTGCAGGTTCGCTGGGTGCGCGGTATTTTACAATTCCAGGGGCACAGGGACATTTCCCGACGGGCCAGGGCCAAGGGGCGTGTCTCAACTGTCATGTCGCGGGCAAGGTCACGTCTGCTGCACCCAGCTGCGCAAGCAATGCTTTTTTCAATGAACTGGGACGCAGGCTGTGCTTGATCCAACCTTTCCAGACGCCGTTCGGACCACGTCTCGACCAAGCCATTTTGGGCAACGTCAACGGCCAGCAAGTAACCTCGTTCGAACCAACGGTGATGCTGCCGCAGAGTGTGATCACCATTTCGGACGGCCTGCCCAATGGAACGAATGTTGGCGCACCCATGACGTTTGGCACGGGCCTCAATCTTGACGGTGCCGCATCCACGATTGTGAATGTGTACCTTGCCGGTCCTGCGGGGGAGTTCTTCACTTTCGATGTGACCAACAACGGCAATGGCTCCGCAACTGGCCAGATGAAGGTCAAGAAGAGCCTTGCAGGTTTCACGGGTGGCAGCAGCATCACGGCGAAACCCTTGCCAGTAAATTCAGGCGCGGTGCGGACGACCGAAAGTGGCGGAATCAATCCCGCCTTGCCGGGATTCTATCCCAAGCTGACCGCGAACAGCTACGGTGCGATGACGGTCAACATTGTGAAGGAAGTTCCGAAGGTCACCGACGACGCCTATCAAACCAACATTGCTCCCGCGCCGTTTGTCATGAACGTAACCGCGAATGACACGCAGGGTGGTTCCATTGACTCGATTGAAATTGTGAGTGGGCCAGGCAAGGGGACGGCAACGGTTGTTGGCAAAACGATTGTTTTTGTTTCCAATGGCCTTGAAACAGGTGCTGACTCGATCACCTACCGGGCCTTCCGCATTGGTGCGGGGTTCAGTGCGACCAATGCCACCGTAGCATTGACGATCTATGACGGTAACGATGCGGTGGCGCAGCCTGACGGGCCTTACACCGTGACCGTTGGCGAAACCGTGTTGTTGCCAGTGCTGGAAAATGACCGCGGGCCAAAGCCCACGTCGTTTGCCATCAAGACGGCGCCGACACTGGGCACGGCAGCGTTTGTCGGCGAGCAGATTTCCTACACGGCCGTGACCGCCAGTGATCAACTGGATACGTTTGAGTATGAAGTGACCGGTGGTGGTGTGACGACAAGTGCCACAGTGACGGTGCGGGTGGGCAAGGTGAGTGGGGCCATTCTGGCGGCGGCCACCAACAATCCGCAACTGAAACCGGTGGCGCTGGCGCTGGGTGATACGTGCCGGAGCATTGAACGGTCTACAAGTGCAGCGACTGCCGACCAAAGTGATCTGGTGGCGATTTGCAACGGGCTTGCTGACCAGGCATCAACCGTTGGTGCGATTGACGCGGCACTCGACGAAATCCGCAATGAAGAAGTGCTGGTTGCCGGTGATGCTGCCGTGCAGCAGGACTGGGCGGCGGCGGGCAATCTTCTGGGACGGCTGGATGCCATCCGGGGCGGGCGTGGACGGGGCCTGAATTTCGGCCAGTTCAACCTGCAGATCGATGACAACACGCTGTCGGGGGCGTTGATTGACGCAACCATCGAGAAGGCCAGTTTTGATGGCACCAATCCTGACAAGGTGGATTTGCCATGGGGAGCCTTTGTGGCCGGCACTGTTTCGTTTGCAACGCAAGACCGTAACGACAGGGAAGCAGGCTTTGATCTTGGCGGTGTGATGTTGACAGCCGGTGTTGACTATGCGCTGAACGACAAGGCCCTCCTCGGATTGGCGGTGAGCTTGGGGCAGTCGATTACCGATATGGGTGCCGACGACGGCCTGTCGACTTTCACATCGCAAGTTGCCGCTTATGGCTCGTTCGAACTGGGACGAGGATTGTTTATCGATGGCTATGGCGGCCTTGCCTTCAATGATTTCGAGATGAGCCGACACATTTCCTTTGTTTCGGGCGGAGGCTTCATCGACCGCACAGCGCAAGGGGCGTTTGATGGCGAGATGCTGAGTGCGGCCTTGCGGCTCAAATATGTGGCTGCGCTTGGCGGCGCTGAACTTGAAAGCTATGGCACGCTCAGCTATGTGGCGGCGTGGACGGACGCCTATGTGGAAACAGGGGCGGGCGGTTTGTCACTGGCCGTGGGCGAACAGAATTTCGATGCGCTTTCAGCCACCATCGGGTTCCGCTTGAGCGACACGTACAAGGCCGACTTCGGCACCTTCAAGCCTTATGTGGGACTGGCCTATGCGCGGCAACTGGATGCCGATGGCCGTTCGGTTGAGTCACGATTTGCGGCGGGTGGCGTGGGTGCGCCCACTTTCATCGTGTCGGCGGAAAGCGATGCCGTCAACACGGGCACAGTTGAATTTGGTTTCACCGCTGATTTTGTCGACAACACAAGTGCGACAATGGGCTTTTCAGGCAGCTTCTCTGACGACGGCGTGGAAAGCTACCAGATCAAGGCAGGCGTCGTCATTCCACTGTTTGTGCCAGAACCCGCATCGGACGTGGCTGAGCCTGACGCGGACGCACCGGTGAAGCGCAAGAAGAGTGTGAAACCACGCGAAGCCGTATCGGAGCCAGAGACTGTAGGTGGTGATGCAACGGGTGGCGGTGGTGGCTGGAACAACTGAGCGAGGCATGGTGCCGCTTAGGTGACTCGAACACCTGACCCCCGCATTACGAATTACTAAAATAGGATTTGTAGCCTATTGTACAGGGTTGGTTGGATTTGGATAACTCATTGAGTTGTAAAGTTGAACTCTTGTATTTCTTTGGATTAGGCAATTCCGCTTTGGAAACCTCGACCATACTAATCCCCTACGGATTGGCCTCGTTCAAGCACGAAACTGGAATTGGATTTTGGGCACCATTCACTCTTTTTGGTCAATTCTGCTTAATTTAGAATACTGCTATTTCCTTTATTAGCACTTTCCGTTAATAAAGGTCAGCTTAATTTTTGGAGAACATGGTGGCTGGTAGGCTGGGCGAATTTTATGAAACGGCTACAGGAGGGGAGGCGGTTCGCGCCTACGTGCCCCCGCCGCTGCCGCCTGACCCGCCGTTGGAGCTTGCAAGTCTTCTGGAACGCCTCAGCGCAGCGGACCGGGCATTGGGCCGTCTGGATGGTATTTCCCTGTTGTTGCCCAACAAAGAACTGTTTCTCTACATGTACGTTCGCAAAGAAGCTGTTCTCTCATCCCAGATTGAGGGAACGCAATCGACGCTGAATGATCTTTTGCGTTTTGAATCCGATGCAACCGATGGATTACCAGTCGATGATATCCGCGAAGTGTCTAATTATGTCAGCGCGATGATGCACGGTCTGGAACGCATGAAGACACTGCCACTCTCTTTGCGATTGATCAGAGAAATGCACTCAATGCTTCTGGATAGTGGACGGGGCGCAGGCATGGCTCCGGGAGAATTCCGGACGACACAAAATTGGATCGGCGGCACCCGTCCGGGCAACGCTGTCTATGTACCACCGCCACCTCATCTGTTGATCCAAACCCTCGACCACTTCGAGAAATTCATTCATGCCGAAACGCCGTCTATCCCGCCACTTATTAAGGCTGGCTTGCTTCATGTTCAGTTTGAATCCATCCATCCCTTCCTTGATGGTAACGGACGTCTTGGACGGTTGCTCATCACGCTTTTTTTATGTGCAAAAGGCGTGATGCACGAACCTCTGCTTTATCTCAGCCTCTACTTCAAAACCCACCGCGCTGACTATTACCGCCTTCTACAGGAAGTCCGTGAACGGGGGGCGTGGGAGGCTTGGTTTGAATTCTTCCTTAACGGCGTTACTCAAACCGCCAACGAAGCCTTCGACTCCGCAACGAAGATTGCAAAACTTTTTGCAAAAGATCGTGAAAGGATCGCCGCTGCGGCTGAGCGCACAAGCTCAGCACTTCAAGTCCATGAGGCCCTAAAAACCAGCCCATTCGCAACCGCCACCGCGATGGTTTCCAAGACTGGTTTGACAATGCCCACCGTGAATGGTGCTCTTGAACAACTACTCAAACTTGGAATTGTCGAAGAGGTAACAGGCAAACGTCGCGGACGCGTTTTTGGGTATCGTGAATATCTATCCATTCTGCATTCCAGTGGCGCTTAGACGGGAGTGCAGATTACAGAGTTCGAAGATTAGAAAGCCCTTGTCGTAAAGATATTTGATCGACGCTGGCTCCCA
>JAYVKC010000037.1:0-29025 GCA_043768765.1 Hyphomicrobiales bacterium | reverse complement strand
GGCTGCAGGAAATGCCCGCCAAGCCTTTATCGGCCAGGGATTCGTTCCCGCCGGCTATTCGCTTGGCAAGGCACAATCTGCAAACTTCCCGAAAGAAGGCCCAATCAGGGTGTTGATGGGCGTGTCTGCGCCCGGTCAGAACTGGTCCGAGGCCCGCGCCAAAGGTGTGCTGAACTTCATGGATGATTACATCAAGGCCAATCCCGGCCGCGACATCAAGTATGAGCGCATCGATTCAGGCACTGACCTTGCCGTGGTCAGCGATCGTGTCGGTGCTTATTTGCTGGCGCATCCTGATACCAACGCCTATTTTGACACAGGATTCTGGCACGCCGGCGTTGCACGCGTGCTGGCCGATCGCAAAATAGCGCCAGGCAAAGTGCTGCTGGGCGGTTTTGACCTCGTGCCTGAAGTGTTGGAACAAATGAAAGCGGGCTATGTTCAGGTCCAAGTCGATCAACAACCCTACATGCAAGGCTTCATGCCGGTGATGGAGGTCTATCTCGCCAAAACCGCCGGACTGGCACCGTCTGACATCGACACCGGACAAGGCATTGTGACACCTGATATGGTTGATGGCATCATGGAAAAATCGGCGATGGGTATTCGCTGATTGCGCCGATGCGGTTGCCCCGGTGCGCTATGTGCGCACCGGGTTTTTTCTAAGGGGAACTGATACATCATGCGCAGATTGTTGAAACTCGCCCTTCTGAAACCCGAACTGGCGGCGACCCTGCTGTTGTTGCTGTTGGTGCTGTTCTTCCAGATCAAATCCAACATGATCTTTCTGACCTATGACAACATGCGAGGTATGCTTGGCTTTCTGCCAGAGGTTGGATTGGTCGCCATCGGCGTCACGCTGTTGATGATCTGTGGTGAGTTCGATCTTTCAGTCGGATCAGTGTTTGCTCTCATGCCCATGACCATGGCAGTGTTGATGGTCGCAGGTTGGGGCTTTTGGCCAGCCACTGGCCTGGGTCTGCTGCTCAGTGCATTTATCGGCTTCCTCAATGGCTGGATTACAATCAAATTCGAGATTCCGTCTTTCATCACGACCTTGGGCATGCTGTTCATGGCGCGCTCACTGACCGTTGTCGTGTCTGGTGGATTTCCGCCCCGGTTGAATATGGACAACATCCCTGAGCATCTCTTCATCAGTTACGTTGGCCCTTACGATATGTTCCGGGCTTCATTTCTCTGGTTTTTCTGCATTGCCCTGTTGATCGGTTTTCTGTTGGCCAAGACCAATTTCGGCAACTGGGTCCGTGCCACCGGAGGGTTCTTGCCCGCTGCTGAAGCGATGGGCATTCCAACCAACAAGGTCAAGATCATCTGTTTCATGATCTGCTCGGTGCTGGCGGGATTTGCTGGCCTCATGCAAGTGCTGCGGCTTGGCTCTCCGTTGCCGTCAATCGGCGAAGGCATGGAGTTGCAAGCCGTGGCAGCCGCAGTGATCGGCGGCACCGCGCTGGCTGGCGGCATCGGATCAATTTTGGGCGGCATCATCGGCGCGATGCTCATCCGCGTCATCGACAATGGCATGGTGATGGCACAGGTGAACAGCAACTGGTTCAAATTTGCCGTCGGTGCCCTCACGATCTTTGCGGTCGTTGGCAATTCCTGGCTTCGCAAACGCGGTCGCGCGATGAAGGTGGAGACCAAGCAATGACTCCCATCATTTCGGTCAAGAATTTGCACAAGTGGTATTCCGGTGTGCATGCTCTGAAAGGTGTTTCGCTGGATGTTCAGCCTGGGCAAGCACTGGGACTTGTCGGCGACAATGGTGCCGGAAAGTCGACCTTGATCAACATCCTGTCGGGCCTGCACCGGCAGGACGAGGGCGAGATATTGATAGAAGGCAAGCTGGCGGACATTCGCAATCCCAAAGATGCGATGGGTCTGGGGCTCGAGACGATCTATCAATACAACTCCATGGTACCAATCATGACGATCGCACGTAACATGTTCATTGGTCGCGAACCATTGAAATGGTCAATGGGTGGCTTTGGTATTCTGGATGAACGCAAAATGCGTGACGATTCCGTTGCCGCAATCGCTGATGTAGACTTGCATTTGCGCTCTCCCGACGCCCTTGTCGGTGAACTGTCAGGTGGACAACGGCAAGGTGTTGCGATTGCCCGTGCCATGCATTTCAAATCCAAGGTGATGATCCTTGATGAACCAACCAATCACTTGTCGGTCAAGGAAACCGCCAAAGTGATCGGCTTCGTGCAGGGACTGAAGAAGCAGGGCATAACAAGTATTTTTATCAGCCATAACATGCACCACGTCTTTGCCTGTTGCGACCGCATCGTGGCCATGGCTTTGGGGCAAATCGTGTTGGACAAACCCACCGCCGACACTTCAATCGAAGAAGTATCGGAGAAGCTTTGAGTCCATGATCCCGATTGATCTTAACAGCAAGCATGCGCTGATCACCGGCGGGCTTGGGACCATCGGAAAGTCTTTGGTGCAGTCCTTTGTGGCTGCTGGTGCAAAGGTAACCGTGCTTGATCGACCCGAAGGGGCAGCGCCGACAGGATGCGGCTGGATTGGCGTTGATCTGAACGATTTGGCAGCAACGCACGCTCACGTCGTTGCGGCTGGCCCATTCGACATTCTTGTCAACAATGCGGCATTGATCGTCAACAAGCCCTTCGAGGAATTTTCGCTGGAGGAATACGAAGAACAACTTCGGGTGAACTCCTCCGCTGTCTTTGCCCTGGCCCGTGCTTGCGCACCCGCCATGAAATCCAAGGGCTGGGGGCGGATCATCAATATTACGTCATTGACGATGAATGGGCAGTTTGAAGGTTTTGTGCCCTATGTCGCTTCGAAAAGCGCCATGCTGGGATTGACCAAAGGGCTTGCCCGTGAGCTTGGATCATATGGCATCACCGTCAATGCCATCGCCCCGGGGGCCGTGATGTCAGAAGCCGAAAACCGGATTTTTGCAGGCCGACTGGAGCAATACAATAAAACGACACTGGAGCGACAATGCATCAAGGTGCGTATTGAACCGCAAGACGTCGCACATCTCACAATCTTCCTCGCCTCTGACGCGGCCCGGATGATTACGGCCCAGAATATCGGCATCGATGGTGGGTGGTGAATAATCTTGATTGATAAAAACTCAACAATGACGACGGCAATTCCGGTGCAGCAACGCGATTACAGCTTGGTGGGTGCCGATGGCCGCCGCGCCGTCGAAATCGGACTGGCCTCAGCAGAATGGTACCATTCTGAGGTACCACGCAGCGTGATGAAAGGCCTGATGCAACGCAGCGATGGACCCGCCCTGCGCGACACGTTTTTGTGGTTCATGCTGCTGTTCGGATCTGCTGCTGGTGGCATGTATTTCTGGGGATCATGGAGCGCTGTCCCATTTTTTTTCGTCTACGGCATCATCTACGGATCGTCATGCGACAGCCGTTGGCATGAATGCGGTCATGGAACTGCCTTTCGAACAGCGTGGATGAATGACTTGATCTATCAGATCGCCAGTTTCATGGTCATCCGCAATCCGGTGACCTGGCGCTGGAGCCACGCACGCCACCACACCGACACCTACATTGTCGGACGTGATGCAGAAATCGCCTGGATGCGTCCACCGAAAACCCTGATGGGGATCCTGGCATTGTTCGATGTGATTGGCACCTTTCAATCACTCGTGATATTGGCGAGGAATGCTGCGGGCACTCTAACGCCCGATGAGAAGAACTTTATCCCCGAAAGCAAATGGTCAGAAACCGTTTTGGCAGCAAGAGTTCATATGACAATCTATGCCGCGACGATCATTGCGGCTTTCGCAATGTGGTCATGGCTGCCCTTGATGCTGATTGGTCTGCCGCGCATCTATGGCTGCTGGCACATGGTGATGTGCGGACATCTGCAACATGCAGGCCTTGCCGACAATGTGCTGGACCACCGATTGAACAGTCGCACGGTTTACATGAACCCCATCAGTTGCTTCATCTATTGGAACATGAACTACCACATCGAACATCATATGTTCCCGATGGTGCCGTACCATGCGTTGCCGCGCCTGCACGCGCTGATCAAGAACGACCTGCCACCCGCCAACACTTCGATCATGGATGCCTACCGCGAGGTCTTCACGTCGCTCCGTCAACAGAAAACCAATCCGGAGTACGCCTTCCGCAAAGTGCTTCCACCAACCGCCAGGCCCTACCGCGATGAATTTCATACTATTGTGCCAGCCCGGGTTGAATGATCAAACGGAGAAAAAATGACCCGCAAAAAACCAACCATTGCCGATCTCCGCGCCCTGAAAGGCAAAGGCCAGTGCACCATGCTGCGCATCTTCACGCTTGAGGAAGCGGACGCTGCAGAGCAGGCCGGAATCGATATTGTGTCCCTGCCACCAGAGTTGTTGACGCATCCCCGCTATCGTGAGGTGGCACCGTCGCTGTTTTCAATGACGGGCATGACGCATCTCGAATATGGCACACGCGATGATTACAGGCGCTTTGCCGGTCGCATGCTGGAAGCGGGTGGCGATGCCATCTATTGCAGCGGCGGCCTGGAGACTGTGCGTTTTTTGGCAGAGGATCACATACCTGTTGTCGGTCATGTGGGCCTTGTGCCGTCGCGTGCCACATGGACAGGCGGCTTTAAGGCCGTCGGCAAAACTGCCGAAAACGCACTTGCACTTTTTGACGAGTGCAAGGCCTATGAGGCAGTGGGTGCCTTTGCAGTAGAGATTGAAGTTGTGCCTGTTGAAGTCGCAACTGAAATCAGCAAACGCACCAAACTATTGTTGTGGTCCATGGGGTCAGGGCCAGGATGTGATGCACAGTACCTTTTTGCCGAAGACATTTTAGGCACCAATCGTGGTCACATGCCGCGCCATTCAAAAGTTTACCGAAATTTTTCGGCAGAGTTTGACCGACTGCAAACAGAGCGGACCAGCGCTTTTTCAGAATACATTGCCGACGTGAAGTCAGGTGCATACCCGGGAGAAAGCCACGTGGTGCGAATGCCGCCAGCGGAGTTGAAGGTATTTAGCACGTACCTAAAGAAAAAATAGTTCACAACACTCTCAGTTGAATCCATATCTGGCTGCTGTGAAGCAGTTTGGATACTCTTCTGGTGAGATGGGAGAGCAAATGTTGCGTGTAGATCATCAATGGTTCGTGCTGACACCACGACGACAGATGTGCAATGTGTTTCGATCATGAAATGAAGATCACGCGGTTCATCGGAGCATTCCCAATCCAAAGCGCAACGGGGCCATCCCATTGAAACACGCCCCACGGGTCTGCGTTCCGCAGCGATCAAATGGAGAAGCAATCACCAAAGCAGAAGCACGCGGCGTTCGGCGCATCACGCCCAATACGCTGCGCCACGTCATTGTAACGCGAGTGCATGGCTTGAAGGAGGTCCAAGTTGGCCGCGAGCAAAGAAGTATCTGGTTGGGTCACGGCAAGAGTGATGCATCGTCCTGATACGCGTTATGCAACCCAGAATTCTTGCGCGAAGTAAACCAGGCTTCGTCAATCATGATTGCGAAGCTCGATGCGCTCATCGCCAGACGACTTCGCATCAGCAAAAACGCCTCTAAAATATTGTTAATATTGAGGGAAAATGGTGGGTGGTACAGGGATCGAACCTGTGACCCCTACCATGTCAAGGTAGTGCTCTACCGCTGAGCTAACCACCCACTGTTGACGCGGATGAGCGCTGTATAGTTGGGCGAAATCCGCAAAGCAAGCAACATGCAGAGCGCTGAGAAACGACTACTTTTATGCCAGTTTGAACAACCCTTCGGGCGCGTACTTCCAAACGCCACCATTGTCGACAAACGTGTCGGCACACATAGGCAGAATCTGCGCCGCCACATCATCGGCTGTGGGCAGTGTTTTCGGATCCTCACCCGGCATCGCCTTGGCTCGCATGTTGGTTCGCGTAGGCCCAGGACTAAAGCAATTGACCCGGACGTTTGAAGTTGCAACCTCCGCTGCATATGTCTTGACCAACGCTTCAAGCGCCGCTTTTCCAACTGAGTATGCGCCCCAATAGGCCCAGCACTTTTGCGCCATTCCAGAAGTAACGAACACAACTCGTCCATGGTTGGCTGCGCGTAACAGGGAATCCATTGATCTGATAAGCCTGAAATTGGCCGTGAGATTGATCCCCATCGCGTCATCCCAGGTTTTGACCTCAAGATGGGCCAACGGCGTCAACTTTCCCAGTGTGCCTGCATTGCCAATCAGAATATCGAGTTTTTTCCAGCGCTCGAAGATTGACGCCCCCAGACGGTCAATGGCTTCGGAGTCCCTGATGTCCATCGGGACAAGCGTTGCAGAATCACCTTCTGACCTGATAGCATCATCCAATTCCTCCAATCCGCCCTGGGTTCGCGCTATTGCCACGACGTGCGCACCTTCGCGCGCCAGGTGCCGGGCTGTCGCATGACCCAATCCGCGAGAAGCGCCCGTTACCAGCGCTATTTTTCCGGAAAGCAAGCCAGCCAAGTCAACCTGCTTCAGCCAGCAACGACAGCTGCTGCTTGGCACTCTCGCCGATGATGTCAGTGAGGCGTGTTGGGTATTCGCCAGTGAAGCAGTGATCGGTAAACTGCGGCTGCGCGTTGTTGCGGCCCGGGAAACCCGCAGCGCGATACACACCATCCACCGAGATGAAGGCTAGGCTGTCCACACCAATAAACGTGCGCATCTCTTCCAAAGTGTGGTTTGCGGCAAGCAGGTATTTCTCCTCGGGTGTGTCGATGCCGTAGAAATCCGGATACTTGATAGGTGGGCTCGCAATGCGCATATGTACTTCGCGCGCTCCCGCTTCATACATCATCTTTACGATTTTCACCGATGTGGTGCCGCGCACAATTGAGTCATCCACCAGCACGATGCGTTTGCCTTTGACGACAGTGCGGTTGGCATTGTGTTTCAGTTTCACGCCAAGTGAGCGGATGTGTTGGGTTGGCTCGATGAAAGTGCGGCCAACATAGTGATTGCGGATGATGCCAAGTTCAAACGGTACACCGAGTGCTTGAGCAAAGCCAATGGCTGCTGGAACACCAGAGTCGGGGATGGGCACAATGACGTCAACATCGGCTGGCGCTTCTGCGGCAAGTTCATGGCCCATTTTTTTGCGGACATCATAAACCGAGCGGCCGCCCAGAACTGAATCCGGTCGCGAGAAGTAAATATACTCAAAAATGCACGGGCGCGCCGGTTGACGTGGAAATGGCCAATGACTTTCTATGCCTGATTCCGAAATCACGACGACTTCACCATTTTCGATCTCGCGCACGAAAGTGGCACCAATAATGTCTAGGGCACAGGTCTCCGAACAAAGAATGAAGGCGTCGTTGAGTTTTCCAAGGATCAATGGTCGGATGCCGAGCGGATCACGCGCGCCAATGAGTTTCTTGTTGCTCAAACTGACCAGCGCATAAGCACCTTCCAGTTGCCGCAGCGCCTCGATATAGCGGTCCATTAGCTTACCGCGCGAGGAACGGGCAACCAGATGCAAGATGACTTCAGTATCGGATGTCGTGTGGCAAATCGCACCTTGTGCAATGAGATTCCGGCGCAGTGTCAGGCCATTTGTAAGATTGCCATTGTGTGCCACAGCCAATCCACCGGTCGCCAGTTCGGCAAAGAGCGGTTGCACATTGCGCAAAATGGTTTCACCCGTGGTGGAATAACGGACGTGACCAAGCGCATTTTGGCCTTTCAACCGGTCGATGACTTTGCCTGACGAAAAATGGTCACCCACGAGACCCATGCGCCGTTCCGCATGGAAACGACCCTCATTGAACGAAACGATGCCCGCAGCTTCCTGCCCGCGATGTTGCAAGGCGTGCAGCCCCAGGGCAGTCAGTGCGGCAGCATCCGGGTGCCCGAAAATGCCAAACACGCCGCATTCTTCCCGCACCGTGTCTCCATCCCAATCAAATTCATCATCTTCAATGGGCCTCATTGGCCGCTTCCTTGACCGCTGCTGCCCTCAACCAGGTTATCGAGACCTTTTGAATCACCGTTTGAATAGCCTTGCTGCCCGGTTGCGTCGTCCGGCACCGCAGCAGGCACCTGCGGCGCATTGCTCAGGGCCGTATTGCGCAAGGTGTCAGCAATATCCGGTGCGAATGATGACACTGCCGATACAATGACGCTCCCCGTACCCTTGATGAGAGGCAGGGTTTGCGCATTTCGGATCCAATCTTCCTGGCGTTCGCTGTTGAGCCAGCCATAAAACAGATAGGCAATCGACACCAGCACCAGTCCCCGCCCCAAACCAAACAGGAAACCAAGCGAACGGTCCACAGCACCCACTGCGGAAAAGGTGACGGCATCGGATATTTTCACGCTGATGATTGACACAATGATGAGGGTAATGATGAAGGCTACCGCACAAATCGCAATCAAGGCGGCTGTTTCATTGCCGATATACTGCAAGGCAATGTCATACATGGTCTTGTGCAGGAAAACATAATATGCCGCCAAAAATGAAAGTCCCCACGCCACCAGCGTGAGCACTTCCCGCGTGAATCCGCGCATCAAAGCAAGAAGTCCCGAAATCAGCATGATGCCGACAAGCAATAGGTCGAGTAACTGAAATGGCATGGTCTGCCCTGTGTCCCATGTGCGTCCCCTGGACGCCTTTTTAGACGCTCCTTATAGGCACGAAACGCATCCTGTACTAGGCGATTCTGCGCAATCCTTTGGCCCGCGAAGCGACCCATGCCACGAGATCAGCAACCGTCGCCATCTGCTTGATTTTCAAACCATTCAACGTTTGCACTTCACCATTATCGGCGATGACAGCGTCTTCAAGTCCCAGTTTTTGCGCTTCCTTTAACCGTGCCTCGCTTTGGCTGACTGGCCTGATGTTTCCAGACAACGCAATTTCGCCAAAAATGGCGGTTCCATGCGGAATGACGGTATCGGACAATGACGACAACAGGGCCGCCGCCACCGCAAGATCTGCTGCGGGTTCTTTCAACCGCAATCCGCCAGCAACATTGAGATAGACATCATGCTGACTCAATGTCACCCCTGCCCGTGCCTCCAACACCGCAAGGATCATGGCCAGGCGATTTGAATCCCATCCAACCGCCGTCCGACGCGGGTTGCCGAGTGGAGATGGTGACACCAAAGCCTGTATTTCCACGAGCAAGGGCCGCGTGCCTTCCACACCGGCAAAGATAGCTGTACCCGGAGAAGGCCGTTCGGACGACCCCATGAACAGCCGAGACGGATTGGTGACTTCCCGCAATCCGCCATCGGACATTTCGAAAACGCCGATTTCATCTGTCGGCCCAAACCGGTTCTTCACCGCACGCAAAATGCGGAATTGGTGACCACGGTCACCCTCAAAATAAAGTACTGCATCCACCAAATGCTCGACAACCTTTGGCCCTGCAATCTGGCCATCCTTGGTGACATGCCCAACCAGCAGCATACAGGCACCCTTTTGCTTGGCGAACCGTACCAATGCCTCAGAACCAGCCTTCAATTGCGACACAGTGCCAGGTGCCGCATCTATCACCGGAGACCAAAGTGTCTGGATAGAATCGATGACAACGATGGCTGGAATAGCGTCTTCCTGAAGTGTGGCAATGATGTCAGAGGTATTGGTTTCCGCCGCCAGCAAAACTGGTGAATCTTCAAGACCAAGACGCGCCGCCCGCAACCGGACTTGCGCAATTGCTTCTTCACCAGACACATAGACAACCCGTTGTCCTTGCCGCGCCAGCGAAGCCAGGGCCTGCAGCAGAAGTGTGGACTTGCCAATTCCTGGGTCACCACCAATCAACACCGCAGAACCTGGAACAAATCCGCCCCCTGCCACGCGGTCGAGTTCGGTAATTCCGGTCTCGATACGCGGCGGTGCTGCCATGTCACCCTTGAGGCCAACCAGTTTTGACGGCCGCCCCCGGGGCAACGCCTTGCCTTTGGCACCGGATGCCGGAGCCTCGGTCGCTTCCGCCACAATGGAATTCCACGTACCGCATGAATCACATCGCCCCGACCATCGGGCATGAACAGCGCCGCAGGACTGACACACAAAATTGGGATTGGACTTGGACATTCCCCATCTTGTATCTGGAACATAAATAGAACACAATACTGAATGTGGCGAAACCGCTGCCAATCTGCCGCCTTGACGCCGCAGTCTGACGACCCCACAATACGGAGGTCTTTAACAATTGAAAGGAGGTGATCCGATGTCGAGTGAGCTTACTGTGAAAGTGGGAACCCTAACGCGGATTGCAGCCAGCGGAGAGCAGTCTCTGCGCTGATCCTGGGTTCGGACCGGTCAAGACCGGCGGCTTCCCACCACAAACCTCACGGAAGGGCCACACAATGTGTGGCCCTTTTTTATGGGCAGTATTTGCGCCGCCACCCTAAGGCCGCAGCACATCCATTTGTATGGGGCCTTCTGCCCTGCCGTTGATAAATTGCTCGACATGCGGATTGCCGCTGCGGTTGACCTGGTTGGCTTCCCCGCGCCAGATGATCTCGCCCTTGTGGATCATCGCAATGTCATCAGCAATCTTGCGCGCTGACGCCATGTCATGGGTTATGGAGATGGTTGTGGCACCAAGCCGTTTCACGCAGTCGACAATGAGACTGTTGATCACATCCGCCATGATCGGATCGAGACCGGTTGTCGGTTCATCAAAAAAAATGATTTCCGGATCAGTGGCAATCGCGCGCGCCAGCGCCACACGTTTTTGCATGCCGCCCGAAAGTTCTGCCGGAAAAAGCAAACCGACATCCGATGCCAAACCCACTTGCGCCAACTTTTCGATTGCAATGTCTTTGGCCGTGGAAACAGCCACGTCCCTGCCATGGGTCAGGCCGAACGCCACATTCTCCCACACCGTGAGTGAATCAAACAAGGCGGCTCCCTGGAACAACATGCCAAAGCGGCGCAGGTAGTCTTCCCGCGCTTTTCCGGAAAGTCCGACAACATTTTCACCCGCAACACGGATTTCGCCACTGTCTGGTCTGAGCAGACCCAGTATGCACTTCAGCATCACAGACTTTCCCGTCCCCGACCCGCCGATGACAACAAGCGAACGTCCCTTGTTGACTGAAATGGAAAGTCCGTTGAGCACCGGTTTTTTGCCAAACGCCTTGAGCACATGGTGCAGTTCGATGTGTGCCATCACGTCCCCGAAAACAGCAAAGACGTGAGCACAAAATTGGCGGCAAGGATCAAAATCGCAGAAGAAACAACAGCGTTTGTAGTTGCACGGCCAACACCCGCAGCGCCCCCTTTGGAGTGAAACCCGTGATAGCATCCCATCAGTGCAACGATGAATCCAAATACCGCAGCCTTGATGAGTCCGGACCAGATGTCGTCCCATTGGAGATAGTCTGCGGTGGCCTTGAGATAGACAGCGCCATTGATGTCCAACGAACGGGTTCCAACAACATACCCACCCATGATGCCAATCGTATCGCCTATGGCCACCAACAACGGTAGCGATACCATGGCAGCGAGAAACCGTGGCCCCACCAGATACTTTAGCGGATTGGTAGAAAGGGTTGTCAGCGCGTCTATTTGCTCCGTTACCCGCATGGTGCCCAACTCTGCCGCGATGGATGCACCAACACGGCCCGAAATCATCAACCCTGCCAGCACCGGACCAAGTTCGCGCGTCATCGCAAGAGCAACAATGTTGGGAACCAACGTCGCGGCAGTTGCCGCGGCAGATCCTTGGTAAATTTGCAATGCCAGTGCGCCACCAGTAAAAAATGCCGTCAATGCCACGACTGGCAGCGAGGTATATCCGATGCGGAAAAACTGCTTGGCGATCTGGTTCACGTAATAACGTGGCGACAAACCCACAAGTATCGCGTCCTTGGCAAAAAGCGAAATGCGCCCAACTTCCTCGAACGCGGCTATCGCCAGGCGTCCAACGGCAGCCAAAACCTGGAAAACCATGTCAGTGATGCGCGGCAAAATGGGAGTTCCCGACATGGCCATCGGTCCTATGATTCGAATCCGGTATAATCACGTGCATAGCGGCTCCCCAGATGCGTAAGCAACTCGTAGGATATTGTGTCCGCCCAGCTTGCCACTTCATCAACATTGATGTGCCGCCCAAACAACTCCGCATGCATGCCAGATTTCACCATGCGTTTGGCCGCAGTCACGTCCACGCACATCATGTCCATGGAAACCCGGCCCACAACCGGGAACCTCTGTCCGGCCAGCCAAACCTGTGCCGGCTCCTTGCGCTGTGATGATGACAGCTTGCGTGGAATACCATCGCGATACCCGGCACCAAGAATGGCTATGCGGCTGTTCTGCTTCGCTTTCCATGTCGCGGAATACCCGACACATTCGTCCTTCTTCACCTCGCGCACCTGCAATACCGTGGCGGCGAGTGTGACCACCGGCTTCATGGGATTGATTTTTGGCAGCAGCGGATTGCCACCATACAGCGCCACACCGGGCCTTACCTGGTCAAAATGATAGTCCCTGCCCAAAAAAATACCCGATGAGTTGGCAAAACTTGCAGGAACAGCGGGAAACAGTTTGCGTATGGCCATGAACCGTTGCAACTGCACACGGTTGAACGCGCTTGTCGGCACGTCTGAACATGCAAGATGACTCATGATCAAGGCCAAGTTCAGTTTCTTCCTCTGCTTCGTGTCCGCCGCAATGGCATTTGCACTTTCAATCGTCAGTCCCAAGCGGTTTATTCCCGTATCGAAGTGCAGCGCGCAAGGACGGCCCTTCCCCACCTTCGACCACTCTTCCAATTGGTCCATGGAAACCAATGCCGGAATGAGTTCATACTTTAGATAAAACGCGGCTTGTCCAATGTACAATCCATCCAGCACATAGATTTTTGCTTCCGGCAGAAACCCACGCAAATCCTGCCCCTCGCGCGGACGCGCCACAAAAAAACTGCGGCATCCGGCAGACCACAACGCACGCGAAGCACGCGCCATGCCAACACCATAGGCATCACCCTTGATCGCGGCACCGCATTCGGCCCGGTCTGCTTTTTTGGCGAGCAAGGAATAGTTTGATTTCAACGCGTCAAGGTCAATCGACAGCACCGCACCCGCAAGGGCTTCTCTTACAATTCCTGCCATGAGCCTATTGCAGCATCGCCAACACGCGTTGCACGGCTGGGCGCTTCATCATCGCGGAACGGTGTGCTTCAATCTTGGGAAATTTGGAAAGGTCAACCCCATCACCATCAAACCATTCAGTAATGGTCAACAGATAGCCATCGGCAACAGTGAACTGTTCGCCCATTACCCAGGGACCTTGCAGAAACTCGGCCTCAATGAGTGCCGCACAGCCTGTCATGGTTTCGGGCACTTTGGCCTTCATGGATTCAACCGCGGCCGCGTCATCTGTCCACCGGGTACCGCGCATCTTGTGCGCATGATTCACATGCACTGTCGATGACAGGTAACTGTTGAATGCGTTCATCTTTGCCAAGGCAAATGCATCCTGCGGAACCAGGTTGGCCTGCGGATAGGATTGCGCTACATACTGCAGCAATGCCACGTTTTCAGTGAGAACGCCCTGCTCCGTGGCAAGTGCGGGCACCCGGCCCTTGGCATTGATTTTCAGGTAAGCGGGTGTGCGCTGTTCACCACCTGCTGTGTCGATCTTGTGCAGCGTATAAGTGGCACCTGCTTCTTCCAGCGCAATATGTGTAGCCAGTGAACATGAGTTTTTCGTCGCGAATAGTGTCAGCGTCACGTGCTGATCCCTTTTTCTTTCATCATCGCCGCCAACTCTCCCGACTGGTACATTTCCATCATGATGTCAGCACCTCCTACAAACTCTCCCTTGACATAGAGTTGCGGAATGGTGGGCCAGTTGGTGTAGTCCTTGATGCCTTGGCGAATGGCGTCATCTGCCAGCACGTTGACATCCTTGAACGCAACACCAAGATGATTGAGTATCTGTATCGAGCGTCCCGAGAACCCGCACTGCGGCATGTCGACAGTGCCTTTCATGAAAAGCACAACGTCGTTCGACTTGACGAGGGTATCAATGGTGGATTTTGTATCAGTCATTTTTGGTTCTCACTGTTGATGAAACACGAGGAAACTGCAAACCGGATTGGGAGCATCTGCGTTATTCCTCCGGCACACTCGTTTGCAGTGCCAGCGCGTGCAATTCTCCACCCATGTTCCCTTTGAGCGCGGCGTAGACCATCTGGTGTTGCTGCACCCGGTTCTTGCCCTTGAAGCTTGCGGATATGACATTGGCAGAATAGTGGTTGCCGTCTCCCGCCAGATCACGGATTTCCACTTGCGCGTCTGGCAAGCCATCTTTGATAAAACGTTCAATCTCCTGGGCAGACATGGCCATGGGTCAAGGTCCTTTTCGAGCCCTATTACCTAGGACAAGGGAACAGCAAATACCAGCCTTGATCTCGCGTTGGGTGAGTAGGCTCATCGTGCGCTATGCCCGCCCGGATCCGAAGTCCCTCCATCCCGCAAAGAGGCGATACGCCGTCGTAACAAGGCACATTCCTGCGTAAACCAAAGCGATCACCGAAAACCAGGCTGGCCACAGACACATCAACACAAAACAGACAATGGTCTCGGTCCCCTCTGTCAGGCCGCCAAGATAGTAAAAGGCCTTGTTGGGATAGTACGTTTTTTCTTTTCCCCGCTTCTCTGCAACGATTGCATAAGCCAGAAAGCTCACCCCCGTCCCAATGAATGCGGCGAGCAATGCCGCTGCCGCCAGGGCATTGCGTGCAGGATCACAGAACGCAAACGCCAATGGAACGCCGGCGTAAAACAGGAAGTCTAAAGTAATATCAAGAAACACTCCGCGGTCCGATGGCGGCGAAAGCCGCGCCACTGCACCATCGAGGCCGTCACAGGCACGATTGATCAAGAGCGGGAACACAGCGAAAAGCGAATAGCCAAGAGCAATCCCCATGACCGCGAGCATCCCGAAACCAAATCCGCCGATTGACAGCTGGTCGGCAGTAACACCCCGTTTGGCCAGAAAACTTGCGGCACTGTCCAACGCCGGTTTTGTGATGGTCAAAGCAAATCGGTCAAGCATGGTCGGCTTATAGGGAACGCAAGGCCAGGTTGATATCGCAGATCGCCTCTCTCCGTTCATATTGTCGTGAAAACTAGGTCACCAAAGTTGGTTCATAACGCTTGGTGAATACCGAAACCCCGGCAATCTGGTCAACCAGGTCAAATACTGGTTCAAGAAATTCTGCAACCGGCCTTGTAAAATTCACCGGATCGTGGCGCTCCCCATAAACACGAAGTGTGGCACCCGTCGTTCCGGTACCCGAAAGCCTCAAAACAACCCGTCCCCCCGCTTCAAAACAAAACCGAATTCCCTGGCGGCTTGACACTGTTCCATCGACAACGTCCTGGTAGGTAAAATCGTCCGCAAGTGTGACGGCACCCAGCACCGTTCCGCGCCCGGAAATCCTGTTGAGGCGGCTGCGCAACTTGTCCAGCATGGTGGCGCACGCACCCTCATCCACTTCTTCATAGTCTCGCCGTTCGTAATAAGTCCGCCCAAATTGTTTCCATTGTTGCCCAACGATTTCAGCCACCGGAATTCGCTTCACGGCAAGGATGTTCAACCACAGCAATATGGCCCACAATCCGTCTTTTTCACGAATGTGGTTTGAACTTGCACCAGAACTTTCTTCTCCACACAAGGTGATCAGTCCTGCGTCAAGCAGGTTGCCAAAGTAACGCCATCCCGTTGGCGTTTCAAAACACGGAATGCGAAGTTTTCGGGCCACCCGGTCAACCGCTGAACTCGTGCCCAGCGAGCGCGCCACACCCGAAATTCCACCCGCATATCCCGGTGCCAAATGCATGTGCTGCGCCATAATCGCAAGGGAATCCGACGGCGTGACATAAAATCCCTGCCCCATGATCATGTGCCGGTCGCCATCACTGTCAGATGCTGCACCAAAATCTGCGCCGGTCTGGCGCATCATTGAAGAAAAAAGGCGTTGGGCATGGACGGGATTGGGATCCGGATTGAGACCGCCAAAATCCGGCAATGGCACTTTGCCGATGACGGAGTCGTCCGGAAAACCCAATGCCTTCACAAACAGGGTTTCAGCATAGGGACCACTGACACCATTCATGCCATCAAAGGTCAGTCTGAACCCGGATTTGGCCAACGACGAAATTTGATCAAAGTCGAAAATGCTTTGCATCAGCGACACATAGGCGTGCACGGCATCGACAGTTTCGACAACCATGGTTTCAAGCATGGAAATTCCAACAGCATCAAATCGCGGCGCGACTGAATCCGAAATCGAAAACTTCTCAATGTTCTGTGTGCGTAGGTATATTCGCTCGGTAATGTCTTGTGGTGCAGGTCCGCCATTGCTCAGATTCAGCTTGATGCCAAAATCCCCCGTGGCACCCCCTGGATTGTGGCTGGCCGTAAGTATGATTGCGCCCCGGGCATTGTTTGTGCGTACAAGATGGGAAGCTGCAGGCGTTGATAGCCAGCCATTGAGACCAACAATACATCGCTCGATGCCATTTGCCGCAGCCATGCGCAGCACCAACCCAATCACAACATCACAGTGGTACCGGCCATCACATCCGACAATGAGAACATTGTTGTCATGCGCGGGAAGACTTTCAAACACGGCTTGCAGATAGTTCTCGGTGTAATGTGGTTGCGCAAACACGCTGACTTTCTTGCGCAAACCGGATGTGCCCGGTCGTTGACCGGCAAATGGGGTCGTTGAAAAAATGGTCATCCCGCGGTGGCTTCTTTTCGTCGCAGTGGTTGTTAGGCTGCTTTTCTCAAGGCGTCATAGGCCGTGGGATGGAGGACGCTTTCCACAATGCCAGAGTTGCTTCGCAGCTGCTGCAGCATCTCATCAGACGTCTCCCAAAGTCCGGCGATTGCAGTAACGCTGCCGTAGCGCCGTGGTTCGCCAATGCGGTCACCGGCGCAATTGAGACGGCGCAAGATGCGCTCCATCCGCAAGTCGATCACCGTGACAATAAAAGTCAGTCCAACGTGCATGCCAATTTCACACAGCGCGATAAGCAGTTCCGCACTTGCCCGGTGCACACCGTGTTCACCCCACTGCTCAGCCAGCTGGGTGTCAACGCAGTAACGGCTGCTTTCCCATATGGTTGGATTGCGGATGAGTTGTCCTTCCGGCAGGAGATCGCTGAAGACGTCCGCCAACATGTTGGGGCCGGTTGTCGGGAGCAATCGCAAGCTCCCGACAACCTGGTTTGTCCGTTCATTCACAGACAGCACATAGAGTGGGTTCAGGTCGTCGAATTCATCAATCTCGAAATCGCCCCGGATTTTCACGTCCCAGTTTAACCGCTCAAGAAACACGCGCTTGCGCAACCTGAACATCTGGTCGACTTCGTTTTGGAAATCCGACTTGTACAAACCATCTATGACTCTGATCATGATACCCCCCGGTCGCGGACAAGGCTGATGATATGAGTCCTGAGGCGTCTGCCTACTGCTATTTATAGCAGTATGAACGCCGTCCCACGCGCTGCACGGGAGACAAGTTGTAGTCGGCAGATGGACGATAATCTCTAAATCAGGCCCCTCGACACCGCCATCACGACGGCATGTGTGGTATTCAGGCTTCCGAGTTTGTGGCGCGCACTTTCCAGGAAAAACCTGATGGTGCGGGGAGTGACTTTGAGGATGGAACCAATATCCTCATAGGTCTTTCCTTGTGCACTCCAGTGCAAACACTCGATTTCGCGCTGGGTCAAAGCATTGGCCACGGCTTGTTGCTGGTGCCCCATCAGGGAATTGAGCACGCGTTGATGGAAGAAATCAGCGATAATGCGCATGTCCTTGAGATGGGTGCGGCGAAACTCCTGCCAGTCAGCGTCCTTGAGCGAGGCACTGACACTGAAAACGGCAGTCTCTCCGTAAAGCCCATGCACCGGAAAGGTCATGCCCTGGCCGCCGATGCCAAACTCATTGGCCTCACCAAAAAACTTTTTCTGCTGCGGTCCAAGCTTGTCGAGACCGCGCCAGTCGATCGGCAACATGGACGTCATTCCCCGCCTGACAATGGGATCAATCGCAACATAGTCTTGCGATTCATACCGCATCGCCCAATCCTTGGAGTAGGTGTTGTGAACATAGTAGTTGCGCACATTGCTGACCGGCATATTGACCCCAAGATAGGCCAGATTGTCGACACCAAAGAGTTTGCAAGAAACTTTTAGAAATTCATCCCCCGACCTGGTGATTTCAAGATCGTCCTTGTCGGCAAAAACTTCCCTGAACACTTTGTCCAGCATTGGTACCATCCCCACAATCACAACGCTGATCAGACCTTAACGCAAATGCGCAGGCCCGCAAGCCGTTATAGGGTAGCCGGTAACACCCGGTCCGGGGGGTTATGTCCGTCACACCAGCTTTTGATGTTGACGATCACCTTCTCACCCATGTCGATGCGGCTTTCGAGCGTGGCAGAACCCATGTGCGGCAACAACACCACCTTGTCACTTTTCAACAACCGTGGATTGACGGACGGTTCATGTTCAAACACATCCAGCCCCGCCCCGAACAAAGCCCCAGCATCAAGTTGCCGCAATAGCGCCTCTTCATCAATGATCACACCCCGCGCCGTGTTCACGAGGATAGCGTCCCGCTTCAGCAGTTTCAGCCGTCGTGCTGAAAGCAGATGATAGGTTGCAGGTGTGTGGGGGCAATTGACCGATACGACATCAACCCGCGCCAGCATTTGGTCAAGGCTTTCCCAATACGTGGCCTCAAGCCCGGCCTCGACAGCAGGCAGAACTGGTTTGCGGTTGTGATAGTGGATCTGCATGCCAAAGGCCTTGGCACGCCGCGCTAGTGCCGAACCGATCCGGCCCATGCCAATGATGCCCAGCCGCATCCCGTGGATGCGTTTGCCGAGCATCCATGTGGGTGACCACCCGTTCCATTCGCCTTCACGAACCATGACGCGCGTCCCCTCCACCAATCGCCTGGCAACAGCGAGGATCAGTGCCATGGTCATGTCAGCCGTGTCTTCAGTCAAAACACCGGGTGTGTTCGTCACCGTAATGCCCTTGGCGGCGGCAGCCTCCACATCAATGTTGTCAACGCCATTTCCAAAATTCGCAATGAGCTTTAATTGCTCCCCGGCTTGTTCCAGCAACACATTGTCAATCTTGTCGGTAACCGAAGGAACCAGCACATCCGCACGTTTGAGTGCGTCGGCCAACGCCTCCCGCGTCAACGGCACATCACTTTCGTTGAGCCGTGTTTGAAAAAGTTCCATCATTCGGGTTTCAACGATATTGGGCAGTTTTCGAGTAATGATCACAAGTGGCTTGCGCTGCGCCATGAATTGTCCCGTATTGACGACTTCTTAACTGTGCCGCCTCTCTAATCATTGCCGCCCCGCCCCTGCAACAGGAAACAGAAAAATCGTGCCACCCGCCCCTGCAGCCACGCGCCGTTCAGGCGGCTTCGCCGTTGCGGCAGCACTGCTGGTCGTCGGTGCATATCTATATGAAAAAAATAAAGAAATTGATGAAACCGGCACGGGAGAGATAACCGCTTCAACGTCACCATTAGCCGTTCAAATGGGCCCATCGGGACTGGCACTGCCCCGTTTTGTGAGTCTCAAGAGTGACAAGGTCAATGTCCGTAAAGGTCCTTCAAGCACCCACGACGTGGCATGGATTTTTCACCGCAAGGGTCTGCCGGTTGAAATCGTGGCGGAATACGAAAACTGGCGCAAAATTCGCGACAGCGAAGGCGCGGAAGGTTGGATTTTGCAGCAAATGTTGAGTGGCAAAAGATCCGCCATCGTCATGACCTATGGCCATGCCGCAGGTGCACCCCTGACGAAATCCCCAGATACCCGGTCAAATGTTATGGCCCAACTGAAATCAGGGGTGACCGGTTTCGTTGATGCATGCGATGGCACATGGTGTGAGTTCGAGGCCCAAGGTTTTGCGGGGTATGTTTCCCAAGCCCGCCTATGGGGCGTCTATCCAGGGGAAATCATTGATTAGTATAGGTTTTTAACGTAACCGAACAATGACATCAATGCGATCCAGCACCTTGCCGCGTGGCAAGTTTGGTAAACCCACAACCCGCAATTGCCCTGCGTCGATATCCATCAACTGCCCTGTGGCTTCGTCAAAAAAATGGAAGTGGTCAGAGGTGTTGGTGTCGAAGTAACTGCGCTCGCTTTCCATCGCAATTTCGCGCAAAAGCCCGGCGGTTTTCAGTTGGTTCAAGGTGTTGTAAACTGTGGCGAGTGACACGGCCACGCCAGCGCGGACAGCCTCCGCATGCAACTGCTCGGCACACACATGGCGGTTACCGGCCCCAAACAGCAACTGCATTAAAGCCAGCCGTTGCTGCGTTGGCCGCATATCCGCCGCACGCAGGAGATCTCGATTGGCGACTGACGTTTCCATGCCCTCCTATACCCCCACAGCTCCGTGCCACGCAATACACATGAAAAGTCTGCATGGATCGACGGAGAAAGAGTGCCACCAACTGACAACCCCCTTGGAGCGCACGGGAAAGTTGGTAAACAGTCTGGAAAGACAGGAGTGGGATCAAGCCGTTGCGGCGCTGGTTCCATTCAGTAGGGAAAGTGGAAATGTATCTGGGACTCGATTTTGGCACGTCGTCGGTGAAGGGCGTGTTGGTAGATGGCAAGCAGAAAATCATTGCCACCGCATCTTCACCATTGAAAGTGTCCCGGCCCCATTCCGGTTGGTCCGAGCAGAACCCGGAAGACTGGTGGAAAGCCGCCAACGTTGTCATCGCCACGCTGCGTAAAACCAAACCCAAGGCAATCGCTTCTGTCGAAGGCATCGGCCTGTCCGGCCAGCAGCATGGTGCAACACTTCTGGATCGCGGTGGAAAAGTCTTGCGGCCCTGCATTTTGTGGAACGACGCACGCTCGTTTGCCGAGTGCAATGACATCGTTAAGCGCGAGCCAGGTGCGGTGTCACTGTCGGGCAATGTGCCGCTGGCAGGATACACCGCACCGAAACTTCTCTGGGTGAAAAAGCACGAACCCCGCATCTTCGACAAAGTGCGCATGGTGTTGCTACCCAAGGATTATGTGCGTTTCCGCATGACTGGTGACTATGCCTCCGACATGTCCGACAGCGCCGGCACCTACTGGCTTGACATTGCAATGCGCCGCTGGTCCGACACACTGCTCGATGCCAGCTTCATGCGCCGCGACCAGATGCCAAAACTGTATGAAGGCTCGGAACCGACAGGTCGCCTCACCGACGCTGTCTCCAAAGTCTGGGGCATGCCGAAAAAGCCAGTCGTTGCCGGTGGCGGTGGAGACAACGCAGCATCAGCCTGTGGCATTGGTGCCGTCGATGATGGCGCTGCCTTCGTATCCATCGGCACATCAGGCGTGATGTTCGTCTCCAACGACAAGTTCAGCCCCAATGCTGATCGCATGGTGCACGCCTTCTGTCATGCCGTGCCCAACACCTGGCACCAGATGGGCGTCATCCTGTCCGCAACCGCGTCACTTGAATGGCTCGCGGGCGTGCTGCAAGAATCTGCGCCAAAATTATCATCCGTACTCGGAAAATCAGTGGACGGACCATCATCCGCACTGTTCTTGCCTTATCTCTCCGGCGAGCGCACCCCCGTCGGCGACGCCCAGGTGCGTGGCCTCATGATGGGCTTGGGCCACGAGACCGATCGCAAGGTCATGACCCACGCCGTCATGGACTCACTCGCCTTCGCCTTGCGCGATTCACTCGAAGCTCTCGAAACTGGCGGCTCGAAAATCAAGCGCATCATGGCCGTTGGCGGCGGCACCAAATCCGAACTCTGGTTGAAAATCATAGCAACGGTTCTGGGCGTGCCAATCGATTTGCCCGCCGCTGGTGACGTCGGCGGCGCATTCGGTGCGGCACGCCTCGGCATCCTCGCCGCCACGGGTGAGAATTACAAACGCGTGCTCACCAAACCCAAGGTCGCGAAAACCATAGATCCCGACAGGAAAATCAAACCCGCCTACGATGCACAGTATCAGCGCTACACCAAAATCTATCCTGCGATAAAGGAACTAAAATGAAGTTCTACACTTTGGAATCCCCCATTAAATTCGAAGGCCCTTCCTCCACCAGCGACCTCGCCTTCCGCCATTACAACCCCGATCAAAAAATCCTCGGCAAAACCATGCGCGACCACCTTCGCTTTGCTGTCTGCTGGTGGCACACCACCGTCTGGCCCGGCGGTGATCCGTTCGGTGGCGAAACCTTCATGCGCGACTGGCACCACATGGCCGATCCGATGGCAGCGGCGGAGCGCAAGGCCGAAGTCATGTTCGAGACGCTGCGTCTCCTCGACATCGATTTCTACACTTTCCACGATCTCGACATCGCCCCCGAAGGCAAGACCCTTCAGGAGTTCAACGCCAACGTCACCAAGATGGCGAAGGTGCTGGAAAAGAACATGCAGAAGCACAACAAAAAGCTTCTGTGGGGCACCGCCAACATGTTCTCCAACCGCCGCTTCATGGCAGGTGCCGCAACCAACCCCGATCCAGATGTCTTCGCCTATTGCGCAGCGCAGGTGAAACACTGCCTTGATGTGACGAAAGACTTGGGCGGCGAAAACTATGTGATGTGGGGCGGCCGCGAAGGCTACGAATCCTTGATCAACACCAAGATCGGCCACGAACTGAAACAGGCTGGCCGCTTCCTGTCGCTCGTCGTCGACTACAAACACAAGATTGGCTTCAAGGGGCCTATCTTGATTGAACCGAAACCAAAGGAGCCGTCAACCCATCAATACGACTACGATGTCGCCACCATCTACGGACTGCTGAAATCCTACGGCCTCGAAAACGATGTGAAGATGAACATCGAACAAAACCACGCCATATTGGCTGGCCACACGTTTGAACACGAAATCGCACTGGCCTCAGCCCTCGGCATCTTCGGCTCACTCGATCTCAATCGCGGCGGTTATCAAGTGGGCTGGGACACGGACCAGTTCGCCATGAACGTACCCGAACTGACACTGATGATGATCGAAGTCCTGCGCGCCGGAGGTTTCACCACGGGCGGCATGAACTTCGACGCTAAAATCCGCCGCCAGTCCCTCGATCCCGATGACATCCTGCACGCCCACGTCGCCTCCATGGACGCCTGCGCCCGCGGCCTCCTCGCCGCGGCCATGATCATCGAAGACGGTAAACTCGATGCCGAGGTGAACAAGCGCTACGCCAAATGGAGCGATCCGGTGAACATGGCGATGCTCGAAAAAGGCGCGTCACTCGAATCCATCGCCGCCCGCGTCCATAAAGACAAAATCGAACCCCAGCCCGTCAGCGGGCGGCAGGAATATCTCGAAGGACTGCTCAATCGATTCTAATACTCCTCGCCCTTGAGGGCGAGGCCGGGAGTGGGTGTCAGCCACAAGCACAACACCGAACATGTGACTGACACCCGCCCCCAACCCCGCCCTTAAAGGCAGGGAGACGCAAACATCACGGAGAACCACCAATGCCAACCAACATCAAAGGCCCCGCCATCTTCCTCGCTCAATTCGCAGGCGATGTCGCACCATTCAACTCATGGAAATCGATAACCAAGTGGGCCGGTGACCTCGGCTACAAGGGCGTGCAACTGCCCTCCTGGGACGGCCGCTTCATCGACCTGAAGAAAGCAGCCGAATCAAAAACCTATTGCGATGAACTGAAAGGTGTCGCGAAGGAAAACGGCGTCGAGATCACCGAACTCTCAACCCATTTGCAGGGCCACCTCGTCGCCATCCATCCCTGCTACGACGAGGCCGTCGATGGCTTCGCCCCCAAAGAAGTGCAAAGCAAACCCGACGCCCGCCGCAAATGGGCCGAAGAGCAAGTGAAGCTCGCAGCCAAAGCATCGAAGAATTTCGGCATCACGCGGCAGGTGTCATTCACCGGCGCACTCGCCTGGCCGTTTCTCTATCCCTGGCCACCTCGCGCCCCCGGTGTCATTGAAGAAGCCTTCAAAGAACTGGGCAAGCGCTGGAAGCCACTGCTCAACACAATGGCAGACAATGGCGTGAAAGTTGGCTTCGAACTCCACCCCGGCGAAGACACCTTCGATGGCACCACCTTCGAAATGTTCCTCAAGGAAACCGGCAATCACGAAAGCTGCGGCATCAACTACGATCCATCACACTTCGTGCTGCAACAGCTCGACTATCTCGACTTCATCGACATCTATCACGAGCGCATCTTCGCCTATCACGTGAAGGACGCCGAGTTCAATCCAACCGGTCGCCAGGGCGTCTATTCCGGCTTCCAGAACTGGATCAACCGCGCCGGAAGATTCCGCTCGCTGGGTGATGGTCAGGTGGATTTTGGCGCGATCTTCTCAAAGCTCGCGCAACACAACTATGAAGGCTGGGCCGTGCTCGAATGGGAATGCTGCATCAAGTCGTCGGATCAAGGTGCGGCTGAGGGAGCCCCCTTCATCGCCAGCCACCTCATCGAAGTCACCGGAAAGGCCTTCGATGATTTCGCGGCAGGCGACAAGACCGACACCAGCCAGGCACGGCGGATGTTGGGGCTTTCCTGAATTCTTCCTACTCCCCTTGCGGGAGAAGGTGGATCGCGCGTCAGCGCGAGACGGATGAGGGGGCCGTCCCGCGCAGTGAACTCCAGCAGCAAGACTCGCTGCACTATCCCCTCATCCGGCGCGTACCGCGCCACCTTCTCCCGCAAGGGGAGAAGGAAAGTGAATCGGAGACAACACAACATGGCAATCACCGGCACATCAGAAAGGAAATCCCGCAAACTCCGCCTCGGCATGGTCGGCGGCGGTCAGGGCGCGTTTATCGGCGCAGTGCACCGCATCGCATCACGCATCGATGACGAATACGAACTTGTTGCAGGCGCGCTTTCAGCAGACCCGAAGAAAGCCCAAGCCTCTGGCAAGGAACTCGGCCTCGCCGCAGACCGCATCTACTCCGACTTCAAAACCATGGCCAAGGCCGAAGCAGGTCGCGCCGATGGCATCGACGTCGTCGCCATCGTCACACCCAATCACATGCACGTGCCTGTGGCCAAAGCCTTCATCGAAGCCGGCATTCACGTGATCTGCGACAAGCCCCTCGCACTCAATCTCAAAGAAGCGAAAACCCTCGAAGCGCTACTCAAAAGGAAAAAGAACCTCGTCTTCGCCCTCACCCACAATTACTCTGGTTACCCCATGATCCGCCACGCCAAGCAGATGGTGGCGGAAGGTGCACTCGGCGACATCCGCCTCGTGCAAGGCGAATATCCACAAGACTGGCTCACCACAGCACTGGAACAAACCGGCCAGAAACAAGCTGCCTGGCGCACCGATCCCAAACGCTCCGGCGCTGGCGGCTGCGTCGGCGATATCGGCACTCACACCTATCAGTTGATGTGCGATGTCTCCGGCCTCACCCTCGATCAACTCTCCTGCGACCTCACCTCCTTCGTCAAAGGCCGCAAGCTGGATGACAACGTGAATGCCATGCTGCGATTTAAAGGTGGTGCAAAGGGCATGCTGTGGGCCAGCCAGGTCGCCCCCGGCCACGAGAACGGCCTGAAAATCCGAGTCTACGGCACCAAGGGCGGACTTGAGTGGACGCAGGCCGATCCAAATTATCTCTGGTACACGCCCTTCGGCGAACCCAAGCGCCTCATCACCCGTGGCGGTGCCGGATCAAACGCATCAGCCGCCCGCATGACCCGCATTCCCTCCGGTCACCCCGAAGGCTACCTCGAAGGCTTTGCCAACATCTATTCGGAAACCGCCAAAGCCATCCGCGCCGCCCGCGACGGCAAGAAGCCACCGAAAGACGTCACCTTCCCCGGGATCCAGGACGGCATCGACGGCATGGCCTTCATCGAAGCTTGTGTGAAGTCATCCAAGCGCAATGCAAAGTGGGTGAAGGTGTAGCTGGCTAAGCCGCCACAGCTTCCATCGCCTGTTTCGCACCGGTGATGTACTGCACCACCTCTTCGCCGCTGGTGTTGTTCTTGATGAGATTGGCCACGATCCGCCCGCGCCGGAACACGATGATGCGATCCGCAAGGTCAAATACCTGCCGCATGTTGTGGCTGATCAGGATCAAGGGCTCGCCATTGGACTTCAGTGTACGAACGATATTTTCCACCTGCGCCGTCTCGGCAACACCAAGCGCGGCTGTCGGCTCATCCATGATGATCAGGCGGGACGCGAATGTTGCCGTTCGCGCAATCGCCACGCATTGCCGCTGCCCGCCAGACATGTTGCGGATGGTGTTCGACAGGTTTGGAATTTTCACACCCGTCCGCTCCAGCGCTTTGCGCGTATCTTCACGCATCGCCTTGCGGTCCAGTATTGAAAATGGTCCCAGTTTGAAACGAAATTTCTCGCGCCCCAGAAACAGGTTTGAGGGCACGTCAAGATCATCAGCCAGCGCCAAAGTCTGGAACACGGTTTCGATGCCGGCTTCGCGCGCATCCAGCGGCCCCTTGAATTTCATCTCCTTGCCGTGGAAGAACATCTTGCCGCCAGTCGGTTGCTCAACGCCGGTGATTTGCCTCACGAACGTGGACTTGCCCGCACCATTGTCGCCCATGATCGCGACGTGCTCACCCTTCAGGAGTTCAAAATCAGCGTTTTGCAAGGCATGCACACCACCATAATGTTTGGTGAGGCTTTCGGTTTTGAGAACAACGTCTGACATGTTACCCCTTCGCCGCTGCGCGGCGTTGCCGCCATTGATCGAGAACCACGGCCAGTACAATGATGAAACCCTTGATCATGAGTTGGTAATAGGCACCCAGCCCGATCGATGTGAAACCGGAAATGATAACGGAAAAAATCAACGCACCCAGAACAGTGCTGAAGATGGACCCGCGTCCACCTGACAGTGAAACGCCACCGATCACCGCCATGGCGATGGCGTCGAGTTCGTACATCGTGCCCATGCCGGCTTGCGCCGTGAGATTCTTGGATGTCAGCAGGATTGTCGCAATGGCCGCCATGATGCCTGCAATGGCATAGACCAGCAGCTTGTGGCGGTCGACATTGATCCCTGACATGCGAGCTGCCGCTTCGTTGGAACCGATGGCGTAGGTGCGTGTGCCATAAACAGTGTAGTTCATGATGAGTTGGAACAGGATGGCGAGAATGATGAACACTACGGCCGGATTCTGTCCCGCCCAGTTGAGCAGGCCAAATGTCATGCTGCCAAGCGCATTGCCATTGGCAAGCTTGCCGTAGCTTTCCGTAGGGAATGAAATGGGGTTACCGTTCGACCACCACTGTGAAACGCCGCGCATCGAAACCATCATGCCAAGTGTGGCGATGAAGGGCGGGATTTTGGTGTAGGCAATGAGCAGGCCGTTCACCATTCCGGCAATCAGACCGCATAAAAGTCCCACAATAATTGGAATCAAAACCGGCAAATCCATGAACGCCGGACCGAATATGGCCTTCGGATTCGGATTGCCGTTGACGATGGCCGTCTGCGCAAAACTCATGGTGATCATCGCCGTAGCACCAACAATGGCGCCGGACGACAAGTCGATGCCGCCAAGAATGATGACTTGTGTGACGCCGAGCGCGATGATGCCGGTGATGGACACTTGCAGGATCATCACGTCAAGCCGCGCCTTGTTGAAAAACCCGCCTGTATCTTGCATGTTGAAAAGGAAGCTGCTGCCGTTGATGCGGTTCAGGACTTCGAAAATCAAAACGAGGAGAACCAGAGCGCCAAGCACATTGAATTCGGCGGGTACTTTCCGCTTCGACGTGTCAAAGGCCACGCCCCCAACACCCAGATTTTCTTTGGCCACGGTCGGTCTCCCCTTCGCAGAACGTTCTTCAATCTAGCCGAAAGAATTGAATTGTGAAGCTGGAGTTTGGTTTTTGCACCAACGAACCCTCATCCACCCCCCGATCAAGTCGAGGGGCGGATGAGGGCTCTTTTCGCTCCAAAAAAAAATGAGCGGCACCGAAGCGCCGCTCACTGTATCCCGGGTCCAGAAGATTAGTTCTTCTTGAGGAAGTTTCCGATGTTCTCAGGTGTCACGAGCTGGAAGGGAATGTAGACCTTCTGCTCAACAGCCTTGCCGCTGGCAAGAGCGATGGCAGCTTCGAGAGCACCTTTGCCCTGGCCTGCTGCATCCTGGAACACAGTTGCGTCCAAATCACCTGCCTGCATGGCGGCAAGCGCGTCCTGCGTTGCATCAACGCCGCCGACAATCATGGTCTTCATGTCAACGCCGGCTGCCTTCATCGCCTGGATGGCGCCGATGGCCATTTCGTCGTTGTTGGCGATCACCGCGTCATAGGGTTTGCCGGCCGAAATCCAGTTGGTCATCAGGCTTTGGGCCTGGTCACGCGACCAGTTGGCCGTCTGCTCGTCGATGATGTTGAGCTTCACGCCGCAATCAGGTCCAGCCATCACGTCATGGATGTCGGCGGTGCGCTGCACGGCGGCCTGGTTGGAGAGTTCGCCCATCATCACATAGATGTTGGCTTCGGCCTTGCCGGCGGCCTTCAGAAGGCGGCAGACTTCCTTGGTTTCCAGGGTGCCCGAGTCGACTTCGTTCGACGCGACGAAAGCCTGGTTGTCCGGCATCGTGTCAACGTTGATCGGCTGGCGGTTCACATAGACCAGCGGGATGTTGGCAGCGGCGGCTGCATCCGACATGGCCTGGGTGGCAGACGTGTCAACCGGGTTCACGATGATGGCGCTGACGCCCGAAGCCGCGAAGTTCTTGATCTGGTCAAGCTGCTTGGCGACGTCGTTGCCGGCGTCTTCGATCTGCACCTCAACGCCCATTTCCTTGGACTGGGAGTCGATGCCGTTGCGCAGCACTGTCAGGAAGTTGTCATCGAACAACGCCATCGACACACCGATCTTGCCGGCGGCGAAAGCCGAACCGGACATCAGTGCAGTGAGGGCGGTGGCAAGAAGAAGTTTCTTCATTCTGTTTGTCCTCCAAATGGGCGTCCGGCGGCACCCGATGTTGATCCGGACTCCCGTTGCCGGGAATGGTCCTGCAAG
>JAYVKC010000036.1:0-29302 GCA_043768765.1 Hyphomicrobiales bacterium | reverse complement strand
CCGATCACCGACATCTTCAAACCGCCGCCCAAACAAGTCCAAAATGTCTTCAACCAGCTCGATCTGTGGGGACAAAATGCTTAACCGGACAGCAGTGGCCTGAAGCGGGCCATGACGGTAGAATGAGACGAAGCGGCAATCTGACATGCAGCTATCCGCTACTTCACCCCATTCAACTTTCCCAGCACATCAATCAAACGTGGAACATATCGATCGCCGTAACCCATATTGTCGGCCATGACGAATGTCTGGTGCACGGTTTCTCCCAAGAACGATGTGACGGGCAGGTTTTCTGTCATGTTGGTGTAATAGCGCAAATCCTTCCTGCCATTGCGGATGGCGAATTTGGCGTGGGTGTCGTCGTCGTGGAGGGGTACGTTGATGAGGCGGCCGAACATCACGGATGCGGCACCACCGCCCATGATCACGTCTCTCAGGGCGGTCATGTCGATACCGGCTTTGGCGGCAACGGTGATGGCTTCGGCGGCCATGGCGGCGTGGCCCATGGAAAGGAAATTGTTGATGAGCTTCACCTGATGCGCGGTGCCGACCGCACCGGTGTGCACGACTAGATCAGCGAAGCAATTCAGCACGGGGCGGATGGTGTCGATCACCTCCATGGGTCCGCCGACCATCAGTCCGAGTTTTCCGGCTTCGGCTTCCTTGGGTGTGCGCGTCATGGGTGTGTCGATGAAGTGCACACCGTGTTGTGCAAGATCGGCGGAAATTTTCTGGGTGGAGTCGGGCACTGCCGTTGAGCAATCGGCGATGATGAGGCCGTTGCGTGCCGCTGATGCAATGCCATTTGTTCCGTACACGGACTCTTCCACCTGCGGGGTGCCGGTGACGCAGAGGATCACGAGATCGGAGTTTTTGGCGATGTCAGTGGGAGTTTTCAACTCTTGGGCACCGCGTTTCACGAGATCGTCCACCGGTTCGCGGTTCTTGTGCGCCATCACATTCAGCGCGAAGCCTTTCTCCAGAATGTTCTTGCCGATGCCGTGGCCCATGAGGCCGACACCGATGAGGCCTACTGTCTTGATGGTCATGTTATTGCTCCCGTAAATGTTTCAAACTCTGCTGTCTCGAGGAACATCAGGCGGTCTGTCGGTGCATGATGGAAGCCGAGGCGCTCATAAAAGCCGTGGGTGCGCATGTTTTCGGCGTTGACCTCAAGTTTGATGAAGCGCGCGCCCAGCTGCTGCGCATCACGGGCCGCATGGCGGAGAAGCTGTTCGCCCACACGGCGCGCGCGCATGTGTTCCATCACGAACAGGTCGCAGCAGTACATGCCCTTGATGCCGCGCCAGGTGGAGAAAATCGTCATCCACGTGCACAAGCCCACCAATAGCCCTGAGTCTTCCGCGACGTGGACCCGCACAAGGTCAGACGCAGCGCGCAAGCCTTCGCCCGTGATCGTCGGTGGATGTGGTGCTTTCAGTTCCCTGGCGAACTGGCGCAGTTGGATGGCGACGGCGTCCTCCTGGCCTGGCCGCATGGCGCGGTAGGCGATGCTCATGCGCCAAGGCCCCTGAGCACGGCGGCAAGATTGTTGCCAAGAGACTCCGACGGATAACCACCTTCCTGCACCACAAGTGTTGGCAGTTTCATTTGCGCGATGTGCTGGCCGATAGTGTGGAAATCTTCGGTGCGGATTTTGAAGGCCTGGAAGGGATCATCGATGGCGATGTCGAGACCGCAGGCGAGGACAAGTACATCGGGTGTGAAGTCCGACACACGCTGCAATGCGGTTTCCAATGCGGGGAGATAGGTGTTGATATCGGTGCCGCGCTGCAAGGGGAGATTGAAATTGAAGCCTTCGCCTTCTCCCCTGCCCGTTTCCGTGTCGTAACCCCAGAAGTAGGGATAAAATCTTTTCGGGTGGCAATGGATGGAGACGGTGAGCACGTCGGCCCTATCGTAGAAAATGGATTCGGTGCCATTACCGTGGTGCACGTCAATATCGAGAATCGCAGTGCGTTTGCCGGCACGCGTCAGAATTTCAGCGGCGAGAGCTGCGTTGTTGAAGAAGCAAAAGCCTGATGCGAGATCAGATGCCGCGTGGTGGCCAGGTGGCCGGCAGAGGGCGTAGACTAATCGTTCGCCGCGCATGATCAAGTTTGCACCTTCCACCGCGCAGGCGGCACTGGCTGTTGCGGCTTGCAGTGTGGTGGGTGTTACCGGGCACGCGCCATCGCCCAGGTAGTAGCCCGCCTGCCCCACCACGGCATCGGGATAGGTGATGGGTGCGAGGGTACTGCGTTGGATGGCGTAGATGTTGGGCAGCGGCACGTCGCTGGAATTTGGCACGTGGCCCCAGCGTTCGAGCAGCGTTTCGAGAAAGTCCAGGTAGCGGCGGTCGTGGATCAGTGCCACGGTGTCCATGGTGATGGGCGGCGGTTGCAGCACTTTGCTGCCAACGGCAACGACGCCTTTCATCAGCATGTCGATGCGGATGGGTTTTTCAGGGATCGGCTGCGGGCGGCCTGCAACCAGAAAAGTTTCGGGTGCGTGCAGGCGTTGCGTATCATCGTAAAGCGTGATCATCTGGCAAGCACACCACATTTGTGGCAAAGGCCGCAAGATGAGCCACGCTGAATCCCTGCCCAAAAACATCCATTCAACCGGAAACCTGCCGAAAGTGGCCTGGGCCAAGGGGTCCTATCTCTATGGCGCGGACGGCAAGCAGTACATTGATGGGTCGGGCGGGCCCGCGGTCTATTGCATCGGCCATGCGAACGCGGAGGTGAATGCGGCTGTTGCAGCGCAGATGGAAAGGATTGCGCATGGATACCGTTACAACTTCACCACGGATGCGCTGGAGGAGTTGACTGAAATTGTTGGTGCGCGGTGTGGAGGCACGCTGCAGCAGATGGTGTTTGTCACGGGCGGGTCAGAAGCGGTCGAGAGCTGTCTCAAACTGGCGCTGCAATATCAGACAGCCATCGGGCAGAAAACGCGGCGGAAATTCATCGCGCGCGAACGCAGTTGGCATGGCAATTCGCTGGGTGCGTTGGGTGTGTCGGGGTTCCTGGAACGGCGTGTTGCGTTTGAAGGGGCGTATGTTGATGCGGTGCGGATTTCGCCTGCAAATGCGTACCGGCCGATTGCAGACGACGTCAGCGAGGCCTGTGCGCGTGAACTTGAGAATGCAATCTTGCGCGAGGGTGCCTCGACTATCGCCGCTTTCATCTTTGAGCCTGTGGTCGGTGCTGCTGGCGGCTGTGTGCCTTCACCACCGGGATACGTCAAGCTGGTGCGCGATGTTTGTGATCGACATGGCGTGTTAATGATCGCCGATGAGGTGATGTGTGGCGCTGGCCGCACGGGAACGTGGCGGGCGTTGGAAACGGATGGCGTTTTTCCTGACATCATGGCGGTGGCGAAGGGACTTGCTGCCGGCTATCTACCGCTGGGGGCTGCGATCTATTCCAAGAAAGTCCACGATGCCATTGGCGTGCCGCTCACAGGTCAAACATTCACGGGTCACACCGCGTGCTGTGCGGCGGGTGTGGCAGTGCAGAACATTGTGGCCCGCGAAAAATTGGTGGAGCGGGTCGCTGCCAATGAGTCCAGGCTCAAGGCGATGATCGCGGATTCACTTGCGGGTGTTGATGCTGTTGGTGACATTCGCGGGCGCGGGCATTTCATCGCGATTGAATTGGTAGAAAACCGTGAAACGAAGGTGCCATTTGATTCCGAGCTCAAGCTTTTCATGCACATCCGGCAGCAAGCGTTTGATAATGGGCTTATTTGTTATCCCGCCGGCGGCAATGTGGATGGTGTCAGTGGCGACGTCGTGATTCTTGCGCCGCCCTACAACGCCAGTGATGCGGAGCTGGATGAGATTGTGATGAAGACAGCGAAGAGCATCAAACAGGTGCTCGCAAGCGCGGGTGTTGCTTGAACCAACAATTTCGTACGGCGCTCTATTATTTCTCGCAGTTCTGGAGCGGTGGCGCGTTTCACACCTATGGCGGCATCTGGTTTGCTTCACTTGGGTTTACGGCGACACAGATAGGGTTGGCCAATACGGTACCAACGTGCGTCGTGCTGCTGTCCAACATTGTTGTGGGCAAACTCGCTGACCGCGCCAAGGACTGGCGGCAGGTGCTGGTCATATGCGCGAGCATCTCCGCGCTGTTTTCAGTGGGATTGATGTTCTTCGACGGTTTCTACGCCGTGTTTTTCTTCTGGTCAGTGGCGCTGATCATGCAGACACTGGCGGTGCCCGTCGGCGACGCGGCGGCAACTTACCTGGCGAGGGAAGGCCGCGGCAATATTGGGACGATGCGCTCGCTGTCGACAGTGGGATACATCGCGTCGCTCTTTGCCACGGGTTATCTGATGCAAGGATTTGGCAGCGGTGTTTTTGCTGCGGTGTTCGCCGCGTTTTCGGCGTTTCGGGCGCTGTCTGCATTTCTATTGCCCAATTTCAAGTCGTCACGTGTGATACCTTCGACCACACCGTCGCATTCGGGTCTGCGGCACTTCTTGTCACCTTGGCTTCTGTTTCCCTTGCTGGGTTGGGCAGTTGTCTATGCAACATTGCAAGTATTGAACAGCTTTCTGGCGTTGATCCTGAAGCAACAGGGCATTGCGGAAGGCACCATCGGCTGGTTGCTTGGCTGGGGTGCTATTACGGAGGCGGTGGTGTTCTTCACCTTCAACCGGTTCTCGCATCTCCTCGATTTGCGGATTTGGGTTGTGATTTCCTGCGGCATGACGGTAATGCGCTGGCTGGCCATGGCCAATGCCCCATCTGTAGAGTGGTTGTTTGTATTGCAGTCGTTGCATGGCGTTTCTTATGCGCTGGGGTTTGTGGCATGTGTCACCTACATCGCCAAACACACATCACACACGGTTGCAGCGGAGGCGCAGAGCACGTTCAACGTGATCCAGATGATTTCTTCCGTGATCGTGGTTACGTCATTTGGCGGATTGCTGGAGCGCTATGGTGTTGCGGCTTTTTATGCTTCGGCGGCGGTGGCTCTGCTTGGCACCGGCATTGCGCTTGCCGCGCTGGGGTTCACTCCACCGGAACCCACTGCACTTGATCAATCCGGGTCGCACCCGTCGCCAGCATGATCAGGCGGTCGAGGCCGAGGGCCACGCCTGAGGCTTGCGGCATGATCGTCAGTGCACGGAGCAAGTCTTCGTCGATGGGATAGCGCTCTCCATAGATGCGTTCCTTGATGTCCATTTCCTCCCCGAAACGGCGGCGTTGTTCGCTTGCATCGGTGAGCTCCCCGAAGCCGTTGGCGAGTTCAACACCGCAAGCATAGAGTTCAAAGCGTTCGGCGACGCGCGGATCGGCGAGCGAGGGCCGGGCCAAAGCGGCCTCGCTTATAGGGTAGTCATATAGAACTGTTATGCGGCCGTTGCCGAGGTGTGGCTCAATCTTCTCTCCCATGATGCGCGAAAAAATATCCGACCACGTGTCATCTGCAGAAGTGTGAACAGGGCTTTGCCGGGCAAATGCATCTCGGTCATGAATCGTGGAAAGAAGATCGATAGCCGCGTAACGGTGAAACGCGTCCGCAACACTGAGCCATTGCGCCTCGGCGAAGGGATCACACGTGCGGCCTTTCCAAGCGTAACTGTGGGTTGAAGCCAGCGCCATGATTTCCAATGCATCAAAAACGATTCTTTTGAATTCATCCTCTTCCGCCCGATACCACTCCAACATTGTGAATTCAGGGCTGTGCGTCGGCGTGCGTTCGCGGTTGCGGAAGACGTGGCCCAGTGAGAATATCCTTTTCTCTCCGGCGGCCAGCAGTTTCTTGCAGGCAAATTCGGGTGAGGTGTGGAGATAGCGCACTTCCGTGCTGGCATCTGGATTGATCAATTCGGTACGAAAAGCGTGCAGATGGGCTTCGTTGCCGGGAGATTTCACCAATGCAGGGACATCCACTTCGATGAACGTGCGCTCCTCAAACCAATGGCGGATGCTGCGGATGATGCGATTGCGGGCCAACAGAAGCCCACGCCTGTCCTCGTGTCTTGAGGGCAAGAACCATGGGGATTCGCTGGCAAGGGACGTCATGTTGGCAGGGGTTGGCTTTCGCTGATGGCCCTGCTATTAGCCCAGCAACATTCAATCGCAAATTCAAATCGAGAGAGATCAACCGTGGTAAAAGTCATCGCCAGCGGCGTGCGCAAAGGCAACGTCATCGAACACGAAGACGGCAAGCTTTATGTCGTCCTGAAGGCCGAAAGCATGCATCCCGGCAAAGGCACGCCGACGACAACAATTGACATGCGGCGCATCTCGGATGGTGTAAAGACTGTGGTGCGCTACAAGACCACGGACAACATGGAACGGGCTTTCGTTGAAACCGTCATGCACACCTATCTTTATCAAGATGGCGAGCAGTATGTGTTCATGAACCCGACGTCCTTTGAACAAATTCCTTTGCACGGCGACATGGTGGGGGATTCAATTCCGTATCTGCAGGAAGGCATGGAATGCCAAATTGCCCTGTTCAATGAAGGGCCTATTTCAATTGAAATTCCGGCGCGCGTGACACTTGAAATCACCGACACTGAGCCCGCAATCAAGAACCAGACGGCGTCGTCTTCCTTCAAGCCCGCCATGCTGTCGAATGGTGTTCGCACCCTGGTCCCTCCACATGTCGCGTCGGGCACGCGCATTGTGGTGGAAACATCCGACGGGTCCTATGTGGAACGGGCGAAGGATTAGCCTTCGGCTGGTGCCTGATCATCCGGCAAATGCATATCCAGTGGTTGCAATTCCGTGCCGTCAAGGGGATCTTCTTCGTCGGTCAGTTCATTGGACAGCTTGGGCATTGGCATGTCAAATCCCGGCGGAAGGTCGGTGTCCAGCAATCCAGCCGCTTTCAGTTCCTGCAGACCCGGAAGATCGGTGAGTTCATTCAGGCCAAACTGAGACAGGAACATTTCTGTTGTTCCGTAGGTCACAGGACGACCGGGGGACTTGCGGCGGCCGCGCATTTTGATCCAGCCAATCTCCAGCAGGATATCAAGTGTGCCCTTTGAAATTGCGACACCGCGAATTTCTTCGATGTCAGCGCGTGTCACCGGCTGGTGATAGGCGCAGATGGCAAGGGTTTCGAGCGCGGCCTTGGACAGTTTTTTCTGCTCCACCTTTTCACGGTGCAATACAAAACCCAGATCGGGCGACGTACGCAGCATCCATTTGCCCGCCACTTGCAGCAAATTGACACCCCTGTTCTGATAGTTTTGCTGCAAATCCGAGAGCAGTTCGCCGATTGACGTTCCTTCAGGGAGAAACGCCGCCAGTTTGTCCGCGTCGACCGGTTCTGTAGCCGAAAAAAGAATGGCCTCGATGATGCGCAAATGTTCGCTGCGGTCCACACGCGGGTGCAGTGTCACAACAGCCGTAGCGGTGTCCGCATCCTCGTCATGCTGATCGTCTGTCATGGCGCGCTCCTTCGCATTGGCATTCGTTTGCATGGTCATTCCTTTTGGGCCAGTTGGCCGTCCACCGATTTGCGCCGCATGTAAATGGGTTTGAAAGCGTTGTCCTGCCGCAGTTCGATGACACCTTCACGTGCCAGTTCCAGGCTTGCCGTGAAACTCGATGCGCGCACGCTGCGGCGTGTCTCGGGTGCCGACAGATAGCGTTCCAACCAGGTATCAAACGTGCCCCACTCCTGCATGGTGCCAAGGAGTTTTTCGATGGCCTCACGCGCTTCCTTGATGCTCCAGGCGGGCTGGCGGCGGATCATATAGGTTTGCCGCACCGCCTTTTTCTGGCGTCGGTCAACATAGGCACGGAGCAAATCCACGAGTGTATCAGCGTAGACCCGCTGCTTTTCGATCACCAAGGGTTCTGGCGCACCGCGAAAAGCAAAACCGCTCCCCAGCTGCGGCATGGCCATCAGGCTTTGCGAGGCCTTGCGCATGGCGTTCAACCGCTGCAGGCGAAATGCCAGGCGTGCTGCCATGTCTTGCGGTTCGTTGTCGTTGCCGCTGGCGGGTTGCGGTATCAGGAGACGGGATTTGAGATAGGCCAACCAGGCTGCCATCACCAGATAGTCGGCGGCGAGGTCGAGGCGGAGGTTTTGCGCTTTTTCAACGTAGGCCAGGTATTGATCCGCAAGGGCCAGGATCGAAATCTGGTGCAAATCAATTTTGTGATGGCGTGCCAGGTCGAGGAGCAAGTCGAGGGGTCCTTCAAAGCCGCCAATGTCGACCATGAAATCTGTTTCGGGCAATGTCGCAGCGCCGCGCACAGCCGCATCGTCGGGCCATGTCGTATCGGTGTCGTGCGCCTGTTCCATGCTCACTGCGAACTCCTGTTTATCCGCGGATAGTGCGCGTGATTCGCATCAGACAGTATAGCTGCTGGCGCTGCGGTTTACTAAATCGAGGTCCGTTAGAGCCATCTTTTTGTCGAATGGCAAGGGTTTGCGCCTCGATTTCAACGCCGCTTTTGCACGTGCAAAGGAACGCCCTTTCAGTGTGCCAGCGGCAGCTGCCACTTCTTCCATTTCGGCGAAAACACCGTTGCAGTGGAGGACCACATCAACACCCGCCGACACTGCCTGAGTGACCTTTTCGGTCATTGTTCCTGACAGGGCTTTCATGGACAGGTCGTCGCTCATCAACAGGCCGTTGAAACCAATCATGGTGCGCACGATTTTTCGGATGACCTTGCGCGAGAGGGTGGCGGGAGACGCCGGGTCAAGCGATTGGTAGATGACATGGGCGGTCATGGCCATGGGGCAATCGGCAAAAGCTGCAAATGGCGGAAAATCCACTGCGGCCAATTCAGCCAAAGTTGCCTTGACCACCGGCAAGGCATGATGGCTATCGACTTCCGCACGGCCGTGACCGGGGATGTGTTTCATGACAGGCATCACACCGCCATCGGTCAACCCAGCGGCATGGGCGCGCGCGAGGGCCATGACGTGAGTGACGTGCAAAGAGTAAGCGCGGTTGCCGATGACATCGTGGCTGCCGGGTTGCGGAACATCAAGGACGGGTACACAATCCGCCGTTATGCCTGCGGCCAGCAGGTCCTCGGCCATCAGGCGTCCGGCGTGGCGCGCGGCGCGCAACGCTTCCACTGGTGTACTTTCAAACAATCGGCCAAAAGCGGATGCTGGTGGATAGGCCCGCCAGGCATTGTTGGGAGGACCGAGCCTTTGGACGCGCCCGCCTTCCTGGTCGACAAAAACGGGCGCGTCTTTGCGTTGAACAGCGCTGCGAAAATCACTGGTGAGCTTGAGGAGTTGTTCTGGTGTCTGGCAGTTCCGCTTGAAAACGATCAGGCCCCACGGATTGGTGCGGGCAAAAAATTCCAGTTCCTGTTGTGACAATTCGAGACCAGCGCAGCCGCTGATCCACGCGCCCAGCTTTTTCATGGGTTGCGAATGATCCTAGTTTTTCTTCGCCACGCAGTCACGTTCACCAGCGGAGAGAAGCCGGTTGCACACGCGGCCCGCTTCTTCCCGGCTGGCCAGCGGGCCAAAAGCCAGGCGATAGCGCGTTGAACCTGCAATGGTAACGGGACTGATGACGGGCGACAGTTCGCCAATGATTGCACCATGACGGCTGCGCACACGGGCAAATTCATTGTTGGCTTCCGATTCTGACCGGAAGGATGCCAACTGGGCCACATAACCGCCAGCCGTTGGCTGTGGTGCCGGTGCGGCAGCTCTTTGAGTGGGGGCAATCGCCGGTTTTTTGGCCGGTTGCACAATCGAGGCGACCTGATTGTTGTCGGCGTTGTTTTTCACTTCCGACGTCTGTTTTTGGCCTTTGAGCAGATCAGAAAGGGTACGCTTTTTCGCGGGAACGGGTGGTGTTGCGTCCGGCACTTCACCGTACAGAACATTGGTGCCCGTGGTTGCGTCAGCCACAGCGTTGTTGTCCGGGGCTATGACCACCGGGTTGCCAGCCCGCGCTTTTTGCACCGGTTTCACAGATTTCTTTTTCTGCGCCAGTTTCACTTGTTTGGTTTTGACGACGGGCTTTGGCACAACTACCGGTGTTTCCGTCACGGGTGCAGCGGCAACTGGTTCATCCGAAATTGTTTCGCTGCTTTCAGGTTTGGCCAATTCGGCGATTGCGTCCGGTTTCTCTTCGGCGATTGGCGCAGTCGCCACCAACTCCGTGGCAGGTGGAGTTGCAGGTGGCGGTGCAATGGCGGTGGCCTCTTCGACGGGAGCGGCAGAACCGGACGCGTTTGCCACTTGCTCAGCGGCAGTCGCCAAGCCCTGAACATCTTTTGCTTCGCCTTCAATCGGCTCCACCACCTGCTGCAGGGACAGGTCTGCTGTCTGGCCCTCGCTGGCTGTTGGGTTCACGGTTGGTGATGGCTCCACGGCGCCTTGCTGGTCGCCTGTGCCGGTTTGACCCGGCGGTGGCGGCAGCGGCAATGGTGCTGTATCATCCGTGATTGGGGCTTGATCGCCGGATTGATTTGCATCCGGGGTCACACTTTCCAATGGCATTGGTTCAACGACTTCCGGTGCTGCCGCTGCCGGAACAACAGGCACTTCTTCGGTGGGAACCATTTGCCCGCCGAGAACTTCGCGATCACCCACGATGCGGTCGTAAATTTGTTTCTTCGTCGTTGCAGGCACCACGCTGGCACCATTGGCAGGTGGATCGGTGATTTGCTGCTGGTCGGGGATGGTTGCCTGCTCCGGCTCCGTTTTCAAGGGTTCAACGGGAGGCTCCACCACTGGTGCCGTGGGCTGTGTAGCTGCCGCAGGAATGCCAGCCTGGGGTTTCCACTGAGTCTGGTAGAACCAGACACCAGCAGCGGCCAAGCCGCCCGCAAGCAATAGCAAAAGGAAAAGCACCCAAGGGCCGCTCGAGCGTGGTTGCTCGTAGTCATAGCCCATTTCGGAATCGCGGTAAGCGTTCTGGTAGACGTCTGCCGGCAGCCTGCGCTGGGTTCGAGCGGGGGCTTGTTCAAAGATATCGTCGGAATAGGATCCCGGTGGCAGGCCGCCAGGTCCGGCCATGGGCCCGCGCAAGGTTGGACGGTTTGTCGGCCGCATGGGGGGCAGTTCGTTCGGTGCGTCTGTCAGTCCCTGTTGTTGGCTGGACATATCCAAGCCATTTTGACCAAGGCCGGGATAGGGCAACGGCGCGCGTGCCGATGGTTGCCCCAATGGTTGCCCTGGGCGCTGGGGAGCGACGGGCGGCACCGTATACTGTCGCTGTGGGAATACTGGTGGTGGCGGCACATAGGTACCCGCCATTTCATTGGGGCGATAGCCATTCGTTGCCGGTGCAATCGGTTGTTGCGTCAATGGGCGGGGTGGAAGTGGCGGGCGGTCCACACCCAGTGCGGGACGTGGTGGCGGCAGGGGATTGGACATTCCAGCTGGCGGGCGTTGCGCGCTGACGCTCGTGGTTACGCGCGCTGAGGTACGTTTCGGCAACGCCGGCAACTCAAGTGGTTCCTGCTTGCTATCAGCGTCGTCCGTGAAGGAGAACTTGGGCCGACCCGTGTCAGGGGAAGAAGATGGTGTTTCCTTGGCCAGTCGGCGTTGGGTTGCGGCTTGTTCAGCCTTTTGCCGTGCGGCTTGCACGCGTTGTTCGGCAAGCTTTTCAGCTGCTTCGCGCTGGGATTTCAAACGCTCGGCCAAGGCATCTGAATTGGCAGGAACAATCTTTGCCTCAATTTTCGGGGCGGGGCGCGGTGCCATGGGGGCCGGTCGGACGATGGGTTGTGCGGGTCGTGGGGCAAGCTTTGTGGACCCTGGCTCAGGTATGCGCACAACCGTACGCTCGGCAGTACGTTCGACTGCCTTTGGTGCCTTGAATTCCTCGGCAATGCGCGGCATTTCCTTGGTTCCAATGCCCAACCTGTCACGCCAAGAGCGTTTGTCATTTCCACCGGTGGAGTTGTTATCCATCGTTCCCCAATCAGTTTACATTTCATCCGACGGGGCAACCCCCAGGATGGTGAGTCCATTGGCCAGACAATACCGGATCGCGCGCAGAAACGCGAGCCGCGTTAACGTCAGCGGTATATTGTCTTCCAGGATAAAGCGCAATTGCGGCAGTTCTTTGCCCTTGTTCCACAGTGAATGGAAATCACTCGCTAAATCATAGAGATAAAAGGCAATTCGGTGTGGTTCATGGGCCACTGCCGCTGCCTCCAGCAGGCGAGGATATTCGGCCATGCGACGCACCACGGCGATTTCTGCCTCGTCCGCAAGGCCCTCAAAAGCCAAATCTCCGTGGTCTGATGATGTGATTCCCTGTTCCTCGGCCTTGCGCAGCACCGAGCAGATGCGGGCATGGGCATACTGGACGTAGAATACCGGGTTGTCCTTTGACTGTTCGGTTACCTTGGCAAAGTCAAAGTCCAGCGATGCCTCGTTCTTGCGGTAGAGCATCATGAAGCGGACAACGTCTGCGCCAACTTCGTCGACCACATCGCGCAACGTCACGAACTCCCCTGCCCGCTTTGACATGCGCACCGGTTCGCCGTTGCGATAAAGTTTGACCAGTTGGCACAGGCGGCAGATGACATCTACTGTCCTGTTGCCTGAAAGTGCAGCCGCCACGGCCTGCAAGCGTTTGACATAACCGCCATGATCGGCGCCCAACACATAGACCAGTTCGGTGAAACCGCGTTCAATTTTGTCGAGGGTGTAAGCCACATCAGAGGCGAAGTATGTGTAGCTGCCATCTGATTTTTTGAGTGGTCGGTCGACATCGTCACCAAAACCGGTGGTCCGGAAAAGTGTTTGCTCGCGATCTTCCCAGTCTTCCGGTACTTCCCCTTTGGGTGGGGGCAGACGACCCTGATAGACTTTGCCCTCTTTTGTCAGTTGACCAATTGTTTTCTCGACGCTGCCCGATGTGTGCAATGCGCGTTCAGATGTGAAGACTTCCTGCTTTACGTTGAGTGTAGCTAGGTCTTCGCGGATCAGGACCATCATGGCATCAATGGCATGTTGGCGGACGACAGGCAGCCACTCTTGCTCATCTTGCCTCGCCAATTGATCGCCGAACTTGGTGACCAATGCCTGTCCGACCTGTTTGAGATAGTCGCCGGGGTATAGGCCTGGTGGTATTTCACCCATGTTTTCGCCCAAGGCTTCGCGGTATCTGAGGTGAACTGATCGGGCTAGCGTGTCGACTTGGGCACCGGCATCATTGATGTAGTATTCCCGCGTCACATCGTAGCCGGTTACCTGCAGCAAGGACGCAAGAGCATCGCCGAACACGGCGCCACGGCAATGGCCGACATGCAAGGGGCCGGTTGGATTGGCGGAAACATATTCCACGTTGGCCTTGATGCCCTGCCCCAGTTTTGAATGGCCAAATGCTGATCCTGATTTGAGAATGGCGTTGAGAATTTCGGGCCAGATGGCGTCTTGCAGTTTCAGATTGATAAAACCAGGTCCGGCAATCGCAACAGACGCCACATGCGGCTCAGCGGCCAGCAGGGGAAGCAAGGCTTCTGCCAGCTGACGGGGGCTGAGGCCCGCCGGTTTTGCAAGCACCATTGCGGCATTGGTGGCAATGTCGCCATGGGCAGAATCGCGCGGCGGTTCAGCAGTGATGCGGGACAAATCCAAACCGGCAAGGTGCTGGTTCTGCTTTGCCAGTTGTTCAACTGCCTTCGCAATTTGCGCCTGAAAGTGATTGAAAATATTCATTTTATCCAATTGTGGCAGGATTGACGATGTTTGTGATTCACTATCGGAAAAGCGGATCGAGGTCAAACAATCGCTTGTGTTGGTCAAGCGCGTAGCGATCGGTCATGCCGGCAATGAAATCGCAGACCTGGCGGGCGTAGCGGCTGCTGTCGGATATCGGCGCATCGTCACGCCAGTTTTTTGGCAGAAGTTTTTCATCATTCATGTAGGCCTCGAAGAGGTTACAGATGACGCGTTGTGCCCGGTCCATGATGTCCAGCACGCGGTCGTGCTTGTACATTCGAGCGGCTAGGAATTGTTTGAGTACCCGGTTGTTTTCCTGGGTCTGGCGTGAAAAGGCGATGGTTGCCGCTTTGGCGTTGCGGATATCGCTTGCCGTTTCAATCTTTCCTGACTTCAACTGCTTGCGGGTGTTCGCCAGCACATCATTGACCATGGCTGAAATCACGCGGCGCACCGTTTCATGAATCACACGTGGCTGGTCCAGATCGGGGAAGTGCTTGAGCACATCTGCCAATGCTGTCCCCACCAGGGGAATGTCACCAAGGTCGATGACATCAAACAGCAATGCCCGCAGTCCATCGTCGATGTCATGGGCGTTGTAGGCAATGTCATCTGCGACAGCGGCCACCTGTGCTTCTGCTGAAGCGAAACTGGCAAGGCGCAAGTCGTGCACTTCGGCATATTCGATGATGGCGGCAGGGAGCCCCCGTTCCTTGTAATGGCCCAAGGCGTGGCCGTGCGCATCAATCAGCGGGCCATTGTGTTTTACCAGACCTTCGAGTGTTTCCCACGTGAGATTGAGGCCATCGAACGCGGCATAGCGGCGTTCCAGACGTGTGACGATGCGCAGTGACTGGGCATTGTGGTCAAAACCGCCATGCGTTGACATGAGGCGGTCGAGTTCGCGTTCGCCGGCGTGACCGAACGGCGTGTGGCCAAGGTCGTGGGCAAGGGCGATGGCTTCCGTCAGGTCCTCGTCGAGTTCGAGGGAACGGGCGATGGAGCGGGCAATCTGGGCCACTTCAATCGAATGTGTGAGTCTGGTGCGGTAATGGTCGCCTTCATGGTAAACAAACACTTGTGTCTTGTGTTTCAGGCGGCGAAAGGCCGATGAATGGATAATGCGGTCGCGGTCGCGGGCAAAGGGTGTGCGTTCCCCAGCGTCGCTTTCCGGCACCAGGCGACCCCGGCTTTGCGACGGTTGCGATGCATAGGGGGCAAGGTGTATGCTCATGGCACCACCATTGACAAATCACGCCACAAACACAACATCGAAGTCCATGACAACACTTGAACCAGGGTTGCAATTGACCGAACGGGCTGCCGCGCGCATCAAATTGATCGCGGCGGATGGCAGCCAGGTCATGCGGGTTGCCGTTAACGGTGGCGGGTGTTCCGGCTTTCAGTACGAATTCACCCTCGACAAGAATCAGGATGCCGACGATGTCGTCACCGAATTGAATGGTGCGGCTGTGGTTGTTGATCCGGTTTCCATGAATTACCTCAAAGGGTCGGTGCTGGATTTTGTCGATGATCTGATGGGGCAATCGTTCCGGGTGCAGAATCCGCAAGCCAAGTCTTCATGCGGCTGCGGCACCAGTTTTTCGCTTTGATTTTTGCCGGGCTCTCGCCCACACTTGCGCCATGCTGATTGCCACCTGGAACGTCAATTCGATCAAGGCCCATTTGGATGCGGCACTGGCGTGGTTCGCCGAGGCCAAGCCAGATGTGGTTTGCCTGCAGGAAATCAAGTGCGAGGACGCAGCATTTCCGGCGCAGGTGTTTGAGGACCTGGGCTACCAGTGCGCCGTTCACGGCCAGAAAACCTATAATGGTGTTGCCATCCTGTCGCGGCTGGGCCTTGAGGATGTGACGCGGGGCTTGCCGGGAGATGCGTCCGATGAACAGTCGCGGTTCATTTCGGCGCGTGTGCAAAGCGCTTCGGGACTTGTCACGGTCTGTGGACTGTATTTGCCCAACGGCAATCCTGCGCCGGGGCCGAAGTATGACTACAAACTGGGATGGATGGAGCGGCTGCGGGCGCATGCGGCTGCGTCTTTGGTCAGCGAAGATTCGGTCGTTTACACGGGTGACTTTAACGTCATTCCAACTGCTGAAGACGCACGCAACCCGAAAAACTGGACGGCTGATGCCCTGTTTCTGCCGCAGACGCGGGCGGCATTTCAGCAGATCAAGGCGCTGGGATATACCGATGCCTACCGAAACCTGCATCCGGTGGCAGACAAGGACTATACATTTTGGGACTATCAGGCGGGAGCCTGGCCCAAGAACAACGGCATCCGGATCGACCATTTCCTGGTGTCACCACAAGCTGCCGACCGGCTGGTGAACATCCGCATCGATGCCCATGTGCGAGGCTGGGAAAAACCCTCGGACCACGTGCCCGTGGTGCTCGAGATCACATAGAAAAAGCCTGCCAGATGGGGATCGGCAGGCTCTACTCTACTTACAAAAAACCGAATTACTTCGGCAGCTTGACGCCGAAAGCAGCAAAGCTGGTTTCAAATGGCTTGTAGGCATCCTTGGCGGTTGCGACATAAAGCTCACCGAGCTTTGTGGCCTGGCCAACCAGTGATTCATACGATTCCTTGGCAAGGCCCTGTTGCACTTCGAGTGCCTTGTCGAAAGACTTGGAGGCAAAAGCCTGCTCGGTGGCAACTGTGCCCTTTTCAATCGCCTTGCGCGAAAAATCGGCATATTCCTGCGCGATTGTCTGGTAACCCTTGGTCAGCGCGGCAGCTGAAGCCATGAAAGCCTCATAGCCTTCCTTGCCGAAATTCTGGAACTGGTCGAACTTGAACATCTCGTGATCTCCATCGTTGTGACCCCATATATGTGCAGTGCAACATGAATGTCAACAATTATTTTGCGTTGCAACATAAATGTTGAAAATGTAGAAGTAGCGGGTCGATTCCGGTGATGTCCGGGTTTAATGTTTGGTAACGGCGTTTCAGTTAGGTCGTGGTTTGGCAGATCACGCCGGTTGGCGTTGACCATTAGTTTTGTGTGTGTGGCGGCAATTCAGGCCATACCTGATTGGGAAATGATGACGATTGATTTTGGTTTGAAGTTGCAAAGAACCCTGTTTGCATTGGTGCTGGTGACGGTGACAATGATGTCTTGGTCCACGGCTGGATCGGCGCGTGGCAAATTTGCCGCGATAACAGTGGATGCGCGCACCGGCGAAATCCTGTTTTCCAAGGATATGGACGGCACGCGCCATCCGGCATCGTTGACCAAGATGATGACCCTGTATGTGGTGTTCCAGGAACTCAAGGCAGGCCGCATTACATTGCAGACGCCGCTCCAGGTGTCGCGCCGCGCGGCCAGAATGGCACCCAGCAAAATGGGCCTCAAACCTGGCAGCACCATCAGCGTAGAAAATGCCATCAAAGCGCTGGTGATCAAATCAGCCAATGACGTCGCGGCAGTAATCGGAGAAAATCTTGAGGGTACGGAAGGTGCATTTGCGTCGCGCATGACGCGCACTGCCCGGCAAATTGGCATGTCTCGCACCACCTATCGCAATGCCTCGGGCTTGCCCAATCCCGGCCAGATCACAACGGCGCGTGACCAGGCAACGCTGGGTCTTCGCTTGATGCGGGATTTCCCGCAATATTATCCCTATTTCCGCGCCACCAGCTTTACCTACCGGGGCCGGACCATTCGCACGCACAACAGGCTGGTTGGACGGTTTCAGGGTACGGACGGCATCAAGACCGGTTATGTCAATGCATCAGGATACAATCTGGTGACATCGACAAAACGTGATGGCAAGCGGCTTGTGGGCGTGGTGCTCGGCGGACGGTCAGCGGGTGCACGCAATGCCTACATGGTCAGCATGCTGAACAAGATGTTTGCGCGGGCAAAATCCGGACAAACGATTGCTGCGGCGGCGGGAACGTCCAAAGGCGCGGTCAACCCGCTTGCCATGGCCACAGCTGTCAGCAAGCCCGCGATTACGCCTTCGGCGCAAGACAGTGACAAGCTGGCGGAGGTAGCTGCAAGTGCCGCCGAGGAAGCGGCGGAAGATAAAGCAGTCGCCGATAGCGACGAAGGATCTGAAGGTGAAGGTTCGCCGGAAGTGCTGGAAGCCCAATTGGAACCGCAAGACGCGTCAGATGGTGTCATCACCAGTTCAACGGGTGCTGACTGGACCATCCAGATTGGCGACTTTGCCAGCAAAAATGCATTGAAGCGTGGCGTATCCAAGTTGCAGACTTCACGGGCCAAAATTCTGGCAGGCAAAAAGGCTTTGGCGCAAGCGGAGCAACGTGGGAATCGCGTAATTTACAAAGCCCAGTTTGAAGGGTTTTCGGAAGCTGCGGCACGGCAGGCCTGTCAGGTGCTGGCAAAGAACGGCACATCGTGCGCCGTCATGCAGCCGTAAACTCGACTACCCCAACAAAATGTCTTTGGCCTGATTGATCTTGGCGGCGAGATAGTCGGAGCCGCCTTTGTCAGGGTGCAATTCCTTCATCAACCGGCGGTGCGCCGACTTAATGTCATCGGCACTTGCTGATTTAGCCAGGCCCAGGACCGCGAACGCTTCATCGCGAGACATTGTGCCGCCGCTGGTGGCTGGTGCGGAACCGAATTCCTGCCAGTCCGTGCGCCAGGTGCTGCGCTGGCGGTCGAGCCAGGCTTCGAGCAACAGGCGGCTCTGGTCTGGAACACTCTTGCATGCCGTGTGCAATGTTTTGAGTTCGGTATCGGACAAACTGGAAATGCGCCTGCCTTTGGTTGGACCAACAAGAATGTCGCCATCCATCTGGCCGCTATCGTGATCCAGCTCCATGACGAGCATGGAGGTTTGGACGCGGCTTTTCTGGTCTGCGGTTTTTTTTCCACCCCAATTGAAATTCTGCGCAAAGGGTGAGGCAATGCCGATCATGGCCAATCCGAACGCGAACAGCGGCAAGGCGGTGTTGATGTTGCCGCGCAAGGCAACAAGCACCGACACCGCAATGATGGCCATGCCACCCATTCTTTTCATGAGGTTTGGCACGGCGTGGGAGGGTGTTTTTGCAAACTTGCGAATGAGCCACAAGCCGCCGACGACAATGGCAACAGCGATGAGGAAGTTGGGCATGGTCAGCGGCGCATCTGCTGAATCAGTTTTTTTGTACTGGCGTCGGCTTTCGCCCTGTCTTCCAATGCCTGCCAACCACCGGCGGCAAAGGCGGCGACGGCGCGCAGGACTTCGGCCAGTTGGGCGGCACTGTTGGCGTCGAGCTTGAAGTAGGCACCACCCGTCAGCCGCGCAATTTCGCGGAAGGCTGTTTCGGCGCGGCTATCATGGCCCTCCTGGAACATGAAAATGGGGGTGCCCGACAAGCCGATTTCGCCTGCTGTCACGCAAATGGCATCGATCCCCTCCTCCATGGCGTCACCGACGTAAACAGCTGCACTAACCTTGGCGCGGTTTGTTTCAGCCTTGATGTGAGTCAGCAAACGGCCAAGCTGGGTATTGCCGCCACGGCACTGCACGGTGCTCATGAGGCGGGCAAGGGCCTTGCCGTCGGTGACCCATTTGGAGGATTTGCACTCATTGAAGCCCCGGAAATAGGCGAGTTGCACAGCTAAAGTGCCGCTTTTTGCGGCTTCGACAAACATCTGGCTCTGAATGGATATGGCGCTGTCCCAAGTTGGCTGCCGGCTCATCGTGGCGTCCATGCCAAATATCAGTCGGCCGTTGCCAGGGCCAACTTTAGGCGAAACACGGACCTTTTCCAGAAATGCGTCAATGTCTGACGCGGCATCAGGTGGCTGCGATTGCCTGCCTTGCACGATTGATTTGGCCATCATCCCCTCTCGTACCGGCGCTGTGTGGCCCTCAATCGCCGCAGATAGGTGTTCGGTTGCCGAATTGTAAGGGACTATTCACACGCATCTGTTTTCAGCATTTCCAGCTTCGCGAGTTTGCCGCTGAGGGTGTAGCTGCCGTAGTCGAATTTCAGGTCGGTCGAAACGCCGTTTTCATACATCGTGTAGTGCGACTGATAGATCGGCTGGTCACTTTCATTATCGGCGGCGGGATAATAGCTTGTCGATATGGCCCAGGACGGCAGCGCCTTGAGCGGCGCTGCGTCGGATAACTTGGCATCCTGCGACATATCGTTCGTCGGCTTCTTGCGGCCAATGAGACTGATCACACGGTAGGCTTTTTCAGAGTCTGTTCCTTCGTAGACCAGCGACAGGTTCCGGGGTTTGCCTTTGGCAGCATCGTCCAGAAGGTGGGATTGGAAGATCACAGGGAACAGGGTTTCAGCACTCAACTCGAATTCTTTTGGCGTGGGCACGGTGATTTCGCCCTTGGCTGGCTGGCCACCGGCGGCGCGCTTCACGATGATCTTGTTTTCAGAGGCGAGTGCGTTGTCGACGTATTGTTTCTGGTTCAACCGCATTTCGTTGCCATCGGCGGCTTCCCAGGATGTCAGCTGGGTATCCGTCGTCTGCACATTTCCCTCGTTAAAGATGTAGCGGCTGGCAAAGCGGTAATTTATGGACCAGCCCTCGCAGGACGAGCCGATGATTTCATAGGCCAGCCGACCTTCCGCATCACTGTAGCCGCTGGTGCGGGTGTTGTTGTCGAGCTTGAAATCGTAAATGGCGCGGTGGGCCGCAAGGGGAGCGGCCGTTGCTGCTGTTGCGATCACACCCGCAGCCACAACCTGTTGCACCCCGGCCAGCCAAAAACTCAGTTTCATGTCGTTATATTACCTGTCCAATGGAACCATTCAATGCATTAGAGCGAAATGCCGCTTCTTGGAATCGAAATTTCGCTCTAACTCATTAGTTTGTCGCGGCATTTTCGCAGAAAACCGGTTCCACTTTTCTGCACGCCGCTATAGCATTGCGGCGGAGAATGGCAGAAAGATGCCCTTGCGTGCTAGATGAATATTACAGGAGGGCTGCCAAAATGGATACTGTTGAAAGCCGGTTGCGTGAACTGGGTGTTAATCTGCCGGTCCTTGGCAAGCCCTTGGCCAATTATTTGCCCTGGGTGCGCAGTGGCAATTTGGTGTTTATTGCCGGCCAAGTGCCCTTTGTGGATGGCAATTTGACGGTGACGGGGCATTTGGGTGCCAAAGTCTCTGTCGAGGTCGGGCAGGCGCAAGCCCGAATTTGCGCCATCAACATCATTTCCCTGCTGCGCGATGCCTGTGAAGGAAATCTGGATCGCGTTGTGAGAATTGTCCGGGTGACGGGCTATGTGGCCAGCACGCCCGACTTTGCGGACCACCCCAAGGTGATCAACGGGGCGTCCGACATGTTTGTGGCGGCGTTTGGTGAGTTGGGACGCCATTCCCGTGCGGCGGTTGGTGTGGCGGCCCTGCCATTGCGGGCAGCCGTCGAAGTCGATGCGATTGCGGAAATTGTCTAGTCGATTGCGCCGAACACCACAAACCAGCGAACTGTCCTGGTTGGTCCGCAGCCCCATCGCGCACCGTGGATTGCACGGTTTGCCCACGGCATGCGTTGAAAACACTGAAACAGCGTTCAGCAAAGCCATGGCCTACGGGTATGCGATTGAATGCGACGTACAGCTTTCGGCGGATGGCGAGGCTGTGGTATTTCATGACGGCTCCGTGGATAGAATGATGGAAGGCACAGGCCGTGTGGCGGATTCGAGCGTGCGCACACTCAAGTCACTGGCTTATCGTGATGGTTCTGACCGGATGCAGACATTGTCCGAACTGTTGATGCAAGTACGCGGGCTTGTTCCCCTGATTGTCGAGATCAAGTCTTTGTGGGATGGCAACATGGGCCTGGCGCAACGCGTCCTCGACGTTGTCGAACACTATGATGGTCCGTTGGCGCTGATGTCGTTTGACCCGGATGTGGTTGCAGATCTGGCCATAAATGGTGAACGCCACGTTCGCGGCATTGTGGCGGACCGAGTTCATGATCCCTATTATGCGCCGTTGTCGATTGCGCGGCGGCTTGAACTGCGCCGTTTTTCCCATCTTGCCCGCACGCAGCCACACTTTGTTTCTTTTGACCAGGCAGGTTTGCCGTTTACACCCGTCCAGCAAATTCGGACGCAAGGTTTTCCGGTCATTGCCTGGACAATCACGTCGGAAGAAGAGGCTTCGCGGGCCCGGCGCTATTGCGACCAGATCACGTTTGAGGAGTTCCTGCCGGCATGACGGTGCGCGTGCGCTTGGTGGACAGTATTTCCCATGTTCCTGGCAAGGAATGGGACACTTGCGCCAGCGCCGTGGGCGGACCCTACAACCCGTTTGTCAGTCACGCGTTTCTGTCTGCATTGGAACAATCCGGCTCTGCAACGGTCAAAACGGGGTGGGACGCAAGACACATTGTCTTGGAAGAAGAAGGTGTCATCGCTGGGGTTGCTGCTTGTTACTTGAAGTCACACTCCCAGGGTGAATACGTGTTTGACCACGGCTGGGCGGAGGCTTTTCACCGGGCCGGTGGGCGCTATTATCCCAAGTTCCAGTTGTGTGCACCGTTCACTCCGGTGACCGGACCACGCTTGTTGGCGGGAAAAACGGAACACCGCAAGTTGATGGCACAAGCGGCTGCAGCATCCTGTTCTGCGCACGATGCGTCTTCGGTTCACATGACATTCCTGCCGGAAGCACAAGTGGACGAACTGGCCGGCGAACTGTATGGCGGAACGTGGTTGCGTCGGCGCGATATCCAGTTTCACTGGCACAACGACAACTACGCCACTTACGAAGATTTCCTGGGTTCATTGGCGTCAGCAAAACGCAAGAACCTGCGCAAGGAACGGCAGAGTGTGCGCGATGCCGGCATTGAGTTTGAACTCTTGTCCGGCAAAGACCTGACTGAGACGCACTGGGACCACTTCTTTGCATTCTACATGGACACAGGCTCGCGCAAATGGGGGCATCCCTATCTCACGCGGCAATTTTTCAGTCTGATTGGCGAGCAGATGGCAAAGGATGTCCTGTTGGTCATGGCCAAGCGGAACGGGCACTATATTGCCGGGGCACTGAATTTTATCGGGGGTGATACGTTATACGGGCGAAACTGGGGTTGTATTGAACATCATCCGTGCCTGCATTTCGAGACGTGTTACTATCAGGCACAGGAATTTGCGATTGCCCGGGGGCTTAAAGTGGTGGAGGCGGGAGCACAAGGCGAACACAAGCTGGCACGGGGCTATGTGCCCATCGCCACCCACAGTTTGCACCATGTCGAGCATGCCGGTTTGCGCCGGGCCATCGCAGACTATTTGATGAACGAAACCAGGGCGATGAGCCGGGAACAAAACCTGATGGCCGAACATACGCCGTTCAAAACAGTTGGAAAGACCGGGACATGAGTTACGACCCCAACAATATCTTCGGCAAAATCCTGCGCGGTGAAATTCCGTGCCACAGGATTTACGAGACTGATGCGGTTTTGGCGTTCATGGATGTGATGCCGCAGGTGGAAGGGCACTGCCTCGTCGTACCAAAGGCCGAATCACGGCATTTGCTGGATGCTGACGAAAATGTGCTTGGCGCGCTGATGGTGGCGGTGCAACGGGTGGCACGCGCTGCGGTGACAGCAATGGGGGCTGACGGTTTTCAGTTGAGGCAATTCAACGAGGCGGCGGCCGGTCAGACGGTATTCCACCTGCACTTTCACGTTCTGCCGATCAAGGAAGGCACAGGTGTTCGACCACATACCGGGCAGATGGCGGACAATGCTGTGCTGGCAGCGCAAGCAGAAAAGATCAGGGCGGCGCTGGCGGTTGGGTAACGCCTACTTCGATTTCACTTTTGACTTCTTCGTTGCGGGTTTGTTGCGAGGCAAGGCTTTTCGTTCAGCGGGGCGCGGCAGTGAACGCTCTTCGTCGCGGGAGAGGTAAGTGAACCCGAGCTTGCCGTCCTTCACGAGTATGCGAACCGTGCCGCCGTTTTTCAGTTTGCCGAACAGGAGTTCCTCGGCAAGGGGTTTCTTGACCTCTTCCTGGATCAGGCGGGCCAAGGGTCGCGCACCCATCTGCTGGTCGTAGCCTTTTTCAGCCAGCCAGTCGGCAGCTTCAGTGGAAATCTCGATGTTGACCTGACGCTCACCCAACTGGGCTTCCAATTGCAGGATGAATTTTTCCACGACCTTGCGGACAACCACGGGCGGCAAGTGCGAGAATGTAATTGTCGCATCGAGGCGGTTGCGGAATTCCGGCGTGAAGAGTTTGTTGATGGCTTCGGTATCGTCGCCTTCGCGCACGGATTTGGTGAACCCCATGGCAGAGCGTGCCATGTCCTGGGCACCTGCATTGGTGGTCATCACCAGGATGACGTTGCGGAAATCAACAGATTTACCGTTGTGGTCGGTCAGCTTGCCATGGTCCATGACCTGCAGAAGGATATTGAACAAGTCCGGGTGGGCTTTCTCAATTTCATCGAGCAGCAGGACGCAATAGGGGTTTTGATCAACGCCGTCCGTCAACAGGCCGCCTTGGTCAAAGCCCACGTAACCTGGAGGTGCGCCAATGAGACGCGACACCGTGTGGCGCTCCATGTATTCCGACATGTCGAAACGCAGCATTTTTACGCCCAAGACTTCGGCAAGCCGCTTGGCAACTTCCGTCTTGCCAACACCTGTCGGACCCGAGAACAGGTAGCTGCCGATGGGTTTTTCAGGTTCGCGAAGGCCTGCGCGCGCCAGTTTGATGGCGGCGGTGAGCTTCTCGATGGCCTGATCCTGGCCAAACACGAGACGGCGCAATTCGGTTTCGAGGTTCTTCAGCACGGTGGCGTCATCGCGCGACACAGTTTTGGGTGGTATGCGTGCCATGGTGGCAATCGTTGCTTCCACCTCCTCCACGCCGATCACCTTCTTGCGCTTGCCTTCCGGCAACAACATCAATGCAGCGCCGCTTTCATCAATCACGTCGATTGCTTTGTCGGGCAATTTGCGCTCACTCATGTAGCGCGATGAGAGTTGGACGGCCGTTTCGATGGCCTCATCCGTGTACTTCACCTTGTGGAATTCCTCGTAGTAGGGCTTGAGGCCTTTGAGAATGGCAATGGTGTCCGGGATCGTGGGCTCGTTGACATCGATCTTCTGGAAGCGGCGCACCAGGGCGCGGTCCTTTTCAAAGTGTTGGCGGAATTCCTTGTAGGTGGTCGAGCCGATGCAGCGCAGCGTGCCACTGGCGAGTGCGGGCTTCAACAGGTTCGATGCATCCATCGATCCGCCGGAAGTTGCCCCTGCCCCGATCACCGTGTGGATTTCGTCGATGAACATGATGGCACCGGGCTTGGCCTCGATTTCCTTCATGACAGCTTTCAGACGTTCCTCGAAATCACCGCGATACCTCGTGCCCGCAAGGAGCGTTCCCATGTCCAATTGGTAGACGGTGCATTTGCTGAGGACGTCCGGCACTTCGCCCTTGACGATCTTGCGCGCAAGGCCTTCGGCAATGGCGGTTTTACCCACACCTGGGTCGCCGACAAACAACGGATTGTTCTTCTGGCGGCGGCACAGAATCTGGATGGTCCGGTTGACTTCCTGCTCACGGCCAATGAGCGGATCGATTTTTCCGTTTTCGGCCTTCTTGTTGAGGTCAACGCAATAGGCTTCGAGTGCTGTTTGTTCCTGTTTCTTTTGTTTACCCTGCCCCGGGGGTGCAAAATCCTCGGCGTTGTCCTCATGGTTTTCAACACCGGCAGGTGGCCGTGATTCAGATAGACCAATGCGTTTTGCTATTCCGTGGGAAATATAGTTGACGGCGTCATAACGCGTCATGTCCTGCTCCTGCAGGAAGAATGCTGCATGGCTTTCGCGTTCGGCGAAAATTGCTACCAACACGTTGGCCCCCGTCACCTCGTCGCGCCCGGATGATTGCACATGGATGACAGCACGCTGGATCACACGCTGGAATCCGGCTGTCGGTTTGGCTTCCTGGGCGTTCTCCGAGACGAGGTTGGACAGTTCGGTGTCGATGTGGGTGGCGATATCGAGTTTCAGTTCTTCAAGATTGACGCCACAGGCGCGCATTACTGCAACGGCGTCCTTGTCGTCGGTCAGTGCCAGCAACAGGTGTTCAAGCGTTGCATATTCCTGGTGGCGCTGGGATGCATGCGCCAGCGCCTTGTGGATTGCCTTTTCGAGACTGCGTGAGAATGTCGGCACGGGTTAGGCTCCAATCCTGGCACTTGCCGCCATTTTGATGTTCCGCATGGGCTTCAGTCCTTCTCCATCGTGCATTGCAGAGGATGGCTGTATTTCTGGGCGAAGTCCATCACTTGCATCACCTTGGTTTCGGCAACTTCATAGGTAAACACACCGCATACGCCCACACCTTTTTGATGCACATGCAACATCACCCGTTGGGCATCCTCGGCACTTTTGCTGAAGAAGAGTTGCAACACCAAAACAACAAACTCCATCGGCGTGTAGTCGTCATTCAACAACAGCACCTTGTACATGGACGGCTTCTTGGTCTTCGGTTGGGTGCGTGTGATGACACCCGTCTGAGGACCGTTGCCGTTATCGGAATCGTGTTTCGGCATCGGGCACTTTGCTTGTGGCCACCCAATATAGGGTATGATGGCGCAATTTCAAATGGCAGAGCCCAAGCCTGCGTCAGTTTGGTTAGCGGCTCAGTCGTGGGTGGTTTGAATTGCCTCGCCCTTGGGCTGGGCGATGCCCTTCAACAAGGCGCTGAACCATTTTTCATTGGTGTCAAACACCTTGCCGCCCTTGATGCGGTTGAATTCGATGGTGCGCAGCTTGCCGCCGTTGCCTTCATCGTGGCCGATGACTCCACTTACGCCTTTCAACCCACTCTTGACGGCCTCCGTCACCATCAGTTTGATCAGGGCGAGGTCTTGCTTGTTGGCTTTTGCAGAGCGGGCGAAATAGCCGGATTTCTGCACCAGGGTTTTCTCGGCGTCGACCATTTTGGCAAAGCGCTTGGCGAACCAGTCGCCGGGGTTGATCTTGTCAATCTTGACATGGCCAAACGCATCACGTTCGGGTTCCTCGCCACGCGCCTGCATTTCTTTCACAATCTCAGTCACGCCAGCCCCTTCGGACAGAAAGATTGTGACGCTGTCCTTCCTGTCCATGATTTTCCGCAAACGTAACGCTTCAGCTTCGAGGTCGATGGCGATTTCGGGAACGTAGACGGCGTCGATGTCCTTGTGGGCCTTTGAGAGGTTGAACTCGGGCACGAATTTCAGTTTTGCCAGCCGCTTGCGGTAGGCATCGGCGGTTGCCGCTGTCAGCCAGCCGCAGTTGCGGCCCATGACCTCGTGGATCAGCAGCATGCGCGGGTTGGTGCTTTGCTCGTTGATGGCATTCTCGAAAAAAATCGCACCCTGCTCTGCCGCCGTCACGGCACCCAGCGTTTGCCGGATGGGGATCACATCATTGTCGACGGTTTTCGGCAAGCCAACAACCGTGAGATTGTAGTTGTTCCTGGCCAGATATGCCGCGAGATCGGCGGCAGTCGTGTTGGTGTCATCTCCGCCGATGGTGTGGAGGATGGTGATGCCGTCCTTGACGAGTTGCTGGGCGGCAACGTGGAGTGGATCCTGGCCTTCGGTGACAAGGCCGCGTTTGATGCAGTCCTTCACGTTGGTGAGTTTGACGCGCGAATTGCCGATGGGGGAACCGCCATGATGCAGCAATGTGAGCGCTTTTTTGCGTGCCGCTGGCGTGACCTTGATCGACCACCCCTTCAACAGGCCCATGTAACCATTGCGGTATCCGATGATATCCGCCTTGGGCAGCTTGCGGCTGTATTCGGCGATCAAGCCACCCACGGCTGCCGACAGGCAAGGTGCAAGTCCGCCTGCCGTCAGGAGTGCAATTTTATGCGTTTTCTTCTGAACCATGTGCGGCCGACTCCCCAAACTGATGTTTGGCGGTGGATAGCGCGTGTTCACCCGCAAGCCAATAAGATCTGTACACCAAAAAAGACGCCCGGGGTTGCCGGGCGTTGGAAGTTCTGATGGGCCTTGGGAGGGGATCGGGGGCTCACCAGCTTGGGAGGAAAGGAACTAAAAGCGATCGTTGGTGGTAGGGTTAATGGCAAAGGCATGGCTTGCAGCCATGTTCGTGCCGGTTTCCGACAAGCTGTTGGCGAAAGCGGAAAATACCCTTGCGGTGCGTCGCGCTGCGGCTTTCAGCCAATCTGCAAAATGTACATGGTGAAACGGCAGGGTGGTTGGGGCGTTGTGGGCGGTGAGGGTTTGCATGGCTGTTCTCCAGTGGTATGACTGGAAGATAGCGGGCAAACCAAAAGCTGGTATCCCCTTTATGGGGGAGAAGACGACATTTATCTACCCCAGCAGCGCCTTAACCATGCCGCCTGCTTTGCCCATGTCCATCTGGCCTGAGTATTTGGCTTTCAACTCCGCCATGACTTTGCCCATGTCCTTGATCGAGGTTGCACCAATGGCAGCGATCACGGCGGCCACCGTGGCCTTGGCTTCGTCGTCGCCCATTTGCCTGGGCATGTAGGACTGGATAATGGCAACTTCCTCGCGCTCGGCCTGGGCCAGTTCGGCACGACCGCCAGCATCGAAGGCAGCAATCGAGTCCTGGCGCTGTTTCACCATCTTGGCAAACAGGTCCATCAAGGCCGGATCGGCGATTTTTTCGGACGCATGGCCTTCGGTCCGGGCGAAGATGTCTTTGTCCTTGATGGCGGCATTCATCAAACGCAGGGTGCCGAGCTTGCGTTTGTCGCCGGCCTTCATCGCGTCTTTCAGGTCGGCATTGATCTTGTCGCGCACGCTCATGGCTGGTCTCCGAAAAAGTTCCGGATAGGGGGAATTTCGAGTCGGGGCAAACTTGACGTTGGCCCCCTGCTCCCTTATCGCACTTCAAATTCCGGAGTCCCCCATGCCTGCCAGCAAGCCCCTCACGGCCAAGAAAAAAACACGTGTCTCTTTCAGCGACTGGGAAATTGCCAAGACGACGGCACGGCTGGTTTTGGCGGATGGCACAGTTGTTGAAGGCTTTGGATTTGGGGCTGAAGGCGAGGCCGTGGCGGAAGTCTGTTTCAACACCGCCATGACCGGGTATCAGGAAGTGCTCACGGACCCGTCCTACGCGGGCCAGATTGTGACGTTCACGTTTCCACACATCGGCAATGTGGGCACCAATGACGATGACATCGAGACCACCAATCTTGCCGCTACGGCGGCAGTGCGGGGCTGCATTGTGAGGGCGCCGGTCACCGAACCTGCCAACTACCGCAACCAAAAGCCTTTCGACAAATGGCTGAAGGCACGCGGCATCATTGGCATGTCGGGAGTGGACACGCGCGCACTCACCAACCTGATCCGCGACAAGGGCATGCCCAATGGGGTGATTGCGCACAATGCCAAGGGCAAGTTTGACATTCCGAAGCTGCAGAAAATGGCCGCAAGCTGGCCGGGGCTTGTGGGGCTTGATCTGGCGAAGGATGTGAGCCTTTCGCAGCGGATGGAATGGGACGAAAAGCTGTGGGACTGGAATGATGGCTATCAGCGCCTGGACGGTGGACACAAAGTTGTTGCCATCGACTACGGCCTCAAGCGCAACATTCTCAGGTGTCTCACGTCAGCCGGTTGTGATGTAACCGTGGTTCCGGCGACAACATCGGCACAGGACATTCTGGCGATGAACCCTGAAGGCATTTTCCTGTCGAATGG
>JAYVKC010000035.1:0-58567 GCA_043768765.1 Hyphomicrobiales bacterium | reverse complement strand
GATCGCCGTAATGCTGTGGCGCTTCAATTTCAAATTCAAGGGCGCTTATGAAGGGGCCATGGCCCTTCCCATCGTTATTCCGGAAATTTGCATGGGCGTCGCGTTGCTGCTGTTTTTCAATGAGACCGGCATGATGAACGCCGTCGTCAACATGCCGTGGCCTCTCAATCTCACCAACATCATCATCGCCCATGTGGCATTTTGTTTTCCGTTTGTGGCTGTCGTCGTGCGCTCGCGGCTTGTTGGTTTTAACCGCCAGTTGGAAGAAGCCTCAAAAGATCTCGGCGCAAGTGAATGGCAAACGTTTACGCAAATCCTCGTGCCCTTCATGATGCCCGGCCTGGTCGCGGGCGCATTGCTGGCGTTCACATTGTCGCTGGATGATTTCGTCATCACCTTCTTCACCTCCGGGCCGGAAACCGTAACCTTCCCCGTAAAAGTCTATTCACTGGTGCGCCGCGGCGTGTCGCCAGAAATAAACGCAGCGTCAACCGTGCTGATCGTCGTCACCGTCTTGGCCACGGTCCTCGCCATGAAACTGCAAGCCCCTGACAAGAGTGGACATTGAAACATGACTGAACCCATCGTCTCCGTCAAAAACGTCTCGCGCTTTTACGCGGGCGGCGTCACGGCTGTCGACAACGTCTCACTCGATATCGCGCCCAATGAATTCTTTGCTCTGCTCGGCCCCTCTGGTTGCGGCAAGACAACTTTGCTGCGCATGATCTCCGGCCTCGACACGCCAAGTGAGGGCCAGATTTTCATTGGCGGTGAGGACATGGCGCTGACACCACCCAACAAACGCCCCACCAACATGGTGTTCCAGTCCTATGCCGTTTTCCCGCACATGACCGTGCAGAAAAACGTCGAGTATGGCCTCAAGGTCACGGGCGTTGCTGCCGATGAATGTACCCGTCGTGCCAGTGAAACACTCGAAATGGTGAAGCTTGCCCATCTCGCGGATCGCAAACCCGATCAGATGTCCGGCGGCCAGCGCCAGCGCGTGGCACTCGCACGTGCCTTGGTGAAACGTCCGAAAGTCCTTTTGCTTGATGAACCATTGTCGGCACTTGATGCTAAACTTCGCGACGACATGCGTCTTGAACTCACGCGCCTGCAGCAAACTGTTGGCATCACCTTCATCATGGTGACACATGACCAGGACGAAGCGCTGGCGATGGCAAGCCGGATCGCTGTGATGGAAAAAGGTGCCATCATGCAACTCGCAACCCCGGCGGAACTCTATGAACATCCGTCCAATCGCTTCGTTGCAGACTTCATCGGCAAGGTGAACATGTTTGATGCGCAAGTGCTGAGCCAGAAAGGTCGTGCATTGAGCTGTGATGCGAAGGGATTGGGCAAAGTTGAAATTCCAACGGACAAAACATGCAGTGGCAAGGTGACCATCGCCGTGCGTCCAGAAAAAATTGAACTGTCAAAGGCCAAGCCCACCGAAAAAGGTGCGATTTCAGCCTCTGCCGTCGTCCGCGATGTGGCCTACTACGGCGACTGGAGCGAGTTGGTAACCGAACTGGCCGATGGCTCGCATGTGTCGATCAATGTCCAAAACGACCGCCGCGAAGTTGGTGCCGGCGCGAAACGTGGCGACAAACTGTGGGTCTACTGGCAGCCGGAAGACTCTCTCATCCTCACTGAATAGGAAAATCCATGGCCCTCGAAATGGACAAGCTCGGCTACCTGCCGGGTGACGAAGCCTTCCGCCGCGAAAACCTGAAAGGCACGCGCTGGGAACCAACCTACGCTGGTGCCCTGTCTTTCATGCGCCGCAAATACACCCGCGACTTGAAAGGTGTGGATATCGCCGTCACCGGTGTGCCCTTCGATCAGGCCGTGAGCCACCGCTCGGGCACGCGCCTTGGGCCGGAAGGCATCCGCCGCGCCTCCGTGGAAAACGCCTGGGGCCCCATCTATCCGTGGAACTTCGATCCGTTTGAAACGCTTGCTGTGGTTGATTACGGTGATTGCTTTTTCGATTGGGGCACGAAGGAAGACTTCCCCGCAACCCTTGAAAAACATGCAACTGACATCATTTCAACGGGATCAGAAATGGTCACCCTCGGTGGCGATCACTTCATTTCTTATCCGTTGCTCCGAGCCCATGCGAAAAAACACGGCCCCCTTGCACTCGTGCACTTCGACGCGCACCGCGACATGGAGCCGGATTCCGGTGGCCGCATCGACCATGGCACCATGTTCAGCTACGCCTTGAAAGAGGGCTTGATTGATCCGAAGAAATCCGTGCAGATCGGCATCCGCACCAGCTTCATTGGCGAAACCACAGATGGCATCCGCATTGTATACGCCGATGAGGCCCATGATTTGACCTCCGCCCAGTTGGCAAAAATCATCGCCGACATTGTTGGAACATCAAAATCCTATCTCACGTTCGATATTGATTGCCTTGATCCTTCCGCCGCACCCGGCACCGGCACACCCATCCCCGGCGGCCTCACCTACCACCAGGCCGCAACAATCATCCGTAAACTGACGAATGTGAATTTCATCGGCATGGACATGGTTGAAGTCTCGCCGCCGTATGACCACGCCGACATCACCTCCATCGCTGCCTCCGCCTTGATCATGGAATACATCTGCCTGCGCGCCTGGCAAAAGGGCGCACGGGCTTAGAAAGTGGGATGACTAATAGACCTCTGGTTCATGTGACTCAAAATCAAATTAAAGGAATTAACCTGGCTTTGGCCGCTGCAAACTCTTCATCCGTCAAGTTTCCCGAATTTTTAAGGTCCGCAAGTTTCTGTAACTTGGCAAGAGGAGTTTCTTCCTCAGGGGTCCTCAACAAGATGTTGGGGGTAATAGTAACCTTAGAGTTCCTTTTAGTTTCGAGTTGATTGTGAAATTCTTGAAACAGGTCGGAACTTTCAAATGTCTTAAATCGCAGCTGATCATGTGAAGTATGGAATGTGAATTCACGAAAAGAAAGAATAGCACGTGTCTCTATTGAGGTGATGGCTGCAATTGGGATAGTTTCAAACACTTCGCCGAACCAGCCTTTCTTTATGAAGGCTATTCTTTCATTAGTTAACAGCAAGACGCCGTTTCGCTGTACGTCGCGACCTTTCCCCATCATTTCACCTGTCCATCCTTCAAGCAGATGTATGATTTTCTCGTTGGCTTTAGCTTTCTTGTTCTTAAAATGGCGAGAGTGCCTGTTGTCTTTTCCTTTCATTGGCCACCAATTCGAAGTTGCACACGAACAAACACTGCCCAATTCTTTGTCTCCGTGCAACTAGCTTCTTCAGCCCAACTTGTTCTTCAGCCAGCGACAGATATGCAAACCCACCAACACTGACTCGCAAGATACATATTCCCAAAAAACTGGACCATCGCCTTACAAATCAGAGAGTAGTACTTCATTCACCGAGATGACCAGACTCCGGTGGCCGCATCGACCACGGCACCATGTTCAGCTACGCCCTGAAAGAGGGCTTGATTGATCCAAAGAAATCCGTGCAGATCGGTATTCGCACCAGTTTCATCGGCGAAACCACAGATGGCATCCGCATTGTATACGCCGATGCGGCCCATGATTTGACCTCCGCCCAGTTGGCAAAAATCATCGCCGACACTGTTGGAACATCAAAAGCCTATCTTACGTTCGATATTGATTGCCTTGATCCTTCCGCCGCACCCGGCACCGGCACACCCATCCCCGGCGGCCTCACCTACCACCAGGCAGCCACAATCATCCGTAAACTGACGAATGTGAATTTCATCGGCATGGACATGGTTGAAGTCTCCCCGCCGTAAGACCACGCCGACATCACCTCGATCGCCGCCTCCGCCTTGATCATGGAATACATCTGCCTGCGCGCCTGGCAAAAGGGCGCACGGGCTTAGGGCGAAGGTGGGAGCAGCAGGCCGGAAAGCAACCTGGCCCGGCTCTCACAGTCAGAATCCGGACCACACCCGCCTGCCATCCGACCAAAGACCGTTCTTTTCAACTTCAATGCGGTTTTCTTCAAACGCTTTTGCATTTTCCAGCAACCAGCGTTTGGCGAGTTCATCCCGCAATGCCCGGTCAAGAACGGCGGATACGTTGAGTTTCAATGCGCGCGCATCGCTGACCAATTGTTCGTCAACAAGAACGTTGAGTGCCTTTTTTGGTGGTTTGGTTTTTTCATTCATGCGCATAGTTTATGCGCACGAACTATGCGTATCAAGTCAACTCAGCGCATCCCGCAGCCGGTAATATGCCATCGCCGCCACCAGCATCGGCATGCGGATGGGGCCGCCGGGGAAGGGGAGGTGCTTGAACCGCGCCAGCAAATCAAAGCGTTCCGCCACACCGCGCACCGCATCGGCCATCAACTTTCCATACATTTGCGCCAGCGCAACACCTTGCCCGGAGTATCCATGCGCATAGTACACAGTCGGCGAAAGTCGCCCGCAATCCGGAATCCGGTTCGAGGTGATGGCGATGTAACCACCCCAAGCATGACTGATCGCCACATCGTCAAGCTGCGGAAACACTTTCAAAATTGAAAGCTTCATCGCAGCGCCCACATCAGCCGGCTCCATGGTGGAGTAAGCCGCCCGCCCGCCGAACAGCAACCGGTTGTCTGCCGTGCGCCTGAAATAATCGAGAATGAAATTGGTGTCCGCCACCGCCTCATTGTCCCGGATCAACGCTTTTGCCCGGTTTTCCCCCAGCGGTTCAGTTGTCACAATGAAACTGGTGACCGGCATGACGCGACCTTTCAATGCCGCAACAGTATCCCCAAGATAACCATTGCCGCCGATAATCATGTAGGTGGCACTTACTTTGCCACGCGCCGTCTTGGCCCACGGATTGGACCCTGTGTGTATTTCAATCGCCCGAGACTTTTCGTGAATGACCACGCCCGCCTTCACCGCAGCGGCGGCCAATCCATGCAGGTAGTTGAGCGGGTGAAAATGTCCCGCCCGCGCCTCGCGAAACGCACCATGATACAGCGTTGAACCGAGTTTCTCTTCAAGTTGCGCTTTGGACAACACCTCACAACCACCATAGCCGAGCGCATCATATTCATCCGCCCATTCACGCAGCATGCCCATTTGCGTCGGCTTCGGAATGCAATGCAAATATCCCCAGCGCAAGTCACAGTCGATCTTGTGTGCGGCGATGCGCGCCTCGATCAACGCTTTGGCGTCTTCCGCAATCTCAAAACAACGCCGCGCGTCAGCTTTGCTCACTTGCGATTCCAGCCGCGCCTGGCCCGGCGAAAATCCGGTGCAGATCTGTCCGCCATTGCGACCCGATGCACCAAATCCAACCTCTTCCGCCTCGAGAACAATGACCTTGTAGCCAGCCGTGGCCAGTTCCAAAGCCGCAGATACACCTGTGAATCCACCACCAATCACCAGCACATCACAAGCCACATCACCTATCAACGCCGGATGCGACTCATGCGGCAGGGCCGACGTCTGGTAGTAGGATGGTGCAGTGATTGATTGTCTCATGCTTTCAATAGCCTAACGCTCCCCACTATCTTTTGGCCCATTTTCAAGGCTAGAATGGCACCAATATCAATACCATAGCAGGGAATCATGAGCCACGCGAAATTCGAGGAATTTATCTCTTCAAGGCGGATCAGCGAGGTTGAATGCCTGGTGGCTGATATGTCGGGCACCGCCCGCGGCAAAATCCTTCCGCCCAAGAAGTTCCTGAAAGGCCAGCGCAGCAGGGGCCTGCGCATTCCCGAAGAAGTGTTCACCCTCACCATCAACGGTCGCTACGTCCAGGACACCGCCGTTGTCGATGACGCCGCCGTTGACATCTATCTTGAACCAGATTCAGACACCACCCGCATGGTACCCTGGTACCAGGAACCGACCGCCCAGGTGATTTGTGACGCCTTTCATCTCAACGATGAACCCGTCGTCATCTCGCCCCGCCATGTACTGAAACGGGTACTGCAATTGTACAAGGACAAGGGCTGGCGCCCGGTTGTGGCCCCCGAACTTGAATTCTATTTGTGCAAGAAAAACCTTGATCCGGATTATCCGCTGGAAGCCGCAGTCGGCCGCTCTGGCCGCAAGGAACCCGGTGGCCAGGCCTACGGCATCGATGCCGCCAATGACTTTGACCCCATCGTTGAGGACATCTACGATTACTGCGAAGCCCAGGAATTGGATGTCGACACACTCTCCCACGAAAGCGGCCCGGCCCAGCTCGAAATCAACTTCAATCACGGCGACCCGCTGGAGCTCGCAGATCAGGTGTTCCTGTTCAAGCGAACGGTGCGGCAGGCAGCACTGAAGCATGACATGTACGCCACCTTCATGGCCAAGCCCCATGCCAACGAACCGGGTTCGTCCATGCACATTCACCAATCCGTGCTCGATGCCCGCACTGGCAGAAACATTTTTGCCGGCAAGGATGGCAAACCGTCAAAACATTTCCTCAATCACATTGGCGGATTGCAACGCTATCTGGCGGCGGCCTTGCCGCTTCTGGCACCCAACGTGAATTCCTACCGCCGCCTGGTGCCTGATTCCGACGCGCCAACCAATGTACATTGGGCCATCGACAACCGCACAGTGTCACTGCGTGTGCCGTCGTCGGATTCAACCAACCTGCGTGTTGAAAACCGCGTGCCCGGTGCCGATGCCAATCCATATCTCGCCTTTGCCGCCTCACTCGCCTGCGGCTATCTCGGCATGACAGAACGCATCAAGCCATCGGAAGCCGTCACCGGATCGGCCTACCGCTACGCCCACACGCTGCCGATCAATCTCGAGGAAGCCCTCGACAAATTGAATTACACCAAATCGCTGAAACTGGTGCTGGGCGAGAAATTCGTTGAGGGCTACCAGGACGTGAAGTTCGAAGAGATGCAGCATTTCCGCCGCGTGATCAGTTCCTGGGAACGTGAATACCTGCTGCTGAATGTATAGGTTCTTCTTCTCCCCGTGTGGCAGAAGCAACCATTGTTGATTCGAACTGACAAAAGGAAGAACCAATGCGCCATGTGAGAAACATTGTTTTCACCATCATCATGGTGTTCGCGGCCATGGGTCATGCTGTCGCTGCCCCTCCCGATGCGATCAAGGCGCAAATCCGCGCCATCCTGACCAACGGCCAGCGGCTGCCCTTGCCCCTGGAACGGGTAAAAGCCACCTTGGTGGCACACTACCTGAAAAACGACGCGGGCGTTTACTGGGTCGATACGGGCCGCATGTTGCCGTTCGTGCAACGCATGAATGCCGCTGTTTATGATGGACTCGATACCACGTCTTATCCTGTGACAGCACTGATTGACCTCGCCAAGAAAGCCGCAGGTCCCGATGCGTTCGTGGCAGCCCAGGCTGAGTTGTACTATTCCGCCTACTTCATTGCTTACGCCGGGGATTTGCGCGTGGGCCGTGTTGCCCCACAAAAGGTTGATCCCAATCTCTTCCGCAGCCGCAAGACCATCGATTCTTTGCGCGCACTGTCCGACCTCGCAAAACAACCCAACCCCGCCAAGTATCTCGCTGCCTTTGAGCCGAAGAACAAGCACTACCAGTCGTTGAAAAAGATGCTGAAGGTCTACACTGATGTGATCAACGATGGCATCACCTGGCCGCGCATTGCGGACGGTGCGCCGATCAAGCCCGGTGCAAACGACCCGCGCGTGGCCCAGGTGCGCCGTATCCTTTCGATGACCGGTGACTATGAAGGCAGCGATAATGGTTCGACAACATATGATGCGCAATTGCTGGCTGCCGTGAAACATTTCCAGGTGCGCCACGGCCTTGAATCAAAGGGACTGATCGGCAAACAATCAATCATAGCACTCAACTTGTCGCCCGAAGAACGCCAGCGCCAGATCATCCTCAACATGGAACGCTGGCGCTGGATGCCGGATTCACTGGGTAACGATCACTTCCTTGTCAACATTGCGGGCTTTGAACTGCAGCGCATTGAGGCTGGTTCCGTGGTTGAGCGCATGAACGTTGTGGTGGGGGCCGTCGCAACCCAGACGCCGGAATTTTCCGCCAACATGCAGTATGTCGAACTCAATCCCACGTGGACTGTGCCATACTCAATCGCCACAGGCGAAATGCTCCCCAAACTGAAGGGAAACCCATTTGCCTACGCCGAGGACTTCGAGCTTTTCGCGGGCGGCAAACTGGCAAGCTGGGGCAACATCAATTGGTCGGCTTACGGCAAAGGTAGTTTCCCGTTCACATTCCGCCAGAAACCCGGACCCAGAAACGCCCTCGGAAAAGTGAAATTCATGCTGCCGAACGCACACAACATTTATTTGCACGACACACCAGCCAAGGACAAATTTGCCAGTACATCCCGCGCTTTCAGCCATGGTTGCATTCGCCTGTCTCGCCCCTCCGATCTCGCCTATGATTTGCTCGGCGACAAGGTGGGCCTGAGCCGCGCCATGATCGATGATATCTGGGCCAACGGACGCACCCAGAAGGTGACGCTGCCACAACAAATTCCGGTGCATCTGGTCTACTCCACTGCTTTCGCCACCGAGCGGGGAATTGAATTCCGTCCCGACGTCTACGGTCGCGACCGCAAACTCTACGCCGCGTTGTTTGGCAGATCGAGCTAAGGTGGCACCGGGAAGCGGGCTTAATTCCCTTTTCAACTCGAACGGAAATCCGGCCCGCGCGACAGGAATTGTCTATCTGCTGATTTCAGCACTTTGCTTCAGTTTTGCGGGTGTGTTCACCAAGGGCGTCGCAGCTGGAAGTTGGGAGGTAATATTCTGGCGCGCCGCATTCGGCCTGTTGTTTGCGATCGCACTTTACGGGATGAAAGGCAAGATCACCCGTGAAGTCACCATGAAGCCAAGCGGCATCATGATTTCGTTGGTCGCTGTGATCAGCACAATCGCATTCCTTTCATCGTTCAAGCACACATCAATTTCGAATGTTGTGATGATTTACGCGTCGACTCCGATGTTGGCAGGCGTCATGGGGTGGTGGTTGATGCGGGAGAAAATGTCGTTCAAGGAATTTGCGGCCAGCATGGCGGTTCTCTTCGGTGTTGGCATTGTCGTTTACGGCTCATTGGGGAAAATTGAAATATTCGGGGACGCACTGGCGGTCCTGATGGCCATCACCTACGCCTTGATCATCGTGTTGTTTCGCAAATATCCAGAAACCCCGTCGGGTGGTGTAAACATTTTTTCTTGCCTGGCATTGCTGCCCATTTGTTTTTTGTTTGGTGAGCCATTTTCGACATCGTTCCATGACATCATGCTGCTGGCGGTGTTCGCAATTGTTTTCCTGATTGCATCCATTTCATTGCAGGAAGGATCAAAGTTGTTGTCGCCAACCCTGAGCGCACTCCTCAGCATCGCGGAAACGCCACTGGCACCCATTTGGGCCTGGTTTTTCTTTGCGGAGATACCGGTGCTCTCAACACTCATTGGTGGCGTGGTGATTGTCTTGGCGATCACGTTGGCGACGGTGCGGTATTCCTCAGCCAGCGAGCCTGCATAAACGTATGCCGTCCATCCGCGACTGCAAGCGTGGTGCTATCGGGCGGGCGGCAAGGTGCCAAACGCCGAAAGCGCCTGCCTGCTCGACTTGACGTGCAGCACGGCGGCACCTTTCGCCGAAAGAAACGCAGACACAACACGTTCGACATCGTCACCCAGCCCGAGTTGAAACGCCGCAACACCAAAACTTTCCGCCCACATTTTGAAGTCCGGATTGACCAGGGTGGTGCCTGACACCCGGCCCGGATACTCCCGCTCCTGATGCGTGCGGATGGTGCCGTATATGCCATTATCGGCGATAACAATCTTGGGTGCGGCACCGTGTGCCACAGCGGTCGCCAATTCCTGGCCCGTCATCAGAACACCGCCATCACCGACGATGCAAATCGCCATCCGGTGTGGCTGTGCCAACGAGACTGCAACCGCAGCCGGAACGCCCAAGCCCATGGCACCTGCAATGCCCCCCAACAATGTATTGGCTGGCGACATGCTCCAGTGGCGATGCACCCACGTCGACATGTTGCCGGCGTCTGTGGTGATGACGCAATCAGCTGGGGCATGCTTGGCCAGCGCCACCACAACCGCGCCAAAATCCACCCCGTCCTGCGGGTTGATTGATTTAAACACGCCGTGGTCCGCCATGAATCCGTGCAAGCGGCTGATCCACGCCTCGCGCGCCGACGATACCACACGCGCCTGTCCGGCCAAGGCAGCCATTACTGCGGCGGGGTCTGCCACCAGCGCCAAATCCGCTCGCGCGTTTTTGTTGAGGGGGCCGCTGTCGGGATAGACATGGACCAGTGTTTGCTCTGGTGCCGGCGCGGACGGAAAAGTGTAACCCAGACTTGCAACATCACCCAATCGCGTTCCGGCCGCAATGATCAAATCTGCTTCAGCCAACAGTTTGCGCTGGGCCTGCGGAGTGCCAAATCCAAGATGTCCGGCATAGAGTTCCGAGTGGTTGTCAAACACGTCCTGGTTTTTCCACGTCGTGGCCACGGAAATTCTTTGGGCCTGCGCAAAGCGCGCCAAAGCTTCAGCACCTGCCTTTCCCCGCAACCGGCTGCCAACAACAGCGATCGGCCGCTCAGCCCGCCCAATGAGGTCCTGAATCTGACTGATGTCGCGGGCGTCATGGAACGCGCGGGCAGGGGGAAAAACAAGTTGTGTTTCTGTTCCAACCTCGTCGCGAAGCATGTCTTCCGGCAAGGAAAGGACCACCGGCCCTTGCGTTCCTTGCATCGCCAGGCGGAACGCCCGTGGCATGATGTCATGCACGCGAACCCCCTCGGTGATTTCGAACACGCCTTTGGCCATCGAGCCAAAAAACGGTGTGTAGTCCATTTCCTGAAACACACCGCGCGTGCGCTCGTGGCGCGACACCTGGCCGATCAACAACAACACAGGCAAGGCATCCTGTTCAGCCATGTGAACGGCAATGGATGCGTTGGTGGCTCCCGGTCCCCGGCTGACCAGAAACACACATGGCTCGCCGGTCAGTTTGGCTTCCGCACAGGCCATGAAACCGGCACCACCTTCATGGCGGCACACCACCACCTCGATGCCGCTGTCACAAAATGCATCAAGCAGTGCCAGGTAACTCTCGCCAGGCACACAATACACCCGGCGAACGCCATGGGCTTTGAGACTTTCGACGATGGCATCGGCAGCGCGCATGGCTCTTCCCTGTCACAGAACAAGGACGCTCCTAACACACACGTGAATGCAGTCAAACGCCAGCTTGCCGGAGTCTTAGTTGCGCAAGGTGACCGGTAACAGGGATTGGATGCGCACCAGCGCATTTTGGGTGTTGAACATGTCCAAAACCCCGTCGCCGTTCGCAAGGCCGAGCCCAACCCCACCACCCAGCAGCAAGGAAAAACAAGTCAAAATGGCAATGATGCTGGTGCGCAGGAAGGTGGAGTCGCGCGGTGCCGACTGTGCGCTGCGATGCCGGGCAATCACTTCCGGGGCAATCTGCAAGGCTTGCTGTGCTGTTGGCTCAACGATGGCCTCAAGGTCCAACAACGCCACGTCATCAGCCAGGTTCGCATTGCGCACGCGGTCTGCCAACAGCTGCCGGTACTTGTCGAAATCACCAATGCTGCCGGTCCGCACCGGAGCGTCAATCTGTAAATATTTCTCACGGTAAAAAGACGCCAGATCAGCAGGCTTCAACTTGGGATAGTTCTGTGAGAACCACGATTGCGCGTCATCAAAATCTATTTGCCTGGGTGCTGCATGTTGTTCCACAGGCGTCATCGCAGATTTGAGCGGCCCGCCCACATGCATGGCGGCAGGCAACGCCACCCCGCGGCTGCGCAGGTCCTCGATTTCATCCTCGTGCAACCCGTCGTGCAGGCCACTCGCCAAAACGGCTTCAAGCTGCATCGTGTCCGGTCCTCCAATATCCCAACTGGCTGGCGCGCCCATGCTCCCGCTCCATGCATGTCATATTTCGTATCCGCCGATTCCCATGTGCCACGTTAACCCCAATTGTGGCAACCAACGGGCAAGACGCCAGATAATTGCAAATTCCCCCCGGAATTCTTTAACCCTGCGATAGTTTTGCAAATGGCTGTGGCCAAAAACGGCATTTTGGTCAAATTCTGCGTCACGCCTGAAACCTTTTGGCGAGCGAAGTTGTGTTTAAGTACAATGGGTTGCCGTGCAAATCTAAACGCGGAGAGTGTGACACCGGCGAATCGGGCAAAACCACTGTTAATGTCGTCAAATGACTCCCATCGAAGCTGCCAAAGCCCGGATAACGGGCAAAAACCTGACGATCATCATGCCCGAAGGCGATGATCCGCGAATACGGGCGGCAGCCAGACTGATCGAACAGGAGGAACTCGCCCACGTCCTTTTGTACAGCGATTCAGTTCCGGCCATTTCCAGCCAACACATTGCGGCGGTGCAGGCCCAACGGCCCCGGATGAGCACAACTATGGCCGAACGCCTTTTGGCCAAGCCCCTGCCACGCGCCGCAGCCGCTGTGGCGGCAGGCGAAGCCCATGCCATGCTGGCGGGTGTTGCCAATCCCACCAGCAAAGTGATCGAAGCCGCATTGCTTGCCATTGGCCTGGCACCAGGGATCACCATACCGTCCAGTTATTTCCTGATGCAATGGCCCGACCGGACCCTGATATTTGCCGATTGCGCTGTAAATATTGCACCCACACCACAGGAACTGGCTGAAATTGCCATCACCACCGCGCGCAGTGCCCGCGCCGTGTTGGCGGCAGAACCCCGCCTCGCCATGTTGTCTTTCTCGACCTTGGGCAGTGCGAAACACACCACCGTTGACGCCGTGGTGCAGGCTTTTGAAATTGTGCGCAGCCGCGATCCCACAATCCTGATTGATGGCGAAATGCAACTCGATACGGCCCTGTCACCCGCTGTCGCCGCCCGCAAAGTTCACCGCGACAGCCCCACAGCCGGCCAGGCAAACGTCCTGATTTTTCCGGATCTCAATGCCGGCAACATCGCCTACAAGATTGCCCAATACCTCGGTGGTTCAATGGCAACCGGCCCCATCCTGCAAGGCTTCACCAAACCCGTTTCCGACCTCTCCCGGGGTGCTACCGTCGAAGACATCGTCTCGACGGCAGCTCTGTTGTTGGCGTCAGTCGAGTGCTAGGCGATCATCATGTCATTGATGTTGGCATAGGCACCGTGATGAACACCGGCATCGACGGCCACATCGCCCACTTCAACCCGGTCCCCGTAAACAACAATGGTCCCGATACTGTCACCATTGTGTGATCCTGCACCACCCTGGTCACTGCGGATTTTGATGATGGATTCCTCAATGCCATCCCGGTTCTTGTCCGCATAGGTGATGTCGATTGCAGCGGTATGCCCTTCAATCTTGATCATGTCTCCTTGCGCTTTGCTGAAATCCCGGATGGTATCGGTGCCGATGGTTTCAACCCAGTGCAAATGCGCGGCACCGTTTTCACCCGCCACACCTTCCCAGTCGATGGTACCGTCGTCATCAATATGCTTGGCGGCAATGTCTGGCCTCGCATTGAGGTCCAACCGGAACATGAAAGTGTCCGCACCCTTGCCACCCGACAGATGGTCGTTTGACACACGACCGGAGAATGGTTGGCCCGCATTGAAAGGGGAAATGCTGGCATCCTGCGCCACCAGCGGTTCTCCACCGTCGGAACGAGATACAATCATGTCGTCACCAGCGCCACCAAAGGCGAAATCCTTGCCCCAGCGCGTGTGGATGACATCGTTCCCGGCACCTCCGAAAAACGCGTCGTCCTTCTGCCCGCCGCCAATGTCCAGGATCTTGTCATTGCCGGCCCGGCCATAGATGCTGTCGGACCTGCGGCTGCCCAGCAACGTGTCATCGCCGTCATTGCCAAACACGCGCCGCATGTAAATCCCGCTGGAGTGGGGGGAAGAATGGTTGAATTTCATTGTAGAGGTCCTTTTCGATGCCGCCCCGCAATGCCATCCGCTCTGTGAATGCCGCGCAACGCGAGTCGTGCGACCCACTATCCATCAAGAGGAATTGTGTCCTTGATCCTGCCAAAATCCGGCTGACTGGCGGTCATTTTGTGAAACCGTGCGGCCAACAAAGGCAGGGTTAGCGATTCAATCTGGACTCAAGTTTTGATTTCAATTTCGATAAATGCATAAGCGCCATCACTTGCATTGATGACATCGTGTTCCACACCTGCCTCACGGAAATATGGAACACCACCGGTCATGTCGGCAAAAACGGTTCCATTCGGCGTGTCCAGCTTCAGCCGTCCATCCATCAACGGCACGATGACATAATCATGGCCATGCCTGTGCCAACCCGTATTGGCACCGGGCGCAAAGCGGAACTCGGTTACCGTAACCTTGTCATTGTCGACATGGACGATGGCTGTCGCGGTTCCAGTCATGTATCTTCTCCGTCTTGACGCGCCGGAAGCCAACGCGCAACTAGGGCCCGAAATCGGAGCACAGCATGACCTTTTCCGCCGTAATGGCAAGGCACCAGTCCGTTGCCGTCAATGTGGACCACATCATTGTTGGCGGCGGGGCACCTGTTGTTGTCCAGTCCATGACCAACACCGATACCGCCGATGCTCGAGCAACCGCCAACCAGGTGGCGGAACTTGCCCGTGCCGGATCGGAATTGGTCCGCATCACCGTGGACCGCGAGGAATCAGCCGCCGCCGTTCCGGCCATCCGCGAACAGTTGGACAAAATGTCTGTCAACGTGCCACTGGTCGGTGACTTTCATTACAATGGTCACGTGCTCCTGACACAGTACCCGGACTGTGCCGAAGCGCTGGCCAAGTATCGCATCAATCCCGGCAATGTCGGCTTCGGCGAAAAGCAGGACCGCAATTTTTCGCAGATGGTGGAAACCGCCGTCAAATTCGGCAAGCCTGTGCGGATCGGCGTGAACTGGGGTTCGCTGGACCAGGCTTTGCTCACAAGCCTGATGGATCAGAATGCCAAACTGAAATCACCAGCCTCCGCAAGAAGCGTCATGCACGAAGCCATCGTGCAATCAGGTCTCCACTCTGCCGCCCGTGCCGAGGAATTGGGCCTCGCCCGTAACCGCATCATCATCTCTGCCAAATGCTCCGAAGTGCAGGACCTGATCGCTGTCTACCGCATGCTGGCAAGCCGCTCGGATTACGCCCTGCATCTGGGCCTGACTGAAGCTGGCATGGGCAGCAAAGGCATCGTCGCATCGACCGCCGCACTTTCAGTTTTGCTGCAAGAGGGCATCGGCGACACGATCCGCATTTCACTGACACCCGAACCCGGTGGCGACCGCACCCGCGAAGTCATTGTCGCCCAGGAAATCCTGCAAACCATGGGCCTGCGCGCTTTCGCTCCGATGGTGATTGCCTGTCCGGGCTGCGGCCGCACTACGTCAACTGTGTTTCAGGAGCTGGCCCAGGATATTCAGACCTATGTACGCAACCGCCTGCCGGATTGGCGCAAAGATTACCCCGGATTTGAAAACCTGCAACTCGCAGTCATGGGTTGCATCGTCAATGGTCCCGGTGAATCCAAACATGCCGACGTCGGAATTTCTCTGCCCGGTACAGGCGAATTGCCAACCGCTCCGGTCTACATTGATGGCAAAAAAGTGAAAACATTGCGCGGTGAAAACCTCTCAGGTCAGTTCAAGGATATTGTCGAGGGTTACGTGAGGAAGCGGTGGGGCTAGACTCTCCGCCTGCCTTCCCCGTCCGCGTCAAGGCCTTCCTGCTCCTCGAACAGGGCGGCTTGCGGCGTGGTGATATCATTCTTTCGCGTTCCCGCACGCTGTCAAGCTGGCTCATCCGCAAAACCATGGGCGGATATTTCAGTCACGCCGCACTCGTGTTCTTTGTGCCGCAGCCTGACGAAAAACTTGCGAACGCCTTCGTGCTCGAAAGCACATCCTCCGGCGTCGGTCTCGCCAACCTGCAATCCTACGTCGCCCGCAAAAGCCGGACCGACATCGCCGTCGTGCGATTGGAAGGCGGTGATTTTGACGAGAACTACTTCAAGCGTGTGCGTGGTCTGATGTTGGACCATGTAAAGTCCGGCTACGATTACAGTCGCGTCTTCAAACTGGGGCTGTCATTCCTGTTCGGTCTGCGTCTCGGCTGGTCCCGCCTTCGCAAAGGCCAAAAGGACTCCATGCAGGAAGCAGTGCGCAGCACCAAACGCCGCCGCGTCAAATGGGTGCCACCGCAGTTCATCTGCTCCGGATTTATCCAATACGGATTTGTCGAAGCCCTCGCCCACGAAGGCAAGCACCCCGCATTGGCGCTTTTCAATGATCAAATCCAGGTAAACAACAAGGATGCTATTCTGGCTGTGACACCGGAGGATATCGCAACTTCATCCAAGCTGACCTGGAAATTCGCTATCCGCCGCGGTTTCGTGCACCAGGTCGGGGACTACGCAAATGCGCGAAAAATCATTTCCGGCGATTGATGACGAACGCCGCAATGCCACGCAAATTGTCAGCGCTCCTGTCGTAGCCGGACAGCGAAGCAATCGCTGCATCGGAAAGGCGTTGGGCCTCGGCCTTTGCGCCGTCTAGCCCGAGAAAATCGACAAATGTCGCCTTGCCCTTGTCCTTGTCCTTTTGTGTGGCCTTGCCCAGTGTCATGGTGGTGGACTCAACATCCAGGATATCATCAGCAATCTGGAATGCCAGTCCGATATGATCCGCATACTGACGAAGTTGTGACGGGTCCGAACCGCTGGCAATCGACGGAGCTTCGCAGGCGAACCGGAAAAGCGCGCCGGTTTTTCCGCGCTGCATGGTGGAAATCGCAACAAGTGAGGAAAAATTTTTCGTCTCGGCTTCGATGTCCAGCATCTGTCCGCCCACCATCCCGGCAGAACCGGCGGCCCTGGCAAGTTCGGCAACAAGTTGTGCGCGCAACGCGCCATCAGGATGTGTGGCTTCGCCAGCCAGGATTTCAAACGCCAATGTCAGCAGCGCATCGCCCGCCAGGATGGCCGTGGCATCATCAAACTTGCGGTGCACCGTCGGTTGTCCGCGCCGTACATCATCATTGTCCATGGCCGGCAAATCATCATGCACCAGCGAGTAGCAATGCACACACTCGAGGGCTGCTCCCACCCGCAGCGCATCCAGCGAATTCTCGCCCAATACAGAAGCAACTTCGACAACCAGAAACGGACGCAACCGCTTGCCCTGGCCGAGGGCAGCATAGCGCATCGCGGTGTGAATGCGGCAGCCATCGTCCGGGATGAGGTCGCCCAATCGCTCGTCCACGCGCCGCGCCACGTTTTCCAGCGCGGCTTCAAACTTCAGTAGGTGTGGTGGTGCCAAGGCAAGTTCCTGTGTTAAGAGACCTTCCTATCCCGATGGCAGCCAAACCTCAATCCGGCACCTTGAAAACCCGCTTTGCGCGTCTGGCGCGCTGGAAGCGTATTCTGCTGTTGATCGTGGTGTTCGTGGTAGCATGGCCTGTGGTGATGACCGTTATTTACGCACTGGTGCCGCCTCCTGTCACAAACCTGCAGGTCGCCCGGCTGATCACAGGCAATGGTCTGAAAAAAGATTGGGTCAGCCTCAGTCAAATCTCCCCGCACCTCGCCCGCGCCGTCGTATCCTCTGAGGACGCCCGCTTTTGTGATCACTACGGCGTCGACTGGATCGAATTCCAGGATGTGGTGGACGAAGTCTTCGACGACGATGAGGAACCCGTGCGCGGTGCCTCCACCCTGTCCATGCAAACGGCCAAAAACCTGTTCCTCTGGGAGGGGCGCGGACCACTGGGATTGCTGCGCAAAGGCCTCGAACTTCCCGTAGCACTTTGGATGGACTTCGTCTGGACCAAGCGCCGCATGCTTGAGGTCTATTTGAACATCGTCGAATGGGCTCCCGGCGTTTACGGGGCCGAAGCCGCCGCCCGCCACCATTTCGGCAAATCCGCCGCCAAACTCACCCGACGCGAGGCCGCATTGCTGGCCGCCGTGCTCCCCAATCCCATCAAACGCCGGGCAGGGAAACCCTCGCGCCGCGTCAACCGCACCGCAGATCGCATCATGATCCGCATGGCCGGCATGGCCCCTTATCTCGCTTGCCTCAAATGAATGCCTTGGCTATAAGCCCCTCAACGTATCGGGCCGCCTGCGGCCTGTTTTGATTTTACCAAATGATTTCAGAGGTTTAGACATGGCTGTTCCACGCAGAAAAATGACCAAAAGCCGCATCGGCATGCGCCGTTCCGGCCACAAGCTGGAGCAGGGCACCTATGTTGAGGACAAACAGTCCGGCGAACTCCGCAGGCCCCACCACATCGACCTCAAGTCCGGCATGTACCGTGGCCGTCAGGTGCTGAACGCCAAGACCGACGCGTAAAGCGTTAACCTTTGGTTATCCAAGGCCGGGTTTACCCGGCCTTTTGCATTTTGGCCTCAACCTCTGGCCTTAACCTTGCAAACCCGTCATAATGCTAAGACGCTACCTTCCCATGTTGACCCATCAAACCCACGACAAACACGATGTTCCTGCCCTTGCACGCGCACTCGGGGAATTGTCGGAAGGCCAGCAGGAAAGCCCGGGCTTTGCCCCCGCCGCCATGCTCTGTTCCGTCTTGGAACATATCGGCGGTGGCCGCATTGAAACCATTGCTTTCGATGGCGATACCCGGTTTGCAATTGCCCTGCGCAGCCGCAGCGCCCCGTTGCCCATTGACGAATCCTGGATCACGCCATTGACCTCCTCCGGTCTGCCAGTGGTTGCAGATCCCGGCGCAGTCACCGAATTTGCCCGCACCCGCCCCCGCCCCCTGATCTTGCGCGAAATCCCCATGGCCAGCCAATTCCACACCCAGTTGATGGAAGCAGGCGTACCCGTCCGCACCCTGTCGGTCTGGCAGCGCGCCAGCCTTGACACCACCATTGCGTTTGCCGATTGGATGAATGCCAACTTCGATCACAAGCGCCGCAAGGAACTGAAACGCCTGCGCGCCAGATTGACCGAACAAGGCACCGTTACGTTTGAACGGCTTGCCGCAACCGATACCCTTGAACCATTCGTGCAAGATTTTCTGCACCTCGAATCCTCCGGCTGGAAAGCCCGCCGCGGTACGGCACTGGCCCAGAACATGGCCCACGAAAAAACCCTGCGCGATGGTCTTGCAACGCTGCACCGGCAAGACAAGTTGCGCTTCTGGCGCATCGTCCACAACGGCAAGCCCATCGCTGCCCTCTTCGCCATCGTTGAAAACGGCCAGGCCACCTTGGGCAAGATCGCCTATGATGAGGCGTTTTCCAAATACTCTCCCGGCGTTTTGCTGATCCTCGATGCCACCGAAGATTTTTGCACTGATTCCGCCATCACTTTGGCAGACAGCAATGCCGTGCCGGACCATCCCATGATCAACCGCATCTGGCGTGGGCGCATGGATATTGCCGATCTCATGGTCTTCCCGCCCCACATGGGCACCATCACCATCGCCATTTATCTTGCCGCCGAGCGCACAAGATTGAAATTGCGCAGCCTCGCCAAGCTTGCACTTAACCAGCTGAAACGGAAAAAATCGTGAGTATTGTCAGCGTCGATGCAACCATTGCCCGCACCAGGTTTCTGAAATCGCCCTTCGTCATGCAACACGGTCTGGCGGACAGCCCGCTCTTTGCATTGCCGCGCCTCATTCAATTGGCAAAATCCCTGCCGCGTGACCATATCGAATACAATTCCGGCAAGGTCGCCATAGGTGCGCGCCAGCATGAGGTGCCAAAAATTGAACGTCCCGCCGAGGAGGTTATCGCTTCCATTGAAACCGCCAATGCCTGGATGGTGATCAAGAGTGTGGAAAATGATCCGGAATACCGGGCCTTGCTCGCGGCTTTTGTCTCTGAGGCCAACGCCGCTGCGGGAATGAAACCAGGGGACTATTCCGATCTCGAAGGATTCATCTTCGTGTCATCCGCCGGCTCAACCACGCCATTCCATGTCGATGCCGAGGAAAACATCCTCATCCAGATCAAGGGCGACAAATTTGTGCGCACCTTTGACAACGCTGACCGCACGCTTGTTTCCGAGGAAGCGATGGAAATCAATCCGTCCAAGCACCGCAACCAGGTTTACGCCGATTGGTACGAACAACGCGCCACCTTGCACACGTTGAAACCGGGCGATGCGCTGCACATGCCGTATTACACCCCGCATTGGGTTTCGACCGGAAAAACCTATTCAATTTCCATGGCCATGACGTGGAAGACCCCCGAAGTGCGGCGTCAGAACAAGATACGTTTGATGAACGGCTCACTGCGCGGTTTGGGGTTGCCTCAAGATCCGCCCGGTGCATCCCCGGCTTGGGATACAGTAAAAGTCGGCGTGCATGACACAATCCGCGCCGTCATCGACCCCTTGCGTAAATCAGAAAAACTCCGCCGCCTGCTGCGCACCGCAATCTATGGCAGGAACGCCAACTATTACTACGACAACAAGAAAGACACGGAAAAACCTGCGAAGTAATACCATCGGCACTATGACCTGATCTTCCTTCCCCCCTTGCGGGGGAAGGTGGATCGCGCACAGCGCGAGTCGGATGAGGGGGCGTTGCATCATCGAACCATTCTGTGGAAACGCGCGCTGTTGCAGCACCCCCTCATCCGCCCCTCTCGCCTAGGCGAAGCTGAAGCTTCGCTTCGGCGCAGCCTGGTCGGGGCACCTTCCCCTGCAAGGGGGGAAAGAAGAAAGGGTCGATTCACGATGCCGCTGCTATAACTTCCTTCTCCCGCACGGGGAGAAGGGAACATTGTGTGCTACCCGATCACCTTCTCCGCTGCCACATAGTCATACTTCAGGTCATCTGCCACGGCCTTGTAAGTCACTTTCCCGAGCGCCACATTGAGGCCATTGCGCAAATGCGCGTCGTCCGACAACGCTTGTCTCCAACCCTTGTTGGCAATCGCCAGACCAAACGGCAATGTCGCATTGTTCAGCGCATAGGTGGATGTGCGCGCCACACCACCTGGCATGTTGGCCACACAATAGTGGACCACATCATCGACCACATAGATCGGATCGGCGTGAGTGGTGGCCTTTGATGTTTCGGCACAGCCGCCCTGGTCAATGGCCACATCAACGAACACTGATCCTGGCTTCCAGTTTTTCAGCATGGCCTTGGTAATCAATTTGGGCGCGGCTGCACCGGGGATCAGCACGCCACCGATGACAAGATCAGCTTCGGCGCATTCATCCTCAATCGCACCTTGAGTGGAATACAACGTCTTCACGCCCAATCCGAAACGCGCCACCAGTTCTTCCATGCGGTCCGTCGAGCGTTCGATGATGGTGACATCTGCACCCATCCCGATGGCAATCGCCGCCGCATTGGTGCCGACGACGCCACCTCCCAGAATGACAACTTTCGCCGCCGGAACACCGGGAACGCCACCCAACAACATGCCCCGCCCACCCTGGCGCTTTTCGAGGCAATGGGCACCCGATTGCACCGACATGCGGCCAGCGACCTGAGACATCGGTGCCAGCAGCGGCAAGCCACCGCGCGCGTTGGTCACCGTTTCATAGGCAATACAGACAGCACCAGACTTCACCAGGTCCTTGGTCTGTTCTGGATCAGGAGCAAGATGGAGATAGGTGTAGAGAATTTGGCCCTCGCGCAGCATCTTGCGCTCCTTGGCCTGCGGTTCCTTCACCTTCACAATCATGTCGGTCTTGGCAAAAATCTCGTCTGGCGTGGCGATGATCTTGGCACCGGCCTTTTCATAGTCTGCGTCTGACGCACCAATGCCCGCACCGGCATTCTTTTCAACCCAGGCCGTATGCCCGTGCCGCACCGCTTCGCGCACTGATGTTGGTGTGAAGCCAACGCGGTATTCGTGGTTCTTGATTTCCTTGGGCACGCCGATGAGCATTCTGGTTCTCCACAGTTTCAGGGAGTGTACACCGCGCCACACCGGATTTTTTCCCAAACCACGGGGCCACTGTGGTTAAGGATGGAAAATTAATCGAATACATGCTATGTTTTCGGGATGAAATCCGAAGAAATAAGTAAGATTGACAAGATATTGCTCCGCGAGCTGCAGGCCGATGGCCAACTTGGCATTGCCGCTCTCGCAGACAAAGCCGGCCTGTCAACATCCGCCTGCCACCGCCGCGTGAAGCTTTTGGAAGAGCGCGGAACCATCACGGGCTACGCGGCTTCCATCGACCGCAAGCATCTCGGCCTCACCAATGAGTTCTTTGTTGAAGTCTCCCTCACTGCCCAGACGGAGGACACACTCGAGAAATTCGAGAAGGCAGTTCAACGCGTGCCCGAGATTCTCGAGTGCCACCTGATGAGCGGCCAGTTTGATTATCTGCTTCGTGTTATCGCGAAAGACGCCGAAGACTACGAGCGCATCCACCGCAGCAAACTTGCAAGGTTGCCCGGATTGCAACGCATCCAGTCATCGCTCGCATTGCGCACGGTAAAAGCCTGGGCGGGATATCCTGTGGTGTGATTCAACGCACTGACCTTCGTCGCCCATCCATCCACACCATCCACAACCCTGCCGCAATCACCGTCGTCGCTCCAACCACGTTCCAGCCATCGGGAATGTCACCGAAGAATGCAATTCCGTTGAATATGGCCCAGAAGATCGCGATATACTCAAACGGTGCCACAAAGTTCGCTTCGCCGTGCGAGTAGGCGTAAATGAAGAGTACCATGGCACCCACTGACATGAGGCCCATGACCACGAGCAGGACGAATTGCCGCGTGGTGGGCCACAACCAGGGCCGTGTGAGAAAGGCGATGGATTTGTCGGCCGTCACTGTTTCGCCGATAGCCGCAATGCCAATGGCCAACAAGGCACCCACGAGCAGATAAGTGACGTTCTGCCAGTTGGCCACAATGACGGGTGCCACATGGCGCGACAGTTTCCGCCCCATCATCTGGCCAACGGCATAACCGAATGCCGAGAACAGCGCCAATCCCGCCGCCGGTTGCAGCGTGTCCAGCGTCGGTCGCAGCGTCATCAACACACCGGCAAATCCGATCACGATGGCAACCCAGCGATACAGCGGCACCCTCTCATCCAGCGCATATCCCGACAATGCCGCCACAAAAAACGGCATTGTAAAGTAGATCGACACCGCTGTGGCGATGGGCAGTGTCGCAATCGACAACACGAATGCGAAATAGGCTGCACACAAGATCAGCGATCGCCCCAAAAGCATCATCCTGTGTGATCCAAAAAATGCTCCGTATGCGCCTGTGTAAACGAGCCACGCCAACAGGAACGGCAACGCAATGAACGTTCGGAACAGGACCACTTCATAGGCGGGCAAGGAACTGGACACATTTTTGACGATGGCGTCCTGCATGCAGGCAAGGGAGATCGCACCAAGAATACAGGCCGCAGCCCTCCCGCGATGTTGCACCGGCGTGGCCATGTCGAACTACGAAAGCCCCCGGATTGTCTCCGCCAGCAAGGTGATTCCCGGTTCGATTTTTTTCTCGTCAATCGAGGAAAAGGCGAGCCTGAAATAGTTCTTCGGCGGCTGCGCACCACCAAACGCCACGCGGCCAGGCTCAATGAAGATGCCTTTGGCAAGGGCGGCAACTTGCAACTTCTCCGCATCCAGCGCATCGGCACCCTTCACCCAATACGCAGTGCCGCCGAACGACGGATTGCGCGATGACAACGGCAGGTGGTCTGCCAGCGCCTTTCCCATTACTTCCCAGCGGGAACGGTAAGCTTTGTGCAAGCGCCGGATCAACGTGTCATGGTGGCCGAGTGAAAGGAAAAGTGCTGCCGCGCGTTGGTTGTTGTTGGGTGGATGACGCACCATCAGCCGCCGCAACGCCCGCGCTTCCGCAATCAATTCTTTCGGCCCCACCATGAATCCCAACCGCAACCCAGGAAACATCGTCTTGGACAGCGACCCCACATAAATCACCCGTCCTTCTTCATCGAGTGATTTCAGTGCCGGGCAAGGTTCATTCACGTAATTGGTCTCGAACTCGTAATCATCTTCAATGATGAGAAAGTCTTTCTCCTGCGCGCGCTTCAGTAACGCCAACCGCCGCTCCAGCGGCATGGTCACCGTCGTTGGAAACTGGTGGCTGGGTGTGGTGAAGACAAGATCAAGCTTGTCCATGACCGGATCATCCACCAAACCCTTGTCATCAACAGCCAGCAAATGCACATGATCCGTGGCCAGCCGGAACATGTTGCGCATGTCGACATATCCCGGGTCTTCCATGCCGACCCGTGTGTTTTTTGAAACCAGCAACTGCGTGAGAATGCACAGTGCGTTTTGCGCCCCCAGCGTCACCAGGATTTCATCATCACTCGCCATGATGCCACGCCGGGGGAGAATGCGCCGCCGAATCTGCTCAACCAGCAGCGGGTCGTCCGCCGTCCAATTGTCGTTGGTCCACGATCCCAGCCATTTTTTACCCAAGGTCTGCCGGTTGCAATCACGCCATTCCGCCAGCGGAAACAGCGTATGGTCCACCTGTCCATAGATGAACGGGTAGGGGTGTTTTTGCCAATCGAGGGGCTTCACCTGGTATTCCTGCAGGCTCGGCCGCAAGAAAAACCGCCCTGCCAGTTTCACCGTGGGTTTTTTTCTCGCTGGCCGTGCGGCTGGGGATCGCGGCGGCGGAACGGCATCCTCCAGCGCTTTGTTGGCGACGTAATAGCCCGACCGCTCCCGTGCCACGAGATATCCATCATCCAGCAATCCCTGGTAGGCCAGCACCACCGTGTTGCGCGATACCCCAAGTGATTTTGACATCTTGCGCGTCGAGGGAATGGGTTCCGACTGGTCCAGCTTGCGGTCCAGGATCGCCGACACCAGCGCCTCGCGGATTTGCCCCTGCAAACTCGAATATTCTTCCCGCTTCAGATGGATAAGCCAGTCCCGCACAATTTGGTCCCGAAATTGGATGTGGTGATGAATGAGTCTGGACCTATCATAGGTCCAATTGTCCGACTAAGCTAGGTGTCCGATGCGAGTCTCCCATGCGCCAGCCCAAAGTTGAAACCTCAATCAAGACCTGGGACGAAATCAAAACCACCACATGTTACATGTGCGCCTGCCGCTGTGGCATCAAGGTCTACCTGAAAGATGGCACGGTCAAATATATCGAAGGCAACAGCGCCCATCCGGTGAACAAGGGCGTGATCTGCGGCAAGGGTGCAGCGGGCATCATGCAGCACAACTCGCCGGCACGCCTGTCAAAACCACTGCTGCGCGTCGGCGAGCGCGGCGGCGGCGAGTTCAAGGAAATTGAATGGGATGAGGCACTGGAGCTTGCCACAACCTGGCTCGCCAACATCCGCGCCACCGATCCCAAAAAACTTGCCTTCTTCACCGGTCGCGACCAATCGCAAGGCCTCACCGGCTGGTGGGCCTCGCAGTTTGGAACGCCAAACTACGCAGCCCATGGCGGCTTCTGCTCTGTCAACATGGCCGCCGCCGGACTTTACACCTATGGCGGTTCCTTCTGGGAGTTTGGCGAACCGGACTGGAAGCACACCAAGTACTTTTTGTTGTTTGGCGTGGCTGAAGATCATGCTTCCAACCCGATCAAGGCAGGCCTTGGAAAACTCAAGCAGCGTGGTGCAAAAATCGTCTCCATCAATCCGGTGAAAACCGGATACTCTGCCATTGCCGACGAATGGATTGGTATCCGCCCTGGAACAGACGGATTGTTTGTTGGCGCACTGATCCACGAACTGCTGGCGGCCCAAAAGATCGATGGCGAATCCCTCCAGCGTCACACCAACGCACCTTGGCTCATTGTTGAAAACCCAAACCAGGCCGATGATGGCCTGATCGCCCGCAACACCGCAGGCATTCCACTGATCTGGGACACCCAAACCGCCAGTGCCCTGCCATCCCTGTCCAACGACACAACGCCAGCTCTCCTGGGTCGCTTCGCCCTTCCCGATAGCCGCAAAGTGGTGACCTCGTTTACGTTGCTTGCCGAACGCTTTCTCGCCCCGGGCTATTCACCCGACGCCGTTGCCAAACGCTGCGGCGTGAAGGCGGACACGATCCGCCGCATCGCGTCGGAACTGGCACACGCGGCGTTTGAAGACACCATCGAACTTGATATTCCGTGGACGGACTATATGGGCCGCCATCATGCCAAGACTCTCGGTCGCCCCGTGGCCATGCACGCCATGCGCGGCATCTCTGCCCACTCCAACGGCTTTCACACCTGCCGCACCATTCACATTTTGCAGATTTTGCTGGGCACCATCGATTGCCCCGGTGGTTCTCGCTACAAGCCACCCTTCCCAAAACCCATCCCGCCCGGTGTAAAACCCGCAGGCAAACCGGGCCAGGTCCATCCCAACAAACCCTTGCCCGGCCCACCCCTGGGCTTCGTTGCCTCACCTGAAGATCTGCTTGTTGATGCACATGGCACCCCACAACGCATCGATAAGGCCTTCTCCTGGGACGCCCCCCTGGCCGCCCACGGCATGATGCACATGGTCATCAACAATGCCGCCAAGGGCGACCCCTACCACATCGACGTGCTTTTTATGTACATGGCCAACATGAGCTGGAACTCCGCCATGAACGTGCCCGACACCATTGCCGCACTCACCCAAAAACGCGCCGATGGTGAATACATAATTCCGAAAATCATTTACTCCGATGCCTACGCCTCGGAGATGGTGCACTTTGCTGATCTGGTTTTGCCTGACACCACCTACCTCGAACGCTGGGATTGCATCTCGCTTTTGGACCGGCCGATTTCCGAAGCCGACGGACCAGCCGATTCAATCCGCCAGCCCGTCGTTGAGCCAGACCGCGATGTGCGGCCCTTCCAATCCGTGTTGCTGGATATCGGTGCCCGCCTCGGACTCCCGGCCCTTGTGAAGTCCGACGGCACACCGCGCTATCCCGGTGGCTATGCCGACTACATCGTCAACCACGAACGCGCCCCCGGCCTTGGACCGCTGGCGGGGTTCCGCGGTGCGGATGGCAAAGCCATGGGTCGCGGCCCCGTTAATCCAAAGCAACTCGAAGCCTACATCGAAAACGGCTGCCACTGGTACTTTGAACTGCCAAACAACATGAAATACTATCGGCACGTGAACTGGGATTATCTGGATTGGGCCACCTTCTTCGGATTTCTGGGAAAACCCGATCCCATCATCCACCACCTGTATTCCGAGCCGTTGCAGAAGTTCCGCTTGGCGGCGCGTGGCCACGGCACCCTCCATCCGCCTGTGGAGCATCGCAAGCGCATTGAAACCTATTTTGATCCCTTGCCCTTTTGGTATGCGCCCTTCGAGGAAGAGCAAGTGTCGTCAACTGATTTCCCGATGCACGCGATTACCCAACGCCCCATGGCCATGTATCATTCCTGGGGATCACAAAACACCTGGCTCCGGCAAATCCTCGGCCGCAACTGGCTGTACATTCACCGTGACCGCGCTGCAGCACTCGGCATCGCGGATGGTGATTGGGTGGAAGTCACGTCACACCATGGAAAAATCAAGGGACAGGCAAAACTGATGGACGGCCAGAATGCTGACACCGTGTGGACCTGGAATGCGATAGGCAAACGCAGTGGCACATGGGGCTTGGACGCCAACGCCCCCGAATCCAAAAAAGGATTCCTGCTCAACCACTTGATCAGCGATCTTCTCCCGGAACGCGAAGGCGGCTACCGCTATTCCAACTCTGACCCCATAACCGGGCAGGCGGCGTGGTATGATCTCCGTGTACGGATCAATAAATGCGCCGACCAGTCGGAGCAAAGCGAGCCACAGTTCAAATCCCTTCTCCCCTTGCGGGAGAAGGTGGCGCAAAGCGCCGGATGAGGGGTATCGGCCAATGACTTCGCTTCCATCACAACAACCCAACCAGAAAAAACTCGGCCTCGTCATCGACCTTGATATCTGCGTCGGCTGTCAGGCCTGCGCCACATCGTGCAAGGAATGGAATTCACAAGGCATCTCCGCCCCGCTGAACGATGACAAACCACACAGTGCCGAACCCATGGGCACCTGGCTCAATCGCATCCATGGCTATGAGGTGAAGGAAGAGGGCAGGGACGACAGCCGCATCGTGCATTTCCCGCGCTCGTGTCTGCATTGCGAGGAACCCGCCTGTGTAACCGTTTGCCCCACCGGCGCATCCTATAAGCGCGCCGAAGATGGCATCGTTCTGGTTGATCCGGAAACCTGCATCGGCTGCAAACTCTGTTCCTGGGCCTGCCCCTATGGTGCGCGCGAATATGACTACACCGAAGGTGTGATGAAAAAATGCACCCTTTGCGTCGATCGCATCTACAACGAAAATTTTGAACCTGAAGACCGCGTGCCGGCGTGCGTCAAGGCCTGCCCCACAGGGGCCAGAAGTTTTGGCGATTTGGGTGATGCAAATTCTGCCGTCTCGCAACTGGTGCAAGAGCGCGGCGGTTATGACCTTCTGCCGGAGCTGGGCTACAAGCCAACCAACAAGTATCTCCCGCCCCGCCAGCGCCGTGATACTGCAGTTGTGGAACCTTTGCCGAAGTCAGATGGCTCGGCCATGGAGAAACTGTTTGCTTGGGCTGACAAGGTGCTGAGTGTTTCAAAATCATTGTCACGCACGAGTGAAACCGATAATGCCGACCGGCTTGAGGGATGAAAAAAAACGCCGTCATGGCCCGCTTCAGGCCACTGCTGTCCGGTTAAACCTTGAGAAACAGTAGATCAATGCAAGCAAATCTAGCTATTGTCTGTTCATGGCCAAAGGTGGGCTCGAATTCTCTCCTCTCACCCGTCATGGCCCGCTTTAAGCGGGCCACCCATGGAACGGTCATGAATAACGAGACGAGGAGTTGTTTTTCTGGTCCTCAAAAAATGCCACCCCCGATAGGTGGCCCGCCTGAAGCGGGCCATGACAGAACTTGGGTGTTTGATGTCTCGGTCAAAGGCGTAACCGGACAGCAGTGGCCTGAAACGGGCCATGACTTATTTTTACGGGCGTTACCTCTATAATGAACCCCGCCTATTCCGTCATCCTCTTCACCACCGCGTCTGGCGCTGGCTATGGCTTGCTGGCGTTGTTGGGTCTGGTCGCAGTGATGCACGGGCCTGCATCAAGCTTTGCATTCGCTATCACCACGCTGGCAATCGCGTTGATCTTGGTCACCGTTGGCCTTCTGTCGTCGACGCTGCATCTTGGACGCCCCGAACGCTTCTGGCGGGCGTTTTCACAATGGCGGTCATCGTGGTTGTCGCGTGAAGGTATCGCGGCAATGGTGACTTATGCGGTGGCATTGGCTTTTGGTTTGGTTTGGTCAGGCATGACGGCTGCACCAGCCTCGCTTCCGGCACTCGGTGTGTTGGTTTTGGTGATGTGTGCCGTCACTGTGTTCTGCACCGGCAAAATATACTCAACCTTGAAAACCATCCGCGCCTGGCATCACCCGCTCACTGTGCCCGTGTATCTGGCATTCGCAACGGCAACGGGGTCAGGATTGTTGATGGCACTGGCATCTGCCTTTGGAAGATATCAAACGGCACAAGCGGTGATCTTCCACCTGGCCATCATTGCCGTCGCAATTTTGAAAGTCTCCTATTGGCGCTCCGTTGATGGCGCAAAACGCACCCACACCATGGCCGCCGCCACAGGCTTGGCCAGCAAACAAGGTGAGACCGTGCGCCAATGGGAGTTACCCCACACCAACGTCAACTTTATCCAGAAGGAAATGGGCTACGCGGTTGCGCGCCGCCATGTGGCAAAACTGCGGATGCTGGTCCTGGTGGGCTTTCTGCTTGCCATGTTGTTTTCACTTGCGGCACTTTACGTGAACCCGCTGATATCCTGGCTCGCCGCTGCCAGTGTCTTGCTGGCCGCCTGGGTGGAACGCTGGTTGTTTTTTGCGGAGGCCGAACACGTGGTTGGCCTTTACTATGGTGCAGAGGCCGCCTGACATGCTCGCTGAAAACGTAAAATGGTTTGACGATTGGTTCGCGGTGCAAGAGATCGCACCGGGCACCTTTGCCATTGGCGAACCGCGCTTCCACCAAATCAACTGGAACTATCTTATCATCGGCCAACAGAACGCGCTGATGTTTGATACTGGGCCCGGCGTGCGCGACATCTTGCCCGTGATCGCCTCCCTGACAACAAAGCCCGTTTTCGCCCTGCCGTCTCATTTGCACTATGACCATTCCGGCAACCTGCACCGTTTTGCTGATATCGCCATGCCGGATCTGCCCATCCTGCGCACCTGCGAACACGCCGGGATGTTCCTTGCAAATGAAGACCTGTTTCTTGGATCGCGCGAAGGCATGGTGTGGAAACCGTGCGCGGTGACGCGCTGGTGGCAAATAGGCACCACCATCGATCTGGGAAACCGCACCCTGCAACTCCTCCACACACCCGGTCACTCGCCCGATTCAGTGTCGCTGCATGATCCCGCCCTTAACATCATTTTTGCAGCCGATTTTGTATATCTGGGTCCGCTATATGCTCAAATCCCCGGTGCTGATTTGGCGCAATATGAGCAGACGGCCAACCATCTCCTCGGCTTCACCGGCGAAAACACCACCCTCTATGGCGCCCATGGCCAAGCCGATGCCAACGGCGAACACAGCGCCCCACGCCTTGCCCGTGGTGACATCGCGGACTTGATCCGGTCGTTGCACAAGCTGAAACAGTCGGGCGAAATGCCGTCCAAATGGCCGGTCAATGATAAGATGCACCTGATGCTGGCACCCCACGCCTTCGCCGCTTGGCAAAGCCGGTAAAAGTATATAAAGAAATCTTTATATAGAATTTGAGGTCCCGAAATGCCCCGCCAGTCCTTCACCGATGCCCTGTCCAACCGCCCTTGGCTGCTCGCCGATGGCGCAACCGGCACCAACTACTTCCAGATGGGTCTCGTCTCTGGCGAAGCGCCGGAACTGTGGAACGTCGACCACCCGGACCGGGTACAGACCCTGCACAGGCAGTTCATCGAAGCCGGTGCCGACATTATTTTGACCAACACCTTTGGCGGCAACCGTCATCGCCTGAAACTCCACAACGACCAGCACCGCGTGCGCGAACTCAACATGGCCGCCGTGAAGAATGCCCGCACCGAGGCGCAAGCCGCCACCCGCGATGTCTATGTCGCGGGCTCGATCGGGCCAACCGGTGAAATATTCATGCCGGTCGGTACCATGTCCCATGAAGACGGCGTCGAAGCCTTCGCCGAGCAGGCAGTGGCCTTGCAGGAAGGTGGCGTGGATGTGCTCTGGCTTGAAACAATGTCGTCCGAAGAGGAACTCCGCGCCGCCGTCGAAGGTGCCGCGAAAGCCGGCCTGCCGATCGTCACCACCATGAGTTTCGACACCAACGGCCGCACCATGATGGGCTTAACACCCACCGCCTTTGGTGCCTTGGCGTCTTCACTCTCAACTCAACCTGTAGCCATTGGCGCAAACTGCGGCGTCGGTGCTTCGGAATTGATTGCCACCGTCATGGGCATCACTGCAGCACGCCCCGACGCGCATGTCGTCGCCAAGGGCAATTGCGGCATTCCGCAATATCAGGATGGCCATATCCATTACACCGGCACACCGGAGCTGATGGCCGACTACGCCAGAATTGCCATGGACGCAGGCGCAAAGATCATCGGCGGCTGCTGCGGCACCTCGCCGGAGCATTTGGCCTCGATGCGCCAAGCACTCGAAGGCCACACCAAGGGCGAACGCCCGACACTGGCCCTGATCGAAGCCAAACTCGGCCCCGTCTCCGAACTCGCCCACGGCATCGATACCGCAGCTGCCGGTGCGGCAAAGCGCGAGAGGCGCAGGGGGTAAACACACCCGTACTGCCGCCCGCCGTGATGCCGGACGTTGGCAGGTAACCTCAATCCCATTCAAACTTCGGCACCACCACGGGCTTTGCCAGCATGAAAGCATCACACTCCAGCTGGAGTGGTGAATAGTCCGTCTCCGATTTCCTTGCCTTCAGCAGCCGCGCGAATTTGGCGTAGATCATTTCGTATTCTTCCAGCTTCGCTGTCATGATCAGCTTGCCGTTGACATGCAAAACCGATCCGCCTTTCGACAGCTTGATCTCCATCCCGTCGCGGGTCTTGATGTCGATGTCCCATATCTGCTCGCCGCGCTGCCGCCAGTCGAACACGGCCGCCATGTCAACCGCAACACCATCGCCACGCTTGAAGGCAATCTCGACGCCAATCGGTGTTGCCCAGTTTTCCGGCACTTCGATGCGCGCCGATTCAACAAAGATGGGATCAGGCAGGATCTTCGTCACCACCGACAGCGCATTGATCCCGGGATCAAACACGCCAAAGCCACCGGGTTCCGCGATCCACTGCTGGCCCGGATGCCACGTGTTGACATCCTCCTTCCACGTCACGCGCATGAAAGAAACGTGGCGACCCTTCAGCTGCTTCTTCGCTTCATCCACCGCCCTGTTGTAACGCGAATGCCATGTGGCATAGAGCACGCGCTTTTTCTTTTTCGCGTAGTCGATCATCGCCACCATTTCGCCGATCGTTGGTGTTGGCGGCTTCTCTATCAGTACATGCCAGCCTGCGTTGAAAGACTCCATGGCTTGCTGCAAGTGCACGGAAGGTGGCGTGCACAAGGCAACGCAGTCTACCTTGATCTTGCTTTTCACCAGTTCGGCGATGCTCTGGAAATTGGCGACACCCTCAACGCTGGCGTTGCGGCTCACGGCGGCAACCAGCTGGAAATTCCTGTTCTTGGCGATGCACGGAAGGTGCTGGTCACGGGCAATCTTGCCAACGCCAATGACGGCTATGCGATAGGGCATGCGAGTCTCCTAGTTCAATGCACGCGAGAGTGACGAGAGAAACGCATCAACTTCCTCCGACGTATTGTAATGCGCCAACCCGACGCGCAGCACACCACCCTTGTCCATCAATCCCATTTTGGTGACAGGCTCGACAGCGTAATTGTGTCCGGACCACACAAACATGTTGTCTTTGGCGAAGTGCTTGGCAAGATCAGCCGGGTTCTTGCCGTCAATCGTAAATGAAACCGTCGGCACACGCCGGTGCACGGCATTGGCCGATGTGATTCCGCGAATCTTCAACCCCTTCATGGTCCTGAGTCCATCGATCAATTGCAGCGTGAGTTTCTGCTCATAACTCTCCATGGCGCTCCATGCTGACGCAAGCCGTGCGCGCCGTGTCTCGCCAACACCAAGACTTGCCAGGTAGTCGACAGCACCCGTGCACCCCGCCATGCCTTCATGGCTCAGTGTGCCGGTTTCAAACTTGTTTGGCAGGTCATCACCCGCCGGCCGCACCTTGTAGCCAAACGTGCGTTCCAGAAGTTCCTTCCGTCCCCACAAAATCCCTTGGTGCGGACCGAACCATTTGTAGGCTGACGACACCAGTACATCGCAACCGATGTCATTGACGCTCACCAAACCATGCGGCGCGAATTGCACGGCATCGACATATGAAATGGCTCCCACCGCGCGCGCTTCCGCACAGAAGCGTTTCACATCGTTGATCGTGCCGGTGCAGTTCGACGCATAACCGAAGGCCACCAGCTTCGTTCTGTCCGACAGAACCTTGCTCAATGCATCGTCTGGAAACTCGAACGTGTCGGTGTCAAACTCCATCCACCGCACCACAAGCCCAAGATCATTCGCCAGCAGCAGCCACGGCGCAACATTTGCATCGTGATCCATCCGCGACAGCACGATTTCGTCACCGCGCTTGAACTCCCGGCCGAGGCAGCGCGACATGTGGAACGTCAGCGTCGTCATGTTCTGCCCGAACACGATTTCTTCGGGCGTGTCTGCGCCATATAAATCAGCCACGGCCTGGTGCGCTTCGTCCACAAGGGCGACAGCGTCGATCGTGGTCCTGAAGTAACCGCCCATGTTGGCGTTGGCCCGAACAAGGCAATCCACCGTGCGGTCGATCACCTGGCGCGGCACTTGCGTCCCCGCCGGATTGTCAAAATAGACGCGTCGGCACCCTTCATCGACAAGCGACAGGGCAGGGAAGGCAGCACGCGCGGTTGCAACATCAAAACTGTGGGGCATGATTTGGTCCAGTCAATGAACGGTTTACTTACATTTTCTATACGCTTGTCTCAACCGTCGCTTTCCGGCAAGTGGTTGTCGCCAGATGACGAAGAATTACCCCCAGCCCGTGTAGGCTGGGCCAACAGATTGTGGAGTTAGCCATGGCCGAAGAAGGCGATCTTGACCTCAATTCCCTCAACGACGAGGAACTGACGCAGCAGATCCACGACGATCTCTACGATGGCCTGAAGGAAGAGGTGGTGCAAGGTGTCAACATCCTCCTTGGCCGCGGCTGGACTCCCTACAAGACACTGACCGAAGCCCTGGTCGAAGGCATGCGCATCGTGGGAATCGACTTCCGCGACGGCATTTTGTTCGTTCCCGAAGTGCTGCTGGCGGCCAACTCCATGAAGGCCGGCATGGCGATCCTCCGCCCACTGCTGATTGCCACGGGCGCTCCCCGCCTCGGTAAAATGGTAATTGGCACCGTGAAAGGTGACATTCACGATATAGGCAAAAATCTGGTCGGCATGATGATGGAAGGGGCAGGCTTCGAAGTCATCGACCTTGGCATCAACAATTCGGTGGAGAAATATTTCGCTGCCATGGAAGAGCACAAGCCCGACATCCTCGGCATGTCCGCACTCCTCACCACCACCATGCCCTACATGAAAGTGGTGATCGATACGATGAAGGAAAAAGGCGTGCGCGACGACTACACCGTGCTGGTCGGTGGCGCACCGCTGAACGAGGAATTTGCCAAAGCCATCGGTGCCGACGCCTATTGCCGCGACGCCGCCGTAGCGGTGGAAACCGCCAAGAGCTTCATGGCCCGCCGGCACAACCAACTTGCTTGAACCGGATTACACCGGCTTGAAAAGCGAAAAGCGTCCCGAACGGGACGCTTTTCAACTGTAGCCTTCGGTGCTGTAGCAATGAAAGCTCAAGCGGCTCCGGATTGCGCCGGAGCCGAAGAGAGGTTGGATTAGCCGCTGGTGATCGAGGTAGCCAGCGAGGTGAACTTGCCGATGATCGCGTCACGGATGACAGGCATCACGGTGACCAGGGCAAGGCCCATCGCAGCGGCGATGAGAGCGTATTCGATGGCGGTTGCGCCGGATTCGTCTTTGAGGAACTTCTTCATGGTAGTCTCCAGTTTGTGTGTTGGGGTTGATAAGAGTCCCCGGCTTGTGCCGGGAACCTGTAAAATGCAGGGGGGATTAGCCGCTGGTGATCGAGGTAGCCAGCGAGGTAAACTTGCCGATGATCGCGTCACGGATGACAGGCATCACGGTGACCAGGGCAAGACCCATCGCAGCTGCGATAAGGGCGTATTCGATGGCAGTTGCGCCGGATTCGTCTTTCAGGAACTTCTTCATTTTGTTACTCCACTTGTTACTAACAGCACCATTCAAAGGCTCTTTGGTTTAAGAACTTCATTGCCAGTGAATATGGTGCCAAACTACGTGAGAAATGTTAAAGACGGTTAAAAGCGAAGCCCGAAAACGCGGGCATCAACCCGCGAAGCAAAATGCGGATACTGATTGGTGAAACGTGTTGCAAAAATTTGAATCGTTCTCGTCGGCTCAACCAGTAGGTCCATCAGACGCCCCGCGCCTGGGCACCGGAAAAGCCCGCGTGTTGCTCATCGCCTGTGGCGCACTCGCCAAGGAAATTGTTGATATCATTGAGATAAACAAGTGGAAAACCTATGATATCGAGTGCCTTCCGGCCAAATGGCACAACACTCCGCAATTGATTGTGCCGGCCATCCGCGAAAAACTGCGCGCGGCCAAGCACCACTATCAAAAGGTTTTCGTGCTCTACGGTGACTGCGGAACCGGCGGCATGCTTGACAAACTGTTGACCGAAGAGGGTGTTGAACGCATCGATGGCCCCCATTGCTATGCATTTTACACCGGCAATTCAGATTTCCTTAAGCATGCCGACGCGGACATGACGTCATTCTATCTCACAGACTATCTCGCCCGCCAGTTCGACAAATTGATCTGGGAAGGTCTTGGCCTCGACAAGCACCCGGAACTCCTGCCGGAATATTTCCGCCATTACACCAAGCTCGTCTATCTCGCCCAGGTGAAAGATGCAGCCCTCGCAGCCAAGGCCGAAGCCGCAGCCGTCAAGCTCGGTTTGACTTATGAGTATCGTTTCACGGGCTACGGTGAACTGGCATCGGAGCTTGCAGCGCGAGCCTGATCAACTCTTCCACTCCCGCCGGTGATAGCCCTCTTGCGGCAGGTCATAGTAGTCACCTTTGTAATCACAAAAGATGTGACCCTCTATGGCAAGTTCGGTCTTGCCGTCTATGGAGCCGGCAGTGAATGAAATGCGGTCACCCGTATCCGGTTTCCAGAACAGGTTCGACCCGCACTCCCCGCAAAATCCGCGTTCCGCCCATTCACTCGCCCGAAACCATTTGAGACCCCGGTCAGATGTGATGCGAAAGTTCTCAGGCGCAACCGCTGTGGCATGCATGGCCGAACCGGTTTGCTTGCGGCACTGGATGCAGTGGCAAACAACGACGGGCCGCGCTGGTCCGTCAAATTCATAGGCGACAGCACCACACAAACACGATCCGGTTTTCATGAATTGAACTCCTGTGCCAACGCCCGGATGTGATCCGGTCCAATCCCGCAACAACCACCAAAAATGGTCACACCCGCTTTCTGCCAACCGTTGCAATAGTTGACCAGATCGCCTGGCGTGATGTCGGTGAACACCCAATCCGGGGATTTGAAGTACCCGCTTTCCGGATAGGCCCCCACTGGCCCGCTCCAGCTCTCGCGCAAAACGCCAATGGCATCGGCGGTAAGCTCCGGCGATGTGTGCATGACGCACATGGCCTCCGGCTTGATCGCCGCAAGGGCAGGAGCAAAATCTTTCATCACTTGGTCACTGCGGCCAAAGCCGGAAACTGCGCCATCATCACGCTTCTCAACGGCAATGCCAATCCACACCGGCAAGCCAGAGGCCATTGCTGTCTCGCAAGCCCACAGCGAATAATCACTGTCGCGCATCATCTCCATGAACAGCATGTCAACTCCACAATCGACAAGATTATCAATCTTGCGCTTTAGAAGTACCTTTGCTTCGTCACGCGTCCAGTTCACACTGAGATCAGTCCGGTCGGTTCCGCGGATTGTAGGCCGCATCGTGGAAACAGAGCCTGCAACGCAAACACGCTTTCCCTTCGCTGCTGCTTGCGCTGCAGACACAGCATGCTTGTCGAGGCGGATCAGGTCATCGTCGCGTCCATAACAGTTGAACGACAACGCACTCGTTGCAAAGGTGTTCGCGGTGATAATGTCAGCGCCGCACGCGATGTAATCTTCATGCACCGCTTGCACAATGTGAAGATGCGTTCCGTTGGCATCGGCACACCAGGTATCGCCGCTCATCGGCGCACCCCGGCGCTGGATGTCGGTGCCCGTGCCACCATCAAGAATGACGGTCTCGCCGCGCGTCAGTTTGCTGCGGATAAAATCATGGCTCATGGCGTGCTTTCAAAAACGCTTTCATGTGAAACTGCATCTGCGGTGGCACATAGGTAAAGCCCCGGCCAACCGGGCAAGCCAGCCGCGCCTTGCAGCCACCGTCCATGCAATCCTGCCCTGCTGCACATGCGATGTGCTTGCCGCAAGCGACAACATCATAGGATTTTCCGTCAAACGCCAAAACCGGACAGGCCGAAAGACAGGGTTTCTCCACACACGATTCACACGGATGTGCTCCCGCTGAATGCCGGGGCAAATCAAATGCCACAGGAAACAGAAGTGCGGCCCGGTAGGCGTGCCATAGCCCCAAAGTTGGATGGATGTTCAGTCCGAGCGGTGAAGTATGTCCAGCACCCCCACGCCGCGCCCACGTCAGAAAGGGATAAGCAGGCGTGTCAAAGGGATATACAGCTTTTGCGTCAAGTGAAGCCGCCATCGGATCGACGACCGCGCGTGTCCACTCGTCCATGGAAGCATTTTGCACATCGCGTTCGCGCCAAAACCGCCGGAACATGTCAGGCCCGGCATTGCCGATCAGGATGACAAAGCGCGCATTGTCTGGAACATTGTCATTGCCGGTGGGTTCAAACCATCCCAGCGTTGAAAATCCTTCACGCCGGATAAACGTGAGAACCGGGTGTTCCACTAACGCGACCACCTCGGGTCACCCAGCGCCATCACCTCGCGTGGCAATCTGATGTCGTGCTTGGCGCGGATGGCATCATCAATGGCACGCGGAATGTACTCAGGATAATATGTCGACAGAATTTCCCGCTTCCGCGCCGTTGCCCGCTCCACAATGTCCGGCTTGCCCGCCTCATTCCATTCCTTCGGTGACATGCGGTTGCCAAGTGCCGGGTAAACATAATCCTTCTGCATCAGTGTCAGCGTTTGGTCGCTGCCCAAATAGTGTCCCGGACCGCTGAGACACACATCGCGGATCACCTCCACCGAAAGCGAATCCTCCGTCACCTCGATGCCGCGCACATTGCGGTTGATTGATCCCAGCATGTCATTGTCGATCAGCAGGCTTTCAAGGCAGAAGCCAAGCAGAGAGGCATGCATACCAGCGGATTCATAGAGGAGGTTGATTCCGCTGAGCGCGGAAATTCCGGCGGTGACGCCTTTTTCATAACCGGCTTGCATGTCTGGTAGTTTGGAATCACACATGCCGGATGCAGAACCAACTGTCAGGTCGTAGAAGTTGCCCATCTGCGCACAGCCTGATGTGATCAGCGCCTGTTCACCGGACCCGCCGGACATCGCACCTGTTCGCAAATCGGAAACAAATGGCCACGGACCCCAGATGGCAACCGCACCCGGCACTACGCAGTTGATGTAAACCAACCCGGCCAAACATTCAGCCACCGCCTGCACAACAGTGCCAGCCAACGCAGCCGGTGATGTGGCACCCGCTTGCGCCGCCGACAACAGCAACACCGGCATGCCACCGTGCGCCGCCACTTCCAGGCAGCGGCAGGCATCTTCCGCAAACTTCAGCGGCGGCACCACAAAGCAGTTCGACTGTGACACAAACGGCCGCTCGCGCCACTTGTCTTCGCCACCCGCCAAAGCGTGCAGAATTTGCAGGCACTCTTCCACATGCGTCGGTTCCACCATGCTGGTGCCCACATGCTTTTCGGTGGAAGCAAGGCACGCATACATGGTGTTGATGTCGAGATCATGCCCGGTGATCATGTCGCGCGCGGTGATCGGGCGCTGAAAGAAGTGGATGTGTTCGCACAGATCAACGATGCGCCCGGCGTCATAGAGGTCGACCAGAAAAGACTCGCGATACTCCCGTGTGGCCGGCTCAACGATATGAACCGCCGCACCCGCAGTGCCAAAATACACACGCTTGCCGGAGGGATGCATGTCGTGCTTTGCGTCGCGCCCGAACAAGGTAAAATTCCGCCGCGCCTTGGCAATCGTGTCTTCAACCAGCGTGGGCGGAATGCACAGGCGTCCCCGGTCATTCATCCAGCACCCTTGCGCCGTCATCGCTTCCACGCAACTCGGTATGGCACTGCCCAGCCCAACTGTTTCCAAAAGATGCAATGCGGCACGGTGAATGCGCGGCATGTCAGCATCTTTCAAGGGGCGATACTGGCCACCCACCATGCCGGGCCGCACCGCTGCCTCATCCATCGGGATCGAGCGCGACCGCAGCGCCTTGCGCGCCTCGCGTCCGCCACGGCGTTTTGAAAGGTCTTCGGTGCTGGTCATGGGTTTTATCCTGTGGTTGCCCTTTCTCCTGCAAGGGGAGAAGGAAGACAAGCCGCGATTAATTTCCATATAGGTGAATTGAATTCACCTATACGCAGGGACATTCCTGAATTACAATGGAATTCCCAATCAAAGGTGAAATTCCTTGCCCAGACGTGATCTCCCACCCTTGCGCGCCCTGACGGCTTTCGAGGCCGCCGCCCGCCTCGGCAGTTTCCGCGCCGCCGGAGCCGAACTCTCCATCACGCGGTCTGCCATCAGCCACCAGATTAAACTGCTGGAAGACCGGCTCGGCATTGCCCTGTTCCGCCGCGATGCCCGCCGCGCCGAACTCACCTCGCTTGGCCATACCTACTACCCCTCGGTGCGCGATGCCTTCGACCAAATAGAGGCGCAGACCCGCGCCATCCGGCCCTCCGTCAACAACACCGAACTCACCATCCAGGTTTATGTAACCGTCGCGATAAAATGGCTCATCCCGCGCCTGCATGATTTCGAGCGTCGCTTCCCGGATATGAAGGTCCGCCTTTCCACGTCCTATTTCGACTGGGATTTTGACGAGCGCAATGTGGATGTCGGTATTGTTCTGGCCCGCAACAAGGCTCCAGGGCACTACTACCGCCCGCTGTTCCCGTCCGTGTTGCTCCCCGTCTGTGCCCCCTCGCTGAAAATGCAGAAACCGGAAGACCTGGCCAAACACAAGCTGATAGATGTTTATACCGCTGAGGAGGACTGGCAAATTTGGCTGGATGCCGTCGGCGTGAAAAACACCAAACCCACCAACCGCCTCTCTGTTGACAGCTACATCCTGGCACAGGAAGCTGCGGTCGAGGGCAGGGGAGTGGCCATGACCATTGGCCCCTTCGCCAGCGAAGACATCAAGGCGGGCCGGTTGGTTGAGCCCTTTGCCTTGCCCGTGCCGCACCGCCACCATTGGTATTTCGCCTGCACGTCGGAAAACCGCAACAAGCCCAAAATCAAGCGCTTCGAGGAATGGTTGGTGAAACAAGTCACGGCCGATCCCGCCCAGCAAAATTATCTCAAAGCCGGTGAAAATCATGTCTGAAGCCGAAACGCCCCGCCGCACCCGCCGCGACACCGCCCGCCGGGCACCCGCTGGTTCAACGATTCCACAATTGCAGGCCGGAGCTGCGGTCCGCCACTTCCCGCCAACACGCCTCATCTCGGATGATCAGGTTGAAACCATCCATCGCGAGTCTCTCCGCGTGCTGTCAGAGATCGGCATGGACTTCCTGCTGCCGGAAGCCCGCGACATGCTAAAAAGCGCAGGTGCCACAATCGATGGCGAACGCGTTCGCTTTGATCCCGCCATGATCGAAGAATTGATGGCACACGCACCATCGCAATTTACCTTGAATACCCGCAACCCGGCCCGTGCCGTTCCTGTTGGCGGCGATCACATCGTGTTCGGTACCGTGGGCAGCCCGCCGAGTTGCCATGACAGGGACACTGGCCGCCGCTCCGGAAACCACGAAGATTTCCGCAAGTTCATGAAGCTCGGGCAATATTTCGACTGCATTGATTTTGTCGGCGGCCACTGTGTCGAGCCCATCGACTGGCATGCATCTGTCCGCCACCTCCACGCCTTGCGCGACATGGCAACCCTCACCGACAAGCCGATCAAGTGTTATTCATTGAGCCGTGAACGCGTGCTCGATGCCATCGAGATCGCCCGCATTGCCAACGGCGTGAGTGAAGAAGAGTTCACCCAACGCGCATACCTGTCAACCATCGTCAACACCAACTCGCCCCTGAAACTCGACTCAAGCATGTTGATGGGCATGATTGAACTGTCGAAACGCAATCAAGTGGTGTGTGTCACGCCATTCACCTTGGCCGGGGCCATGGCTCCGGTCACAGTGGCGGGAGCATTGGTCGAACAAAATGCCGAAGCACTGGCCGGGCTCGCCTTCTGCCAACTTGTCAACAAGGGTGCTCCCGTCATCTATGGCGGCTTCACTTCCAACGTCGACATGAAATCAGGCGCTCCCGCTTTCGGCACACCGGAATACATGAAAGCCACCATCATCGGCGGCCAGATGGCCCGCCGCTACAATATCCCTTACCGCACCTCCAACACCTGTGCTGCCAACACCGTCGATGCACAAGCCGCTTACGAAAGCGTGTTTTCACTGTGGGGCGTGACCATGGGCGGCGGCAATTACATCATGCATGGGGCCGGCTGGATGGAAGGCGGCCTCGTCGCCAGTTTTGAAAAGTTTGTCCTTGATTGCGATCTGATTCAGATGGTGAAATCCTTCCTCCAACCCATTGAAATGACAGAAGATGCGCTGGGCCTGGACGCCATCCGAGAAGTCGGTCCCGGAGGTCACTTCTTCGGCGCGAAGCACACACTTGCCCGCTTTGAAAATGCATTTTATCAACCCATCATCTCCGATTGGCGCAACAATCCGCAATGGCTCGCAGCCGGAAGCCCCGACGCCTATCAACGCGCCAACCACGTTTACAAACAAGCCCTCGCTGCGTATCAACAGCCTGCAATGGACCCATCCGTCCGCGAGGAACTTGATGCATTTGTTGACAGGCGCGTGGCCGAAGGCGGAGTGCCCACGGATTTCTGATCATGTTTGATGTCATCGTCATTGGCGGTGCCAACATCGACATCAAGGCCAAGGCAGGCCAACACTATCGCCTCGGCACATCCAATCCCGGTATGGTGACAACAACCGCAGGCGGTGTGGGCCGCAACATTGCCCACAATCTTGCCCGGCTGGGAGTCAACGTTGCGCTGGTCTCCGCCGTCGGCAACGACGCCCATGGTGAAGCACTCATGCACGCAACCCAATCAGCCGGAGTGGCTATCAATCTCGTGCAGCGTGAACCTGTCGCAACCGGAACCTACGTTGCCATGCTCGATGATTCAGGCGAATTGGTCAGCGCCGTGTCCGACATGCGCATCCTCGATCGCCTGACACCCGATGTGGTGCATCAGTACTTGAGCCATATCCAGGCAGCAAGATTCATCATTGCCGATTGCAACCTGCCACTCGACACACTTCATGCCCTGGCAAAACTCTGCGGCGACAAACTGGCGGTTGAACCGGTATCAGTGCAGAAGTCACGCAAGTTGATGGAAGTCCTCAAGCAATCTCCCGTCCGCGTCGCAACACCCAACATGGACCAGATTGACGCCCTGTTGGCAACGCGGGACATTGAGAAGGCTTGCAACATGTTGCATGGCCATGGTTTGCAAAACGTGGTTGTTCATGCAGGTTCGGAAGGCGCATTCACGTGGGACGGCAGTTCCCTCGCGCACGTTCCGCCCTCAGGCACCGGCATTGTCGTCGATGTCACCGGCGCAGGGGATGCCGCCATGGCGGGACTGGTATATGGTCTGCTCCAGGGCGACAGTCTTGAAACCGCAGCCATTCTGGGTCAGGACATGGCAGCCCGCGTCATTGCGTCCACCCATTCGACACTGGAGTGAACATGCTCAAGCTTTCCCCCCCGGTGCAGGAAGCCCTCAGCAAGGGAGCCCCTGTCGTTGCCCTTGAATCGACTATCATCGCCCACGGCATGCCCTTCCCCCAAAATCTCGAAATGGCGCGCGGTGTGGAAAAAATCGTGGCGGCCAACGGAGCAACGCCCGCAACCATCGCCATCATTGACGGTGAATTGCGGGCGGGCCTTACCGACGACGAACTCGAAGCCTTCGCCAAAAACGGCCCCAACATCCCGAAAGTTTCAAGCCGCGACATTCCCATCGTCGTGGCCAAGAAATTGACGGGTGCCACCACTGTCGCTTCCACCATGCGCATCGCCGAAATGGCGGGAATAGTTGTGTTCGCCACCGGCGGCATCGGTGGTGCGCACCGGGGTGCCGAAAGCAACTTTGACATCTCCAACGATCTAACTGAATTCACGCTCAGCAACGTGGCGGTCGTGACCGCCGGCGCAAAGGCCATTCTCGACCTGTCTCACACGTTGGAAATACTCGAAACCAACGGCGTGCCGGTGGTGGGCTATGGCACCGACGATTTTCCGGCGTTCTATTCGCGCACCTCCGGCCTCAAGGTGCCCATGCGCTGCAACAGTCCGCAGGAGGTGGCCCAGCTCATGAAAGTGAAATGGGACCTCGCCATGCCCGGCGGCATTGTTGTGGCCAATCCCATTCCACATGAAGCGGAAATTCTCGGGCTCGAAATAACCCCCGCCATTGATGCCGCCATCGCCGAGGCAGCGGAACGCAAAATCACGGGCAAACGCCTCACACCATTTCTGCTGGCCAGGCTCGCCGCCCTCACCGAAGGCCGCTCCCTCAAGGCCAACATCGCGCTGGTAAACAACAACGCCCGGCTTGCCGCCGAAATCGCCAAGGCATTTGCAAGAATTCAAACGCCAGCGTAATTCAGCCACATTGCTTCATCAGTTTTTCACTTCGCCACAGTGAGGTGTGATCATGGCCAACGTCGTCCACAGCAATATCATCACCACGGTGTTCTGGGTTGGCGAAGAAGCAGGAAGTGACAATGGTTTCATTCCCAATTACGCCAGCGCCTGGGATGGCGAATGGCTGAAACACCATGGCGGTATTGACGACCAGGAACTGCGGGCGGCGGGCCTGCCGCTTCTGTTCAAGTCCAGGGAAAACCCATTCTACTTCGCCCTTCCCTTGAATGATTTTGACGACAATGGCGTACGCAAGGCAGCCCTTGCAGCCCTGATCCCTTGGGCGGGCAGCAAGAAATGGGGCGCAAATGAATCCATGCTGAAAAACCAGTGGATCAAGATTACTGCTAACGGCAAAACCGCCTATGCGCAGTGGGAAGATGTCGGCCCCTTCGGTGAGGACGACGTGGGTTACGTGCTGGGAAATGCACCACCTGCAAACGGCCAACTGGCGGCAGCGGGCCTCGATGTTTCGCCAGCGGTACAGTCCTTTCTGGGGATGGGCGATGTCGGCAAAACCACATGGCAGTTTGTGGCCGCAAAAGATGTGCCACCAGGACCATGGAAAACGACAGTGACCACCTCTCAGGTCCATTATGTCGATCCAGCGAAAACGGCCACCGCCGGGAATGATTGGATCGTCGGAACTATCGCGAAAGAAACGCTGAACGGACTCGCGGGCAACGACAGCATTTTCGCTTCGGCAGGTGATGACCGTGCCGATGGCGGCACCGGCAATGACACGGTGTATGGCGGCACTGGCAACGACATCTTGATTGGTGGCACAGGCAACGATGTGTTGGTCGGCGAGAGTGGTTCTGATGCTCTCTACGGTCGCAGCGGCGAAGATAGATTGTTCGGCATGGCGGGCAATGACCGTTTGACCGGAAGCGGCGGCAGGGACGAATTGACAGGCGGAGCGGGCAAGGACGTTTTCGACTTCAATTACCTGGTTGACTCCGGAACAACTGTGGCAACACGCGACGTGATCAAGGATTTCATCAGGGGCAGCGACAAGCTGGACCTGTCGACACTGGATGTTTCTGCCTTCATGGGCACCCGTGCGTTCAGCGGCACAGGCCAAGTGCGTGCCGTGCAATCCGGCAGTGACACAATCGTCGAAATCAATTTGACAGGAAGCACGGTTCCTGAAATGTCGATCCTTGTAGAAGATGTTGTGGCCACGGCCCTGCGAAGTAGCGATTTCATTCTCTGAGAGACGCGGTGCCACGTGATTGATGTGACAAAATATCTCGCAGGCCTGCCGGAAGACCGTAGCTCAGCCATCGCGGCGGTGCGTGCCGTGATCCTGAAAAACCTGCCAAAGGGTTACGCCGAAACGATGTCCTTCGGCATGATCACCTACGAGGTCCCGCTCGCCATCCAGCCCAAAACCTACAACGGCAAACCTCTGATGTACGCTGCCCTCGCCAGCCAAAAAAACCACATGGCGATTTACCTGTGCGGCCTGTACTGTTTTCCCGGTGCCGAGGAAAAATTCGCCACCGCCTGGAAAGCCACTGGCCGTAAACTCGATATGGGCAAGTCCTGCCTGCGCTTCAAAAAACTCGACGACCTGGACCTTGACCTGATTGCAGCCACAATCAAGTCAACACCAGTGCCAGACTTTATCGCCGCCAACGCCCGCTGATCCAGCGCATACCTGCTGTCGTTCCCCAGCCATGGCGCAACCGTGGAATTTGGGTTATCCCGCCGCCATGTCCACCCTTGCGGCGCGCAACAACTTGACCGGCATTGCCGCACTCGTGCTCGGCATCTTTGTCTTTTCGGTCCAGGACACCATCATCAAGTCGATCAGTGGCACCCATGCCGTGACACTGGCGATCTTTCTGCGTTCCATTGTATCGTTTCCGATACTGCTCGCCATGGTCCACTGGGAAACCGGCCTGAAGGCCATGCTGACCCCGAAAGCGCCCTTGCTCCTGTCGCGCGGCTTGATCCTGTTTTGCGCCTACATCCTTTACTATATCGCCATGCCTGCCCTGCCGTTGGCCGAGGCCATCGCATTGTTCTTCATGGCCCCTTTGCTGGTGACGGTGCTCTCCGGTCCCATGCTTGGCGAAAAGGTAACCGCCACCGCCTGGGTCGCGGTCGTCCTCGGCCTCATTGGCGTCTTCGTCATTTTGCAACCCGGAACGTCACTTTTCCAACCCGCCGCACTCCTCAGCCTTGGGTCTGCCGTGGCCTACGCCTATGCCATGGTGCTGGCCCGCCAGCATGCCAGCGGTGTGCCCACCGGGGTCATGAGTTTCTACCAGAACATTTCCTATCTCATCGTCTCGCCGCTCATCGGCCTAACACTCATGGCGGTGCAGCCGGAAACACCATCGCATCCCAGCCTCGCATTTTTTATGCGGCCCTGGGCCTGGCCACCCTCATTTGATCTGATGCTCATGGCAGCATGCGGCGTTATCGCTGCCATCGCCGCAACACTCCTCACCCACGCCTACCGCAAGGGCGAGGCCAACATCGTCACACCTTTCGAATACACCGGCATGCTGTGGGGCGCGGTGTGGGGTTTTCTGCTGTTTGACGAAATGCCGAAATGGACCACACTCATCGGCATGGCCCTGATTTCGGCCGCCGGCCTGCTGGCCTTGCACGCCGGAGCCAGGAGCTCAAATCGGACCAAAAGTTAACGCCAATGCGCCATCAACCAAACCGGATTTTGGTGTGCGACAGGCCATTTTCCGTCTGCTAAGAACCCGCAAAATCAATTCAAATGACGTGCACGCCGAAACTCAACGGATTGGCATGTCATGGCGACAACACAGGAGAACAACCGAATGAGTGATCTGAAACCCACCCGGAAGAAGCGTATCGGACTCTTGTGGCATTCCTCAAGAAACGACAATCTGGGCGTCGGCGCACTCACGGTTTCAAACATTCTGATTGTCGAGCAAGTGGCGCGAACCCTGGGAATGGATGTGGAGTTTCGCCTGCTGGCCTGGTTTGACCCGACACCCTCGCAGATCGATCAGCCCAATGCTTCCGAGTTCGCCATGCGCGGCAAAAGCGTCATCGATCCACGTGGCCTGTATCGTGAAGCGCGCCAGTGCGATGTCGTGCTCGATATTTCAGCGGGCGACAGCTTCTCGGACATCTACGGCCGCCGCCGTTTCATATTCAATTTGCTGGCCAAGCTTGCCGTCATTCTGGCGCGAACACCCCTGGTCAACAGCCCGCAAACACTGGGTCCCTTCAAACTGTGGTGGGGCAGGGTGGCAGCGACCTTCCTGATGCACCGCTCATCCGCCGTGGTGTCGCGCGATGTCATGTCGACGGACTATGCAAAATCGCTGGGCATATTCCAGGTGATCGAGGCAACGGATGTCGCCATGCGTTTGCCCTACACCAAGGCCGCAACGGGCAAAGGCAAAAAAGTCAAAGTCGGATTCAATGTCTCGGGCTTTCTCTATGATGGCCACCACGAGCAGGAAAACATGGTGCTGCTGAAAACCAACTACCCCGCCATGTGCCACGCGCTGGTGAAATATTTTCATAACCACCCGGATTGCGAACTGCATCTCGTCAGCCACGTCATCGGCGGCTACTCCGATGACTTCAGGCCGGCAGAAAAACTGGCAACGGAGTTTCCCGGAGTTGTGCTGGTGCCGCGCTTCAAGGATCCGTCAGCCGCAAAATCATACATTTCGGGATTGGATTTTTTCTTCGGCTCGCGCATGCACGCCTGCATCGCCGCTTTCTCCAGCGGCGTGCCGGTGGTCCCCATCGCCTATAGCCGCAAATTCGCCGGCCTGTTCAGTTCATTGGGATACAATGCCACGGTCGATTGCATGAGCATGACCGACACCGAAATCGTCGCCAAGGTCATCGAAGGCTTCGCCAACCGCAACACCCTGAAAGCACAAGTCGCAACCGCCTTCCAGAATGCCGATGCGAGATTGGCAAAATACGAAGACGTGATCCGCAAGGAACTGCTGAAACCTTGAGTGCGGCCTTGATTCCGGCTTAGATTCCCATCAACTTCATGGCTTCCGCCAAGGCGGCCTCTGATGCCGCATGATCGCCACCATCATGCGCCGCCTTGCCGGTCGCATAGAGTTCCATCACTTTGGCTTTGGTGGCGTCATCAAGTGTCGCGGTTTTCATCGCTTCATCGATCTTGCCCATAAGGGCAGGGCATTGACCTGCCAGGGCAGGAACGGACAACGCGGTAAAAAGTGCGGTAACGAGAATGAGTTTCTTCATGTGACATCTCCTCATGTGTTGCCCCCGGCCATTAAGGTGATACGCGATTGCGGCGGAATTATTCCATGGGTCCATGGTCCGCAACGGAATCCCGGTGTCCATCCGTCCCAACCACATGACCTCTTCGCCTCTCAACTGCGCCCGCACTAAACGAATGCGCCGAGACATGATCGAAGCCAATGGCGCAAGGCCAACCGGAAGGTCAGAGCGTGTTGCTTCGTCTACTGAAAATTGTTGGAATTGCCCTTGATGACGGTGCCACTGCCTTGGGCCTTGCCGTCTTTTACCCACTTCACTTGGTCACCCTCGACCTCGACACCCCAGCAATCCTTGGGGCTTCCATCATAGACCCAGCACATTGTATCGCCTTCAACCGACCATTTGGCCTTGTAGTCCTTGCCAAACACAGTCCCATCCGGCGCATAATACTCCGCATAGGGCCCGCTCGAATCCATGTTGCCCTGAATGGTGTTGCCGGATACTGCGGCAGTAACCTGTTCCCCCGTGGCCATCGCCCCGAAGGCGGCACCCGAAATGAGCGCAAGAACGAGTGCGGCACTTGAAAGTTGTTTCATGAATTCCTCCTGAATGAAATGCCATCACATCACATATCAAATGCGATGGCCAGCCCGCATGATGCGGGGAAAGGTGGCGCGAAGCGCCGGATGAGGGGGTCGCCCAACGAGTCCAATTCCCAACATCTGAACACGCTGACCCACCCCCTCATCCGCCCCTACGGGTCACCTTCTCCCGCAAGGGGAGAAGGGAAAGTGCTTCGGTGCCGGGGGTAAGTGTCAGCCGCAGGTCACCCCCTCCGTCTCCGCCTCGCACTCCCATCATCCCCTGTCGTCTCCACCACCTTCACAGCAGGCAGTGTCACTACTTTCCGAAGCTCCGTGAACGGAGCAGTTTTGTGCGGTATCGCCATGGCCTCCACGAAATGTTGCTGGAACTTGGGCTCAACCGCCGTCTCAATCTTCTCGATCCGCCGCACCACCGCTTCAATCTCGTCGCGCGCACCCTTGTTGAGCAAGGCAATCCGCGCCCCTGTGCCTGCCGCATTGCCCGCACTTTGCACACGGGCCAGATCACAATCCGGGATCAATCCCAGTATCATCGCGTATTTCATGTCGATGTGCGACCCGAATGCGCCAGCCAAACGGATCTTGTGCGGTGCGTCGATGCCGAGTTTGTCCATCAGCAGCCGCACACCTGCATACAACGCCGCCTTCGCCATCTGGATGGCGCGCACATCATTCTGCGTGATGCGGATGAGCGGTTCATGCGATTGATCAGTAGGCTGACGAACCACATAGTTGAAAGTGCGCTTGTAGGGCTCGATGCGCGGGCTGACCGCAGCCATCGCCCCGTCCACCAACCCGTCCTGGCTGATGATGCCAGCGAGATACATCTCCGCTATTGCCTCGATGATGCCAGAGCCGCAAATGCCGGTGACACCTGTATGCTTCACTGCGTCTTCAAACCCCGGCTCATCACTCCACAAATCACTGCCGATCACCTTGTAGCGCGGTTCCAGCGTGACGGGATCAATGCGCATGCGCTCAATCGCGCCGGGTGCCGCACGCTGCCCCGCCGTGATTTGCGCACCCTCAAATGCAGGCCCCGTGGGCGACGAACACGCCAGCAGCCGCGCCTTTGATCCGAGCACGATTTCCGCATTGGTGCCCACATCAACCGCCAGCATGATCTCGTCCTGCTCATGTGGTGCCTCGGAAAGAACGACACCCGCGGCATCAGCACCCACATGGCCAGCGATGCACGGCAGCACGTACACATACGCGCCGCGATTGAGTTTGAATTCCATCTCGCGCGCTGGAAAAGTCAGGGGCAATCCGGTGGCCAGCGCAAACGGCGCGCCGCCAAGTTCTGTGGGATCAATGCCGAGGAACAGATGATGCATGACGGGATTGCCGACCAGCACCACTTCCATGATGTCGTTGATGTCGATGGCCGCTTGCGTCGCCACTTCTTCCGCCAGTTGTTGCAAGGCCACGCGGATGGCCGATGTCATTTCCGTTTCACCGCCAGGATTCATCATCACGTAAGACACGCGGCTCATCAGGTCTTCGCCGAAGCGGATCTGCGGGTTCATCAACCCGGCGGAAGATTTCACCTCGCCAGTGGAGAGATTGGTGAGATGTGCCGCGATGGTTGTCGATCCCACATCAATGGCCAATCCATAAATGTGCTCATGGAATCCGGGCCAGATGGAGACCAGTCGGTTGCCGCCGCCGGGTGCGCGTGAATAGACAGCGCAGGTGATTTTCCACTCGCCCTTTTTCAACGTCTTCTGCAAGTCTGCAATGATCGGCAACTCACACGAAATGTTTTCAATGCCCCACTGGCTTTTCAGCGCGGTGTAAACCCGCTCCAGATCGGAGGAGGGCTTGTGCATGTCCGGCTCTTCCACTTCGATGAAGTAGAGATGCGTGGCCGGATCGAGTTCAATGGCGCGGGTGTCGGCTTCCTTCCGCACCACCTGTTTGTGCACCTGGGATTCCGGCGGCACGTCAATGACAAGATCGCCTGCGATCCTGGTCTGGCACGAGAGGCGGCGGCCCGTTGCCAGCCCACGCAACCTGTCATAGCGTTCCTCGACTTTTGAAAATGCTGACACATGGTCCGCCGCAGAGCTAATCCCGTGTTTGGCAAAATCCCCTTCACCGACAGTGATCTGGCACCGCCCGCAAATCGCGCGGCCACCGCACACGGAGTCAATGTCAACGCCAAGCTGCCGCGCCGCCGTCAGCACCGGTGTGCCAACGGCAAAGCGTCCGCGTTTGCCGGAAGGGGTGAAAACAATCAGGGGATTCTGCTCGGTCATGTTGTCCAGTGAGTAACGAATTGCGAATAGCGAATAGGGAGTAGTGAAAAGCGCGTCCACGGTCTATACCGAAACCGACCCCTATTCGCTACTCGCTACTCACTATTCGCTTGCCATGAACATCACCCCCGGCGACTTCCAAAACCTCCAAGTCCAGGCACTCTTGCGCCTCCACCTCGCAGGCATGCACGCGTCTTCCCCGCCGGAACATTCTTTCGCTCTGGATTGGTCCGGCTTGCAGAAACCGGAGATCAGTTTTTGGACTGTATGGAGCGGGGACGAACTTCTCGGTTGCGGTGCTTTGAAAGACCTGCGCGACGGCACCGGCGAAATCAAATCCATGCGCACCTGGCCACAACACTTGCGCAAGGGTGTCGGCAAGGCGATGCTGCTGCACATCATGGGCGTGGCGCGGGAGCGGGGCTATTCGAAACTGTTTCTGGAAACGGGCTCCGGCCCCGCCTTCGAACCCGCACTCGCGCTCTACCGCAAACACGGGTTCGAAAGCTGTGTGGCGTTTGGCGACTACGTGAAAAGCGGCTTCAACCAGTTCATGCATCTGGCCCTTGTCAGGCGTTGAAAGTCTGAACCGGCATTTCTCCCCAGCTGGGGAGAAACGCCATGTGCAATGCCTACTTCAGCAAACCTTCAGCTTTGAGCGTCGCCTGCACCGCCGGGCGCTTGGCGATGGTTGCCATATAGGGCCCAATGTTTTTGTAGCCTGACAGGTCGATGCCAACAAGGTTGCACCAGTTGATGACGGTGAAGGCATAGGCATCAGCAACCGAGAAAGTTTTTCCCGCGATGAATTTCTGCTTGCCCAGAATGCCGTTGACATAAGCCAATCTTTTGGCAACGCGGCCCTTGATCGAGTCCTTTCCCGCATCCGGCATCGCCGGGTTGAACAGGCCGCCGATGCCCTTGTGCAGTTCTGAGGCAATGAAATTCAACGTTTCCATGGCGCGATAGCGGGCCATGGTGCCAGCCTTCGGAAGATACTTGGTCGCCTTGGACTTGTCCGCAAGATACTGCAGGATCGTGGATACTTCCGTCAGCACTTCGCCCTTGCCGATCTCCAGCGTCGGCACATAGGCTTTCTGGTTGATCTTGGTAAAGTCTTTGCCCGTTTCGGTTTTGTGCACGCCGAGGTCAACTTTCTCGATCGTGAATTTCTTGCCGAGTTCATGCAGCATGATGTGCGGCGCCATGGAGCAGGCACCGGGCGAATAATACAGTTTCATGAAAAGGTCCCTTCGTGTTTGGTGCGGCCGACGTTAGTGTTTATATGAAACAAGTCAAGATACAGTTTGGGCCGCACCGCCTCGATTGTAAAGTTTTGGTGAAATGAGCTAGGCTGAGCTTTGGCTTGGGAAAAGTCTCATGCGTGAATTAGATATTGGAAAGTCCGACGGGCGTGGGTCGTGGGCGCCATCGAAGCCGGTCAGCTATGGCCCACTCTTCGCCAGCCCATGGAGCCTCAAAGCTGTTCTGAAATGGGTGTTCGGATATCCGGGCTTCCTGGTGCCATGGACCATTCCTTATGCGCTACTCGCTTTGGCGATATGGCAATGGGCCACGCCCTCGCTGGAAACCATGACGACATTCGCGCCCCTATGGATGCTGTTCATCCTCGCGCGCAATTGGGTGCTGGCGTTTCTGGTGTTTGGCGGGTTTCACCTCTGGCTCTATCGCTGGAAAAAGCAAGGCACTGAATTCAAGTACAACAAGCAGTGGCCGAAGGAGCAGTCATCTCTCTTCGCCTTCGGCAACCAGGTCTACGACAACATGTTCTACACACTGGCCAGCGGCGTGCCGGTCTGGACGGCCTATGAATGCCTGATGCTGTGGGCTTACGCGAATGGCATGGCACCCATGATCACGTTTGACTCAAATCCAGTCTGGTTCCTGGCCTTGTTCCTGATCGTGCCACTGATACACGAAGTCAGTTTCTACTTCGCGCACCGGCTCGTGCATTTTCCATTGCTCTACAGATGGGCGCATCATGTGCACCACCGCAATATAAGTCCCGGACCGTGGTCTGGGCTTTCGATGCACCCGATTGAGCATTTCTTTTACTTGATGCCGATTGCGATCTTCTTTCTTGTCCCCGGTCATCCCATTCACATGATCAACCTGGCCTCACGCCTCGGGGTGGCACCAGCCCAGGGACACACCGGCTTCGACCAGATCGACCTCGGCGATCAGAAGTCCTTCAGCGTGTCGTATTACGCCCACTACCTTCACCACAAATACTTCGAGGTGAACTATTCCGATGGCATGGTGCCGTTGGACAAATGGTTCGGTTCCTTCCACGACGGTACCCCGGAAGCGCATCAAGCGATGATTGAGCGGCGGAAACGGCTGGGCGACAAGCTGGCGAAAAACGGATAGCGGATCAGGCCTCCGTTGGCCCGCCACCATCCTTCCAGTCTTGAAACTTGCCGAGATTGAAAACCTTGGTGTAGCCCATTTCCTGCAGCGTCTGTCCCGCCAGCGCCGACCGGCCGCCGGAAGCGCAATAGGTAATCAGCGTCTTCTCTGGCGTGATCTCTTTGACATGGTAGGGCGAGGCAGGATCAGCCTTGAACTCCAGCAGCCCGCGCTGCGCATGAATGGCACCCTTCACTTTGCCCGAAGCCTGCAACTCCGTGCCGTCGCGCACATCAAGAAACACCACATTGGGGTCACCAATCAGCTTCTTGGCATCATCAATGGAAATGTTGGGAACAACAGCGCGCGCGGCGGCGAGCATGTCAGCAGCAGTTTTGACCATGGTGGCACTCCTTGTTGGCAAGACACTAGAACTGCGCAGTGCGCAGCGCAACCAGCCAGCTGTCTTTGAGTCAAACGACTTTTTCCGCGTGGCACTATATGTGTTGGACTGGCACTCAGTTGAGCAAGTCTTTCACATGTTCATCTCTTGAGGGCTGCGTTTTCCAACTATGCAAACCGTCAAAACGCCTGAGCGGTATATTGGCGACAGCATCGGGTTCTGCAAGCCGAAGGTTGACTGCGATTTCAATTGAACCGTCGTCTTCAGTTTGCACAGCTTGCCACGTAACCACGCAGCCGCACGAAGTGCAGAAGTTGAATGAGATCGATTTGTCGCCCCAAATGTATTGACTGAGGGCGCCTTGTGGCGCGTTGATAAATACGGACTGATCCAGTTTGCCATAAGACCAGATCACACCGTAACGGCGGCAGATTGTGCAGTTGCAGGCGTTGCCATATGCAATATCGCCACGATACGTCCAGCGCACCGCGCCGCAATGGCAACTGCCCGTGGTGTCAGGCATTGTGCTACCTCCTGCGTCTTGCCTCTCGCGCGGCCTTCCGCGCGGCAATATCCTCATTCGACGATTGCTCCCCCGCCGCTTGCGCCGCAGCCGACGGACCTGCCGTCATCTCGCGGAATTTGTTGTTCCAGAACTTGCAGTGCGCATCGGTGCCATTCAGCACATTGGCACCAAAAATCGCGTGCATGTCTTCATCATGCAGCGGGTTCATGATGGCGCTCGTCATGCCGTGGCTTGCCGCCATGGCGAGAAAATAACCAGTGAGTGCACGACGGTTGGGCATTCCGAAAGAAACATTGGAAGCACCGCATGTCGTGTTGACCTTCAACTCCTCGCGCAACCGCCGCACCAAACGGAACACCTGCTGTCCCGCTGTTCCCATCGCACCAATCGGCATCACTAGCGGATCAACCACGATATCGTGCGGCTTGATTCCAAAATCTGCGGCACGCTCGACGATTTTCTTCGCCACCAAGAACCGCACATCCGGGTCTTCGCTGATGCCGGTTTCATCATTCGAAATCGCCACCACCGGCACATTGTATTTCGCCACAAGCGGCAAAATCGCCTCTAGCTTCTCTTCTTCACCCGTCACCGAATTCACCAGCGGACGGCCCACAGCCGTTTCCAACCCCATCTTCAACGCCGAAGTGACCGATGAATCGATGCACAGCGGCAAGTCGCAAACCGACATCACGACTTCGAGTGTCTGCTTCATCAACGGCGGTTCAGTGAGATTGGGATTGACCGCTGTCACACCCGCATTCACATCGAGAATGTGAGCCCCCGCTGCCATCTGGGCCAAGGTGTCCCTGATGATGCCTTCAAAATTCCCGGCCTGCATTTCTGCCGCCAGCTTTTTGCGCCCCGTCGGGTTGATGCGCTCACCAATCACCGTGAACGGCTTGTCAAATCCGATGATGTGTTCACGTGTTGCCGATGCAACAAGGGTATGCGTCATGTGTTGCGGCCTCCATTGCCGATGAGGTGTTTGATGCGCTCCGGTGTGAACTCGACCTCAAACCGCGCCTTGGCAGCATCCGCTTCCGCCGCCAGATCATCACCAACGGGAACGGGTTCCGATCGGCGCCAGTCGTTGAGGTAGTCATCCGTGTTCGTCGCCCCCGCCCGCATGGCCGCCATGTCGATGGCCTCCATAAAGCGGTTGTCGAGCATGCGCTTTTCCTCTTTCCGCCCAATTTTCACCGAGACGGCAGAAGGGATGTCACGCCAGTAAGTAATCACCAGATTTGCCATGGCGAGCATATGCCATAGGTGGAAAACGACGGGTAGGGAAAAAACGACAGTTATTGCTTGCCGATCAACACCGTCTGAAGCAGGTGCGAGAGCATTGCAGCTGCCTTTTCCTCCGTCAGGCGGCCGGCAGCGGCATGTTCGGACAGCGCTTCCGCGGCACCGAAGAGTCCAATCAGTGCGGACTGTGGGTCAATATTGGCCGAGCCACCTCGTTTGCCGAAAATGGCACTGGTCGCGACAGCCAATTCGTCGCGCCAATCGAGGCGGATGGCTTGGGTGACAGGCGATGCGGCCAGCGCATTGAGGATCGCACCGAAAGCCCGACCCGCTGACACAAAGCATCCCACATAGGTGCGCGCGATGATGTCCAGTGCGTCCCCGGCGGAATCGCTGCCAACGCTGAGCGCATTCATGACGGCTTCCTCGGTTTTTTTGTCGAACCGCCGAAACAGCGCCAGTAACAGACCTTCGCGGGTTTCAAAATGTTCATAGGCAATCGGCTTGGTCACACCTGCAAGGTCCGCAACCCGCGCCAATGTCAAACCGCCTGTGCCTTCCGTCTCGACCAGCCGCAGAGCCACATCGAGCAGCTGATCACGCCGCGCTTCCTTGGACAGCTTCTTGCTCATCAATCCTCTTGACAATCGATATTACGAACAGTAAGTTACTATATGTAAGTTACCAACAGTATATTTGATACTGACGAAAAATCAACAGAGTAGGAGCATCACCTTGAAAATAATCGTTTTTGGCGCATCTGGGGCAACGGGAAACAACATCGTTGCACAGGCCCTCTCCAGCGGGTGGCATGTGACAGCCTTCGCCCGCAGTGCTGGCAAATTGCCGATGACCCATCCCAATCTTCGCGCCTTCGCGGGAGACGTGCTCGACGCTGCTGCCGTGGCGGCATCCATGCCCGGTCACGATGCTGTAGTGATCTGCCTCGGCAGACCCGCCCGAAAAGCCGGGACGCTGCGGTCCGAAGGCACCCGCAACATCATCGCGGCGATGCAGGCGCACGGCGTGCCGCGCCTGATCTGCCAATCCTCCCTGGGATTCGGCGACTCCAGGAACGTGCTGAAATCAACGTCCCTGGTCTTCCGCTTCGTGATCGTACCGCTGCTGCTGGCGGATACATTCCGCGATCACGCCCGCCAGGAAACGTTGGTGAAGGACAGCGGCCTGGATTGGACCATCGTCCGCCCCGGAAACATGACCAACGGCCCGCTGACCGAAAACTACCACCACGGATTCCAGGCACACGCGCAAGGCCTCAAGGTCAAAGTGTCACGTGCTGATGTCTCACATTTTATTCTGCGGCAGATTCAAGATCGGCAGTACAGCAGAAAGGCGGCGGGAATATCTTACTGATCGGGTGAGGCTGCCAATGTCGCCGCCATATTTGCCAGACACCAATCGCCGCGATAGGCTTTCCACCAAAGGGAATCCGCAAAAATGAAAACCGTCATCACCAACATCGGCTTGATCCTCTCCGGCATGTTGGAAAATCCAATCCTCGATGGCGATTGCGTGGTGGCCGTAGATGGCAAGATCACCGCCATCGGTCGCCGCCGCGACCTTGATGCCGACAACGCCGATACGGTGATTGACGCCCACGGCACAGCTCTCGCCCCCGGCCTGATCGACAGCCACGTCCACCCCGTCGCCGGCGACTGGACGCCGCGGCAAAACCAGATGGGCTGGATCGACTCGTGTCTCAATGGCGGAGTCACAACGATGATCTCCGCTGGCGAGGTGCACACGCCCGGCCGTCCGCGAGACATCGTGGGATTGAAAGCGCTTGCCATCTCGGCCCAGCGGCAGTTCAGCAACTTTCGCCCTGCCGGAGTGAAAGTCCATGCCGGCGCACCCTGCATCGAACCTGGCATGACCGAGCAGGATTTCAAGGATCTGGCAGACGCCGGTGTCACCTTGCTCGGCGAAGTGGGACTGGGCGGCGTAAAGGATGGCCCGACGGCGAAGAAAATGGTGGCCTGGGCCCGCGCCCATGGCATTCAAAGCACCATCCACACCGGCGGCCCCTCCATTCCCGGCTCCGGCCTGATCGATGCGGATGTGGTGCTGGAAGCGGCAACCGATGTGGTCGGACACATCAACGGCGGCCACACGGCTTTGCCAGACAACCAAATCCGCTGCATTTGTGAAGGCTGCAAAAGCGGCTTGGAAATCGTCCACAACGGCAACGAACGCGCCGCCCTCTATGCCCTGCGCACCGCCCGCGAGATCGGCGACCTGCACCGCGTCATCCTCGGCACCGATGCACCCGCAGGCTCCGGCGTGCAACCGCTCGGCATCGCGCGCATGGTTTCGATGCTGTCAGCACTGGGCGATTTGCCCGCCGAACAAGCGATCTGCCTCGCAACCGGCAACACCGCGAGGATGCGCAAACTGGATTGCGGTTTGATCGAAGTGGGCAAGGCAGCGGATTTCGTTTTCATGGCCAAGGCCCAGCATTCATCCGGCAGGAATCTGCTCGACAGCATCCAACTCGGCGATTTGCCCGGCATCGGCATGGTGATGATTGATGGCGTGGTGAAATGCCAGCGCAGCCGCAACACCCCACCCGCCGAAGCCATTCCCGAGATCAAGAAATCCGCTGCGTCAGCCTCCGGTGGCGGTCATTGATGGTGCTCAACGTGTAGTAGATATTAAATCCTTGTCAGTAATTTTAATCGCAATTATATACTTGACAAAAGTTGTTATTCACCGCATATTGCCCCTATAAACAAGGCTTTATGACGATGACAGACCTGCAAAACCCAATTTTC
>JAYVKC010000034.1:0-16889 GCA_043768765.1 Hyphomicrobiales bacterium | reverse complement strand
TGTGGGCTTGATCTCAGCCATCACCGCTTCGCAGATTTCCACCGCGTAATCGAGTTCCGTGCCGGTGAAACTTTCCGGCGAATACTCGAAACGGATGGCATCACTCATCCCACTCTCATCGGCGAGCTTCTTGATCAGCCGTGCGCCCTGCACCGCAATGTCGATGATGCCGGCGCGATCCTTTTGGAACACCACGCGGCGCTGCAATTCACTCGTCGAATTATAAAAATGCACGATGGCTGACTTCGCCCCGCGAATGCCTTCGAACGTGCGGCGGATCAGCTCCTCACGGCACTGCACGAGAACCTGGATAGTTACGTCATCTGGAATGCAATTGTGGTCGATGAGGTGCCGGCAGAAATCAAAATCGGTTTGGCTGGCCGACGGAAACCCGATCTCGATTTCCTTGAACCCCATCTTCACCAAAGCATTCCACATCCGCATCTTGCGCTCATGGCCCATGGGCTCAATGAGCGACTGGTTGCCATCGCGAAGATCAACGGAACACCAGATGGGTGGTGCAGTAATGGTGCGGTTGGGCCACTGCCGGTCCGTCAAGGACACAGGCGCGTAAGGACGGTATTTTTCAACAGGATTGAACATGATTGCGCTTCTCGTTTGATTTGGCCAGATTTTCAAGAGGGACCCCAAAGCGCCGGGGACCCAAGACCCGGAAGGCGCTTAGGGGATGCTAAGAAGCAGAAGCGAGATGGCGGAGGCGTGAACCATGTCGGAGCGGTAGCAGAGGCGGGTTAAAAAATCAACCATCCCCAGTTCCGCCGCAAATTGCGTTTCAAATCTGTCCATGCACGACGTCATCTTTCATCCCTCACATATCGCGTTTCCGGATTATCCCATCCGCTTTGCTTCTGTCGCCAAGAACCCGCAACTCAACGCCGCCGACATCGCTGAGGTCCGCCTGCAGCGCTGGCCGCCGGAAGTTGTCACGCGTGGCGGCGAGGTGCTGTTCGTGCCCCGGCGCGATCAATTGCATCTCGATCTCTTCGCCCGCGTCAACCACATCCCCATCATTGTACGGCAGGACGTGTGGGGCCTGGTCAACGAACCCTGCCTCGATACCGAAATCGACCCCGCCTCGCAGAAACGCACACTCGAGATGCTTCAGGAGTCTGGTTTTTCCACCGGAGAAGTCACCGGCCTGCGCAACAACATCTCAAGCAGCTTGGCCACCTATAACGCGCTCGCCTGGGAATGGACACATCTCGGCCACCTCGACCTGCTCGCGGCCTACGGCATGGATGGCCGCATGCCGAAACTCTTTCGGCCAACGCAGGCACAGTATGACGCATTCAACGCCGTGAGCAATCGCGGCCACGTCATTGATCACAAGCCCTGGCCCGTGCAAGACAGAGCACGGCGCATGATCGACGATCTCGCCCGAGACATTGTGCCGGCCGAAAGCGAAGCCTGTGACAGGCTCTCGCGTCTCCTGCTGGATGTGGTCACGGCGCACCACGCCGAACCGCATCGCCATTATCACACTCTTGTGCATGCATTGAACGTGGCAGAATTTTGCAACGCGCTGAGCCCCAATGATAGAAAGCAGAAACACATCCCCCTGCGCATTGCTGCCTGGTTCCACGACATCATCTACGACCCAAAGTCTCCCACCAACGAAAAAGACAGCACCACCCTGATGCGCCACACATTGCGCGATTGGATTTCGGAGAATAACTTGGAAGAAGCCGAAGCCCTCATCCGCATGACCAAGTCACACGGCAGCGCAAAAACACCCGATGAAAAAATCCTCGCCGATGCCGACCTCAGCATCCTCGCCGAAGAAACCAGCGCCTATCAAACCTACGTTCGCGCCATACGGCAAGAATACGCCCACGTGGATGATGCCATTTTCACCGCAGGCCGAGCCAAATTCTTGGATGCCATGTTGCAGAGAATGAAAGAAAGCGGCCAGCTATTCACCCACCTGCATCCGCTGCATGAACATCAGGCGAAAGTGAATTTGGTTATCGAAAGGGAACGATATTCACGACCTGCCAACTAGTGACTTGACCACAAACTTTAAAGAACATATCAAGAACTTCAAATTTATCTGGCGGTTTGACCAAGACCCATGAAGATGTGCGCATGCAGAATCACTTTCCGATCCCGGCGGACATCGATGATCGCTATGATGTGCGCGAATGGCGGAACGGTCTTGCCATACTCGCGTCGGCGCGAGCCGCAGAATGGACAGAGATCCTTGATGTGCTGCGTGGATTCCATTTGCTCCGCAGCGACATCGTTAGCCCCGGCGGCTCCAAATCCGACATCGCCAAGAAGATCGACGGCCACTTCACGCGGCTTGGCTGGCAGGAAAAACAGTTCAAGACGCGCATTGTTGTGGATGACACCACGTTTGACGCGCCAACTCACAAGGTTGACTGCTACAAGAACCGCGTGGCGCTGGAAGTGGAATGGAACAACAAGGATCCGTTCTTCGACCGGGACCTCAACAACTTTCGCCTGCTCTTCGATCTGCGCGCCATTGATGTGGGTGTCATCATCACGCGCGCAACCGGATTGCAGGCAATATTCAACGGCCTTGGGAAGGGCTCAAGCTATGGCAATTCCACCACCCATATGGACAAGCTGGTCCCGCGCCTCGAAGGCGGCGGTGGCGGCGGTTGTCCCGTTGTGGTGATCGCGATCAAACCAGAGGCCTATGTCGACAATGAAAAAACAGAATGACACGATCATAAGTCTCGCGGCCCAACTGCGTGGGCGCAAGTTCCACACAATCCTCGCGGATCCGCCGTGGCGCTTTGCCAACCGCACCGGAAAAATGGCACCCGAGCACAAGCGCCTGAACCGCTATGAAACCATGACGCTGGATGATATTTGCGTCATGCCCGTGGCCGATGTGTCCGCTGATCCAGCACACCTTTATATGTGGGTGCCGAATGCCCTGCTGCCGGAAGGGCTGGCTGTGATGAAAGCTTGGGGCTTTGGCTACAAGAGCAACATCATCTGGCACAAAATCCGGAAAGACGGTGGCTCGGATGGGCGGGGCGTCGGCTTCTATTTCCGCAACGTCACGGAAGTGCTGCTCTTTGGCACGCGCGGCAAGAATGCCCGCACACTGGCCCCGGGGCGGCGGCAAGTGAACATGATGGAAACCCGAAAACGCGAACATTCCCGCAAGCCCGACGAACAATATCAGCTCATCGAAAGCTGCTCACGCGGACCGTATCTGGAATTGTTCGCGCGTGGGGTCAGGCCGGGCTGGACCTATTGGGGCAACCAAGCCGACGACAGCTACACACCGACGTGGAAGACCTATGCACATAACTCGGCGGCGGAACGGGTTGCGGCGGAGTGAAGGTTTGGCCAGATTTTCAAGATGGCCCCAAATCGCCGGGGACCACCTAAAAACCTGGGGACCCGGAAGGCGCTTAGGGGATGCCAAGAAGCAGAAGCGAAATGGCGGCAATGCGCGGCATGGGCAACGTCTAGCGGGACTCAACGCAAAATGCAGTAAGGCAGCCGTGAGACTGCCTTGTCACACCTGTCTTGCAACCTCGGTCGCTGGATTGGATTTCTATCGGTCCACCTTCCGCAGCAGAGCTATGTGCAACTCCTCTAGAAGGTCGCGCAGGTATGGAATTTTTGCAATTGTCGCTATGCGGGCTAAAAAGTGCAGCTCGCGGGCCAGAAAAAAGATCACTTCCTGGTTGTTCAATTGCTCGGGGCCCAGTTCCGCCAGCGACAATTCACCATCCTTGACGCGTGTTAGCATCCGGCCTGTGTCGCCATTTTTTCTGATCAATACGTTTGTCTCAGTTGAAATTGTTGCCATTTGACGCCTCCGCTGTTTTGCAGGTGAATTAAACGGCGCAATACGTTGCGCTGTACATTCTCTGTAGAGCGAAGGCAAAGCTCCATTGCAATGAGAACCCAATGCGTCCCTTCACGTGTGGTTGCCGTGCTTTGGTTTTGCTCTGCGGCAATTCATTGTTGTTACAGTGAGATCAGTGCTACAAACAGCTGGGGCAATCACAATAGACGGCAGCACCGGGTGGCAAACAGATCAGTTTTTGCTGAGAATCTTCGTCGCGCCTGCTTGCGTTACCGCACCATTGCGGAAGTGTGCGAAGGTATTGGCATCAACAGACAGCAATTCAACAAGTACCTGTCTGGCGCTGCCTTGCCCAACACGCTGACACTCGAAAGAATCTGCCGGTTTTTGAATGTCACTCATGGGAGCTTGTTTTCGCCGCCCGAGGCACAACCAGAATTTATGTCTCAACAGCAATTTGCACCGAGCGCTCTATTGAACTTCTTGTCGCCTAAAGACCAGGATTTCGATCTTCAGGTAATTGAACTGCCGACTGGCAACTATTTGGTCTACACTCCGTTTTTGCCCATACCGGGCATGCTGGTCCGCAGCCTCCTCAAAATCAGGCACACCGAATTTGGCAAAACATTCGCAAGAATTACAAAACTTGCAAACCACAACACGAAGTCAAAACCGCTTGCGCAAGGAAGGCATACCGGACCAATATTCGCGAGTGACACCGAGATTTATTTGCTTGGTCGAAATCGATATGCGCCCCGCCAGCTGAGCTTGATGGCGCTAAAGAAATCCAGTGTTTACAGTAGTGTGTTTTTAACTGGCTTGGTCATCACCCAGACAGTAGGCCTTGGCGCTGCTTTGAAGTGCTGTGTCGTGGCCGCGAGGGATGTAAACGGCCCTAGGAGCCTATTAAGCAGTATCGGTCTCATTCACGAATCCGATCCAAAGGTTGATCCAGTTATCTGGTCTGCTCTCAAGTAAACCTGCATCCATCGTCTGTAGAACGAAATGCAACTGAATGAACACCTCCGATAGGTTGCATAGCATTGGTTGCACGAGCTACTATTTGCTCGTGCGCACAACATGACTCAAAACAAAGGAGAAGACCGATGAAGAAGCCAATGAAACAGATGAAACTCAGCATCACGCAGGTTTCACCTTTAAAGGTATGCATAGTTCATGCAGGACTTGTGCACCGCAAATAAGAAGAATGGGGATCAGCCGCATTCGGCTGACCCCCACCTCAAATTAGGTCGTCGCTCATGCGCGTAAGAACCCCCAAAACGCTGGTCGCCTTCCCAAAGGACGACGGGATCGTCCTCTACAATTACTTGACCAAGGACGCCATTACTTGTGCCCTTGATGACCTGTACTGGATCACATTGGCCAGTCAGTGGACAGACATCACGGAAATCATAAGCCGGCATGCCAACATTGATCCTGATACGCTCCGCGCTGAATACAAGAAGCTGGCGGAAGCTGGAATGCTTGTTGTGGAGAACTCGCCAAACGACGCCCTCGAAAGCGAGTATGAAAAGACCTGGGAGATGGGAATTGCCACCGGCATGTTCCATTTCACTCTGCTCGACAATGAAGTAGGCTCTCAAGAGGACTCGGTCCGACAGCAAAAACTGCGGATGGCAAATGATCCGTCACCAATGCTTTATTGGAAGAACTCTCCGTGTGCGCTTGCGCTTCCACGCCAGTTCAGTTCGCCAACCCAGGAACTGATATCGATCATGCAGAAGCGTCGTACAGTGCGCAATGTCACCAGCCAGTCGTTGAGACTCGAGGAATTGAGCGCCTGCCTGTTCGCTGGACTTGGTTTGATCGGATTTGTCCAGACCAGTGTGCAGTGGTTGCCATTGAAACTGACGCCCTCTGGGGGTGCCCGAAATCCATATGAGGCATTTGTCATGGTCCAAAAGGTTGAGGGCTTGACCTGCGGAATGTACCACTATTCTGCCTACGACCACTCATTGGAACGTGTCGCAGACTTGCCCGAGAATACGGCCGGTGAATTGTTGAAGTGCCAGGACTGGGCCAACGACATGGGGGCAGTGATTTTCCTCGTGGCGGTGCTGGAACGAACCATGTGGAAATACAACGATCCAAATTCCTACCGGGTCGTTATCATGGAAGCTGGCCACATTGCCCAAAACATGATGCTTGCTTGCGCAGCCAATGGTTTGACGGCATGCCCAACGGGGGCAATGGCGCACTCACTGATTTCATCTGCACTAAAACTCAAAGCAATCACACACACGCCAGTTTACGCTTTGAGCATCGGTTATCCCGGAAACGACGATGACCCATTCATGACCCTGGAAGAATGCAAAGTATTGAACACAATGAATGAGGCCCACTCATAGGTCCTGCCCCAAATTTACTTTCTCCCAGGCTTCCTGTTTCGTGCCCTGCACTCCACCACCCTCTTACCAATTGCCGCCACCGCAAATCCATGCAACTATTCCCCCGGGGCACACCCCACGTCTGCCTCGCAACCCCCCGGAGGAAACCAATGTTCAAGAAAATTCTCGCTGTCACTGTAGCGCTCTCAAGCCTGACCGCTGTTGATGCGGCCCTCGCCGACACCAAAGACAAGAAGATCGCCCTCTCCAACAACTACGCCGGAAACTCCTGGCGTCAGGCCATGTTGAAGAGCTGGGACAAGGTGACGAAACAGGCCGTGGCCGACGGCATCGTCGCAGCAGCTGATCCGTTTACCACCTCAGAAAACCAGGTCACGGAGCAGGCCGCGCAAATCCAGAATCTCATTTTGCAAGGCTACAATGCCATCGTCATCAATGCCGCTTCGCCGGATGCGCTCAATGGCGTGGTGAAGCAGGCGTGTGATGCCGGCATCGTCGTCGTGTCATTCGACGGCATTGTCACCGAACCCTGTGCCTACCGCATCGCCGTGGACTTCGCCAAGATGGGCGAAGTGCAGGTGGATTATCTGGCGGCGAAAATGCCGGACGGCGGCAACCTGCTCGAAATCCGCGGGCTGGCCGGCGTGTTCGTCGATGACGAAATCTCCAAGGGCATTCATCGCGGTGTGGACAAGCACAAGCAGTTCAAGATCGTCGGCTCCGTGCACGGCGACTGGGCCCAGGAAGTGGCACAGAAAGCCGTCGCTGGCATTCTGCCGTCACTGCCCGAAATCAAGGCCGTCGTGACCCAAGGTGGCGATGGTTATGGTGCGGCTCAGGCGTTTGCCGCCGCTGGTCGCCCCACACCCACCATTATCATGGGCAACCGCCAGGATGAAATCCAGTGGTGGAAGGAACAAAAGGACGCCAACGGTTACGAAACCATGTCGGTGTCGATTGCACCCGGTGTCTCCACGCTCGCCTTCTGGGTGGCGCAGATGATCCTTGATGGCAAGAAAGTGCCACAGGATTTGACCGTGCCATTCCTGCAGATTGACCAGGCAACACTGGAAGACAACGTGAAGACCACGGAGAAAGGCGGCGTGGCCAATGTCGAATATTCGGCGGCGGACGCAGCCAAAGTTGCGGGTGGAATGTAGTATTGTTTGATGCAGCGATAAAACTGGACGGCGTCGAGAAAAGTTTCGGCGCCGTTCGCGCTTTGGCGGGCGTGGATTTTCACGTGGGCGCTGGCGAATGCGTGGGGCTTGTGGGCCACAATGGTGCTGGCAAGTCCACGCTGATGCACATTCTCGCGGGAACATTGTTGCCAAGTGCGGGCATAGTGTCGGTGCACAACGACATCATCTCCGGCAACTGGTCGGCAGCCGCAGCGCAGCAACGCGGCATTCGCTGCGTGTTTCAGGAACTGTCGCTCTGTCCCAATCTCACCGTTGCCGAGAATGCCCGCGTCATGCACGCGGCATTGCGTGGAACAGGATGGAAAAACCGCGCGCGTCAGATGATCACGGAAAAACTGGACACCATTTTCCCCGGCCACGGCATCGATGCCGACACGGAAGTTGCTGACCTCGCCATCGGTGAACGGCAGATGGTCGAAATCGCCCGCGCCTTCACCGTCACCGATCATGCCTTGCGGTTTGTGATCCTGGATGAACCGACGTCGTCATTGGATGCAACGACCGCCCGCGCCCTTCTGCAGTTCATCGCAAGAGAAACCACGAGGGGCACGGCAATCGTGTTCATATCCCACAAGCTGCAGGAAGTACTGGATGTGTCTGACCGCATTGTGGTGATGCGGGATGGCAAGATCGCAGGCGAAGAAAATCGTGGAACCTACTCAAGAGCCTCACTTGTTGCCGCGATGGGTTCGGAAGAGAAACACGCAAGAGAATCACACCGGGCAACCAACTTGACCGCACCGTTGCGGGTCGAAGTTGGCGACATGCGCCAGCCGCTTGTGGCGCGCCAGGGTGAGATCATTGGGCTTGCAGGCCTTGCGGGCCACGGCCAAACCCGCATGCTGCTGCGCATCTACAATCGCGCCGGTGTCACCGTAGCGGCACCGCTCGCCTTTATCGCAGGTGACCGCCAGAGCGATGGCATCTTCAATCTCTGGTCCATCGCCCGCAATGCAACAGTGCGGTCCTACAGCTTGCTCACGTCACGCGGATTGCTGGACCCGCACAAGGAAGCCACCCTCGCGACGCAGTGGCAGAACAACCTCGCCGTCCGCACCCCCGACATGAACAACAACATTCTCACCCTGTCCGGCGGCAACCAGCAGAAAGTCCTGTTCGCCCGCGCCCTCGCATCGGACGCTGGCGTCATCCTAATGGATGACCCCATGCGCGGTGTCGATGTTGGCACCAAGCAGGAAGTTTATGGATTGATCCGCGGACAGGCCAGCAACGGCCGAACCTTTATTTGGTACACGACAGAATACGAGGAGCTGAAACACTGCGACCGCGTCTACGTGTTCCGTGACCGCAACATCTCCGCCGTGATTGACCGCGCCGACCTGACAGAACAAGGCGTGCTGCAAGCCTCATTCGCCGACAAGGATGCCGCATGAACCGCAAACTTCTGCGCCAGGCCCTGCCCTTCATGTCATTGGCGATTGTGCTGGTGGCGACATTTATCGTGCAGCCGCGCACCATGAGTTACTTCGGCCTCAATCTGATGTTGCAATATGCCGTGCCGATTGCGTTGGCGACCATCGCGCAGATGTGCGTCATCACCGCCAATGATCTTGATCTGTCGATTGGCCCCTTCGTCGGCTTGGTGACCTGCATCGGAGCAACGCTGCTTCTCGACACTCCAATACTCGGTGTGATGGCGTTGCTCGTCTTGATTGCCGCCTATGCCGCCATCGGTGCGCTGATCGAATACCGCAACCTGCCATCCATCGTCGTCACCCTCGGTCTCGCCTTTGTCTGGTTGGGCATGGCCGTTCTGATCCTGCCATCACCGGGCGGAAAGGCTCCGGCCTTTCTCAAGTCACTCATGGGCGTGCAGGTGCCATTGATCCCCTTCCCCATCATCGCAGCCGTTGTCATCGCCGTTGCCGCACATCTGCTTTTGATGAAGACATCCTTCGGTGTGATCGCACGCGGTGCCGGTGGCAATGCGCGAGCTTTGACCCGCGCCGGTTGGTCCATGCTGAAAACCCGGGCTGTACTGTATGCCTGCGCCGGATTCTTCGGCGTGCTCTCTGGCCTCTCATTGTTGGGATTGACAACATCCGGCGATGCCCACGTCGCGGACCGGTATACATTATATTCTATTGCTGGCGTGATCCTCGGCGGCGGTGAATTCATCGGTGGAAGAGTTTCACCGATGGGCGCTGTCGTCGGTGCAATCACACTCGCACTGGCTGGCTCATTCCTGATCTTCCTGAAAATTTCGCCCGATTGGCAGATCGGCGCACAGGGTGCCATCCTGATTATCGTTCTGGCCTTGCGCGCACTTGTCAGCCGCCAGGAGGCGCAAGCATGAAGATGCTCCAACGCTGGTTCCGCGAACCATGGATCTGGTCTTTCGTGGCGGCAATCGCTGTCTGGCTGGTGACAATCACCTACACCGGTGGCCAAGGTGCCGGAGCCATTCTCACAGCGGCACTGTCCTTCGCCACATTCACCATCATCGTGGGCCTCGGCCAGATGCTGGTGATATCGGCAGGCCCCGGCAACGTCGACCTATCCATCCCCGCCACCATCACGCTGACCGGTGTCGTCGCCATGAAGGTAATGGACACGGAAACATCCCGCCTGCTGCTCGGCATCGGTGCGGCCTTCGCAGCAGCCTTTGCCGTTGGCGTCTTCAACTACATCCTCATCCGCCTGCTGCGCATTCCGCCGATCATTGCCACGCTGTCTTCCAGCTTCCTTATTCTTTCAACCGCGATCTCCTATGGCCGTGGCATCCGCATCAAACCGCCGCCACCGTTGGCGGATTTCGCCACCGCACGCATTCTCGGCATGCCATTTGTAACGCTGCTCGTGCTGGCCATGAGCATCCTGATTGCGATTGCACTGTCCCGGACGGTCTATGGCCGCAGTCTGATGGCCACAGGACAAAACGCCCGTGCCGCCTGGCTCGCTGGCATTGACGTCGGCAAGACCCGCTTCATCACCTATGTCTTGAGCGCCCTGTTCGCTGGATTCGCTGGCATCCTCCTGTCCGGCTTCTCCGGCGGTGCCGCCCTCAACATGGGTGAGGAATTCCTTCTGGCCTCCATCGCTGTCGTGGTGATTGGTGGAACCGCAGTTGCAGGTGGCCGCGCCAGCGTGCCCGGCATCTGGGGTGCGGCGCTGTTCATGTATTTGCTGGTCACCATGCTTAATACACTGGGAGCCAGTGCGGGCATAAGGTTGCTTTCGACGGGGCTCATCATCATCACGGTGATTACCATCGCAGGCGGTGACAAGTCGATGCGGTGATCCCAGTGCGTGATCAAGTTTGAATGATCCAAGACCTCCCAACCCTGTCATGGCCCGCCGACAAGGCAGCGGTCTTGGCTTCCCGGAACATCGCAAAGCGACGGCGAAACCATCCAGAGTCGGTTAAATTCAATGCATGGAATCAAAAATCTCTGGAAACCAGCGAATGCCCAAGCTGCAAACGCCCCTGATCAACGCCAAAATTAACCAAATCTGCAATTGAAAATTGTAACCCGCGACCCCATCAAAGACATGTGCGGGCGAGATTTAAGTGATCAAACCATTGTTTTCAAACGGGTCTATGCGTTTGTTGCCGCACAGCCACAGCCTTTCAAATTGCTGAACAACAAAAATATATTTTTCAGAAAATCTTGCGCAGTTCGTTAGAACAGTGTAAAGCTTTCCGAGATGGGGCAGAAAAACAAGGGATAAAAACCTATGAAACGTATTAAGATGATGCTCGCAGCGGCATCGTTTGTCGCGGCTTCTACAGTAGCTGCTTCGGCAGTTACAGTAATCGATTTCGGAGCCGGTCCTTCGCAGACAGCGACAGCTGGAAATTCACTGACGTACACAGTTGGTGACATCACAGCCATGGTGTCCGGCCACAGGGCAGACGCAACCGGCATCACAGGCAATGATCTCGTCCGCGCATTCACCGGCTCGGGTCTTGGCGTTGGTGTGGTTAAACCAAACAACGGTATTTCGGGCCAGTTGGGCTACGGCGAAATGGTTTTGTTGATGTTCAACAAGCCAGTCAAGATCATTGCTGCAACCTTCTCGCTCGGCTCATCGACCGGCGACGGTGATGACGCAACGATTTTCCTGAATGGCGCAAACATTGGCGCAATGGATCTGGTAAATGAGCATCCTGCAGCAACGCTGCTCGGTCTCGTCGGCAAGAAGCTCGGTATCGCCGCTCTCGGTGCCAACGATGCCTTCAAGCTGCGTTCGATCACCATTTCCGCGGTTCCGCTGCCACCAGCTGCGTTGCTCCTCCTGTCCGGTTTGGCAGGCATCGGTGCACTCGCTCGCCGTCGCAAGCAGAAGTAATCTTTCCGGGTTCGGAAGTTTTGAAACTCCGGTGGTTCGCCACCGGAGTTTTCTTTTGTTCGTTTCACGGTTGGCGCTTCAAAAAAATCTTGTGAATATCCGGCGAAACCCTTGATTGCAAAGTGATTCGGCCTCAATTGCGCTCCCGATGGGGCAAACTAACCAAGGATACGAAAATGAATAATCTCAAGACGGTGTTCGCTGCCGCGACGTTCGCTGCAGTGACGGCAACGGCGTCTTCTGCGCTTGCTGTAACTTATGACTTCGGTGCTGATGCATCTTCAGGACCTTCAGCATCACTCAACTTCACCATTGGTGCCGGGATCACGGCTGTGGCCTCCGCCCGCACCATCGATGCAACCGGCACCGACACAGGCACAGCCAAGGTCGGCCTCTACCATGACACCCGCCCCAACGAAGGCGGCTTGGGTGTAACGGCACCCGGCGATACCAATCACGAAATCGACGGTGGCAGCAGCATTGGTTTGCGTGACATGCTTCTCCTGACGTTCAATCAGAAAGTCAAAATCGTCAAGGCGTCGTTTTCGCGCGTTGACAACAAGTTTGACGGCGATGACGCCTTTATCACATTTGATGGCACGCGCATCGACACCGACGGCTTGATTGATCTTGCCGTCTCGTTCCCCAATTTCCTGCCGATTGGCGTGGAAGGAACAGTGATTGGCTTTGGGGCATTGTTCTCCAATGACGATTACAAGCTTCGCTCCATCACGGTGACGCCAATTCCATTGCCACCAGCAGCCCTCCTGCTGCTCTCCGGCATGGCAGGCATGGGCGTCCTCGCCCGCCGCCGCCGCAAGCAATCATAATCGCGCCCACGGCGTGAACGAAACCCTGGAACACAAGTTCCAGGGTTTTTTGTTTGCACATCACCGCCGTCGGAACAACTTCTCGATTTCTGCCAGCGGCAATTCCACATATGTCGGCCGCCCGTGATTGCATTCGCCGCCATTGGGTGTGCGTTCGATTTCCCGCAACAGCGCATTCATTTCCTCAGGCCGAAGCACCCGCCCCGATCGCACCGAATGATGGCAGGCAAAGGTGGCCAACACGTGGTTGATGCGTTCATCCACGGTGGACATGTGATCCAGCGTGTTTACATCATCCGCCACATCCCGCAGCAATTCAGCGACATCGCCATGCGCCAGGGCGGCGGGAACTTCGCGCACCAGCACCGACACGTCACCAAACCCTTCTACCACCATCCCGGCCCGCGCCAGCACATCCGCAACTGCAAGCACCTGCGCCACGGCAACGGCATCGAGATCAACCACCTGTGGCACCAGCAGCACCTGCGTGGCAACACCTGCCCCGGCCCGCTCCCGCTTCATCCGCTCATACACAATGCGCTCATGCGCTGCATGCTGGTCCACCAGCACAAGGCCCTTGTCGGTCTGCGCAATGATGTAATTGTCATGCACTTGCGCCCGTGCTGCACCCAACGGATAATGGGTATCAACGGAAAGCGCGGGCACACCCGCTGCCGGTGGCATCTGTACCTCAAACGCGGTCTGTGCCGCTTCCGCAAAACCAGACACGCCGAAATCTGTTCGTGGTGGTGGTGGCCGGAACCCGCTTGCCAAACCCGTATCAGCCTTGACCGGCCGCTGTGCCAGCGCCCGCCGCACCCCTGAAACAATCAGTGCACGCACATATCCGCTGTCCCTGAACCGCACTTCGGTTTTTGCCGGATGCACGTTGACATCCACCCGCTCCGGCGGGCACCGCAAATACAGCACCACGGCGGCATGCCGCCCCGGCGGCAACACATCCACATAAGCCCCGCGAATGGCCCCCGTGATCAACTTGTCCCGCACCGGCCTGCCGTTGACAAAGGCAAACTGCATTGTGGCCTGCCCGCGCGCCGCAGTGGGCAAGCCGGCGTACCCGGTGATGTCCACGTCTTCACCCGCGTGGCGCACCTCAACCGCATTCTCATGGAACGCAAGCCCCATTACCCGTTTCACGCGGTCCGCCAGGTTTTCGCCGGACGGCACATCCAGCCAGCGTCGGTCTTCGGTGACAAATGTGAACCCCACGGCAGGATGCGCCAGCGCCAATCGACGAACCACATCAAGCGCTTCCGCCACTTCGCTGCGATCTGACTTGAGGAATTTCAACCGCGCCGGTGTGGCGTAGAAAAGATCGCGTACGTCGACATCAGTACCCTGCCCCCGTGCCGCTGGCGAAACCGCCAACACCCGTCCGCCTTCAACCGTCACGACATGAGCGTCACCATCCGCCCGCGACACGATGGCCAACCGCGCCACACTGCCAATGGAAGGAAGCGCCTCGCCGCGAAATCCCAGTGTCTTGATTTGCACCAGCGCATCGTCCGAAAGCTTGGACGTGGCATGGCGTTCGATGGCCAGCGCCAGGTCATCAGGTCCCATGCCATGGCCGTTGTCCGAAACCCGGATCAGGGACTTGCCGCCACCGCGAAACACCACATCAATGGCGCTTGCGCCGGCGTCCACAGCATTCTCGACAAGCTCCTTCACCACACTCGCCGGACGCTCGATAACTTCGCCCGCCGCGATGCGGTTGATGGTGCCTTCTGAAAGTCGTCGGATTCGCATGGGCGCTAGCTTAACCGCCTGGCCCGTTAGCCGTCCTGAAAAATCGCGCCAATGTTGCGGAAGGTGCCATAGCCCGGATTGGTCCGGCGCTTTTCCGCCAACAACGCAGCCTTGAGTTCGATGCTGAGTTCCTGCGGCGTTTTTGGCCTGCCGTCCGGATGTGTTTTCGAAATGCCGTACTTCGCATAATTGTCCAACGGCGCGTTGGCGTTGCCATAAACGGATGCTTGCGTCCGGGGCAATGCCGGCGCGGACGGCTCGATGGCGCCTGCAACCGGCCCATTGGCCTGATAACCCTCCGCCGTTCGCGTCGGTGCCCGCAACGCCAGATCCGGCGGCAGCGCCAATTCATTGCCAACCGGCACCCGAACCGTTTGCGCCGTGGGCGGGTCACCACCCAAAAGACTGGAAGCCGTCGAACACCCCGACAGCAATACGCCCACGCAGACTACAAATGACAGTTTCACAACCCGTCTCCAATCCCGGGATTCAACCGGAAAAATCAGGCATTCCCAAGGCGTTTGCTTGCGCGTCCTTCGGTAAATGAATCATAAAGCAGCAAACCCACCCCCGCAACAATGCCCACATCAGCAAAATTGAAGATGTACCAGCTCCAGTTGCCCCACTGGGCCGGCAGGTGAAAATGCATGAAATCAGCCACCGCCCCATGCCAGGCCCGGTCGAACACATTGCCCAGCGCCCCCCCGATGATCAGCCCCAGCGAAACCGCCTGCAAACGGTTGGTCGCCTTCACCACCCATACCCATAAAAACGCTACCAGACAAAGGCTTAACGCAATCAGCCAACCCTGTTTGTGAGTTGCAAAAAGGCTGTAGGATATGCCCTCGTTCCACGCCATGGTGAGGGAGAAAAAAGAAGTCACCGGCCATGTGCCCGCATCATCAAGGTCGACAAGGGCCACGAGGAACCATTTGGACGCCTGGTCGATAAGGAACATGGCAGCGGCCCAAATGGCAGCCACCGGTGAATGCTTCGCCCACATCATTCTTCCTTCTCCCCTAGCGGGAGAAGGTGGATCGCGACGTCAGTCGCGAGACGGATGAGGGGTTGGTTCAGAGTATACGGTCTTTTAGCCATGGTGTTGCACCACCCCCTCATCCGGCCCTTCGGGCCACCTTCTCCCGCAAGGGGAGAAGGAAACTTCACACCGTCTTCCCCATCCGCGTCTGCCACTCACGCACCGCCTCGGCATCACGCGGCGTGATGTCCGGGAAATCCTTGTCGCTGCCGATGTCTTTCGAGATTTTCCAGGAGCGCACGCATTTTGCACCCTCGGCTTTTTTGAAGACGACGCCGATGCCATTCAGTGAAAAAGCATCCGCCGGAGCAGTACCATTACTGACTTCGATGGCTGACGTGATGCACACTTCCGCAAAATCCACCGACTTCACAACATCAACATCTTCCGTAGTCGCGATATGAACCTGTGGTGCCGCTTCAAGTGAGGAACCGATTGTCTTGTTTGCGCGTTGGATTTCCAACGCACCCGTGACAGCCGAACGGATGCTTCTAATCTTGTCCCACTTCTTCGCCAGCTCATCATCGCGCCACGAATCCAGCGCCCGCGCAAACGGCATCATGTGAACGCTCGACATCTCGCCGGGGAAGCGCTGCAACCACACCTCTTCCATGGTGAAAGCGAGGATCGGTGCCCACCAGGTGGTGAGACAATGCCACAACTGGTCAATCACCGCCCGCGCCGACCGCCGCTTGGCGCTCGACCACGGATCGCAATACAGCGCATCTTTGCGGATATCAAAATAGAACGCCGACAAATCCGTGTTCATGAACTGCATCAGCGCCGCCGTGATGCGCTTGTAGTCATAAACCTTGTAGGCCGCCTGCACTACGCCATCGAGCTCCCACAGCTTGTGCAAAATGTAACGCTCAAGCTCCGGCACCTCGTCCGGTTTGATCTGCGCCAAGGATTCCCAATCCTGCAATCCTTCCAGCGCACCCAGCATGTAGCGGAACGTGTTGCGCAGTTTCCGGTAGGTCTCGACTGTGTTCTTGAGAATTTCCGGCCCCACCCGCTGGTCGTCGGCGTAGTCGGTGGAAGCAACCCACATGCGCAGGATATCCGCACCCGATGTCTTGATCACCTCCTGCGGCACCACCGTGTTGCCGAGCGACTTCGACATCTTGCGGCCATCCTCCGCCATGGTGAAACCATGGGTGATGACCTGCTTGTAAGGCGCCCGCCCCCGCGTGCCACACGATTCCAGCAACGACGAATGAAACCACCCACGATGCTGGTCCGATCCCTCAAGATAAACATCCGCCGGCCACGGCATGTTGCGGCCTTCCAGCGTGAACGCGTGCGTGCAGCCTGAGTCAAACCACACATCGAGAATATCGCGCACCTGCTCGTAGTCATCGGCCTTGTAGTCAGTGCCGAGGAACCGCTGCGCAGCCCCATCAGCAAACCACGCATCCGCACCTTCTTGACCAAAGGCTTCATAAATCCGGGTGTTCACCTTGGGATCATTGAGGATTTTACCCGTCGATTTTTCCACAAAAACCGCAATCGGCACCCCCCACGCCCGCTGCCGCGAGATCACCCAAT
>JAYVKC010000033.1:0-7765 GCA_043768765.1 Hyphomicrobiales bacterium | reverse complement strand
AATGCCCACTTGCTTTCTGGCCCCATAAATCTATTCTCGGGGGCGGGGCAGAAAGGTGTTGTGAATGCGCAAGTGTTTGCAAGTCACTGTGTGTTTGATCGCACTTTTGACCGCCGACAAACTGCGTGCGCAAGGCGTTGCGCCAAATCCCAACCCGGTTGATCCAGCAACAATCCGGCAATCCATCAACTCAGGTTTTGATGGCCGGGTTTATGTCGCCAACTATGGCCAGGATGAAAGACGGGAGACGGGACGCGATGTCATGCGTTTCGAGAACGGCCAGATGTCTACAGCAATCTGCATCAAATTTGGTTTCATGCCTGCCCCTTATTTTCTGAGTGTAGAGGATGGCAGAGTTCATTTCTATGCGGAAATGCCGAGCGAGAAGCAAGGCAACATGAAATTCACGGGTGTTATAGAAAATGATAGGATCAAGGCCACTGCCAATTGGAAACAGGACCGGTGGTATTGGAGCGTGGATGTCAAATTGATGTTCGAGGGAAAACGGGCCAATCCCGGAGATGACCTCACCGCGACGTTCAAGGAATGAGCGGGATAACCAGTATCAGTGCGCACTGGAAAGTTGCTCTGGTCGTCGGTGCCTACATGTCACTCATCCTGGGGGGCGGATATTTCGGGGCACACATCAGCCAGGGATTCCACATCGAAATCTGGCCACATACCGAGCCCATGATCAATCGTATGGTGATAGCAGGCTTCGTCCTTTACATCATTTTGACGGCCATTCCTTTTGTGCCTGGGGTGGAATTGGGTATGGCCCTGATATTGGCCTTGGGCGTGCGCGTTGTGCCCGCAGTCTATGTGGCCACAATTGCAGCGCTCGCACTGAGTTTTGCGGTCGGATGTCTGGTCCCGGAGCACTGGCTGGCATCCGTGATGCGTTGGCTAGGCATGCAACGATCCGCCAATCTGGTGGCTTCCTATGCAGGCCTGCCTGGTGAAAAGCGCATTGCGATGCTGCTGGCCAATGCGCCAGAGAAATGGCTGCCTTGGCTCATGCGCTACCGCCTCGTGGCCTTGGGATTGCTGTTCAACTTGCCGGGCAGCACGCTTCTGGGCGGTGGCGGTGGCATAGCCATGGTCGCAGGCATCAGCAGGCTCGTGAGTTTCCCAAAATTTCTGTTCTGTGCCGCGATAGCGGTTTCGCCTGTTCCAATTTTTCTGATCCTGTCTGCGGCCATGGGCAATTGATTGCCATTTTTGCAATCAGGTTTTAACGCAAAGGGGTGGACCTTAACCCATAAGCCACAACCAGTATGCCGATGAGCGCTACCACAGCCGAGCCATAATAGGCACCGCTGCCGTAAGCCTCCACCAGCCCGCCAAATAGCGTGATGACGACTATCGCAGACACCATCTGCATCACGTTGAACAGGCTCTGCGCCTCTGCCGCATTGCCACTCGATGTTTGCCGCCCGATGAAGGACACACACGAAACGAATCCCAGCGCGTAGGTGATGCCATGCAGCAATTGCAGTCCAAAGAGCACAGGCAAGGAAGGTTCCTGTGCCATGGCGATCCAGCGCACCACTGCGACGCAGCACGACAGCAGGATCATCAGTCGCAAATCAAACCGCTTCGCCACATGCTGAAACAGGAAAAATACCAGCGCTTCCGTGGCAGCACCACTCGCCAGCAGCCAGCCAATGACACTCTCTTCGATGCCCTGCTGCTTGAATAACAAGGCAATGAAACTGTTCAGCACCTGATGCGTTGCATAAACGATCGACCACCCCAGCAACGGCAGGGACAAAAAATAGTTGCGAAACAGCGTGAAACCGAGCGGCGGCGTGTCTGCAAGTCGCTCCAATGGCGATTTGAAGTTGGGCAGGACCGCTGCGCCAAGCGCCCGCAGGGCCGAAAATCCGACGAACAACATTGCAAACGCCGCTCCGCCAAATCCCTCAATGGCATAACCCGTCACAAACAGCGACACCAGGTAACCAACCGTCGACAGGCCACGCAATGTCCCGATTTGAGCACGTCCCTGCTGTGTCAGGAACATCGCAGCCCCATCGCCAACCGGAACCAAGAGGGATTGGGCAATGAGGGCCAGCGACCAAAAGACAAAAATAGGTACGTAGTCATCGAAAAACAGCAACCCCACAGAAAATAGAAACGACGCGGTGGCACCAATGACAATAACCTGCCGCCAGTCTGACGCCCGATCAGCAATGCGCCCAACGAATATATTGGACAGCAAAACCAGAAAAATAGGGAAGGAGTTTAAGGCTCCGATTTCATTGGCGCTGAATCCCTTGGAGGCAAACCAGATGCCGCCATAAGCGTGAAATGCGCCGCCGCTGAAGAACTGGAAGAAGTAATAGAGCGAAATGCGAAACTGGTTCACATGAGGCCGTTCAAGGCAAGCACCTGCGTTACACTTCGCGCTGTCTTCTCCACAATCTCTCCCAACTCATCATCCGTCGCGTTGTAGGGCGGTGCCAGAATCACGACATCTCCATTCACGCCATCCACATTGCCGCCGACCGGATAACAAATGAGTCCGTTTTCAAGCGCTTGCTGGCGGATGTGCATGTACAACTTGAGACCCGCATCAAACGGTTGCCTGGTTGCGCGGTTCTTGACCAATTCAATGGCCTGGAAATAGCCACGCCCGCGAATGTCGCCCACAGCTTCTACTCCCGACAAGGAGTCAGCAATCATCAATTTGAACTTTGCTTCATTCGCCGCTACCCGTTCCACCAGCTTTTCGCGCACGACAATTTTCTGCACCGCCGCACCCGCCGCACATGACGCCGTATGCCCCGTGAAGGTATGTCCGGTTTGCGGCACACCAATGACATCATTTACTTTTGCACCATAAATCGCCGCCCCCAGTGGCATGTATCCCGCCGCCAATCCCTTGGCGACGGACATGATATCTGGCTCCACACCATCACTCTCCAGCGCCCGCCATGTCCCGCTGCGCCCGGCGCCACACATCACTTCATCAGCAATCATCAACACCCCATGCCTGTCACAAATCTCGCGCACCCGCTTGGCATAGCCCGGAGGTGCCGGCACGCATCCGCCTGCCGCTCCCACCACCGGCTCAAAAATAAACGCTGCAATGTTTTGTGCTCCCTCCCGCAGGATGGCATTCTCCAGTTCTTTGGCGCACGCTTCACCCACCGTGTCCGCAGTGGCTCCGGCAATCGGGCGATATGCATTGGCAGGCGAAAGGCGCACCGCGTCAACATAGGCACCGGCAAACGCGACACGCCGTTCCAAAAATCCTGAAACACCAAGCGCACCCAGCGTATTGCCATGCCAGCTGCGTTCGCGTGCAATGAACTTCCGCCGTGTCGGCTCGCCCTTGGCATATGTATATTGCAGCGCGAGTTTGAGGCAGCTTTCCACCGCTTCCGATCCGCCCGTCACGTAAACCATGTGTTTCAGGGAACCGCCACAACGCCGCGCGATGATCTCCGTCAGTTCTTCCAGCGCATCAGTGGTGAAATTGTAGCGGTAGCCATGTGCAATATTGTCAAGTTGCGCCTTGATCGCGTCATTTACTTCCGCGTTCGCATGTCCAATGCAATACACCGCTGGCCCGCCGGAACCGTCGATGTACTGCTTGCCGTTTGCATCATGGAGATACGAACCCTTGCCCCGCACAACTTTGGGCAGGTGTCCCGTGGAATGAATGTTTGCAGGCAGCGGGGCAGTTGTCATGGTGGCTTGCGGCTCATCGGTAAAATGTGGTGTTCTTGCCCCACCATGATCACACTCTACGACAACACGCAACGCCTGCATGCACCGGAAACCTTTGTGGTGGCAGGCAGGCCACAGCCCATACCTGAAACGCCTATTCGCATCGATATGCTGATGAAGGGCGTTGGCTACCTGGCAAGTCAGGTGGAGAAGCCGCCCCCTGTCACCATGGATGATATTGCCGCAGTGCACGACCGCCGGTATCTCACCTTTCTTGAAACGCTCCGCGAGCGCTGGGCCAATGTGCCAAATTCTAGCGACATCCCGTTGCCGAATGTTTACGCCATTCAGCGGGCATCGCTGCCACCGCTCAGTTATCCGGAAGCGGTGGTAGGGCAGGCTGGCTACCATCTGGGCGATGGTGCCTGCCCCGTCACTGAACACACGCTCGCCGCAGCCCTGGCCAGCGCTGCCTGTGCCATTGAAGGTGCAAGGCACGTGGCATCAGGCACGCGATTGATCTATGCCTTGTGCCGCCCGCCCGGCCATCACGCGGCGTCTGATCTCGCCGCCGGGTTCTGTTTTTTCAACAATTCGGCCCTTGCCGCCCAACACCTGACGGCAAAGGGACACCGCACCGCCATTCTCGACATAGATGTGCACCATGGCAATGGCACAGAAGCCATCTTCTATGACAGCGCCGATGTGCTGACCGTCTCCATCCATTGCCACCCCAAACGCTTTTATCCCTTCTTCTGGGGTTACGACACGGAGAACGGGAGGGGGGCTGGTGAAGGTTACAATCTCAATCTCCCCTTGGAACGCGGCACAGACATCAATGCCTATCTTGCCGCATTGGAAACCGCTTTGCAGCGCATCACAGATTTCGGCACCACGCATCTCGTCCTTGCCTCCGGCCTCGACATCGCCATTGACGATCCCTTCAAGGCCTTCGCCATCCGCACCGAAGATTTTGCCACCATTGGTGCCCGCATAGCACAATTGCGCTTGCCGACGGTCGTTGTGCAGGAGGGCGGATACCCTTCGGAATCCTTGGGTGACAATCTTGCATCATTGTTGAAAGGCCTTGGCGCGTGAGTATCAAGTATCGCTCCATGAGGTCAGGGGAAGAAGAGGCTGTCGCCGTCATGATCCGGCAGTTGCCGAAGGACTTGGGATTGTCGACCGTGCCGAAAATATCGGGTCACGATCTGCGCCGTGATGGCGATTTTGCACATGTGATGGTGGCCGAAAACACCGGCCTCCTCGTGGGCGCAGCTGTCTGGATGATGACGTTCTCAACATGGCGGGGTTGCAAGGGTGTTTATGTCTGTGATCTCTATGTCATGGAACATTTGCGAGGGCGAAAAGTGGGCGAAGGACTCTTGCGCGCCCTGGGTCAACAGTCAGTACCCATGGGTGCGAAATACATCAAGCTGGAAGTCGACACGACCAATGCGGGCGGACTTAGATTTTATGAGCGCCTGAACTTTGTGAAGAAACCATCCGAACTCACACACTTTCTCGAACCAGCCCAATTCGCGGCATTCATTGGCGGAGACGAAAAATGATCAAAACAGTTGGACTCATTGGTGCAGGCTTGATGGGCCATGGCATCGGCAAGAACATCGTGGAGAAGGGCTTTGCGCTGAATGTGATGGCCCACAAAAATCGCGAACCCATCGATGATCTTGTCAAACGTGGCGCAAAGGAGTGCAAATCAGCCGCCGATATTGCAGCCAATTCCGATCTGGTGATCCTGTGCGTGACAGGCACACCGCAGGTGGAAGCGGCGGTCTATGGCGCAAACGGCCTTGCCGCCGCCGCCCGCAAAGACTTGATCATTGCTGACTGTTCAACCGCTGTGCCGGACTCGACCATCAGGATTGCAGCCGACCTCGCAACAAGGGGTGTTCACTTTGTCGATACGCCGATGACACGCACTCCAAACGAAGCAGAGGCGGGAACCCTCGGTCTGATGGTGGGTGGTGATATAAAGATCATTGATGCAATCCGGCCTGTCCTCGGCACATTCTCGAATCTCATCGTCCACACGGGTGCAGTCGGCACCGGGCATCAGATGAAACTCATCAATAATTTCCTTTCCATCGGCCACGCGACATTGGCTGCCGAAGCCATCGCCGTCGCCGCCAAGGCCAACATCGACATGAACGCCTTGCAAGAGGTGATCATGGGTGGTGGTGCGGCCTCTGTCATGTTTGGCCGCCTCATCAACGTGCCACTGCACGACGACGATACCCATGCCAGATTCGCCATCCGCAACGCCAGAAAGGATTTGCGCTATTACACCAACATGACCGAAAACATGCCCGCCTCGTCCTTCCTTGCCGAGGCCGTGCACCAAATACTCGTGGTGGCTGACAACCTGGGTTATGGTGAGCGCTACGTGCCCCGCCTGATCGACGTCATGCTCAAGTTGAACGGCAAGCCATGATGTGGCAACCGCTGCATAACCCAGAACAGGAATCAGAATCGTGACTATTGCATTTGTTTTCCCCGGTCAGGGCAGCCAGGCTGTAGGCATGGGAAAGGTGTTGGCGGAAACGTTCGCATCTGCACGCAGTGTGTTTCAGGAGGTCAATGACGCACTGTCGCAAGACCTGTCCCACATCATGTGGGAAGGCCCGGAGGCCGAGCTAACCTTGACGGAAAACGCACAGCCAGCACTGATGGCCGTATCCATGGCCGTCCTGCGCGTGTTGGAGTTGGAACACGCCATCACCGTCCCCAACACGGCGAAATATGTGGCTGGACATTCGCTCGGCGAATATGCCGCCCTAGCTGCTGCCGGAACATTTTCATTGGCGGACACAGCACGGCTTCTGAAAATTCGCGGACGAGCCATGCAGGCCGCAACACCCGTCGGCACAGGAGCCATGGCTGCCATTCTCGGCCTCGACTTTGCCACAACAGCTGCTGTGGCTGCTGAAGCGGCTCAAGGTGAAGTGTGCCAGGCGGCCAATGACAATTCGGATGGACAGGTTGTCATCTCGGGCCATAAAGCCGCCGTCGAACGCGCTGCGGAAATTGCCAAGGCCAGAGGTGCAAAACGCGCAATCATGCTGCCAGTTTCAGCGCCTTTCCATTGTGCCCTCATGCAACCGGCAGCCGAAGCCATGGCTGCCGCGCTCGCGTCCACGACCATGCAGGCACCATCTGTTCCTGTGATTGCCAATGTGAAAGCTGCAGCAGTTACCGACCCCGACATCATCCGCGCATCACTGGTCGAACAGGTCACGGGTACCGTGCGTTGGCGTGAATGCGTGTCCCTCATGGTGTCCACCGGCGTTACGCATTTCGTTGAAATGGGGAGCGGCAAAGTTCTCACCGGACTGGCAAAGAAAAATGCACCAGGCGCATCAGCGGTCGCAATTGGAACACCCGACGACATCACCGCTGCCATCGCAAGCCTGAAAGGATGATCATGTTTTCACTGCAAGGAAAGACTGCGTTGATCACCGGCGCATCCGGTGGCATTGGCGCGGCAATCGCAAAGGCATTTCATATGGCAGGTGCCACCATTGCCATTTCAGGAACGCGGGTGGCGGTCCTCGATGAATTGAAAGCGACTTTGGGCAGCGAACGTATCCACTGCGTGCCGTGCAATCTATCCTCCCCAAATGATGTTGAAAAACTTGTGCCCGCAGCCGAATCCGCCATGGGGGGCCTCGACATTCTCGTCAACAACGCTGGCATCACCCGTGATGGTTTGGCCATGCGCATGAAAGATGAAGACTGGCAAGCTGTTCTGGATGTCAATCTCACGTCGTCATTCAGGTTGTGCCGCGCCGCCATGAAGCCGATGATGAAAAAGCGTTGGGGTCGCATCATCAATATTACGTCTGTTGTTGGCGTAATGGGCAATCCCGGACAAGCCAACTATGTTGCCTCAAAAGCGGGCCTCATGGGCATGTCTAAATCCATGGCACAGGAATTGGCAACGCGCAACGTGACCGTGAACTGTGTCGCCCCCGGTTTCATCACATCTCCCATGACAGATGTGCTCAATGACAAGCAGAGGGAAACGATCCTCACAAAAATCCCTGCGGGTCGGATGGGTACGGGA
>JAYVKC010000032.1:0-52247 GCA_043768765.1 Hyphomicrobiales bacterium | reverse complement strand
CGGCCGGAAATGGGCCTGAAAAGCCCCCTACTAAACCGTGCTCGTGTGGTGCTAGAGCCCGGCGGCGCGCATCTGCTGCGGCAGGAAGGTGACGATCTGCGGGAAGACGTAGATCAAGGTCACGGCCGCGATCATCAGGAAGAAGAAGGGCAGGGTGACTTTGGCGATCCAGCCGATCTCACGCCCCGTCATGCCCTGCAGCACGAAGAGGTTGAAGCCCACCGGCGGCGTGATCTGCGCCATTTCCACCACCAGCACGACAAAAATGCCGAACCACACCATGTCAATGCCCGCCTGGCGCACCAGCGGCTCGATGATGCCAATGGTCAGTGCCACACATGATATGCCGTCCAGAAAACAGCCCAGCACCAGGTAGAGCACCAGCAGCGCGAACAGCAAGGTGATCGATGACAGCTGCAGGGAACCGACCCAGGCAGCCAGCTCATTCGGAATGCCGGTGAACCCCATGGCAAGCGACAGCGAGGCGGAAGCAATCAGGATGAAGGCAATCATGGCCGACGTGCGCGTGGCCCCCATCAGGCTCTCGATGAAGTTTGCGGCGTTCAACGTTCCCTGCCACCATGCAAGGCCCAGCGCACCTGCAACTCCCATGGCAGCGGCTTCTGTTGCAGTTGCTATGCCGGCAAACATTGAGCCGAGAACAATGAACAAAAGCACATGCACAGGCACAAGCAGCCACAACGCCGAGAGTTTTTCGCGCCATGGAACCGGTGGCTCGACAATGGGATTGTAGCTCGGCGACTGTTTTGCCGCGAGCGCCACATAGATTGTGAACATCGCTGCCAGCACAAGTCCGGGAATGACGCCCGCGAGATTGATTTCCGCAATCGACTCGTTGGTCATGACACCATAGACAATCATGATGATCGACGGCGGGATCATGAGTCCGAGTGTTGCCGGCCCCGCCAACGAACCCACAATCATGTTTTCCGGGTAGTTGCGCTTCTTCAACTCCGGCACCGTCATCTGCGCCACCGTTGTAAGTGTTGCTGCGGAGGAGCCTGAGACTGAACCAAATATCGTGCACCCCATCACATTGGTGTGCAAAAGCCCGCCAGGCCAGCGCCCCATTAACGGCGCAAGGCCTCGGAACAGGTCCTCTGACAGGCGCGTGCGAAAGAGAATGTCTCCCATCCAGATGAACATGGGCAGCGATGACAGCATCCATGATGCCGATGAAGACCAGATTGTCGTCGCAATGGAAGCACCGGCTGGCCGGCTTGTGAACACGTCTATGGCAATGGCAGCCAACGCCACCAGCGAGAAACCCACCCACACACCCGATCCAAGAAGCACGGCGAGCAACACAAGCAACACCGTCAACATGGTAAAATGATCCATCGGCGGCGGCTCCTAGAGGGCGTCCGGTGCGGCTTTGATCTGGTGATCACCCGTGATCAGCAGACGCACGCCATGGTCGACGACGGCAACAGCCAGCAATGTCATGCCAAATGCCATGCTCGCCTGCGGAATCCACAGGGGCGTGGCGTCCAGCTCTTGGCTTAAATCTCCAAAGGAATACGACCAGTAAACCGTCTGCCAGCAATAGTAGCTGAGCCAGCAGGCGACGAAGGCAGATGCCGCGAATGCAAAATAGTCGAGAACCACGCGGTAGCGCCCCGCCATGGACTGGAACAATTCAATGCGGATCTGGCTGCCGTGGTTGAAAGTGTGCGCAAAAGCCAGAAACGCCGATGCCGCCATCAGGTAACCCGCATAGGCCGTGGCCCCGCGAAAATTGAAACCGATCAGGCGGCTTGCAATTTGTACCATGGTAATAACAAAAATTCCGGCAAGGGCTGCGGCGGCAAGATAGCCACACATCAGATAGACCCTGTCCATCACCTGCCAAACGGATTGCAACTTTGCAACGGGCTGGGCCGCCGCCAGCCTGCGCCCGTCAGTCATCACGCTCAGCTAATCATTTTGCAAAGGCGTCGATGACGGCCTTGCCTGTGTCACCCGCTTTGGTCAGCCATGCAGCCGTCAATGCTTTGCCGATGGCCTGCAGCTGACTTTGCATGGCATCAGAAGGAACCAGAACTTTCATGCCTTTTTGTTTGAGTGTCGCCAGGGCCGTGTCGTTGGAAGCCTTCGATTTCTCCAACCCGGCGGTCTCGGCCTTGGCTGCGCAATCCTTCACTGCAGACTTGGCACCATCCGCGAGGCCATCCCACACACCCTTGTTCAGGATGATGTAGTTGCGCGGCATCCAGGCTTCCACCGTGTAGAAATGGCTGAGTTGCTCCCATGCCTTGCTGTCCATGCCTGTGACCGCTGACGTGATCAGCGACTCGATGACACCGGCCTGCAGGGCCTGGCTGATTTCGGGGGCTTCAATGGTGATCGGCACCATGCCCGTTTGCTCTGCAAGCTTGGCAGTTGAAGAATTGTAGGAACGGATTTTCACACCCGCCATGTCGGCGACGGATGCCACATCCTTTTTGAAATAAAGCCCCTGTGGCGGCCACGGCACGGAATACAGCAATACGATGCCTTGTTCTTCCAGTATCTTTTCAAACTGCGGGCGGGCCGCAGCATAAAGTTTCACCGACGCATCATAGGACGTTGCCAGGAATGGAATGGAGTCTGTGCCGAAGATCGGATTTTCGTTTTCATGTGCCGACATCAGCCGTTCGCCGATTTGCGTTTGCCCGGTTTGCACGGCGCGCTTGATGTCGTTCCCTTTGAACAGGGCGCCATTGGGATGAATGGCGATTGTGATGTCACCATTCGTACCAGAATTGACACACGCAGCAAATTCCGTGGCGTTCAAGGTATGAAAATTGGTGGCGGGATAGGCCGTTGGCATGTCCCATTTCTCGGCTGCAGAAACCACAGATGCCGACAACAGAAGTGCCGAAGCGGCAAGGCGCAGCAAGGTTGAACGTGAAGCCGACATGAATCCTGTACCTTTCCCCCCGGAACAACAGTGATGCAGGTTCAGCTTAGGCAAGCCGCTCCCAACACCATCATTCCGCCCGTTATGGGCAAAAAATGTTAAGATACCCTTGTGCGCACATTCCCGCGAGGCGTGCCTCAACGCCTGTTTGTGCGCGAATTCCTGTGGAAAAGACGGCACTGCCGCTGTCAACTTGGCCAGCATTTCAATACTCTTTTAACCAGTAGGGAGAGTTGTAATGCTGAGTCGTTTGGTTTGTATCGTGGCGGTCGCTGCGTCGGTGTCAGCCCATGCGGCAGATGTGGCTGGTCTGGACTGGAACGGCGAGTTTCTGGTTGCAACCGAGAGTGCGCTCGCACCTAAATCGGTCATGGTCGGTAGAACCGCCGACGCACTCACCTTCGATCTTGAGATGGACAGTCTGCAGGCCAATGCAGATGCTGCCAAATTGGAAGATTCGTCCGCCTTTTCGGGTCAGCTTGTCATCCTCAAGCCTTCACAAGTGAAACGGCCGACCATAACGGCAAAAATTTTCGGCCACGTCATCAAGACGGCCGGAACCACTGCCCGAATAGATGTGGTCATCGGCAACCAGTCCAAGAAAATTGAATGGAACGCCGCAGCAGTGCTGTCAGGTACATTCGAGGAGTCGATTGTCGTGACCGCACCTGACCGCAATCTGGTGGAACCTTTGGCAGTATCGGCCATTGTATTGGTAAACCGGCCCGCCGACGGTGGTGCAATAGCTGTAACCATCGAGAAAATCACCGTCGCCGTCACCGAAGCAACCAGCGTGGCCAGCCTGTCGCCGGATTTCGCCCGTTAGAGCATCGGACGGTCAATTGACCGTCCAAAGGATGCTCTAACTCATTGAATCTGGAGCAACTTACACTTCGCAAATGATTCCATTTGCTCGTACGTTGCTCTAAAACGCATTCAGGCGGACACATGCGCCCGCCTGTTGCAAATCACGTATATTGGTACTGCTTTTAAACGACAATCGGCTTGAACGACTGGCGCAAGAACAGGCGCCACCGGCCATCCTGCTTTTTCCAAGTCTGAACGATGTTCAAAACCAGCTGCAGATTCTTGCCCTGGAACACCAGATCGGCCTCAAATGTGTGCCGTGCAATGCCAAGATCGCCAGCCACATGCAGGCTGTGGTCATATAGCTTGATCGAATTGAAAATCTCTGCCTTGTCGACAACTGTCTTTACAAACTCGACCTTTGTTTGCACCACGCCATTGGCATGGCCGAACGACATGGCGTCGTCCGAAAGTTCCAGCAGCTTGGCACCGTCACCGGCCACCATTGCCTTGCGATAGGCTTCGACAGCAGCCAAGAGATCATCAGATTCACAAGCAGCAGCTGGGGCCGAAGCCGCAGCGACGCCGAGCATTGCAGTTCCCACAGCGAGCGTGCTCGCAATTGTCAGTTCACGTCTGTTCATAGTCATGGTCCTTCTCCACCCTGAGTGCCTTCATCCTATGCCCTTCCGATTAAAGCCAGGTAAAACCGGAACACAGGTCCAGGCGCATCAAGTTCAAAAAACCCCCTAAAACTACACCTAACTTGCATCGCAAGCACACTGATTCAGATCACGGTTGATGATTTGATTGCAATCATCCCTAGCAAATCATGAACGCGCAACGCGCAATTTTCAGTATCTCAAAGGTACCACAGGACAAGTCAAATTGCTGTTTTGGGCACCAAAAAAATTGAACCCGCCCTGCGAGGGAGGTCGCAGGACGGGTTCGGGAGGAACTCCAGCTAAAGCGGCATGCAGAAAAGTGGAACCGGTTTTCTGCGAAAATGCCGCGATAAACGAATAAGCTGGAGCGAAACGCCGATTCCATGAAGCGGCATTTCGCTCAAGTCAGGAGTTAATGGCGGGATGCCTCGCGGGCGATGCGTTCGATGTCGTAACGCTTCATGCCGAGATCTTCGAGATCGCGGTTCGAGAGCAAATTGAGTTCCGACACTGTGGTTTTATAACGTTTCCAGGTCGCGATGCGTGATTTGAGAACTTCAAACATGAGGGTCTCCTTTGTGAATGGGTTGGCTCCCGACGGTTGTCGGGGGCTTTGCTCCGGTGCGGTCCTGAGGGACCGGCCGGCGCTTATGTGCGAACGGCCTCACGGGCAATGCGCTGAATGTCAGACCGCATGATGCCAAGGTCTGCGAGTTCGCGGCCAGAGAGAGCATTGAGCTCCGACACGGTGCGATTGTAACGCTTCCAGGTGGAGATGCGTGACTTGAGAACTTCGAACATGGTGATCTCCTTTAGGTTCGGGGTTGATCTCTTGTATTTACAGAGGCTCATATAGTGCATCGCAGCAAAAATTGCAATGCGATTTACGCATAGCAGCATATACACTCAATAAAACAAATGTTTACGAAGAAGTAACGGACAAAATAGTTATCAAAACGAGATCAATTCTTCACCAAAACGCCACAAATGGACCATTTTAGCTCAACGTCATACGAATTTTGCATGGATTATGGGCAATTCGCGCTGCGATGCACAAAGACTGTCACGCTCCACTAAAAATGAGCCCCGCCGCACCCAGCAGCCCTGAATTGCCAAAATGCTGCGCCCGGACAATCACGGTATCGCGGAACGCAGGCATGGCAAGTTGTTGAACTTGGGATACTATCCCAGGTAACAACAAATCAAAATGGTGGCAAATCCCACCCCCCATGATGATTTGCTGTGGGTTGAACAGGTGCAGAAGGCTCACCAGCCCCAGGCCCAAATACCGGGCCTCAACATCAACCAGCGCCGAAGCAACTCTATCTCCTGCCCGCGCTGCCGCAAACACCGATGGTGCATCGGCCCCGAAAGTTCGCCCTTCAGCAAGATTGGCCCGCGCCTCGAACGCCGGACCAGCGGCATAAGATTCCCAGCACCCCAAGTTGCCGCAGCCACACCGGATGCCATCCGGATAAAGTGTCAAATGCCCGACATGTCCTGCCATGCCCTTTTGCCCGCGCAAGATCTGCCCGCCCGCCACCACACCACCACCAATACCGGTACTCACCGTGATATAGATGAAGTCGGACAACCCTTGCCCTGCCCCAAATCGCCATTCGCCAATGGCGGCGGCAATGCCGTCGTTTTCCAGCACCACATCCCGCCCGAATGCATCACCCAACATCGCCCGAAGGGGGACATTGTCGAAGCCTGAAATGGTGGGCAAACCCAGCGTCACGCCTCGAATGGTATCCAGCGGACCAGGTGACGCCACACCGATGCCATCGACGCCATCAAACCCAAGGTCACCCGCGGCTTCTGCTGCCGCATCGCGTATCACGTCAACAACTGCCGCCGCCCCGCTTTTCGCAGGTGTGGTGCGTACAGCCCGACTGAGAATGGTGCCCTCTTCGTCAATCAGGGCAGCGCGGATTTGTGTGCCACCAAGATCAATGCCAATGGCGCGCCGCATGCAGGATCAAAGCCCCTTGAGCCACACCATGCAGCGGGCCAAGTCCGGTGCACCAAATGCCAGCGAACCCAGCACTACAGTTTCAGCACCCGCCGCCCGCAACAAGGGAACAGTCTGTTCACGAATGCCGCCATCCGCCGCCAGAACAATGCGCCGCGATTGCCGGGAATCCGCAATCAGCTTCTGCGCCAACTCAAGGCGGGCCGTGGCGTGTTCATTGAGCCCCTGCCCCTTGACACCGATGGCCGTGCCCAGAAGCGTGACAAAGGCGACTTCGGCAAGAAACGGCTTCACGGTTTCAACTGGAGTATCAACTTTCAAAACAACCCCGGCAGCAATGCCGCGCGCGCGAATGGCGTCAATGGCAGCATGTCCTGCGGCACCATTCTCGACATGGACGCTGATCAAATCCGCACCTGCCTCAGCAAACTGCTCCGCCTGTTGCACCACCTGCCCGTCAGCCACCATCAGGTGAACGTGCAGCGGAATGCGCGTCACGGCTTTCATCGCGGCCATCAAATCTGGAAAGAACAACAAAGCCGGAGCAAAATGCCCGTCAGCCACATCAATGTGCAAAACGTCGGCTGATGCGTCAATGCGCTTGAGATCGTCACCCAGCGCCAGCAGATTGGCCGACCACATGGAATACTCTGCAATCAGCTGTTGGCGCGGTAACCCTTCAATCCAGGCCGGTGTCCGTGTCATTCGATGTCCCATCCGGCTTCACGTCCAGTATCTGTAAGATACCGGCATGCCACAACTGCTTCTGAATCTTTCAGTCCGTGTGTAACCATTGTTCCCGAAAACTCAACCTGCTTCAGAAGTCGAAAAAAATGGGGGAAATCAACAATTCCTTGACCTGCGGCAACCACGCGACCTGTGTGATCCCGGTCCTTGGCGTGCGCCATGGCAATGTGGGGTGCAGCCGCCGCAACCGCACCAGCAACAACGCGCGCCTGCTCTGAAGGCGCAACGCCCTCGATCAGGTTCGCCGGATCAATCACGAATTTGATCCGTGTACTGTTCATCTCGCGCAGCAAGCGCAAGCCAGCATCAACGGAATTCACCACGTTGGCGTGCTCCGGTTCGACACCGAGAAAAACGCCATGAGTTTCAGCAATATCGACGGCCCGCGCCATGGTCGCACACAAATCACGCCAGGCGTCCTTTGACTGGTTGCCAACATGATACTGCCATGGATCGTTGGCATCTCGCGTACCAGTGCACAGTGTCAGGATTGGTATTGAAAGTTTCGCTGCCGCACCTGCCAACGCATCAAGACTTGCAAGCCCCGCCTGGCGCACTGCAGCATCCGGATGAATCATGTTGAATGTCGCCGACAATCCGCACACGTTGACACCTGCCGCAGCAGAGGCCGCATGAACAATGGCGACAGTTGCATCAGGTATTTCGCTGGGCAACGCAGCCAATCCCGAACAGGCCATGTTGTAGTGTGCCAGGGCGTACCCGGCACGCCGCTGCGCATTGAAAACCGTGAGCGGGTCCGACCCGGGAAACGTTTTGGTGAAGATGCCAAGCTTCACCTAGACCGCCCCTTCTGCATCCGCCAGCACCACTCTCTTTCCACTCTCGGCTGAGCGCGCAATGGCCACCATGCCCCGCACCGATTGAATGCCATCTTCAAGCGAAGCTCCGGCCATGGCTGTGCCTGCCAGGATGACGTCAGCAAATCCTTCAAGCTGCCGCCTGTAGAAATGCCCATCCGCCCCCAACACCCGTTCAGAACTCGCAGTTGCCTCACGGAAAATATCGACTTCGCTTGACCTGTAAAACCACGGATTGAACGTCTTAGCGACAATGCTTCCCCGCTCACCATAAATCTGGAAGCCTTCATGCCAATCCATGCGCACGGCAACGGTGAGATCGAGATGCCCCAGCGCACCGGAGGAAAATTCGACATCAACAAACCAGCATCGCATGCCCGCCCGTTCGCTGTGACGCGCCGTCACGGCAACAATGTCGCCCCCAAGGTGTCTCATTGTGTCAATGAGATGGCATCCGTGCGCCAGCATGTAATAGCGCTTGAGATCGGCTTTCAGTGACTGCGACGGCTTTCGTGCCCGCGAACTGGTGACAATGGCCGGCTGAACGGCTTCCGTGTTGGCATAGCGGTGCGTGCTGTCGCAGTACCATGCCTTCATCGCCGCCATGGTTCCCATTTCGCCGTGGATAAATGCCTTTGCGGCCTGCAAACCTGCATCAAAGCGCTTCATGTGCCCCACTTGCAGAACCTTGCCGGAAGCCTTGAGCACGGGCCGCAACGCTTCGACTTCCTCAATCGCAACGCCGAGCGGCTTCTCACACAGAACGTGTTTGCCAGCTTCCAGCGCCTGCCGCGTGGCCGCAACGTGAAACACATCGGAAGTTGCGATGATCACGGCGTCAACTTGCGGGTCAGCCAGCATCCGGTCGTAGTCATTGTAAACTTGTTTTGCGCCATGCGCGGTGGCCATGCGCTGTGCCAAATCCTCTGCCACGTCACAAATGGCATATAGCTCCGCATTGCGCGCCTTGACGCAACTTTCAAAATGCGCCGCTTGCGCGATGGGACCAGCTCCAAGCACACCCAGCCGCAGCCGTTTTGCGTCACCCAAGTTCATCTCTCCGCCGAATTATCAATAGTGCCAGTGTTGAAATTGGAACCTACCCAATCCCTCCCCCCACGGCAACGGCACTTCGCAGTGATTGCCCGCCAATTGATTGCGGCCAACGCCTTGCTGTGCTATCTCCCTCGCGGGAAATTGTGGGGGAACATCATGAACTTCAAAACGGTGTTGTTGTCTTTGGGGGCATTCACGGCGATGTCACCCGTCGCCTTGGCCGAGGATCCCGTTTTTGACATGGGCGTCGAAGTGGCCCTGACCAGCGATTATATGGACACTGGCCTCACCAATTCCGACCACGACCCATCTGGCAGCATCACGCTTTCGCCGAGCTACGGCATATTTTACGGTGAAATTTATGCCGCCACAATTGACTATGGCGCACCCGAACCCAAGATCGAATCCAAATTTGCCATCGGTGCCACACCTGAATTTGGCAATCTGGCTGTCGATCTGAATCTGGCACGGCGTATCAAGTTCGATGATCCGTCCGCCGACCGCTGGTTGCCGTATCTGACTGCAACCTACACCGTCAACGACAGTTTCAACGCCTCCTTCGGCACCGGCTATTATCTCTATGACGACAGTGACACTGCCGATTTCTGGGAACTCTATCTCGGTTTTACCGCCACCCACGCAAGTGGTGCATCACTCACCGGTGAATACTATTGGGAACCGGATTCCGATGGCGCAAACAACCAATATTATGAACTCATCGGCACGGCATCGATGCCCTTCATGGAAAAATGGGAAGCCGTCGGCAAGATTGGCTACGAAGGCTATGAGGACAAACTCAACCTGGCGTCCTATGTTTGGTATGAAGCCCGGATCAACTACAGCGTCAACGATCACATTGTAGTCAGTGCCGCCTACCACGGCAATGACATGTCGACTGCCGAGTGCGCCACGCAAGCCTACACGGATTGCGGCGATGCAGTTTTCGCCACCCTTACACTCAAGGGCAATCTGAGCGACACACAGAAGTAGGTTTCGCCCGCCACCACAACGCGGTTTGCCAACAATGACATTCACGCTTTCCGTCAACGCCAACCCGCTCGTCAACCGCTTCGCCGAACCGGAAGAGTTCGTGAAGGTGCTGGCGGCGGAAATCGGCATTGGCCGCATCCAGCTTGTGCATGAATTCATCAACCCCTCGTGGGACGCGGCAACCATCGTCCGGCTGACATCGCGCATGGCAAAATCGCTGGCGACCAACAACGTGTTGATCACTTCCGCCATGACCGGCCCCTATGGCCGCCTCAATCACTTTGGCCATCCAGACAAGGGCGTGCGGGACTACTATGTGCGTTGGTTCAAGACCTTTGCCGACATTGCCGCAGACCTCGGCTGCCCGGCCATCGGTACGCAATTTGCCATCCTCACCTATCAAGACCACGATGATCCGGCCCGTTATCACGCGATCATGGACACAGCCTTGGCATGCTGGCGCGACGTTGCCACCCATGCCCAGGACCGGGGACTCCAATTTTTGTTCTGGGAACCGATGTCGGTGGGCCGAGAATTGGGTCACACGCTGGACGCTGTGCGAAACTTGCAAAACTGGATTGATGCCGCAGACCTGCCGATACCGCTTGTACCGATGGTCGACATCGACCATGGCGACGTCACATCACCCAACCCGCGTGACATTGACCCCTATGCCTGGGCCAGCGAGTTCGCGGCCAAATCACCCATTATCCACATCAAGCAAAGCTCCATGAACAAGGGAGGCCACTGGCCCTTTACAGCCAAACACAACGCTGACGGCCGCATCACACCCGAAAAACTTCTCGCAGCCATTCGCCAAGGCGGCGGCACATCGAACGAACTATGCCTGGAGCTGTCTTTCAAGGAACGCGAACCTGCCGATCGCAGTGTCGTGTCCGCGCTCAAGGAATCAGTGGCCCACTGGGCCCCCTTCGTAGCGACCCGTTAGCTCCCGATATAATCCCGCAAACTCGCGGCCGTGCCTTTCGACCAAACGCTGCCCAGTGCATCAGCGAAGGCCTGTTGAAATACATCCGACCTTGCGACATCACCATAGACATCATCCATCGTCAGCCACTGCAGCGGTTCATCTTTGGCTTTGCGCGCCATGGACTGCAACCGTTCCCAGGACGGATCATTGGCTTCGATCACTTTCCCGCTTTCGCTTTCCCCGTAGCAATAGCGGCACCACAGCGCCGACTCGAGCGCCAGACCTTTCACCGATCGCCCTGCCGCCAGATTGTCCGCAATCACCGGTACAATGAATTTCGGCTGCCGGTTCGATCCGTCAAAACACAACCGTCGCTCCGTATCACCGATCTTTGGGTTGGAAAAGCGCCGGTCGATCAGCTTGAAATAGTCATGCACATCGGTATTCGGTACGGGTGGCACGGTCGGGATGATCTCTTCTCGTGCCACCTTCTCGAAAAACCCGCGGATCAGCGGATGCTCCATCGCTTCATGGACAAAGTGAACATCCAGCAACCCTCCAGGATAAGCGATGACGGCGTGGCCGCCGTTGAGGATGCGGATTTTCATGTGTTCAAATGGTGTGACGTCAGTGACAAATTGCGCACCAACTTTTTCCCAGTTTGGGCGGCCCAGCGGGAAATGATCCTCGATCACCCATTGCTTGAAGTCTTCGCAGAACACCGGCCAGTTGTCGACAAGGCCATAGGCATCAGCCACAAACATGCGTTCGCGGTCAGAGGTAGCCGGCGTGATGCGGTCAACCATGGCATTTGGAAAAGCCACATGTGCCTCAATCCAATCAGCAAGCGGATTGTCAAACAACCGTGCCAGCCCCGCAACGGCATTGCGCGTGACCACCCCATTGTGCGGAACATTGTCACACGACATCACGGTGTAGGGTGGAATGCCCGCTGCCTTCCGCTTCATGAGACCTGCGAGAACAAGTCCAAACACCGATGTGGGATCGGACATATTCTTCGCATCCTGTTGCAGTGCAGGATGCGATGGATCAAACTGGCCCGTCGCCGGATTGATCATGTACCCTCCTTCCGTGACGGTCAGCGACACGATCCGGATTTGCGGATCGGCGAGCGTATTGACCAGTCGCACCCTGTCCGAAGGCGGTATGAAATCAACCATGGATGATATCACGCGCGCATGCGTGAAATTCGCTTCTTGTTCGACAATGGTGGTGAGATAGTCTTGCTCTGCAAGTTTTTCTCGCATCAATTCATCAGACGGCATCACCCCGGCACCAATGATGCCCCAGTCATGATCAACACCCATGTTGAACAGATCATCGAGATAGACTGCAAGATGCGCCCGGTGAAAATTGCCGACGCCGAAATGCACAATCCCGGGCCGCAGTGCCTGCTGCGAGTAGCGCGGCACCACAACGCGCGCATCCAGGCCACGGAGGGAGTTGAGATTAAGCTTGGGCATCAACGTAAATCCTCACGCAAGAGTTCAACTCATCCATTGTCCGCCGCCGCCTCACATGAAATCCACAGCCCGGCTCGCCAGCGCCATGGTGGGTGCATTGGTGTTGCCGGACGGAACGAAGGGCATGGCTGAAGCATCAATGACACGCAGTCCTTCGATACCGCGCACATTAAGCTGCGGATCAAGGACGGCAAGCGGGTCACCCGGCGGACCCATGCGGCAGGTGCCGACGGGGTGCCAGTTGGTTTTTACACTGCGGCGGCAATGCTCGCCCAGATCATGGTCACTGGTCAAGTCCTTGCCTGGAAGCATTTCGTGTGTAATGCGGGAGGCCAGCGGCTTCATCGCAAGAATATCGCGGGCATACTTGAGTCCTGCGACCTCAAGTCGGAGATCATCCGGTTCCGCCAGATAGTTGTTGTCAATGACCGGCTTGTCGAATGGATTGCTGGACCGCAGCCGCACCGTGCCGCGCGACTTCGGCCGCAACAGACACGCATTCAACGTGATACCATCCTGAGGTGTAACGTTTTTCACATCCGCATCCAGATAGACTGACGGCACACAGTACATCTTGATCGTGGGCCGTTCGCCGCCGTCCGGATCAATGTAAGCGCAAGCCTCAACACCGACGCTGGTGACTGGTCCCGTCTTGAACAACATGTACTGCAAACCATTCCACAACGCGCGCAGGCCCTTGTCTTCACCAAAGTAGCCAAAGTGACCGTTGGTTGCAGCAACGACAGGCACTTCATGATGGTCTTGCAGATTCTCGCCGACACCGGGAATATCATGGTGCACTTTGACACCGTGGCTTTGCAAATGCGCCGCCGCACCAATGCCAGATAACATCAAGATCTTCGGCGTGTTGTAGCTGCCCGCTGCCATCAGCACGTCAGCACTGGCATGCACGGTTTTCTCCAAGCCATTTTGCACAAAGACGACACCCGTGCAGCGTCCCTTTTCGATGATGAGCCGCGCCACCGTCGCGTCCGTCTCAACCGCGAACTTTGGATTGTTGGCGAGACAATCGAGATAGGCGCTCACTCCGTTCCAGCGCCTGCCCTTGTTCGTCGTGTACTGCATGGTGCCCACACCGCGCTGCCGTGCACCATTGAAGTCGGCATTGTACGGAACACCGAGTCCCTGCACTGCAAGGACATAATCCTCCGTGAGCTGACAAACTGTGCCGGTGGCTGACACATGCAACGGACCGTCAACACCGTGCCACTCATCCTGGAACTGGTGATTATACTCGAGCTTTTTGAAATGCGGCAGCATGTCCCGAAACGCCCAGCCACAATTCCCGCCAAGAAAATCGTTCCAGTGATCGTAGTCCTCATGCTGGCCGCGCGTGTACACCATGCCGTTGACCGACGATCCGCCACCCAGAATGTTCGCCTGCCCGACGGCGGGCGCGCGACCGTTCAGGTGTTTCTGCGCCACGGGCGTGTGCATCTCGACCACGGACGAGCCTCGCATGCCCTTCATCCATCCTGCAGGCATGGAGAGATACATCGCCGATAATCCACGTGTCTTTGCAGGCCCGCGCTCGATCATGAGCACCCGCGCCCCACGCTCACGCACCAGCCGCCACGCCGCTACACACGCCGCCGATCCGCCACCCACGATGATGTAATCGGGGTTGTTCATGTACGCTGTGTTTTTCCGTCCTTGTCGAAACGGTGCATCCGCGTCGATTCCGGCTTAAGTGAAACCTTGTCGCCAGGTTTGCCGCTGAATTCGCCAGGTGCCCGCACCACGAGACGGCCCGCTTCGCCGGCGTCCACATGCAGAAAGGCATCGGCACCGAGATGCTCGGCAAGCAGGATCGTGCCCTGCCACTCACCTTTGCCCACAACGATGTCAATATGCTCAGGCCGCACACCGATGGTCTCTGCATCATGCTTCGCGGCAATCGCACCCGAAATGAAATTCATCTTCGGCGAACCAATGAAACCCGCCACGAAAAGTGAGTTGGGATTGTTGTAGAGTTCAAGCGGTGATCCCACTTGCTCGATGACGCCCCTGTTCAACACTACAATGCGGTCCGCCATGGTCATGGCTTCGACCTGGTCGTGGGTGACGTAGATGCTTGTCGATCCCAAATCCTTGTGCAGCTGCATGATGAAAATGCGCATGTTGACGCGCAGGGCCGCGTCAAGATTAGACAGCGGCTCGTCAAACAGGAAAGCCTTGGGATTGCGCACAATGGCCCGGCCAATGGCCACGCGCTGGCGCTGGCCGCCAGAGAGTTGACCGGGCTTGCGGTCCAGATATTCCGTGAGATTGAGGGTTTTCGCGGCCTCTTGCACCTTGGCGTCGATTTCGCCTGGCGGCATCTTTGCCATCTGCAGCGGAAAGCCGATGTTCTTGCGCACTGACATGTGCGGATAAAGTGCATAGGACTGGAACACCATGGCCAGCCCGCGTTCCGACGGGCCGACATCAACCACGTCTTTGCCTTCAATGATGATTTCGCCAGATGTGGTGTCCTCAAGGCCTGCGATCATGCGCAGCAGCGTTGACTTGCCGCAGCCCGAGGGACCGACAAACACCACGAACTCACCCTTGTTGATGTCAAGGTCAGCACCTGGAATGATGACGGACTCGCCAAAAACCTTGCGGACTTGTCTGAGGGAAATGTGAGGCATTATTTGACCGCTCCGAAGGTGAGGCCGCGCACCAGCTGGCGTTGCGAGAACCAGCCGATGATAAGGATGGGGGTGATGGCCATGATCGAGGCCGCAGACAGTTTGGCCCAGAACTGGCCTTGCGGATTGGAGTATTCCGAAATCAGGAAGCCCAATGACGCCGCGTATTTCGTTGTGAGGCTCAGCGTCCAAAAGGTTTCATTCCACGCCAGAATGAGAGCGAGCAAACACGTCGATGCAATGCCGGGCACGGCCATGGGGGTGAGGACGCGGAAGAGTTCATTCCACAGGTTTGCGCCGTCCATGCGCGCCGCTTCCAGGATTTCACCCGGAATTTCCTTGAAGTAGGTGTAGAGCATCCAGATCATGATCGGCAGGTTGATCAGCATCATCAGCGGAATCATGCCCCAGAAGCTGTCAAAGATGTTGTACTCGCGCCAGTCCCAGCCTTCGCCCCAGTTGTCGAACACAATGCCGCTGCGGCCGAAGATCAGGAAAATGGGAATGAGCGCTCCCGCAGGTGGCATCATTTTCACCGAGAGAATCCACAAAAGTGAATCCTTTGTATTGCGCGTCCACACCCAGGCGGTGGCCGGGATGAAAACCAGCAACAGCATGGCTATGCCGAGCAGTGGATTGGTCACCACCCAGCCATTGGCATAAAGGATGGCAAAGGCAAGCGCGGTGGAACCCAGGATGATGCCGAGCCAGGTGATGCCGTTGAGCTTGCCTGCGGCTTCGCCTCGCGGTGCAAAGGCCATGGACCAGGCGGCGGGAACAGCAAAGATCAATCCCAGCAAAGTTGAACCACCCGCGATGATCAGCGTGTTGCTGAGATACCTGATATAGTCGGAACGCCGTTGCACTTCACCAAAGTTTTCCGTGGTCCAGTCAGAGACAAACAGTGTTTGCGGCAAGGCATAAGCGTCCGACTCGGCCTTGAACGACGCAAGTGCCGTCCACAGGATGGGGAAGAACATCAACAGGCCGATGCTCCAGGCAAGAACGCCGAAGAAGATGGAACGGCGGCGCGATATTTTCTTGGCCATGGTCAGTTTTCCAAATTCTTGCCCATGAGGCGCACGAGGAAGATGGAAACGAGATTGGCGAGGATGACGGCAATCACACCACCTGCAGCGGCGGCACCCACGTCATTGTCGTTCTGCAACCGAGAAAACACGAGGTAAGTGAGGTTTCCGGCAAATCCTCCCACGGTTGTCACTTTGATTTCGGCGAAGGTGTTCATGATGAAAATAGTTTGGATCAGCACCACAACGGTGATGGGGCGCGCCAGGTGCGGCAGGATGATGTGCCAGAAATAATTCCACGACTTCGCGCCGTCCATGGCGGCTGCATCACTCTGTTCTGAATCAAGGGATTGCAAGGCCGTGAGCAGAATGAGTGCGGCAAACGGCAACCATTGCCAGGCCACGATGATGCCCACTGAAAACAGCGGAGCCTGTTCGAACCAACGAAACGGCTGGATCACGCCAAACCATTTCTGGATTTCAGAGAGCAACCCAAATTGCGGATGCATGATCAGGTTCTTCCACACCATGGCCGAAACGGTGGGCAGAATGAAGAAGGGCGAAATCATCAACACGCGGGCAATGCCCCGTCCCCAGAATGGCTGGTCAAACAAAATGGCAAGCGCAATGCCGCCAGTGACAGTCGTGACAATCACGCCTCCCACCAACAACAAGGTGTTGATCAGGTTTTTGACGAAATACGGGTCTTTCAGGAAGTAGTAGAAATTGTTCCAGCCGAACCACCGCAGGTTCTCAGGGTCTTGCAGGCTGTAGCGCAGGAATGCGAAATAAATGACGAGGGCCAGGGGCACGAAGGCCAATGTCGACAATGCGCCGATCGACGGTGCCAGAGCCAGTCTGGCCAGTCTTTGTGCTTGCCGCGTTGCCATGTGTATGCCTGCATTGTTCCTTCTCCCCTTGCGGGAGAAGGTGAATCGCGCCACAGGCGCGAGATGGATGAGGGGGGATCGCAGCAAGCTCGAAGCGATCAAGCTTGCTTGCGGCAACCCCTCATCCGGCGCTTCGCGCCACCTTCTCCCGCAAGGGGAGAAGGGGCTTTAGTTGTGTCTTACTTGATGTAACCAGCCTTGGTCATTTCATCGGTGGTGTAGGTCTGGGCCTGGGCGAGCGCATCGTCCAAGCTCATTTGACCAGCCAAGGTCGCGGAGAACAGTTCGCCGACCTTTGTGCCGATGCCGGCAAACTCAGGAATGGCAGCGAACTGCACGCCAACATATGGAACCGGCTTTACAGTCGGCTTTGTTGGATCAGCTGAGTTCATCGAGTCGAGTGTCATCTTTGCGAATGGCACCTTCATGTACTCAGGATTTGCATAGAGTGATGTGCGCGTGCCGGGAGGAACGTTGGCCCAACCTTCTTTGGCGGCAACCAATTCAGTGTAGTGCGTGGAGGTTGCCCAGCTGACGAACTTCTGAGCGGCATCAACTTTCTGCGAACCGGCAGGGATGGCAAGGGCCCAAGCCCAGAGCCAGTTGCCGCGTTTGCCGAGACCGTTGTCTGGAGCCAGTGCATAACCGACCTTGTCCGCAACCGAAGAGTCCTTCGGGTTTGACACGAAGGACGCTGCAACCGTGGCGTCAATCCACATGCCGCACTTGCCGGATTGGAACAGGGCAAGATTTTCAGAGAAGCCGTTGCCCGAAGCACCTTCTGGACCTGATTCCTTCATCATGCCAAGATAGAATTCAAGTGTGGCTTTCCATTCAGCTGAATCAAACTGCGGCTTCCAGCTTTCATCGAACCAACGTGCGCCAAAAGAGTTAGACATTGCAGTGATGAACGCAGCGTTTTCACCCCAACCAGCTTTGCCGCGCAAGCAAATGCCGTTCACGCCATTGGCGCGATCAGTCATCTTCATTGCGGCTTCACGGATGAAAGTCCAGGTTGGTGCGTCTGGCATTTTGAGGCCAGCTTTGTCCATCAGGTCTGTTCGGTACATCACCATTGATGATTCACCGTAGAAGGGTGCAGCATAGAGCTTGCCATTGGCAGAAAGACCGCCTGAAACGGCAGGCAGAATGTCTGCCGGGTTATCAAGACCGCTCAATTCAACGAGCCAGCCCTTGGCACCCCAGATTGGTGTTTCATACATGCCAATGGTCAGCACATCATACTGGCCACCCTTGGTGGAAATGTCCGTCGTCACTTTCTGGCGAAGATCGTTTTCTTCGAGTGTGACCCAGTTCAGTTCAATGCCTGGATTGGCAGCGGTAAAGTCAGCTGTATAGCCCTGCATGCGGATCATGTCGCCATTGTTGACTGTGGCAATCGTCAGTGTTTCAGCCCAGGCCGTTGTCGAAAGCGCAGCCAGTGCAAGCGCGCCGAGCACGCCTTTAAACGTCATCTTCATCGATATTCCTCCCAGTGGATTGTCGGGCTTCTGCCCAAGTCGCGGGAATAAGTCACAACCGATCCACCCCGAAGTCAAGTTAAAATCGTCGCTGCAGTGCAAGAAATTAACATTCGCAACTGCGGTAAAGTACTGTAAACGCTTAAATTAAATAAACTGGGCAATAGCTCGTTAATCTAGCAATTGTTCGGCCATGGTCTCGTTGCTGATCAGACCATTGACGAGTTTGCCTGTCAGCGCCCCTTTGATCGCCCGAAATCGGCCGGGCGCCATGGCCACTGCAATAACCCGGCGCTTGGCGTTGGCTTCCAGTGGCACGGACAGGACGCGGTCGTTGATCAACCCGTCAATCAGGTGGCCATGGGCGTCAAAACACCAACCCGTAATCTCGCCAACCGAGCCTGCCTTCACCATGGAGCGCAACTCGTCTGCGCGTACAAAGCCGTCACGCAACAGGGCAGCCGTTTCATCCACAGTGCCAATGCCGACAAAAGTGACGTCCGCCTGCGTGGCGAGGTCCATCACATTGCGCAGTGATTTCTGGGCAACCAAAAGGTTCTTCTCATGCATCGTTGCGGCAATGACAGGAAATGGCATGGGATAGTGCGGTGCCCCCACCCGGTCACCGACGCGCGAAGCCACATCAAAGACCGTGGCTGACCCATCCGGCCCGATATTGCCGACCAGCGAAACAATTTTATGCTGCGGGCATTCCATGGGACTGACCTGCTCAGCCACAGCCCGGAGCGCCCGGCCTGTTCCAACCGCTACAATCACCGGATGTTGGGACACCAAATGACGCTCCAATTCAGTGGCTGCAACTTCCGCAATGCCAAGGGTTTCCGATTTTGAAGCGGGGTCCGCAGGCACGATTTCGCAATGCTGCAAGCCGAAGCGGTCAATCAGGCGCTTCGACAGCTCAAGGCAGCGCCCGAGCGGATGGTCAAACCGCACCTTTACCAACCTCTCCGAAACCGCAAGCGACACAAGCCGCTGTGCGGTCTGTCGTGACACGCCAAGCTTGCGCGCTATTTCGTCCTGGGTGTTGCCTGCGATATAGTAAAGCCACCCAGCGCGAGCGGCATCATCCAGGCGTTCTTTTTCAGGCTCGGACTTGCGTGCCACTCTGTGCTCCGTCTTCAGTTGGTTTGTGCTACCCGCTCGTGCGCACAAACGCCAGTGTCAGCAAAAACCTCAAGCAACTCGGCCATGTCAGCGATCACGCGGGCAACCTTGACGTCTTGCGGCAGCCTGTAACCAGCCTTGACATGCGCTCCCCCTGCAAAGTGCCACACCTCCATGCCGGCGGCGTGGGCCGCGCGCACACCCATTTCACTGTCCTCCAAAACAAGGCACCGGGACGGCGCGACATCATGGGCCCTGGCAGCATGCAAAAACAAATCCGGTGCAGGCTTGGCATTTTTGACGACAGCCGCAGAATAGACATGTGCACCGAAATGCGTGTCCAGTCCGCAGACTTTGAGTGAAAAATCAAGCCGGGGCGGTATTGATCCTGACGCCACGCAATGTTGTACGCGCAACGATTTCAGAACCCGCTCCACGCCGGCCATGGGTTTCAGATCGGTGGCAAACGCCGCATTCAAGCGGAGAAAATAATCCGGTGCAAAATTCGGGGGCAGATCACGCCCCGTCCGCGCTTTCAGCTGTAGGGCTGCGGAGGAAAAACTGCGACCCAAAAATTCCGTGCGGAACTGTTCGAGTGTGAGTCCAATTTCCAACTCTTCCAATTGCGCCGTCAACACCCCGGCCGACAACATCTCGCTGTCGACCAGCACACCATCACAATCGAAAATCACAAGCCCCGGGGTCACGTCGATCCGTCCGACAAGAGGCAAATGGCGGAGAGGGAGGGATTCGAACCCCCGGTACGGTTACCCGTACTTCGCATTTCGAGTGCGACGCGATCGACCAGCTCTGCCACCTCTCCGCAAGAAGCTCCATCGTGCCCGGTCCATAGCCGAGCCACCACCACCTGCCAACCCCCTTTCGCTTGTGTCCAATGTTTGTTAGAACCCGCTCCGGAATGCGCGGCCGGTCTCGCACATTCTATTTTTTCGGAGATACCAATGGGTTACAAAGTAGCCGTCGTCGGCGCCACAGGCAATGTGGGCCGCGAGATGTTGAACATTCTGGCCGAACGCGAGTTCCCGGTTGACGAGGTGCATGCCATCGCGTCGCGCAAATCCATCGGCATGGAAGTCTCCTTCGGCGACAAGGTGCTGAAATGCAAAGCCCTGGAACAGTTCGATTTCTCCACCGTCGACTTTTGCGTCATGTCGGCGGGGTCAGCAATTTCATGGGACTGGTCGCCCAAGATCGGCGCAACGGGCGCAATCGTCATCGATAACTCGAGCCAGTGGCGCTATGATCCCGATGTTCCGCTGATCGTGCCGGAAGTGAATGCCCATGTACTGGAAAGCTACATGAAGCAGAACACCCGCAAGAACATCATCGCCAATCCCAATTGCTCCACCGCGCAAATGGTTGTGGCCCTGAAGCCGCTGCACGACGCAGCCAAGATTAGGCGCGTGGTGGTGGCAACCTATCAGTCGGTATCGGGTGCGGGCAAGGACGGCCTCGATGAGTTGTGGAACCAGACCAAGGGCATCTTCGTCACCGACAGTCCCACTCCCAAAAAATTCACCAAACAGATCGCCTTCAACGTCATTCCGCACATCGATGTCTTCCTTGATTCCGGCGAGACCAAAGAAGAGTGGAAGATGGTGGCTGAAACCAAGAAAATTCTCGACCCGAAAATCAAGGTTACAGCAACCTGCGTACGCGTACCGGTATTTGTGGGTCACTCCGAAGCCATCAACATCGAATTCGAAAATGCCATCTCGGCGGATGAGGCGCGCGATTTGCTGCGTGAGGCACCCGGCTGCATGGTGATCGACAAACGTGAGGACGGCGGCTACATGACTCCGGTGGAATGTGTGGGCGACTATGCCACCTTCATCAGCCGCATCCGCGAAGATTCAACGATTGAAAACGGCTTGAACATCTGGGTGGTGTCGGACAACCTGCGCAAAGGTGCGGCCCTGAATGCCGTGCAGATCGCTGAAGCCATCATCAATCGCGGATTGATGAAAAAAGCCGCCTAACAATTGCCGCACTGACACTGTGGAGTGGCAGGCATGTTGCTTCGATACTACGTGTTCGCGGTGTTCTTCGCATTCGTCCAAAATGTCAACGCCAGGGCGGGCGCAAGTGAACTTCGCTTGGTTTTCCCCGTGGCTTGTGAACTTGGCAAGACATGCTGGATACAGCAATACACTGATCACGACTCTGGACCAGGTACTACGGACTATACCTGCGGCACCGCCACCTATGACGGTCATGATGGCACTGACATCCGCGTGCGCACGACCAAAGACACAGCACTGGTACACGCGGCCGCACCCGGCATCGTAAAGAGCCTGAGGGACGGTGTTCCCGACCAGTTGATGAAAACCGACGCCGACCGCGCCGCCGTTGCAAAAATGGAGTGCGGCAACGGTGTTGTGGTGTCCCATGCGGATGGCTGGGAAACACAGTACTGTCACATGAAAAACGGCAGCATCACTGTGGCCAACGGCGAACAAGTTGAACCCGGCGCATTGCTTGGCAGCGTTGGCTATTCCGGCGCTGCAGCTTTCCCCCACTTGCATTTCACGGTGCGCAAGGACGGAAAAACGGTTGATCCATTCAGCAGTGGACCAACAACAAACTGCGAAGCTGATGATCAGTCGCTATGGGCAGGCGCGGGAACCGCCGCACTTCGCTATGATCCCACCACAATCCTGCAATTGGGACTCACCGACCGTCGCTTGGACTTGCCTGAATTGGAGGCCGGTGCATTGCCCGCACCGGCCTTGCAATCTCGTTCTCCGGCACTTGTCGCCTATGCCTGGATGATCAACCTGGAAAAGGGCGACACGGTCACGATAACATTGTCGGGACCGCAAGGTACGCTCGCCAAAAAAACTGAAACAGTGGCGCGCCACAAGGCCCAATATCTTTTGTTCGCAGGCAAGAAAAAACCCGAGTCCGGGTGGACTGCGGGCAAATATGTGGCGCGAGTGTCGGTCCGTGGCACGAATCGCGACAAGACATCCAGTGCAGCGGTTTTTCAGATAAAATAGGGCGCAACGGTAAAAGCCGAACTTCCTGCGTCGCGCCCAAAAGCACTACGACTTCGGCAAAAGCACCTTGTCGATCACGTGGATAACGCCGTTCGACTGCATCACGTCAGCAATCGTGACCGTTGCAATGCCGCCATTTTCATCCATGATCTGAACCTTGTCGCCATCCAGCTTCAATGTCAGCTCGCAGCCGCCGACCGTCATGACCTTGTGCATGCCACCATCAGCCTTGACCATCGACATCACATCGGCGGCCAATGCCTTGGCACCGACAACATGGCAGGTGAGTACCTTGGTCAACGTGTCCTTCATGTCTGGCATCAGCAACTTGTCGACAGTGCCAGCAGGCAGGGCGGCGAATGCATCATTGGTTGGTGCAAACACTGTGAACGGACCCGCACTCTTCAGCGTGTCAACCAATCCGGCGGCGGCAACAGCAGCGACAAGGGTGGTGTGATCTTTCGAATTCATCGCATTCTCGACGATGTTCTTCTCGGCAAACATTTCCGCTCCGCCGACCATCGGGTTCATGGCGGCAAAGGCGGCGGCGGAAAATGCCGTAAGGGCGAAAGCTGTTGCAAGATATTTGCGCATTGAATTCTCCATGTGAATGTTGCGGGCTGCAAAAAGCAGCTTCACTAGGGAGAACGGAACCAACCAGCGCTTGGTTCCATTACGATTAAGTAATGCGTTCACGCCTGTGTGATCGGGGATTGGTCCAGACCCACAACGCGACCGGCCTCACCTGATTGCAACACAGCAATGCAGAATCCGCTGTCTTTGGTGAGGACCGGTTTACGCGGCACTTTGAATGCCGTTTTCTCTCCCTTCCATTCACCAACCCGCGTGAGCTTGCGCACCACATTGTGGTAGGCAACAGTTTTGCCCGTGTTTTCGCCACGTTCAATGTTGACACTGATCTCAGGCGCGACGGCCATCAGCCAGATTGCGCCATCGCCATCACCTGCCCCCACATCAATGGTGATGGCATCCGCATTCATGCCCATGGCAACGGATACATGAACGGCGGTCGCCGACGAAATGGCACCATCGACGGCGCTCTTTTGGCTGCCAACAACATGGTCAACCCCGTTCATGACCATTTGTGGTGTGTAGATCTGCCCATCGCCTCGTGCCAGCGCATAGCTGCGCTGCCGCGCGGTGAATTCCGGTTTCGCCAGGGTATCTTTCCAGCCAATATAGTCCCAGTAATCAACGTTGAACGACACGACCAGCGCATCATCGCGGTCCCGCAGCAAGCCTGCCAGCTTGTCAGCGGGCGGGCACGACGAACAACCCTGCGACGTAAAAAGTTCAACAAGAACAGGCGCAGAAGCGGCGGCACTGCGTTCAACGAAGCGGGTCCCGGCAAGCGCCGCAGCCACAAGCCCAACCGCCTTGCGGCGGGATACGAGGTTTTCCATTGATCAACAGTGACAGATTGGCTTGTCACATGCCAATCACGTGTGGGTGAAATCGATCACAATTCAGAACTTGGACACCGGCTTGAACCCGCCAAAGTACATGCGCATGGCGTCAAACGGCGCTTTCTTCATGTCAAAGTTCTTCATCCAAGGATCATTCATGATCTTTTTCCAAACCTGCGCCCGGTGCGCCTTGGACTTGAAGGTGATGACACAGGTTGCCACTGTTTCGTTCTTCTTGAGTTTGACACTCTGCGGAAACGACGTGACCTTTCCCGGCTTCACATCGTCAGCCAGGCATTCAGCGTAGGCAACTGCACCACATTTTTTCCAGAGCTTTGCTGATTTCTTCGCGAGGACCTTATAGGCGGCAATCTTGCTTTTCGGAACCGGTGTAACCATGAAATCCATATAGGCCATGATCATGTCTCCTTGGTTTGTTGGAAGTCACAGTGTACGCCCTCTTTCAGGTGAGCCCAAGCTCTCTCTGCAGTTTCTTCGTTAGACTCTTTGCAGCAAGGCGATGACTTTCGCGCAGATAGACCTTGAGATCCTTGTCGCTCAGTCCCGTCTTTTTGTACCGCTGAAACCATTTCATGCCACGCGACGCCATATAGGGTGCCGGCCTGCACCCCTCCACTTCCTTCAACATTTCAAAACTCATGTCCGAACATTTGAACGTGATGCCCGCCGTCGAACTGCCATCAAACCACGCCGCAGCAAACAGCTTGCCCTTCGGCCCACCCACCTTCCACACATGCGCCCCACCCCACTGGGTGACATAGGCCGTGTGCGGCAGGGACTTGCAGAAGGCGTTGTATTGCGCTGGAGTCATTCCCCATGAATATCGCCGCCATCGATCACGTGCAACTCGCCATGCCGGAAGGCCGGGAAGCCGAAGCGCGCACCTTCTATGTCGGCGTACTCGGATTTGTGGAAGTGCCAAAACCAGATGTTCTCACCAGCCGCGGCGGACTCTGGCTTGAGAGTGGTGCAGTGAAACTGCATCTCGGTATTGAAAAAGACTTTCGTCCCGCAAGAAAAGCCCACCCGGCGTTTCGCGTCAGCGACCTCAATGGGCTGCGCACCGCATGCGAACAAGCGGGATTTGCGACAAGCGACGAAGTGCCACCTCCGGGTATCTATCGCTTCTTTGTTGATGATCCATTTGGTAATCGGATTGAGTTCATCTTCACCCTTCCTCACGCGTAGCGTGGGGAAGGTGGCGCAAAGCGCCGGATGGGGTGTTGCAACACTCTCGGTGCCGAACTCGCACGCCACGCACTCCGCCTTCCGGGCACCTCCCCCGCGCACCTCCGGCCCACAAGGAAGAGTGAACCCAATACTCACATCGACTTCACGATGATTTTGGCATCTGCGTGTTGCAGGTTGCGGCGATACGCAACTGTGAGCAGACTTAACCCGACAACAGTCGCTGCAATCGCCGAGAATAGTTGAACGACCCACAGCCAATTCAATTCCTCAGGACTGATCCAAGTCGCAAAAGCAGAAATCAATGCTGGAGCTACATAAACCAGTCCGAGCGCACTCAGGAAGTCTGCCCGCCCTTGTGGTGACCAAGTTTCTCGGAACCCGCGCTGCGCTAAATCGAGCGTTCCTTCAGGCAACCACAGCATCAATCTTCCAAAAATCAAGACAAAGGCCAAAACTGCGATCACTTCACCTAATACAGCCAGAGCTAAGCCAACTATGGTTGGGTCTTCGGGAAGAACTCCACCTGCCGCAAGGCCATATAGTGGTAAAATGACGTCACTTGCGAGACTGGAGGCAATCTTCTTGATCGTTGAGAAAACAATTGTCGCTACGGCAAATTTAAACAGATATGCGAGTGAAAAAAGATCAGGCAAGCGCGGTAACAAACTGGCTTTCTGATCGGCAATGACGTGTCTGTGCCACATCACGGCTCCCGGCGTAATCGACACGACCAAGACAAACAACATTCCCACCAGTGCCTCGTAGGGCGTGATTAGTCTTGCAAGCACCAAACTGAACACAACGCACTCGAGAACAACTGTAAGCCAGAAGCACTTTAGCAACGCAACTGGCCGCCGAATGACTTCACAACAACTTTCACGCAGCAACCCAAGCATCCTTCACGCCGCCTTCGCAACATTCCGCAGCACATAATGCAAAATCCCGCCATTCTTGTAGTAGTCGATCTCGTCCAGCGTATCGATGCGGCACAGAACCTCGAACGACGTCTTCGATCCATCGCCGCGTGTCACGTCAACCGTCATGGTCTCGCGCGGACGCAATCCATCCGCCAAACCATTGATGGTGATCTCTTCTTCACCGATGAGGCCAAGTGACTTCCAGCTCTGCCCGTCCTTGAACTGCAACGGCACAATGCCCATGCCGACAAGATTGGAACGGTGGATGCGCTCGAAACTTTGCGCAATGACAGCCCGCACACCGAGTAGGTTCGTGCCCTTCGCCGCCCAGTCCCGCGATGAACCATTGCCATACTCAACGCCAGCAAACACCACGAGCGGCGTTTTATCTGAAGCATACTTCATCGCCGCATCATAAATCGGCATTTCTTCTTTCGACGGGTAGTGGATAGTGAAACCACCTTCGCGCCCGTTCGGCCCCATCATGTGGTTCTTGATGCGGATGTTGGCGAAGGTGCCGCGCATCATCACCTCATGATTGCCGCGCCGCGTGCCATACTGGTTGAAGTCGAGCGGTGCAACGCCATTGTCGGTGAGATATTTGCCCGCAGGAGATGCCGCCTTGATCGAACCCGCAGGGGAAATGTGATCCGTGGTGATCTTGTCACCAAACAACCCCAGCACCCGCGCACGCGTTACATTGCTGACGGCTGCGGGCACTTTCTGCATGCCCTGAAAATACGGTGGATTCTGCACATAGGTGCTTGTGTTGTCCCACGCATAGGTCTCGCCCTTGCTCGTCGCCACACCACGCCAGTTCTTGTCACCCTTGAACACATCCGCATAACGCGTCTTGAACATTTTCGCGGTGATGTTCTTGGCGATGAACGAATCAATTTCCTTGTTCGTCGGCCACACATCTTTCAAAAAAACCGGCTTGCCCTTTTTGTCATGGCCCAATGGCTCGCGAGAGATGTCAATCTGCGTTGAACCTGCCAAGGCATAAGCCACCACCAGCGGAGGTGATGCAAGATAGGCGGCTTGCACATCGGGTGAAACGCGGCCTTCGAAATTGCGGTTGCCCGAAAGCACAGCGGACGCCACTATGCCGTTGTCATTGATCGCCTTCGACAACGCCGCATCCAGCGGCCCCGAATTGCCGATGCACGTGGTACAGCCAAAGCCCACCAGATTGAAACCAATCTTGTCGAGGTCCTTCTGCAAGCCGGCCTTCTTCATGTATTCACTCACAACTTGCGAACCCGGAGCAAACGATGTCTTCACCCACGGCTTGGATGTGAGACCCAAGGCCGCAGCTTTGCGCGCCAGCAACCCGGCACCAATCAGCACCGATGGATTGGAAGTGTTCGTGCACGACGTAATCGCCGCGATCACCACATCACCATGCCCTATGTCATAATTCTTGCCTTCAACTTTCACGCGGCGCGAGGCCTGATCCGGCTTGGCAAATCCGGCCTTGTCTTTTGGCGAATCGAGCGCTGCGAGAAATCCTGATTTGATCTCCGGCAGTGGCACAAATTTTTCCGGCCGGTTCGGCCCCGCCATTGCAGGCACGACAGTCGCAAGATCAAGTTCCAGCGTATCCGTGAACACCGGATCAGCAGCGTTCTTGTCGTTGAACATGCCTTGCGCCTTGCAATATTTTTCGACCAACGCGATGCGGTCCTTCGCCCGGCCCGACAATTTCAGATAATCCAGCGTCACGGAATCCACCGGGAAAAACCCGCACGTCGCACCATACTCGGGCGCCATGTTGGCAATCGTCGCGCGGTCAGCCAGCGTTAGATAGAGCAGGCCTGGCCCAAAGAATTCGACGAACTTGTTCACCACACCGTGTCTGCGCAACATGTTGGTGACGAGCAGCACAAGATCAGTGGCCGTCACTCCCTCGCGCAATTTGCCCGTCATCTTGAACCCAATCACCTCCGGCAACAGCATGGATTGCGGCTGGCCCAGCATCGCCGCTTCCGCTTCGATGCCCCCCACACCCCAGCCCAGAACGCCAAGTCCATTCACCATCGTCGTGTGCGAGTCGGTGCCCACCAGCGTGTCAGGATAGGCATAGGTCACCTTGCCCTCGGTCTTCGTCCACACCGTTTGTGACAGATACTCGAGGTTCACCTGATGGCAGATGCCCGTGCCCGGCGGCACCACGCGGAAATTTTCGAACGCGCCTTGTCCCCATTTCAGAAACTTGTAGCGCTCCATGTTCTGCTCATATTCGCGCTTCACATTCGCAGCGAAGGCTTTCGCGTTGCCAAAATAATCAACAACAACCGAATGGTCGATGACAAGATCAACAGGAACCAGCGGATTGATCTTCTGCGCATCACCCCCCAGCAATTTCATGCCGTCGCGCATGGCGGCCAGATCAACCACCGCCGGAACCCCTGTGAAATCCTGCATCAAAACCCGCGCCGGCCGGAACCCGATCTCTGCCTGTCCCTTGCCCTTATTGGAGAGCCAGGCAACGAAAGCCTCGATGTCCTTCTTCACCACAGTGCGCCCGTCCTCATTGCGCAACAGGTTTTCCAGCAGCACCTTCATCGAATAGGGTAGCTGCGAAACCCCCGGCAGCCCGTTCTTCTCCGCCGCTTTCAAATTGAAATACGTGTAGGTCTTCGCCCCCACCTTCATGGTCTTGCGGCATTTGAATGAATCGAGCGGCATGGAAGTCCTCTTGCAAAATGCTTTTTCGCATTCGCTATAGCCAAGTTTCCAGTCCGGCAACAGCCCGCTAGTCCACAAATCGCGACCGGGCTTCCCGCGCGAAAACCTCCCAGGACGCCTTCGGCTGCAAGTCATTCCGCTCCAGTCCAAGCGTGGCGAGATACTCCAGAAAACACGGCTTATTGACACCATAATAGGCACCAGCTGCCGAAACTTCCGAAGCGGAAATGTCCGTCATCCAGGTCCAGTTGATCGCGGCAATTTTATCTCGATGCGCATCCCAGGCGTCAAACACTGTTGTAACGAACGCCGCCTGCCCCGATTCGCCGCCTGCACAGGACGCGCTCGACGGATAGCCGATTTCCGCGAGGTGAATGGGATGGTTTGGAAACACTGTTGTAATCAGTTCAAAATCACCTATTGGCGAGTGAGACGATCGGGCGCGAAAATCCGCATGCAAGGGATAATAAGTGAGAAGTACCACATCTTGCGATGCGGAGAGCGCCACAGCCGCCGCCTTGCTTGGCCCTGTAGCACCTGCGAATGTCATCTTCACACCCGACAGGAGCTCAGGACGCACCGCCAAAGCAGCAGCACGGCCCGCCGCTGCAAGCCTGCTGTAGGCCCGCCATTGCGTTGCATCATCAGCCAGCAAGCCATCGACTTCGTTGCCAAGGGAAAGTGAAACCAGTTCAAGCCCGGACGACTGCGTCACGATGTGGCGCACCAACAATTGAAATGCAGCGATCACCTCCGGATCATCCCAGGGCTTGTTTTGCAACCATTGAGGTCGGCGGTCCCGGTGCGTGTCGATCAGGTTGACCTCCAGTGCAAGATTTAAGCCCAGCTGTGGATAAGTAGATGCGGCAATCGCGAGCCAGTCAATCTCCAGCGCGTAAACACCAGGTGCTGTCTCGATCTCGTCCCAGTGCAGGGGAATGGATGAAAACGAAACGCCAATGTCACGGGCGGTCGCCACCGCCACATCATAAGACCGCGCCGGCAAATCCGCCAAGGCCAAACCCAACTTCCGCTCTGCGGCAGATGAATCGGAAGTTGATACAAAAAGCGCAACAGCACAAGCCAAAACCCAAAGAACTGGGAAGGCGAAGTCGTTGCAGATATTGGAACCAAGCGTCATCTTATTGCCGAACTTGAGTGAGCAGAGCGTCTTGGCCCAAAGACCATGTTGCCCATGAGTTGACGCTGGCCGGAACTGACAAGCGTGTCGTGTCAAGGCATGCCGGGGAGCGGTGACTCGGTCTGTCAAGGCGAAAATTTGCGAAGTATGGCAAGATAACGCCGCTCAGCTTCCGACTTTACAGCAGGGGACAGGCTACCTGGTTTACTGACCATGGACGTTGCAGCATCGGCCTCGTCCGACATGAGCACCTGGAACGCTGGTGCAAGCCGCCCAATCCCTAATTCTGCTGACCCCACCTTGGCTGCAATCAGCGCGTCAATTTCATGCTGCAGCAATGGAGTAAGGTTCGCACCCGCGCACAAATCCTGAAGCCGCATCGGCAAGCTGTTTTGCGTATGGTTAAAACGCAGGTATCGAATAGCGAGGGCAGAGCGCACCGCATACAGCACCTTCTTGAGTGGCACGCGCGAAGGGTCACCAAAGTGTTCCTCTCTTTTGCTTTCCATGACCCGGCGATAGTGATTGGCAATCAAGCCACGATCAAAAAGAAGTTGCGAAAGCTCAAGTAGGGCTGAATGAAACTCGTCATTGCTGCGATAGCGAAAGGGTGAGTTCAGCCATTCGATGACGACGGCGTTGCCCTTCATCATGAGCTTGACGGCCTTGCGCAATTCCCAACCATTGATGTCAAAGACTGGAGTAAGTTCCGTTTCAATCACGTCACGTCGCAAAAACAATCCCAGCGCGTCATCAACTTTCGGCACATAGATGAAGCGACAGTCGTAATCACTGTCCGGTGACGGGAAGCCCCATGCACGGCTGCCGCTCTCGATAGCGAGTGGAATGGCAACACCATGTAGACGTTCAAGACTTTCCAATCGTACTTCGATCTGTTCGACGATTCCATGGTCCATCGCACTACCGCCTGATCTCTACCTCAATAAACCGCAGTTCCACGTCCCCTGCGTTGATCACATCGTGCTCAACACTTTCATTGCGGAAATACGGCACACCTTTTTTCATCTCGTCAGTGGCAGGGCCGCTGGGTGTTTCCAGCCTCACATGACCATCAGTGATAGGTACAATGACATAGTCATGCCCATGCCTGTGCCACCCCGTGTTGTCACCCGGCTTGAAACTGTACTCGGTGACAATCACGCGGTCGTTGTCTATGTGGATGGTGGCTTTGGCTATACTTGTCATTGGGTTGCCCCTCTAACACCGCGCCCAGTTTCATAGGCGATTGTCTCAGACACCAGTACCTCCCACAGCCTTTTGATCGATACAGGCGGAACCTTGGCCGTTTCCGCGTGATGCACAGCATTTGCAATGACTTCATCAACACGCGATTGCATATGGGCAGGCAACACCTCAATTTTCTTCGCGTCAATCACGCGGTCCACCGTGCGGAAGCGTCGCGCCAACAGGGTGACAAGCTCGTGGTCAATCTGGTCAATTTCACGCCGCAGCGTGCGCAAACAAGCTTCTGTCATGATGCAACTCCTGTACAGTTTTGGGAAAAGGCCAACCTCAGTGATCACACAATGTGTTTTCCTATGGCCCAGCCTCTGGCAGTACAAAGCGATGCCGCGTGTGCGCGTCAGGCAAAATGCACTTGTTGCTGCGGCCAAACCACTTGAATCGGTTGCGCGCGAGGAAGTCGTAGAACGTATCGCGCAAGGAAAGTGGAAGCGCCGCTCCCAAGGAAAAAACACGCGCTGGGCCACCAACATGCTTGAGTACGGCAAGCGCGGCGTTTGACCTTTTCAGCGTTTGCCCGTTTTCAACAAACAGGAACGTCGCCGGATCCATCGGCGTGATGTCATGCGCCTCGGCCAGCGCCGCTCCTTCGCGCGATTGGATCGTCACGAACCGAATGAGCGGCTGCCGCTCATGCTTCAGGACATATCGAACACCGCGTGAGCAAAGGATGCACGTGCCGTCGTAGAGAAGAACCGGGCTTTTGGTCATGTAACATCTCCACGTTTCGCTGCCGGGTGACAAGCCGTTTCGAGATGGTAATATGTTCTGGTGCGTCGTTGCGGCAGCATGTGTGCACCTGTGGCTAGTCTTTCCCGCCCGGCAGCAATCCCGCGACCTTTGCGCCAAGCTTGATCAACATTTCACGCTTTGTCTTGGACAGGCCAAGCATCTGCCCGTACCAGCGGTCCACGGACGAGGTGAAATCATGCATCGATTTGAGACGTTTCTTGACCATGATACTGATACGCGGATCGCATTCAGCTTTGGCAATGCAGCGTGCAAGGGCAGCAAGCGCGGGATCAATCTCCCGCTGCTTTCGTCCTGCGGCGATCCGCACCGCAATCTCCCAGACATCATATTCAGCCTCGAAATGATCGCGCCGGTCATTGCGCACCGGCACCCGCCGGATCAGGTTCCAGGCCAGCAGTTCCTTGATTGAATTGGAGACATTGGATCGGGCCAGCCCCAGTTGTTCGGCGATGTTTTCCGCCGTCACCGGCTCTTCCGCGAGATAGAGCAGGGCATGGATTTGACTGACTGACCGGTTGACGCTCCACTGCCCACCAAGGTCACCCCATTGCAGAACGAAGTCATCAATCGCCTCCGGTAGTGCAGTTTTAACTGATAATTCTGTCATAACAGAAATATATGAAACAATTGCGATGCGGGCAAGTGCCGGAATGCCGCAGGGTTGACTACACCCGCCGCTCAACCATCATATTTTTAATCTCGGCATTCGCCTTTGCCGGCGACGATCCCTTGGGACACACCTAGGCGTGGTTCATGATCGTAAGGCAGCGGTACAACTTGAACGGATTTTCCACCGCATCCAACCGCTCCGTCCGCGCTTCATGACACGAATCGACGAACCAGCGATAGACCTGAAACAACGCGCCGCGACACCGGTGAAATAGTGCATCAATACCCGCGCCCGACGAACCCCGATTTCCACCTGTCCTTTGCCCTTGTTGGAAAACCACGCCACGAACAGGGGTTTGCGGGATTTGAATGAGTCGGGTGCCATGGGAATCCTTTAAGAAAAGAAGCAAGGAAATGCGGTTCCGATATAGCCAATACCGCACCACGCAACAGGGAAAATCAGGCCGTAAAGCCGAGCCGTTCTTTCAGTCTGGACAAGATAGCCTCTTTTGTGTGGGTAACAGCTCCATCCACCTCGGCTACGCGTCGCGCCATTTCGAAAAACTGGCGACGTTCTTCCAGATTGAGAGCATTGCCCCAGAGTTTGGAATAGCGCCGGGCAACATCATTGGCATCGACGACATGTCCGACAACCCAATTTGAAAACGTCAGCAACTCGGTTGCGTCATCGGCTTGCATGTCTTCTGTAGCAAAGCGTGTAATCAGGGTCTCTGCGCGATTGGTCACCGGACCGTCAGCCTTGGCAATTGACAGCAACATGACCAACGCCGCAGCCATCGGATCCTGCACTGCCTCAAGCGGCGAGTCGTTCACCTTCTTGCGAAATTTCGCCCGCTTGTATTTTCCCCATGCCTTTCCGGCAACATCATGCACATCACTTGCAGCGTCCGCAATGTTGCGCATGCGGAACCACCAAAAAGCCCCGCCGCCGAGGATTGCCAGAACTGCGAGTAGGATATGCATGACACTCCCCAACGACCAATCGCGCTCAGTTTGGCAGAAATCGGCAAAAACCTCAACCGGACAGCGAGACCGTCAGGATCACCCGGTGCAGGCCTCTTCATAGGCAATCGTTTCGGCGATCAACACACACCAAAGCCGCTTGGCCGCAGCTTCAGGAATGCCAACCGCAATGGCGCGTTGTGATATGTTTGCAACCACTTCTTTAATTCGATCCGGAATTGTCGCAGGTAATCCGGTCGCGCGTTTGATAACGATCACTTTATCTACCACCTGGAATCGCCGTGCCAAAACGGCCACAAGCTCAGCGTCAATTGCGTCAATCTCCGCCCGCAGTGTTGCAAGATCAGGCACGCCGTTCCACCATCATCTTCTTGATCTCGGCAATCGCCTTTGCCGGCGACAACCCCTTTGGACACGCCTTGGCGCAGTTCATGATCGTATGACAGCGGTACAGCTTGAACGGGTCTTCCACCGCATTTAACCTTTCAGTGCGCGATTCATCACGTGAATCGATCAGCCATCGATACGCCTGCAACAACACGGCGGGCCCTAGATATTTGTCGCCATTCCACCAATAGCTCGGGCACGATGTGGAGCAGCATGCGCAAAGGATGCACTCATATAAGCCATCGAGCTTTGCGCGCTGGTCCACCGACTGCGTCCACTCTTTTGTCGGTGTCGGCGTTTTGGTTTTCAGCCACGGCTCAATCGATTTGTGCTGCTCGTAGAACCGCGAGAGGTCTGGCACCAGGTCCTTCACCACTGGCATGTGCGGCAAGGGATAAATCCGAACATCCCCCTTCACATCATCACACGACTTCAAACATGCGAGCGTATTGGTGCCATCAATATTCATCGCACACGACCCGCAAATCCCCTCGCGGCACGAGCGCCGGAAGGTGAGTGTGGCGTCCTGCTCATTCTTGATCTTGACCAGCGCATCCAAAACCATCGGCCCGCACTCATCCATGTTCACATGGTACGTGTCGACCTGCGGATTCCTGCCGTCATCCGGATTCCAGCGGTAGATTTTGAACGAGCGGATGTTCGCACCCGACGGCATCGGCCAGGATTTTCCGGTGCCGATTTTGGAATTTGTGGGAAGGGAGAATTCGACCATAGTGTTACCGTTGCAAGTTCATGGGAAGGCGATGGACGCGGAGTGATCCGGGATCCAGTGTAATCAAAGCGCTCTCTCTCAATTTTTCTTCATAGACGCGCAAAGCGACTTCAAGCTTATCCACGAGGACATGCGGCTTGAGTCGACCCAGGCGGAACTGTATGACGCTGGGTTTGGATGAATTGGTCACAGCCAGAATGTCACCAAAATCCAAATCACAAGTCAGCACCATGTGATCATTTTCACGTGCCCAAGCCATGATCCGTTCGTCATCTTCCTTTGGATCGCCAACATCCTGCCATCGCACAACGTCATGTCCGTGAGCAGTCAAGACTTCCACCCACAAGCGGCTCATATTGACATCCAGCAGAAACTTCATGCGGCTGGCAAAATGTCGTGCTCAAGATTGGACGCGATCCAAGCCGCATAGGCCATGGCCTCATAAATGTCCTCTTTTTCAAGCAGGGGAAACTCATCCAGCATCTCTTCAACCGTCGCACCGCCAGACATTTGTCCAACAATCATCCCGACCGTCATTCGCATGCCCCGGATACAAGGTTTGCCACCCATGACCTTGGGATTCCGCGTTATTCTGGGAAACTCAGACATTTCTGCTCTCCTTTGACGCTAGTCTAACAGATACCATAGCGTTGCAAAACTCTGCAGGCTTCGAACGCAATAGTACGCCGCTTCCCGACCTCCATCCCGGCCCTCCCCACTTTACACCCATAAGGGGGAGGGGGAAGGTAATGCCTTTTTCATGAGTTTGCACCTCCACGATGAAAGTGAAGTCCAAAAAAGAGACCAATCAACATTGGACTTGCAATGAATAAAACCCAGAAAAGAGCCATGGCTTCCCATTCGCTCAAGTGCCTCGGCATTCGGTCAATAAGGAGTATCAAACCAAAGGATACCAGTGAAGAAACAACAATCGCCCATGCGCCTCGCTTTCCGGAAATCCATCCAGCAAAAAAAACCTATGAACAAAGTGCCGATAACAAACGGCAAAGTAATCTTCAGAAATGCGCAAAACAATCCGCCCCAGCCTTCGCACATCAATACACCCGCGCCTTCGGCTTGATGTACTCCACATCTTTGCTCATCGTGTAATCATGCACCGGCCGCGACCCGAGTGTGATCTTTTTCTTCGTCTCGTCCGTCCAGGCGAGCGAGTGCTTCATCCAGTTCTTGTCATCACGCTTGGGGAAATCTTCCCGCGCATGGGCTCCTCGGCTTTCCTGCCGAGCGAGAGCTGAATCAACTGTCGCTGCCGCTTGCAGAATTAGATTTTCAAACTCCAGCGTTTCGATCAAATCTGAGTTCCACACCAGCGAACGGTCGGTGACGGAAATATCATCAATGCCGCGCCAAATCGCGTTGATCTTCTTTGATCCTTCTTCCAGTGTTTCTGCTGTGCGGAACACGGCTGCGTCAGCCTGCATGGTGCGTTGCATTTGCTCTCGGAGCTTTGCAGTCGGCGTACCTCCGGATGCATGGCGACAACGATCGAACCGACCGAGAGCGTATTCTCCTGAGCTTGCAGGCAATTCGGCATGCTTCATGCTGGGTTTCACTTTTTCAACGCACCGCAGCGCCGCTGCACGACCAAACACCACAAGGTCAATCAGCGAGTTCGATCCGAGCCGGTTCGCTCCGTGGACGGACACACAAGCCGCTTCGCCCACCGCCATCAATCCAGGCACTATCTTTGCCGGATCGCGCTTGTCGCCGGACAACACCTCACCATGATAGTTCGTCGGAATGCCGCCCATGTTGTAATGTACCGTCGGTACACAAGGGATGGGCTCCTTGGTGACATCAACGCCAGCAAAAATCTTGGCCGATTCAGAAATGCCGGGAAGCCGTTCGTGCAGCACTTTCGGATCAAGATGTTCAAGATGCAGGTGAATGTGATCCTTGTGTTTGCCAACGCCGCGACCCTCACGGATTTCGATCGTTTGCGACCGCGCCACCACATCACGTGACGCCAGGTCCTTGGCCGAAGGCGCATAGCGCTCCATGAACCGCTCGCCCTCAGAGTTGGTGAGATACCCGCCTTCACCGCGCGCCCCTTCAGTGATCAAACAGCCCGCACCATAAATGCCGGTGGGATGGAACTGCACGAACTCCATGTCCTGGCATGGCAGGCCCGCGCGCAACACCATGGCATTGCCATCGCCCGTGCACGTGTGAGCTGACGTGGCGGTGAAATACGCCCGCCCATATCCACCCGTTGCCAGAATGGTTTGATGCGACCGGAAGCGGTGAATTGATCCGTCCTCCAGCGACATCGCCATCACGCCCCGGCACGCGCCATTTTCCATTATCAGATCAAGCGCGAAATACTCGATGAAGAACGCCGTCTCATAACGCAACGACTGCCCATAGAGCGTGTGCAACATCGCATGCCCCGTGCGATCCGCTGCCGCACAGGTGCGCTGCACCGGCGGGCCATCACCCATGTTCATCATGTGACCACCGAAGGGCCGCTGGTAAATCTTGCCCTCTTCCGTGCGCGAAAACGGCATGCCGAAATGTTCGAGCTCATAAACCGCCGTCGGCGCATTGCGGCACAGATACTCAATCGCGTCTTGATCCCCCAGCCAGTCCGCACCCTTCACTGTGTCATACATGTGCCACTGCCACGAATCCGGCCCCATGTTGGAGAGCGATGCCGCAATGCCGCCTTGAGCCGCCACCGTGTGCGAACGCGTCGGAAATACTTTCGTGATGCACGCAGTCTTCAATCCCGCTTGCGATGCGCCCAGCGTTGCCCGCAAGCCAGCCCCACCCGCGCCGACGACAACGACATCAAACGTGTGATCAGTGATGGGATAAGCAATCATCAGAATCCAAAGCTCATCTTTAAAATGGCATAAAGTGAAAGCACCGCCATAGTCGCCACGAACATGGTGTTCGCTGCCATCGCTAAACGGAAAGCGCTGGAATTGATCAGATAATCTTCAATGATCACCTGCATGCCCAGCCACATGTGCCAAAAAATGGAAGCGAGCGCGAGCACCAGCCCGATACTGGCGATTGGGTCTTTGAGGCAAACAATGAGTTCCGCGCGGCTCAACCCCAACTTTGTGATGATGAACCACAGCAAAAAAAGCACCAGCGGCACATTGGCCATTGCCGTGAGCCGCTGTTGCTTGAAATGTGAAGTGCCACTGCCGCTCATGCCATCAGCCTGTAACAACAGAACCAGATGAGTGCTGTCACCACCATGGACCCGATCAAATTGGCGCACACCAGCATTTCTACGGTCGCAAGTTCAAAACCCTTGCCTGTGTCCCAGATAAAATGGCGGATGCCACCAAGTAGGTGATGGATGAGCGCCCAAGTAAAACCTAACATCACCAACTGCCCAAACCAGTGCCCGAAAAATCCTTGCGCCATGTCAAACGCGGCATCCGACCACGCCGCCGCCACCAGCCACCAAACCAGCAAGATGATGCCAAAGAAAAGCGCCGCACCCGTGATGCGGTGCGCAATCGACATCATCATCGACAGCATGGGCTTGTAGACTTGCAGGTGGGGAGACAGGGGCCGGTTGGCTTGCGACATTGTCTTGCCTTGTTTGTTGGGTCACCTTCTAGCTTGTGCAGCGCAACATGGCAATTGTGCCAATAGTCGCAAACAGGTATCCGCACTCGTCACTTTTATGAATCTGCGCCGCATCCTTCCACGCCTGCTCATCTTGGCCATCGCCGCCGCCATGGCGACCTTGGTGGCCTCACGCACGGGCTTGATCGACCTCCCCCGCAGATACGATCCCTTCGCCGTGCCAGACCTTGACGAAACGCCGCACTGGCTGACCTCAACCCAGTTGAAACTCGTCGATTTGGAGTTTGAAAACTGCCGCGCCGCCGTAATCCGTGCGCGGCTCACAGCAACATTTCAGCCGTCCAAAGGCATGGGCACGTCATGCGAGCGTAACGGCACAGTAGAGTTGGCGGCACTTTCCAAAGCCCGGCTGCGCACCGAGGAAACCCGCTGCGCCATCGCCGCACGGCTTTATATGTGGGAGAAACACGTGATCCAGCCCGCAGCGCAACGCTACTTCAATGAGCCTGTGGCAGAAATCCTCCATTTCGGTTCCTACTCCTGCCGCACCATCGCAGGCTCACACCAAATGAGCGAACACGCCACCGCCAATGCGTTTGATATCTCAGGCTTCCGCCTGAAAAGCGGCAAACAGATTTCAATCTTGAAGGATTGGCCCGCCCGCAGCACGGAAATGAAGTTCCTCCATGCCGTGCGCGATGGTGCCTGCGATTACTTCAACCTCGTCCTCAGCCCCGACTACAACGCCGCCCACAAGGACCATTTCCATGTGGACATGGGCTGGATCAGGCGGTGCAACTAGATTACAATGACCTTGGTACCAACCGGCGTGTTGGAATAAAGCTCAATCACTTCCCGGTTCAGCATGCGGATGCAGCCCGATGACGCCGCCGTACCGATTGACGAAGGCGCGTTGGTGCCGTGGATGCGGAACAACGTGTCCTTCTTACCCTTGTACAAATACAGCGCTCGAACACCCAGGGGATTCTCCGGAATGCCCCCCGGCATGCCGTCAACCCATTCCTCATATTCCGGCTTGCGCTCGATCATTTCAGCCGGAGGCGTCCATGTCGGATTGACACGCTTAAACCCGACTTTCGCCGTGCCCGACCACGAGAATCCTTCTTTGCCAACGGCCACCAGATAGCGCATGGCTTTCCCGCCGCCGAGAACCTGGTAAAGTGCGCGTTCCCGGGTTTTGATGATGATGGTGCCGGGTTTTTCAAAAGTGAAATACCCCACCACCTTTCGCCCTTCATAGGCGGGCCGGCCGGCTTTTTTCTTCTGCGCGGATTTGGTTTTGGATTTTTGTGCTGACGTCTTTTTCTGCTTGCGGCGACGGCGGATCGTCATGGTACTTGAAAAATCGCCATCCGGTTCTTCAAACCAGAATTCATTGTGAAATGCCGCGGCAGGCCTCGACAGCACTGTCGTCACCAAAACTGCCGCACCACCGAAAAACAAACCACGCCTGTTCATGCCCACACCCAATTCTTGCTTGCCAGAACACAGTACAACTTTCGGAATTCCGGACAGTAGCTTTTTAGTGGCAAATGAAAGGGATAAAATCAAGGATTGGTTTACCTCGCCGATTGTCAATATCCCGTTTCAAGTTGAACAGAAATGGACTGTTCAGCCTGCAAGTTTTCAGCCTTTCGTACATCAGCCTTGATCGGCAGCAGGAATGATCCACTTTTTTTGTCCGGGAACAACGAGGTTTTCCAGGACGTGACGCCAATGGTTGCTTTCACCCGCACTGATCCAAACCCCCTGCCCTTGCAGGTCATGAACTTGATCTGCCCCGCCACGTCTTCCGGCAAGGTAATGAAATGCCACGCCGCAGGCGCATCCCCCTTCCAGCGCCAGAGCTTGCCGTTGAATTCGAGTTCCATAAGAGTTGGTTACAACAGAAAGGACTATTCCGGTATGGTCCGCTTCAGAAATCCGTCAAACATTGGTACTGTGAAAGCGATGTCCCCGTGTGCCGGGCTGTAGGCCATGCCTTTTGCAATCAAGTTGTTCCGCACAGGGGCCACTGTCGTAATCTTCTTTTTCAGCTTGGCTGCAACGTCGCCCGACCTGTGTGGACCTGCACCAAGCACAGCCATTGCACGCATGTACTTCTTTTCGGATGGCGTAAGACGGTCAAACCTCACGCGAAAAAACCCCTTGTCCAGCTCAGCCAATGCGCTTGACCTCGCTTGCGTGGCGTCACGCAGTGTGATCTTGCCGTCTTCGGCGATATCCCAGGCGTGTTTTCCCCATTCCTGCAGGAAGTATGGATAACCCTCTGTCTGGTCGACAATGGCGTCTATGGCACCATCATCAAAACCCGCACCTTCTGCTTCCGCCGGTTTGGCCAAAGCAACCATTGCCTCTTCTCGCGAGAGCTTGTCGATATGCGCAAACTCAAAAAGCCTTTCTGCATAGGACTTGGCTTTGCCCATCTGTCCCAAAAGCTGTGGCAAGCCGGCGGCAACCATGGTGATTGGAATCTGCTTCTGCGAAATGCTGTGGAGTGCGGAAATCAAGACTTCCAACTCACGGACTTTGACGTACTGCAACTCATCGATGAACAAAATGGCGGCTGTATCATTTGCCTTTGCAGCGAGACCTACCGCTTCAAGCAGGTCTCGCAGATCAAATTCCAGGTCTCCACTATCGCCACGTCCCAATTCTGCTGGCACATCGAGAACAACTTCAATGTCTTGGTACTTGACCTTCAGTGCTTTGGCAAAACCGGAGAGCGTACGCAATGCCAGCTCCGCTACGGCTTTGGCAGACTCGCGCATCGAAAGTTTCACCAGCATCGAACGCAAGCTTGGAACCAGGATTGCAGGCAAAGAGCGGTTTTCTGGGGCTTCAATGCTTGCTGCTACAAAACCTCGGCTTTCTGCTTCAATTCGGATTCGATTGAGCAAAACAGTCTTCCCGACGCCACGAAGCCCATAAAGCACGAAACTCCGGGCACTTCTTCCAGCCCGAATGCGATCAAGCGCAATTGCGGCTTTCTCCACAATTTCATCGCGACCGGCAAGTTCGGGAGGTTGCGATCCAGCACCAGGTGAAAAGGGGTTTCGGCGGGGGTCCATTTATAATGATTTTACTGCTGTTTATCGCAAATAATTATAAATGTATAAACTCCTTATAATCTCCCGTCAACCCTTCCTGTTCTGTCGGTTCGCAATCAAGTCCTCCACCACCGCCGGATCAGCCAACGTCGAGATATCCCCCAAAGCCCCGAAATCATCCTCGGCGATCTTCCGCAAAATCCGCCGCATGATTTTGCCCGAGCGTGTCTTCGGCAATCCCGGTGCGAACTGGATTTTATCGGGCGCCGCGAACGGCCCGATGTCCTTGCGCACATGGGCGATCAAATCCTTGCGCACGTCGTCGTCACCAACGGCACCTGTTTTCAAAGTCACGTAGCAGTAGATACCCTGCCCCTTGATGTCGTGCGGATAACCAACCACCGCAGCTTCTGTCACATTGCCATGACCGACAAGCGCTGACTCAACTTCCGCCGTGCCGATGCGGTGCCCCGACACATTGATCACATCGTCCACACGCCCCGTGATCCAGTAATATCCATCTTCATCGCGGCGGCAGCCATCACCGGTAAAATACATACCTTTGTAGGTGGCGAAGTAGGTGTCCATGAAGCGCTGGTGATCGCCATAGACCGTGCGCATTTGCCCCGGCCAAGAATCAAGGATCACGAGATTGCCGCTCGCAGCACCTTCGAGAAAATTTCCCTTCTCATCAACGAGAGCGGGCTGGCAGCCAAAGAACGGCCGTGTGGCTGAACCAGGTTTCAGTTTCGTCGCACCCGGCAGTGGCGTGATCATGATGCCACCCGTCTCCGTCTGCCACCACGTATCGACAATCGGGCAACGGCCATCGCCGCACAGCTTGTGATACCACTCCCACGCCTCCGGATTGATCGGCTCTCCGACGGACCCCAGCAGCCGCAAAGACTTGCGAGATGTTTTCTTCACCGGCCCATCGCCACCTTGCATCAGTGCGCGGATCGCCGTCGGTGCCGTATAGAAAATATTGACCTGATGCTTGTCGATCACCTCCCAGAACCGCGAGGTTGAAGGATAGTTCGGCACACCTTCAAACATGAGAGTGGTGGCACCATTGGCCAGTGGACCATAGACGATATAGCTGTGCCCGGTGACCCAGCCCACATCCGCCGTGCACCAGTAAATGTCGCCATCGTGATAGTCGAACACATACTGATGCGTCATCGACGCATAGACGAGATAACCACCGGTCGTATGCAGCACACCTTTGGGCTTGCCTGTGGAGCCTGAGGTGTAGAGAATGAACAGCGGGTCCTCCGCATTCATTTTTTCCGGCTTGCACTCTGCGGAAACCTTCGCCGCCGCCTCATGCCACCACACATCGCGACCGTGCCTGAACGACACGGCCCCGCCCGTACGCCGCACCATCAACACGGTGCAAGGCCATGAGATTTTCTCCAGCGCCGCATCGGTATTGGCCTTGAGCGGCACTTTCTTGCCACCACGCAAACCTTCGTCCGCCGTTATTACAAAATTCGATTTGCAATCCTCAATGCGCCCCGCCAGCGAATCCGGCGAGAACCCGCCAAACACCACCGAATGCACCGCCCCGATCCGAGCGCACGCCAGCATGGCATAAGCTGCCTCCGGAATCATCGGCATGTAGATGGTAACCCGGTCACCCTTCTTCACACCATGCTTCTTCATGACATTCGCCATGCGGCACGTTTGTTCGTAAAGTTCGCGGTAGCTGATCTTCCTGTCGTCGTAAGGATTGTCGCTTTCCCAGATGATGGCCGTCTGGTTCCCGCGCTTCTTCAGATGCCGGTCGATGCAATTGGCAGACAGGTTAAGGGCACCATCCTCGTACCATTTGATCGAGACATTGGGATAAGCGTAGTTGACGTTCTTGATAGTCTTCGGTGCCTTGATCCAGTCAATGCGCTTGGCCTGCTTCGCCCAGAATTTTTCGCTGTCCTTCACAGACTCCGCATACATTTTCTTGTAATCCGCGTCGTCCACATAGGCCCGTTTTTTCCAGGCCGCCGACACCGCATAAACCTTGTCAGACATTATGTTCCTCCCAAACCTGCTGTTTATGGCAGGTGCCTTAGCGCCTCAAACCTATAGCGCACAATGCGACTCCTGTCTAAATGCCCCCCATGACGTCCATTCGGCATCTCACATGGTTTTTGGCGCTGGGCCTCTTCTGGGGCGTCTCGCCCAGCCTGTACCGATACCTCGCCGACATACGCATGCCGGAAACCCATACGATTGTGCTCACGGGTTTTGGCGTTGGCGTCATCATGATTGCTGTCGCCTTGATCCGCGACGGTTGGCGCGGGCTGGATCCCCGCATTCCGGCGTATGGCACCATGTGTGCCTTTCTCATGAATATCCCATTTGGCATAAACCTTTTCCTGGCAGCCCATGTGCCACCCACCGAATTGTCCATCATCATCACCATGTCGCCCTTTTTTAACTATCTCCTGGCCCTGGTGACACAAACAGAAAACGCGAGCTGGCGCCGTCTGGTGGCCATCGCATTCGGATTTGCGTCAACGATAGTGTTGATCGCCACACGCCCGCAAGCCGCATCCGGCGGTTTTTCATGGTGGCTTGTCATCGCAATCAGTGTGCCGCTGATGTACACCGCATACAATTTCTATGCCGCCAACCACTGGCCCAGGGGCGCAAGTGTCATGCAGGCAGGCGCGGCAGAAAGTCTCGCGTCCGGCCTGTTGATGTTGCCGCTTTTGCTGTGGCTGTCTCCACCCGGAGCAGCAACCAACCCGTCCATCAACTTGTATGTCGTCTTGGCCGCTGTTACCCTCATGTGGGTTGTCGAACGTATCGCCTATTTCACCCTCGTCAACGAAAAAGGTGCCGTTTACACTGTTCAGGCCACCTACATCTCCACACCTGCAGCCGTTGCCATCGGCGCATTCTTTTTTGGCGGCGGCACCGACAAATGGCTGTGGGTGTCACTGTCATTGCTGATGATTGCCTTGTGGTTGAACAACACGGGCCGGAAGGACGTTGCAATCGCTCCAGCCAACCCGGAATCACATCCGGGTTAGACCATGATGCCGATGGTGCCCTTGCCGGAGTAGCCCTGTGCAACACCGCCATCCAGCACCAGCGTCTGCGCCTTCACCTGTTCTGCCGTATTGTCACGAAACACCATGTCTGAATCAAGCGCCAGCGCGGCGAGGTTCGCAGCACTCGCGGCATAAGCCGGATGCGCGGCATAGACGGAATCGCAGTCAACCTTGGTAAAAGCGAACTGCGATGTGAGAAGACTCTCTGTACCTGCGGCCGCTTGGTCCACACTGACGAAAACCTCAAGGTGAATGTGCGGCCAACGGCCGCTGTAGCAGCCCGGTACAATGGTGATGATCCGCGCGATGCCCGCATCGTCGGTGATGGCCGCACCTCTCAACCTGTTGCTTTCAGTGCGCTCATAGAGGGAATATTGCCCCTCTGCATCGCACTGCCACAAATAGATCAGGTGCCCCGCCAGCGGGGCGCAAGCGTTCTTCACGTTGACCAGCCTGATTTCCAGCGCCAGCGGCACGCCCTCCGCCACATCCGAATACGCACCAAAGCTGGCACGCATGTCAGGCCGTACGACGCCCGATTGGTCCAGCACATTGACCGTGGCGCCTGCGCACGCATTCGTGTCATCCGACGGGAACGGGCCGTTGGTCTCCTGCGGCAGCTTGATACAAGATGTTCCGTCCGCAGCCGTACCCGTTGCATTGGCCTCTCCGCCACCCATGAATGGCAAACTGTCGCAACCCGCGAGAATGAGGCCCGTTGCTCCTAGCCCAAACAGCTTGCGCCGCGAAAAAAGCACGGTAACATCTGCCCGCAAGTTGCCGTCAAAATGATCGTTTTCGCCAAATTCAGCTATCATCTCTCACTCCTGTAAATGCGCCTTTTGGGCAAGACGGTCCTTTTCCCGGATTCCGTCGCTTCAATCGCACAAGCGCCACACACACGTGCGTTTGATTTCTGCATCTTCCAGATCGCGCGTCACCGGAACCTGATAAACAGCCACCTGCACCAGCTTGTCCTGCGGCAGGTAACTCCGCCCCGGATCGCCGATCAACACCGCAACGCCGCGCCAATGCGCGGCGAGCAACCAGTCATAACACCTTGTTGCGACTCTTTTTTCATAAAATAGGTCGCCCACCAGGATAAGGTCTGCGTGAATCTCTTTGTGAAGCAGGTCATCCGTTGTCACAACAACTTCAACCTGATTGTGAACTGCATTGAGACCGATTGCAGCACCCGAAAACGCGTCGATGTCCGCAGCAAGGACAGTTGTGGCACCCGCCTTCATCGCTGCAATCGCAACCAGCCCGGAACCGGATGCCAGATCAACCACGCGCTTGCCCCGCACCAGTTCTGGATGGTCAAGAACGTATCTCGCCAGCGCCTGCCCGCCCGCCCACGCGAAAGCCCAGAACGGCGGCGGCAAGCCAATCTCGCCCAATTCCACTTCCGTCTTCTGCCACATCGGCACAGCTTCATGTGCCAGATGCAAGCGAACTTCCGGCACAAGTGGTGGCGACAGGATTTCAGTGTTGGCCCGGATGAAGGCGGCGCGGTCTAAAGTCCGCCCAACTTGCAGATGTGCGTCCATTCCGCCTCCGTCACGGGTTGCACGGAAAGCCGCGAATTCACCACCAGGACCATTTTGGCCAGTACCATTTCCTTCTTGATGTCATCCAGCGACACTGGCCTCGGCACGTCCTTCACCGCCCGGATATCGACGCACTCCCAACGCGGATCATCAATGGTGGAATCCGGATGCACCAGCTTGCACACCTCGACGATCCCCACAATTTCCTTGCCCTCATTGGAATGGTAAAAAAATCCCTGCTCACCCAATTGCATCGCCCGCATGTTGTTGCGCGCCTGATAATTGCGCACCCCCGCCCACTCTTCGCCAACGCTGCCTTTGGCTTTCTGCATGACCCACGACCAAGTATCAGGCTCTGATTTGAACAACCAGTGCGCCATCACGCCACCTCTGGATTTTTCAATGCCCATTTCCAAGCACGAATGTCGACCGATTGAAACAGTCCGGCTTTCGCATACGGATCATTTCCAGCAATTTCTTGTGCCGCAGCCCGGTCTGCAACATCAACAATCAGAAGCGTGCCATTCATGTCTCCTGCATCGTCAACAAAAGGACCCGCCAGCTTTGCCCGCTGGTCCAGAGACTTGAGGTAGGCAATATGATCGGGTCTGGTTGCAATGCGTAAAGCAAGATGACCGGCTTTGTCCGTGGCGATGATCGCATACAGCATGTTCACTCCTTCAAGAATTCAGACAGCGCCGGCCGCGCCAGCAGTTCGCTGATCACATCGGCTGGCGAAGCCCCATCGTCAATGATCATGTGCACGGCCCGCGTGATCGGCAAGTCGATGCCATGGCGCAAGGCCAGTTCAACTGCCACCAGCGCCGTGGCAACACCCTCCACCACGCCATTGACCCGCGTCAGTGCTGTGGCAACGCTGTCACCACGCCCAATGGCTCGCCCGAAGGCATAATTGCGCGATTGCGGGCTGGCACAAGTCAACATCAGGTCGCCCAATCCGGAAAGGCCCATCAGTGTTTCGCGCCTTGCACCCATGGCTTCGCCCAAACGCACCAGTTCTGCAAAACCGCGTGTGGTCAACGCCGCCCGCGCACTGTCACCAAACCCGCGGCCATCCGCAATGCCACATGCAATGGCCAACACATTCTTGAGGGCACCGCCAATTTCAACACCACGCCGGTCGTCGCTTTGGTAAATGCGAAACCGTGGCGCACTCAGCCGCTGCGCCCATATGCCGGCAACCGCCAGGGTTTCAGCCGCAAGCGTCACAGCAGTTGGCAGCCCTTTCAGCACATCCGTCGCAAAACTGGGGCCGGACAGGACCAGCGACCGCGCTGTGGGTGCACATGCTGCAACAACATCTACCATCATCAACCCGCTGCCGCGTTCAATGCCCTTGGCGGCGATGATCACGTCTTTGCCTTGCAATGGAAGCTGCGATGCCACGCCCCGTACCGCCTGTGCTGGCACGGCTAGAATGACAGCCTCCGCAGCCGCTACATTCCTTTCGGCCGTGTTTTGCCGCGACCAGAATGTCACATCATTGCCGGCTTGCCGCGCCACATGGGCCAATGCCTTGCCCCAGGCTCCATCACCGACAACACAAATGTTGTTCACACCTTTGCTCCCGATTTGCCATGGCCGTAAAGCGCACCGGCAACTGGATCTAGCGGCCAGCGCGCCCGTGCAACTGCATTCAGGTCATCGCACATTCCAAGCCCTAATCGTTCCGCAGCAGCCCAGGCAATCATCGCGGCATTGTCCGTACACAGATCAAATGGTGGAACTCTCAGGATAAACCCGTGGTCCGTCGCGACCTGCTGCAAGGCCGCGCACAAGGCAACATTTGCCGCAACACCTCCCGCCACCACAAAAGCCGGAGCCTCCATGACACTGTAACGTTCACGGAATATTGCGAATGCACGCTTGGCCCGGTCGGCCACCGTCACGGCCACAGCCCGTTGAAAACCGGCACAGACATCGGCAACATCCTGCTCCGTCAAAGTCCCCAAACGGTGTACCACCTCGCGCACCGCTGTCTTCAGGCCGGAGAATGAGAAATTGCAGTCTGGTCGCCCCTTCAAGGGATGCGGAAAATCAAACCGCAACGCATTGCCGCTGCGCGCCTGGATTTCAACCTGCGCCCCCCCCGGATATCCGAGGCCAAGCAGTTTCGCGGTTTTGTCGAAAGCTTCACCCAGCGCGTCATCAATGGTGCTGCCCAGCCGCTCATAGTCGCCAACCCCACGCACCAATTGCAACTGCGTATGCCCACCCGAAACCAGAAGCAACACATAGGGAAAGGGGCATGGTTCCAAAAGCCGCGGCGTCAGCGCGTGGCCTTCCAGGTGGTTGATGGCCAGAAATGGCAATCCCCGCGACAGGGCAATCCCCTTGGCCATGGTCAAACCAACGATAAGCCCGCCCAAAAGCCCGGGGCCAGCGGTCCCCGCCACACCGTCGAGGCCGTCCACGCCAACGTCAGCCTCCGATAGCGCTATCCCGACGATGCGGTCCAGGTGTGCCGAATGGGCCCGCGCCGCAATTTCCGGCACCACACCGCCATATTGTGCATGGTCTTCCAGTTGCGAACGCACGATATTCGAAAGGATTGCACCCTGGCCATTTGCTCCACGGCAAACTACCGCCGCAGCTGTTTCGTCGCACGACGTTTCAAGTCCCAAAACCCTGATTTCACCTGCAGCCATGTGGCGATACGCGACAATCTCAAATTTGCCCAATTTTGATTGCCGCTGTAACACTTGTTTTCTAAACTTGGCAACTCAATGAAACTGATCATCACAAGGCCCGATGAGGATGCCGGTCCGCTGGCAGAGAAACTTTCGAGCCTTGGTCATGAACCACTGTTTGTCCCACTCATTGATATTGTGCCAAGAGTGGCACCCGATATTCCGGCCCTGCCGTATCAGGCGATATGTTTCACCAGCGCCAACGGTCCGCGCGCGGTGGCCGCACGCAAGGAATGGGATGCGATTCCAGTGTTCACCGTCGGCCCGCAGTCACGGGATCAAGCACATCGGCAAGGCTACCAGCGTGTTTCGGCCCATGGCGGTGATGTCATTGGTCTGTGCCAGTATCTTCGATCACAACTGAAACCGCAAACGGGCCCCATTCTCTACCTGTCGGGTGCAGAAACATCGGGCGATTTGGAAGGCAAATTGAAATCCCGCGGTTTCACCATAACCCGTGTCATAGTTTATGACGCAACACCTCTCATTCCTGCCAACCTGGAAGCAATGGTGATGCAAGCTGGCGGCGTCCTTTTGTATTCACCGCGTACCGCCCAATTGTGGGTTAAGGCCTTGGTGGCAGGCAATGTCTCATCCGCAGGAGCAAGGCTTATGCATTATTGCTTGTCTGCCAATGTCGCTGCAAATTTGCCCGGATCATTCTCCAAGCGCACGGCGCGAACCCCTGACGAAGGCGGCATGCTCAGCATGCTTGATCCAGCCAGCGAACAAGAATAGGTCATGGCCATGAGCGCAAAACGCAAATCGGCAACCCCGCCCGGACCAAACGAAGACACAGAAACGGGTCCAATTCTTGATCTGGAGCCGGAGGCACCAGAAACAATTTTGTTCGACGAAACGCCCGTTGCCGGTACTGCCACGAACGGCGACACATTGGGTTTGCCGCAACCTCCCGCCAGGCGTGGCACCTCAGTGCGCGGAATTCTCTTCCCTGTCATTGCGTTGTTGGCGGGAACCCTTGCCGGTGGATGGCTATACCGCGACTATCTGTCTGCTTATTTGCCTACCGATGGCATGACAACCATGGCAACCCAAATCGCAACACTGCATGCCAATCTGAAAGCTGAACAGGAACAGCGGGCGTCATTGGCTGCCTTTGCTGAACAGTTAAAAGCCAATATTGACCAAGTCGAACAGGGCCATGTTGAACTGGGCCGCAAAAACACTGCGACCACACAAGAAACACTAAACCGCCTTGCCAAAGTGGATTCTTCGCTCACAGAAACGTCTAAACGCATTGATGCACTGAAATCCTCGTTTGCCACACGCGGTGCGGGCACAACGTTAGGCCAGGGCATTGATCCGGCGATTCTGTCCGCCCTCGATCAGCGCCTCGCGTCACTCGAAAAAGACATGGCAACCCTCAAATCAACTGCGCCCACCCACCTTGATCCTGCCGAACTGGACACTGCCCTCACGGCGTTGACCGCAAAAGTCGGTAGCGGCGCTCCGTATACGGATGAATATGCGACCATCGCCCGGCTGGTTCCCGCCAGCGATGGTCTCGACATCCTCGCGGCAAATGCGAAGACCGGACTGCCCAATGCGAAAACTCTGGCACAGGAACTGGCGACACTGTTGCCAACTTTGCCTGGCACCGCAGCGGCCCCCGCTTCAGCCAATGACGGCTATCTCGATTGGTTCCTGTCCCTGTTTGATGGCATGATCAAGGTCAAAACCCGCGGTGAAACCGATTGGCAATTGCTGGCCCAACAAGCTGTGGCATCTGCCGATGCAGGCAAACTGCAACAGGCTGTTGATGCCATCGACACGACCGGCATGAATGCGCCCGCCGTGCTTGTCGAATGGCGCAACCGGGTGGCCAGCCGCGTCGCCTTGGACACCGCACTGCAGCGCGTCACCGCCGCTGTTGATCGTCAGCGCGCGGCCCTTTCCGGCACCAAGGGCTAGATCATGATCAAACTTCTTTGGCGCATCGCCCTTCTCGTTGCTGTCGGATTGCTGTTTGCATGGCTTGCCGACCGCCCCGAAACCCTGACCGTGCGCACCCCCAATCGAGATATCGAATTGTCGCTGATGGCCGCAGCCGTCGCTGCCACTATTGTCGGATGCCTGGTCTGGTTGGCATGGCGCACGCTTGCAAACCTCTGGCGCAGCCCGCGCACCGCCCGGGACTATTGGCGCTTCCGCCGCCACAAAAAGGCCTATGACTCACTCTCGCGCGGCCTCATCGCGGCAAGCGCTGGCGACACACAATCTGCCAGCCGCCATGCCACTGTCGCCGAAACCACGTTGACCAACGAACCGTTGGTGAGCGTTCTCGCCGCCCAGGCCGCCCAGTTGCGCGGCGATCGTGTTGCGGTGAAACGCGCTTTTGAAACCATGGCCAAAGACCCGGCAACGGAAGTTCTGGGGTTGCGCGGCCTCTTCAGCGAAGCAAAAATGGCTGGCGATCTGGCAACCGCCATTGGTCACGCTGAAAAGGCGCTGTCGCTCAACCCGCGCCTCGCATGGGCCTCAACGGCGGTGTTGCAAATTCAGTCCGCCCGCAAAGACTGGTCAAGGGCCGCGGCAACCATCGCCTCACAGGGAAAGTCCGGACTGCTGCCCCGCGCCGATGCCGACCGCAAGCGCGCCGCCCTTCTCGCCGCCGACGCCCTGAACGTCGAGGACAGCAATCGCGCACAGGCACTTTCACTCGCCGCTGAGGCAGCAGCACTCGATCCAGGTCTGGTTCCCGCAAGCCTGGTGGCGGCCCGCTGCCACAGTGCCAATGGCAGCGCCCGCAAGGCCTTGCGCGTGTTGCGCGAAGCCTGGTCGCGCAACCCCCATCCCGATATTGCCACACTCGTGGCCAACGCCCGCGCCGGCGATGATGCCGAAGAACGCTTTGAACGTGTCCGCGATCTGGTTGGCAACACCGACGAACATCTCGAAGGTGCCATTGCTTTGGCCCGCGCCGCCGTGGCCGCCAAACGCTGGGATGTTGCCCGCAAAACGCTTGAGCCGCACTGCACACCAACACCGCAAACGCGCATCTGCGCCCTGATGGCACAAATCGAGGAGGCCCAGGACGACAAGGGAAGTACCCGCGAATGGCTGGCCCGCGCCCTGAACGCCCCCCGCGATCCCATGTGGGTCTCTGATGGCGTAGCGAGTCCGCGCTGGACGCCCCTGTCACCCGTCACGGGTGAAATCGTCCCCTGCGAATGGAAGGTACCCTACGAGACCCCCGACCTGCCGGAATTCACCGCCTTTGACAAAGCGCCATTGCCCCAGCTCGAAGTGGCCAATACCGAAAAGATGGGTACAGGAGCTACCCAACCCATTGTGCCTGATGACCCCGGTGTGTCTGGCGACGAATCCCGGCACTCATGACTGCCAAATCCACACCGCAAGACAGTTGAATCCCAGTCCAGAACGGTCTATTCCCACTGCCGCAAGCCGCTTTAGCTCAGTTGGTAGAGCACCGCATTCGTAATTAGCGGGTGTGATCTTGAAAACTGAGTTGCCACAATTACTTGGCGGCAAGGCGTTTTTGTTAGTATGGGATTAGTAGGGCGCAAGCCCAAACAGGCTGCTTTAGCTCAGTT
>JAYVKC010000031.1:0-2080 GCA_043768765.1 Hyphomicrobiales bacterium | reverse complement strand
GGGACTGCCCCTGCAATGCCACGTGAGTCGATTTTCGTCATCGACAACTCGGGCTCCATGGATGGGCCTTCGATGGTGCAAGCCAAGGACGCATTGCTTTTGGGCCTCGGCAAACTGAAAGCCAATGACCGGTTCAACGTCATCCGCTTTGATGACACCATGGACATGTTGTTTCCAACCGCCGTTCCAGCCGATGCTACAAACATCAGTGCAGCTCGCAGTTTCGTATCATCATTGCAAGCCAGTGGTGGAACGGAAATGATCCCGCCGCTGAAAGCGTCGTTGGTTGATGACAACGCATCAGCCAAAACCCACTTGCGCCAGGTGATTTTCATCACTGACGGTGCCATTGGCAACGAACAGGAAATGTTCGCGACCCTTACTTCGCAACGTGGCCGCAGCCGTGTGTTCATGGTGGGCATCGGTTCGGCGCCTAACTCATACTTGATGACACGGGCCGCCGAATTGGGCCGTGGCACTTTCACCTTCATTGGTGATGCCACACAGGTTACCACGCGCATGGATGAGTTGTTCAACAAGTTGGGCAACCCATCGGTCACTGGCATATCGGTTGCGACCTCGCAAAGTGGCGTCACTCTCACACCAGCCTTGTTACCTGACCTTTATCAGGGTGAGCCCTTGTTGGTGATGGCAGAAACCAAGTCACTTGGTGGCACTTTGACCTTCACCGGCAACATTGGTAGTGCGCCTTGGACTGTAACCCTGCCACTTTCAGCAGCAGCAGAAGGCAAAGGCATTTCCAAACTGTGGGCACACCGCAAAATCGCTGACATTGAAGTGGCTGCGACCATGGGCACGTTGACGCCTGACGTTTCTGCCCACCAGGTGTTGGACGTTGCCTTGGCCCATCAGATCGTGTCATCGCAAACCAGCCTGATTGCGGTTGACAAGTCACCCAAGCGCCCGGCCCATGAAAAACTGACGCGTGCTGAAGTGCCGTTAAATCTTCCTGCGGGTTGGAACTTCGACAAGGTGTTTGGAAGCGATACGCCAGTGCTCACGCCACATCAGCGCGATGCACAAGCCGACTTCTTGCAACTTGCAGCCTCGTCAAAGCCGATCACCTCTGACCAGGCCCTGGCCAACCAGGTGCAACTGCCGCAAACGGCCACACCGTCGCAACTCCTCGCAATCATCAGCATGCTGATGATGTTGATGGCAGCACTGTTCCGGATGTTTGCGGTGCGTGTGAGGTTGGTGTGAGTGGCATGCTCAATACAACAAAACTTTCCCCTCTCCCCTTGCGGGAGAGGGTGATTTGCGTAGCCATGCGAAGCAAATCGGGAGAGGGAAGTGAAAGGGATTACATTTCCCTCTCCCGTCTTCGCTGCGCTTCGACACCCTCTCCCGCGAGGGGAGAGGGGAGGAAGAATCTCCTCAACACCCTCGCCCTTCTCTGCTTCATCGGAGCTACAATCATGTTGGGTAAATCCTGCTGGATCATGTTGAAGGCTGAGGTTGCGCAAATTCTTCTTGATCGCGCGTTTGCGCAATCGATTGCGACAGGTGAAAGAGTGAAGCCATGGGGTTGGGCTGATACCTGGCCCGTGGCGGAGGTGCGCATTCCGCGCATCGGTGCGGAGGCAATCGTGCTGCATGGGGCCACAGGCGAAGCTTTGGCATTTGGCCCCGCTTACTTGCCGGACACGCCGATGCCGGGTGAACGTGGTACGACCGTAATTGCGGCACATCGCGATACACATTTTGCGTTCTTGAAGGACGTTACCATCAATGATCAGATAGACATAACCCGTCATGATGGTCTGACGTTTACCTACAAGATCACCAACCTGCGCGTGGCAAAGTGGAATGCGTCAGGCATTGATCGCCATGCGGCAGGGCATAAGCTGGTGCTCTCCACGTGCTATCCGTTTGATGGTCTGACGCGCGGTGATGAGCGGTTTATTGTGGAGGCGATGATGGTGAATTGAAAGCGGCCCTCACCTGCCCCTTTCGGGGCGTCCTCTCCCGCAAGCGGGAGAGGTGAACAGTCTTCACTTCTCCCGTTTACGGGAGAAGGTGGTGTGTGAAGCGAGACGGATGGGGGCCTTACTTCATA
>JAYVKC010000030.1:0-21600 GCA_043768765.1 Hyphomicrobiales bacterium | reverse complement strand
CACGCCACCGCCTGGAACCACGCCTTCTTCGACAGCTGCACGGGTTGCGTTCAGCGCGTCGTCAACGCGGTCCTTCTTTTCCTTCACTTCAACTTCGGTCGAGCCGCCGACCTTGATCACGGCAACGCCGCCAGCGAGTTTCGCCAGACGTTCCTGCAGCTTTTCCTTGTCGTAGTCCGATGTTGTTTCTTCGATCTGCGCCTTGATCTGGGCGATGCGGCCGGCGATGTCGGTCTTCTTGCCAACGCCATCCACAATCGTGGTGTTTTCCTTTTCAACGCGCACACGCTTGGCACGGCCGAGCATGTCAAGACCAACGTTCTCCAGCTTGATGCCGAGATCTTCGGAGATCACGGATCCACCGGTGAGAACAGCGATGTCTTCCAGCATGGCTTTGCGACGGTCGCCGAAGCCTGGGGCTTTCACGGCAGCGATCTTGAGGCCGCCGCGCAGCTTGTTCACCACGAGGGTGGCGAGCGCTTCGCCTTCAATGTCTTCGGCAATGATGAGCAATGGCTTCGAGGTTTGGACCACGGCTTCCAGGATTGGCAGCATGGCCTGGAGGGACGACAGCTTCTTCTCGTGGAGAAGAATGTACACGTCTTCCAGTTCAGCCACCATCTTGTCGGCGTTGGTGATGAAGTAGGGGCTCAGGTAGCCACGGTCGAACTGCATGCCTTCGACGACATCGAGTTCGGTTTCGGCTGTCTTGGCTTCTTCAACGGTGATGACGCCTTCGTTGCCGACTTTCTGCATCGCACGGGCGATCATGTCGCCGATTTCCTTGTCGCCATTGGCCGAGATCGTGCCAACCTGGCCGATTTCTTCTGATGACTTCACTTTCTTGGAACGCTTCTTGATGTCCTCGATGGCGGCAGCGACAGCGAGATCAACGCCGCGCTTCAAATCCATCGGGTTCATGCCGGCGGCCACGTTCTTGGCACCCTCGCGAACGATGGCTTGGGCGAGAACGGTTGCCGTGGTGGTGCCATCGCCTGCAAGATCATTGGTCTTGCTGGCAACTTCGCGCACCATCTGGGCGCCCATGTTTTCGAACTTGTCTTCGAGTTCGATTTCCTTGGCAACGGTGACACCGTCTTTTGTTGTGCGTGGTGCGCCGTAGGACTTGTCGATAACGACGTTGCGGCCCTTCGGACCGAGTGTGACCTTCACCGCGTTGGCGAGAATGTCGACGCCGCGCAGCATGCGCTCGCGGGCTTCTCCGCCGAAGCGGACTTCTTTAGCAGCCATGATTCAAATTCCTTTTGACTGATTGATGGGAAAAATGAACGGCGAGAATTACTTCTCGAGCACGCCCATGATGTCGGATTCCTTCATGATCAGCAGCTCTTCGCCGTCGATCTTGACTTCGGTGCCGGACCATTTGCCGAACAGGATCACGTCGCCCTTTTTGACGTCGATCGGGGTCAATTTGCCTGATTCATCGCGGCCACCGGGGCCAACGGCGATGACTTTGCCCTGCATGGGCTTTTCCTGGGCGGTTTCAGGAATGATGATGCCACCCTTGGTCTTGGTGTCTTCTTCAACCCGCTTCACGACAACGCGGTCGTGCAATGGACGGAATTTCATGTGGTTAAACTCCTCTAGTCTTTGTTTTCATTATGAAAATGGGAGGCAGCTGGGCCGCATCCACACTCTGCTGGCACTCATGATTGTTGAGTGCTAGCAGCTGGAGAGGGAGATAGGAGGGGGGCAGGGGAGAGTCAAGGGGGGATTAAAAGTCGGAATTGTGCTTTAGAAGTTAGTGTGTATAATACTGTCCACTGGAAAATGCGTGGATCGGGACAGCCGAAAGATCATTGCAAGATTGCTTGCCGATGGCTGGTTTGAAATTGGTGTGACTGGCTCTCACCACCATTTCAAGCACCCGGTCAGGCCGGGAAAAATCACGGTTCCGCATCCAAAGAAGGATTTGCCGCGCGGCACACTTGCATCCATCGCGCGGCAGGCAGGTTGGAAGAAGGACGACTAAGCATGCGTTACATCGCGTTCATCCACAAAGACGAAGACAGCATCTTCGGCGTGAGCTTTCCGGATTTTCCCGGTTGTATTTCGGCGGGTGATACGCTGGATGAAGCAGTCGCCAATGCCAGCGAGGCCCTGCGTGGACATGTTCAGATGATGGAGGCGGATGGTGATACTGTTCCTGAACCGCGCGCGCTGGATGACATCATGCAAGCTCCAGAACTTGCGGATGATCGCATTGGTGCTGTCATGACCGCAGTTCCGTTGATCCGCGACCTTGGATCGACGACGCGCATCAATGTGTCACTTGATCTGGGCTTGCTGAAAGCCATTGATGAGGCCGCAAGTTCGCGCAAACAAACGCGGTCCGCGTTTCTGGCGTCGGCGGCGAGGCGGGAACTGGTGGAGTAGGAATCGATCCAGAACAAATTGACAACGCGGGTGGAATAGTATCAATCTGCGAAAAATCGACCCAGAGGCAGAATCATGGATCACGAGTTCTCGGCATTGCGACAGTCTGCCGGGCTGACGGTAAAAGATTTAGCCGAAGAACTGGGTGTGTCTGTCAGCACAGCCTACCGCTATGAAAACGGTGAATGCAAACCCCGGCCCAATGATCTTCGCGCCCTGCGGGTTCTAGCAGATTACACTGGCAAACGCGGCGGCAAGCAGCCTGCTGGTGAGTGGTTCACGTTCATTGACCTGTTTGCAGGAATTGGCGGATTGCGCCGGGGTTTTGATGCAATTGGGGGGAGGTGTGTTTTCACTTCGGAGTGGGACGAGTACGCGCAGTCAACTTATCGCGCCAATTACAAGTGTAACCACCCCATTGCGGGTGACATCACCAAAATCCATGCGTCTGACATTCCAGTGCATGACGTGCTGCTGGCCGGATTTCCCTGCCAGCCATTTTCAATCGCAGGCGTGTCGAAGAAGAACGCTTTGGGCCGCGCCCATGGCTTTGAATGCGAAACACAGGGCACGCTGTTCTATGATGTCGCTCGGGTCATTGAATTTCACAAACCAGCTTCGTTCCTGCTTGAGAACGTCAAGAACCTTGTGAGCCATGACAAGGGCAACACCTTCAAGGTGATCCTTCAGGTCTTGCGTGAGGAACTTGGTTACAAAGTTGATTTCCGGGTGATCGACGCGCAACATTTTTTGCCACAACACCGGGAGCGTATCATCATCGTAGGTTTCCGCGAAGAAACAGGCTTTGATTTTTCGAAACTGACAATACCATTGAAAGATACCGCCCCAAAATTGGGAGCAATTCTGCACCCGGAAAACGGGGAAGAAGCTCCTGACCCAGAAGGGTACACCGTCAACAACATTGGCAAGGTTTCGCCAAAGTACACATTGACTGAGCACCTTTGGAACTATCTGCAAGCATACGCCGCAAAACACAAGGCTAAGGGGAATGGATTTGGTTGCAGTGTCTTTGGGCCTGATGACGTAGCCCGCACCCTGTCGGCCCGATACTACAAGGATGGTTCTGAAATCCTGATCCGCCAGAAAAGCAACCGACCGCGCCGACTCACACCGCGCGAGTGCGCGAGGCTGATGGGTTTTGAGGAGCCACGTGGAGCTGATTTCCGCATTCCGGTTTCCGACACGCAAGCCTACCGCCAGTTTGGAAACTCAGTTGCGGTTCCTGTCATTGAGGCGGTTGCCCGCCACATGAAACCGTGTCTCGAGGTGGCTCTCGCACCAAAGCAGAAATTGGCCCGCGTTGGCTGACACTGTCGACAAAGCCACCCGCAGCCGCATGATGGCTGCCATCAAAGGAAAAAACACCAAACCAGAGATATTGGTCCGGAAGGCACTCCATGCCGCCGGGTTCCGGTTCCGGCTTCACGACAAGAGACTGCCTGGAAAACCCGACATCGTGCTTCCAAAGTACAAGACCGTGATTTTTGTGCACGGCTGTTTTTGGCACGGCCATGAGTGCAAGGATTTCAGGTGGCCGAAAACAAGAAGGGCATTTTGGCGAAAAAAGATTGAGGGGAACAAGGAGAGGCACACACTATCTACTAGACGTCTGTGGAATGCGGGATGGAAAACACGCACGCTTTGGGCGTGCAAGCTGAATAGAAAGCGAATTGAGAACTTCTTGAAACAAATGAATCGGCTGAAGTCGAGGGCAGAATGAGCATCATCAACAAAGGGTTTTTGGGTGAACTGTTCGAGGGTGTTGTCGCCAAGCGATTGACGCTTGTTGAAACGATTACGGAAAGATCAAACCAGCACGAATTTCAAGGTGTCAAACTATTGAAGTCACTTTTTGGCACAGATGACAGAAAAGAAATTTCAACAAAGTTCATATGGATCGAAGCAGAGCAATCGGCTGTCATTGACGACGGCTTCATCAGTTGGTCCAACGTCAGGAAAGGCAAGCTGCGGGCGGCGGAGTATCACCTCTACTACAATACAAACGCAGTCACCAAAATCATGGGTGTGGGAGACACCGTATTCATTGCGTTGCGCCCCGGCAACCAGGCGCTCGTTGTCGTCGTACCGAGCAATGCCGGATTCCTGGACAGCATCTATTGGCTGTTTGGAATCGGTGACGCCGCGCAGCAAGAACTCGCGCTGGGTGAGAGCGAAGGTGCTGCAACTTTCAAGGATTTTTCAAACTCCAAGCGTACAGAACTGGATTTTGCCGCGCGGTTCATCCTTGACGAATTGGGCATTCCCTTTGAATTGCCGGAAGCGGCCATGCTTGACAAGCTGCTTGAAAAGTATCCCGGTGACTTGCCATCAACCAAGGAATTTGCGGAATATGCCCGCGATACCTGCAAAGAAGTTGTCTCCGTTCCGCAAGAACCAGACCATGCCATCATGGCGTGGCTCGACCACGAGGAGAAGCTGTTCAGGCGGCACGAATACCATTTTCTCGCCGAACGTTTGTCGCGGGGCTTCATGGTTGATGGTGTTGCCGATGTGGACGGTTTCAACAAATTCTCAAAATCCGTTGGCCAGCGACGGTTCTCGCGGATGGGATTGTCCCTGGAGCACCATTTGGCTGCTGTCTTTGCGGCATGCAATATCAAGTTCACTCGCGGAGCGATTACAGAACGGACAAGCAAGCCGGACTTCGTATTTCCAGGTATCGAACACTACCGGAATCCGAATTTTGAGGCTGATAGGCTCTCGATGCTTGCAGCAAAGTCGTCGGTGAAAGACAGGTGGCGTCAGGCAATCAAAGAAGCCGACAGAATAGCCCTCAAACATGTGTTTACACTGCAAACTGGCATATCGGTCCAGCAAACTGACGAAATGAGTCATCAAAAAATTCAACTCGTTCTGCCGAGACAGCTTCACATGACATTCAAGTCCACGCAACGCAGTTGGCTTTGGGATCTGCACAAATTCGTGCAGCATTTGCGCCTCAGGCAGTAATCACCCCAACACCCGCTTCGCCACCATCGCCAGCGCCGCCATCCCCGCCACCGTCAGCACGCACACAATCGTGTATCCATTTGCGAATGCATCCTTCGCCGCGTCCAGCCATGCGGGGGATGAACTTCCTGCGGTCAACAGCGCGTCGTTCAGTGTCGCCTTTGCCGCCATTGGTGCATCACTCGCGCTCATTGCGGCGCGGTAGAAGTAGGTGACGAGGCTGCCCAGCAAGGCCACACCCAGTGCTCCACCAAACTCCGCGCTTGTTTCTGAAATTGCCGATGCAGCGCCTGCACGCTCTGGCGGGGCGGAGCCGACGATCAGGCCAGTTGTTGTCAAAATCACCGGCACGAAGCCCAGTGCCATCACCATGCTGGCAATCATGATGCCGTAGAGGTTTTGCGCATAGGCGGACACTGCCATGATCGCGGCAGCAACCGCATAGACGGCCAGTCCCCACACCACGGCGCGTTCCGGGCCGAAGCGGCCGGTGACTTTGTGAGCGTAGAGCGACATCAGGCAGAACACGAGCGATTGCGGAAAGGACCAGAGGCCCGCCTGCAACGGCGTCATCCCAAGCACCAGTTGAAAGAACTGTGCCTGTAGCAAAAAGATCGCGAAGATGAAAAAGATTCCGGCGAGGTTGGCGAGAAGCGCCACGTTGAAGCGTGGAGATTTGAACAACTCAAAATCCACCAGCGGATGCGCGATACGATGCTGGCGGCGCCAGAACAGACTGCCGAATGCCACGCCAGCGAGAACTTCAAACAAAGCCTCAATGTGCCAGCCATAGGCCGCAATTATTTTCACTGCATAAATGACGGGAAGGATCGTTGCGAGGGAGAGTGCCACGCTCAACAGATCAAGCTTGCCGGCGTGATCGCTTTTGTACTCGGGCAGATATTTTGGCCCCAGTACCAGAAGACCCAACATGATTGGCACATTGATCAGGAACACCAATCCCCAGTGGAAGAAGGTCAACAGCACGCCGCCGAGCACCGGTCCCACCGTGCCGCCGACGGCGAAGGCTGTTCCCCAAATGCCTATCGCCCGGTTGCGCTCGCTCTCATCTTTAAACATGTTGACGATGAGTGCGAGGGTGGATGGTGCAACGGTTGCGCCGGCAATGCCGAGCAACGCGCGCGAGACAATCAGCATTTCAGCATTGGGTGAAAACGCACACAGAACAGACGCCGCGCCAAATGCCGCCGCACCGATCAGCAGGATTTTGCGGCGACCCACCAAATCGCCAAGTGTGCCCATGGTAACGAGGAAGCCCACCACCATGAAGCCGTAGATGTCGTTGATCCACAGCAACTGCGTGGGAGATGGTTGCAATTCTACTGTGATCGAGGGAATCGCCAGAAACAGCACCGACAAGTCCATCGAATAGAGCAGGCAAGCGATCGACAGGATCAACAGCCCGATCCACTCGCGCCGGGTTGCGGGCCGCACTTGGTCAACGTATTCAGTTTGCATGTGCAGACCCCAGCATGGTTGTACGATTTTAGCAGGTTACGTTGCTGGGCACCATTTTACGTCCGCTGAAACTGTATCCGAAATCGCAGCTGAACTCCTTGCCCTCCTTGTAGCAGCGCATGCCGTTGTTGTCCTCCTTCACCAGCCCCCCGGTACATTCATCGGGCAGAGCTTTGTCCGGCATGCGATTGTATATTTCCCTGGCCGCACCGCCATTGATTTGAATTGTCACAACACAAGGATCGGCCTGGTTGTTTTCTTCACACTGGTCGCCGTAAAATCCATAGCCACCTGAAAGGTCACCAGATTTTATTTGCGCAACGGCGCAAGGTGCGCTTGCCACTGAGATCAACAGCATCGTCATCGCGGGTTTCATTTTGCACTCCGATTTTCCTGAACCAGCCAAGCGAGTATCTCGCCACTTTCACTTGGCCAACTTGCCTCAATTTGGTCGTGATGCAAGTCCAACCCTTTTGCGCCTGCCATCATGCGATTGACAATCCTCCTCGTCTCCTTTTTCTTCACTCTCACCTTCGCGGTTGTGCCTGCGACGGCGCAAACGTTGACGACGTCCAACGTCCAGATTGACTGGAGCGTGGTGAACCGCTTCCGGCTTTTTCGCGAAGCCCAGGATTTCAAGACGCATGAATTGGCCTGGCGGCAATACCGGATTCATGTCGACAATCTGGGGAAATCCCGGGATGAAGCGCAGCGGTTGCTGGAGCAGACGTCCGTCATCGGGACAGAACATGTGCTCAATGACAGGTTCATTCCCTTTACACGCATCCTGCGCAAGAAACATGATTGGCGTGGCTGGGCGGCGCGGCAGAAAGATACCCTGTGCTGGGATGCAAAGACCCAGGGACACACGGCTTGCGGTGGTGTTGATGCCTATCTCAACCCCGCCACCCATGGTGTTGAGGTTCGGTTGGCACCCCTGCAAAAGGGTTTGTTGCTCACAGAATATAATTGCGAATGGCGCGTCGGTTCAGACGTGGCAATCTCTGCGCCTTGCGATGAGCCGCAAGTACTGAGCATTCCGTTTCCGGCAGGTGCCAATGTCTTTGTCAGCATCCCGGGAGAACAGCCGGTATCACAGTTCATCAAGGTCAAAGACCTTGTCATTGCCGGTCTGGGTGACAGCTTTGCATCGGGCGAAGGCAATCCCGACATGCCCGTCATCATGACGGGTGAGCGCCGCAGCCGCAACATCTTGCCGGGCCGCCTCAAGAACGACGCGAGCGGCAATGCGCAGTGGATGGATGAGGCCTGCCATCGTTCTTTATATGGCCACCAGCTGCGCACAGCACTGCAAGTGGCGATCGAAAATCCAAGGATTGCCGTCGCGTTTCTGGGCTATTCCTGCTCGGGGGCATCTGTCGATGAAGGTGTGCTGGGACCGCAGACCTATGTTGAGTACGTCAGTGATGGTTCCGATAGCGGAACGCCGCAAATCCGTTCATTGAAAGGCGGGCGTCGCGATGTGCAAATGTACCGGCTGTTGCGTGACCTGTGCCTGGAAAAACCGGAACAGGATGATGGCTTCTGGACTTGTCCAAACAAAAAATTCCGGCGGCCGGTTGATTTTGTCCTTCTGTCGGTTGGCGGCAACGATATCGGGTTTTCCAATCTGGTGGCGTGGGCCACTTTGCGCGCCAATGTGACGTCCACCATCGCGCGGTTTCTGGGTGCCACGGTTTCCGCTGATCAGTTTGGTGAAAACATGCGCGACATGCTTCCGCGTTCCTATGCGCGACTTGCAAAAGCCATTGAAACGGGAATTCCGATGCGCGCAGGTGAGCTCGGCTTTGATCCATCGCGCGTTGTCCTGTCGGCCTATCCGGATATTCTGGCCGATGAAACGGGTGCTGTTTGCGGTGCCGGCAGCGAAGATGAAAACGAATCCGGTTTTCCGGCGAACAATTCCCTGAATGCATTTTCATCATGGCTGGTGGTGACAGACGTCAAATTGCGCGCGGCGCATGGACGGCTGGAGAAGTTGCATGCGCGAATGGGTGAATTGGCCGAGGATCACGGCTGGATTTTTGCCGGGCGGGCCTACGCTGACCGTGCCTTTCGTGGCCATGGATTTTGTGCGCAAGACCGCTCGCGGCAGGCAGACCCTGCCGAGGCGTTGGCAATCCCCTGCTGGAGCCAGCCAGGCACGCCGGTCAATATATGCGAAAGCCGGTTCAACGGAGGCGACCGGGCATGGCAGCCGTTTGATCCTGGAGCCGAGAACTTTCCCTATGCTTTGCGCCAGCGTTGGGTGCGGACGTTCAATGATGTGTTTCTGGTACTCAACCAAAAGGTTTTGACGAAGGATGGACGCATCGATGAACGCGCGTCGGCTGCGGTATTTGCGGAAACCACGGGTGCCATGCATCCGACAGCCGAAGGCCATGCTGCCATGGCGGATGCGATCATGGTTGATCTGCGCCAATCGGTTGAGCAGATATTGAGTTCCACAAATGAATGAGCCGACGACGTTTGTGGCGTCGTCGGCCTTTGCTGAACCACAGAGCGCCCCCTGATGGGTTCAGCTCAACTCCCTGCAATCTGGGCAACACCTAAAAAGGGTCCCGGTACAGGGTGAGTGACCGGGGCGCGTCGTTCCAAATATGCAAGGTGTTTTAGTCAACCAAAGTTGACATGATCGATTTAGGTGCAGTGCAGCATTTTGTCAATCTAAATTGACTATTAAATTGCTGGTATGATCGTTGTTTATTTCTGGCACCAAACCAGTTATGTGATGCGATTACTGTCGTAAAACATTTCCACTTTTTTTATGATATTGAATTATTTGATTTTTTTATTAGGTATTGTCAATCTTGGTTGATCAAACTGCTGAGTTCATTCCAGTCGATAACACCCGTAGCCTGCTGCAAGTGATTGCTGATGGGATGGATGACCGGTTGCGAGAATATCGCAAGGGTACACGCTATGAGGGTGTCAGGAGATCAGATGTGCGCGTGTTTGTCTTGGCTTTGCGCCAGCCGCGTAGCATGGCCGACATCGCCCGCATTTTGCGTGTTTCCCGCCAAGCTGTGCACATGTCGGTCAAGCGACTTGCGGCCCTCAAGATCGTGGCTCTCGAAGCAGCTCCAGACAATCACCGTGACAAGTTGGTGGTGTTGACAGACCGGGGCATGACGGCGCGGCAAACTGCCCACACACAAGTTGTCATGCTGGAAAATGAATGCCGGGCAGCGCTCGGCCCGGAAGGATACGCCACCTTGCGTGAGTTGCTGCTGAAACTGGAACCGTCGTTCGTGCCAGACTATGCCGAACGGCGTGCCCATTCAGATTCCAATTTGTAGCCGAGGGTCAATTTGTGATGGCCGGTTCACGGCGCACGCGTTGGAATGCCAGACTGAGCGCATTGAGTGCGACCAGCAAAATACCGGTCAACTCGAGGAGTGAATGGATTTTGAAATCCAAAAAGGTCAGCGAAAACGCTCTGTCAACATGGTGGAAAGACACCGCCCGGAACAGAATGTACAGTCCGCTGATGCCAAGTCCGGTGATGGCCAGCATGCAGCGCGAAACGATGCGGCGAAAATAATAGATGAATCCCATGAGCAGCATCAGCCCCAGCGAAAGTCCGGCGAGGAACACGGTGAGTTGAACGCTGCGGCGGTCGCGGTACCACCCTTCCAGCTTGGCCATGCAGCGGCCTGTCGCTGTCACAAAGGTGTGCAAGTCGAGCTGCTTGTTGATCCCTAAAAGTATGTAGACGGCCACCACAACCAACCAGAACTGGATGAGCAGGCGGCGGCGGTCGGGACTGAAACGGCGCAGCTTGCGCAGCATGTAGAAAATGAGGAGGATCGTGTAGAAATAGCCAAAGGTGATGAGCCAGCCCAGCGGTGTGGCATCACCCGCCTTGAGGGTCCAAACGTTGTGGGCACATTGCAGAAGACCGTTCATACCATCGCCATCCGCCCGCTCTCTGCCGAGCAAAATGGCGGACGTCAAGAGGCCGGAACCGCTGTGGAAAGCAAGTCGTTAACGGGCCTCGTGAGGGGCATTAACCCTTCAGAAAATACGTGATGGTGGTGACGACGCGCACCTTTTTCATGATCTGTTTTTCTGGCCGGTCGTTGGGAATTTCGATGGCGGGTGTAATTTCAATGATACCCTGGTTGGCATTCTGGATATCGCCCACGACAGCCCCCGATTCAGTGGCAAATTTGTCGGCGGCCTCGCGGGCGCGCTTGGTTGCTTCGGTCAGCATGTCACCTTTCAGGTCGCTGACTTTGGTAAAGATGAAAGACGGGCCCGCGTTGTAGGCATCGGACGAGAAAACCACACCTGATTTCAAGAGATCACCTACCAACTTGGCGCTGCCTGCGAGTTTGTCCACCTCGATGGAGCGAACCAGCAGATCTTCTGTCAGCACAAAACGCGAGTCTTCCGGTGTTCCTTGCGCGTTGTAACCTGCGACGCGGTCTTCCACCTGGATGTTCTGCACCTGCATGTCAGCATCCGTGAAGCCTTGCGCGGCAAGGAAGGCTTTCACGGATTTCTCCGCGGTTTCAAGACGGGAACGGGCGTCTTCAAGGGTGGGTCCTGTGGTCACAAAGCGAATGGGCCAAAACCCCAGGTCGGCCTTGACTTCGCGTTCGGACAACCCTTTCACCGTGACAACACGAAAGCCGAGCCTGCTTTTCACCAGCGCGTCGCCTGCGAAGAAGCCGCCGCTCGCCATGCCGAGGCCGATCAAACCGCCTGCAATGATGTTCGCAAATGATGACATGATAAATCCTGAAACCGCTCTGTCTTTTAACCTGCCGGTTGATCTTGGCAATACCGTGTCCGTCAGGATTGCGGCAATACCCAAAGATGGCGTTCGGGCAAATGCACGTTGACGGACGTGCCAACGGTCACGCCTGCGGCCTCATCGTCAGCAATTCTTGCTTCCAGGACGGCATTTGCACATTGCAATTTCAAGCGCCATTGCAACCCCACTGGTGATCGTTCGATCACGGTGGCGGTGATGTTGTTGTGCGGGCCGCGTGCAAGCCTGATGTGCTCGGGCCGGATCGTCAATGTCGCTTGCCCCTTTGCCATGACATCGGGCAAGATCAGTGCGCCAATTGAACTTGTGAAAACCCGTCCTTCGACATTGCCTGCAACAAAGTTCACCCCGCCAAAATAGCGGGCCACATCATGGTTGGCGGGTTTCATGTACAGGACTGAAGGCACGTCGCACTGCGCCAGGCGACCAGCAAACATGACGGCAATGCGGTCGCTGATGGCGGCGGCGTCCTCATGGTCATGTGTTACCATGATGGTGGTGATGCCAAACTCGCGTTGCAGTTCGCGGATGAAGTCGCGCATGTCGCGGCGCAAGTTGGTGTCCAGACTGGATAGCGGCTCGTCCAGCAACAGAACCTTGGGCTTGATCACCAGTGCGCGCGCCAATGCCACGCGCTGTTGCTGGCCGCCCGACAATTGCAGGGGTTGGCGCGATCCCAAACCTTGCAACTGCATGCGCTCGAGCATGGCATCAACATCACGCGCAATCTGGCGGGCATCGTCGCCACGCATGCGCAGGCCAAAGCCAATATTCGCGGCCACTGTCATATGTGAAAACAGCAAGTGGTTCTGGAACACCATTGCTGCGCCGCGTTTTTCTGGCGGTATGGCCATGATACTTCGGCCATCAAAGGCCACGTCGCCGGATGTCGCATCCAGCAATCCGGCCATGATTTTCAGCACCGAGGTTTTGCCACAACCAGATGGCCCGAGAAACGTCAGCATTTCACCGCTGTTCACAGCTATCGAAAAATCCGCAACCGCTGGCTCGGTGGCACCGTGGTAGTTTTTGGCCAGTTGGGTGACTGTTATTGCCGTCATGATTTGGCAATTGCCCGGGCAAGATTGTGGCCGGTGATGGTGCGCGAAGTCACCACAACAATCGCCAAGACCGGCAACACGTAAACCACTGCCAACGCTCCCGTCAGATCATCGCGGCCTGCGCTGGCAAAATTGTAGAGCAGCAACGGCAGTGTCGCAACGCGGCCGCCGCCTATGACCAACGTCAGAATGTACTGGCTCCATGACACGAGAAACACCAAAAGGCTTGCGGCCAGCAGTGCGGGCCATATGCCGGGCAGGGTGATGTGCAACAGCACTTGCAGTGGTGATGCCCCAAGGCTGCGGGCTTGTTCCTCAAAGCGGATGTCAAAATTCGCGAACGCCGCTGCCATGATCAACACCATGTAGGGCAGGGCCGGAATCAGGTGGGCGAGGATCACGCCGGTCAGCGTGTTGGTCAGCCCCAGAGCAATGAACACCGTGTGCAAACCAAGGACGACGGCAATTCCGGGCACGATGATGGGGGCCAACATGAAGAGTTCGATGGCCCTTTTTCCGCGAAACTCATGCAGGCCAAGGGCACGGCCGGCGGGAACGCCAATGATTGCCGCAACAACCGTGACGGCTACCGCAATCAAACCGGTTGTCGCAATGCTGGACGCCACGCCTGAGCCGTCGGAAAAGATGAAGCGCCAGGCTGTCAAAGACCATTGCTGTGGCAGAACTTGTGGATAAAACCATCCCCGCGCCACTGACCAGACAATGAGTGGCAGGAGCGGCAAGACAATCAGGATCGCCAGCACTGCCAGGATTGGCTTTCGAATGAATTCCAAAAATTTGGCCCTCGACATGGTTCAGCGGCCCAAAACGATTCTTGCCGACTTGGCAAAAGCAACAATCGTCGCCGCAGATATCGCAGCAATGATCATGGCCGTTGCCAGTGCCTCTGGTCTGCTTGCGATATCCACGTCTGTGTACATGCGATAGGCCAGCACCGGCAGCGCCTCGGGAAATCGCGGGCCAAGCAACAGCGGCACTTCGTAGGCACCAAACGTAAATGCAAAAACGATGGCCGAAGCTGCAAGCAATCCCGGCAGCAATTGTGGCAGCAAAACATGTCGCACTGCCTGCCAACGTGTTGCACCCAGCACCCGTGCCGCCGCTTCGCGGTCCTCACCGAGGCTTTGCATGTTGGCCAGCAAGATGAGACAGATGAATGGCACTTCCTTCCAGACATATTCAGAAATAATGCCAATGGCAGCGCGGTCGTAGATCAATTCGGGGAACTGTTGCGGATCGGCAATCATGCCGGTCATGGCAGCGACGCGGGCAAAACTGCCGGACTGCGACAGGAGATACATCATGCCGATGGCACCGATGACATGGGGAAGAGCCAGATTCATCTGAAAGAGGAAGCCCAGCACTGTCCTGCCGGTGGCGAGCCCGCGCATGGCGATTGCCACGACCAGAGCCAACGCGGCAGACAGCAATGTGGATACCGTGGCAATATAAAGTGAGAAGGCGAGTGACGACCGAAAAGCAGCTGACTGCAAGACAGATGCATAGGCGTCGAGACTTGGTTGTGTCAGGCCGATCATGGGCGAGTAGTTCAAAGAGCGTGCCAATCCCGCTGCCAGCCCCCCTGCAAAAAGCACTGTCATCACGACAAGTGATGGGGCAAGCAAGGCAACAACTCTGGCGCGATTGTGCATCAGTGCACTATCGCCCAGATTTGCCGATGTGGAAACATACGTTTCTCGCAAGAAATCATTGGTCCCGCGTGATGCGGGCCAGAGTGGATTTCGCGAACGTGCTCACTGGACCGCTGGCAATCGACACGACGGACTGCTGGAGCATGCCGCTTACTTGCCCACGTTTTCCAACCATCCCTTTTCAATGGCTGTGATCCACGCCGCCTGCAATTCCGGCAGTGCGTGTTTTGCCAGTTCAGCAGTCGGCACTACCGAAGGATGCTGGGTCAGCGAAGTAAATTTGGCGCGGATTGCTTCATCTGTGCGTGACACATCAATTGCTGGTGTGGTGCCCCATACTTCAGGTCGCGCCTTTTCGTACTGGGCTTCACCTGACAACAGCAGGTTCTGCAGCACGAGGGCCGCCGCCTTGTTGGGAGAATTAAAAGGGATGATGGTGTAGTTGGTGTTGCCAATTGTGCCATCGGTGAAGCCATAGGAGCGCACGGTTTCAGGATATTTGCCGTTTTTCACTTCCTGCCCGAACTGCGACGGATCGTAGTTGAAGGTCAGGCTCACTTCCTTGTTGGCAAAAAGGTCATTGAGCTGCGTGATGGCATTGGGGTAGGTTTTGCCTTCCCGCCACAGAAACGGTTTGACGTCATTCAGGATGGCCCAGGTTTTGACTGCCGCCGCGTCAAACTTTGCCTGATCGAAATCGCCCAACAGATTCTGTGCGCCACCGGCGGCATGATAGAACACGTGGCGGACGAACACCGAGCCGTTGAAATCCGGCGGGGCGGGATAGGTAAACTTGCCGGGGTGGGCCTTGATCCACGCCAACAAGTCGGGGATGCTGCGGGGCGGCTCAGGCAGAATTGCCGTGTCATAGGCAAGTGCAAACTGTGCGGCGTTCCACGGCATTTCGCAGCCATCCACGGGTACACCAAAATCATTGGCAACGGCTGGATTGTCCCAATCAACAAGCGTGTTGTTCGGCAGTTTTTCAGGATATCCGCACCAGGCCAGATCAGACTGCTTCATGGTGCGGAAATTTTCACCGTTGATCCAGATCATGTCGACGGCACCCTTGTCGGTTACGCCCGCCTCTTTCTCGCCAAGCACGATATTGACCGCTTCCACTGTGTCGTTGATGCCGACGCGCTTCAGCGTGATGCCGTAGGTTTCTTTCAGAATTCCGCCGATGTGACCGGAGACATAAGCATTGATGTTTTCCGCCCCACCCCACATGAACCAGTTCACTTCACCGCCCCGGGCCATCGCAACGATGTTGCTCCAATCCTTGCTCAGCAAGCTGGCGCCGTCCGCGGTATCGGCGGCCAAGGCGTGGGCCGAAGCCAAGGCCGTTGAACCCAAAACCAGTCCCATCAAAAATCTTTTCAATTTGCACTCCCCGGTGGCATTTCAACAATGCAGTTAGCACAGCCATGGAGTCTCGCCAGACAAGTTCGCCTGATGGCGAATGACAACATTGTGATGATTTGAGCCGGAAATTCGACGCCATTTTCCCAAAATTTGTGCCGCTGGATTCGTTTTTTTATTGTGTTAGGCTGGCACCTCGAACCTGCACATGGATGGCGGGTTGTCAAAAACATGGGAGAGTAAGTTATGGGCCATCGAATGATTGCGTCGCTACTGGCTGGTGCTGGTCTGCTGGCATTGTCGGCAACGGGTGTATTTGCCGAGACCGTTTGGAACCGGGGCATGAACAGCGATGTGGCCTCGCTTGATCCGCACAAGACCTCCACGGTGGAAGAATTCAACATTTTGAACGACCTGTTTGAAGGACTGCTGACATCTTCAGCCGAAGGCAGCGCCATGCCTGGCGTGGCGTCTGAATGGACAGTGTCGGCGGATGGCAAGGTTTATGTATTCAAGCTCCGCAAGGAAGCCGTCTGGTCGGATGGCTCTCCGGTGGTGGCCAGCGACTTTGTATTTGCCTGGCAGCGGCTGGTCACGCCGGCGACAGGGGCTGAATACGCGGCGATGGCCAATCCCATCCTCAACGCCGAGGATATCGTGGCCGGCAAGAAAAAGCCGGAAGAACTGGCGGTCAAGGCCATCGATGCCAACACCCTGGAAGTGACACTGAAAGGTGCAACACCGTATTTTCTGGAAATGCTGACGCATCAGGCGATGTTTCCGGTGCAGCCTGCCAATGTGGAAAAGTTCAAGGATGATTTCGTCAAGCCCGGCAACATGGTGAGCAACGGGCCGTTCATTCTTGCGGAAAATGTCCCGAACGATCACATCAAGGCAGTGAAGAACGCGAAGTACTGGGACGCCGCGAGTGTCAAGCTCGATGCGGTGAACTTCATTCCGGCGGAGGACCGCAGTGCCGGGCTCAAGCGATTTGAAGCTGGTGAACTCGACAGCATGAATGACTTCCCCACCGAACAACTGACAGAAATGCGGGCAAAATTCGGCGAACAGGTGCATCTCACGCCACAGCTTGGAACCTACTACTATATCTTCAAATCGCAGGTGGCACCGTGGAATGACGTCAAGCTGCGCAATGCGATTTCCGCTGTGGTGGACCGCGATTATCTGGCGGAAAAAGTGTGGCAGAATGCCATGATCCCGGCCTATTCGCTCGTGCCGCCGGGGGTGGAAGGTTATACACCGCCGATGGCTGAATTTTCCAAGATGGATCAGCTCGACCGTGAAGACGCTGCCAAGAAAGTGTTCGAGGCGGCGGGCATCAGCCCTGCCAAGCCGATGAAAATGGAACTGCGTTACAACACATCCGAGAACCACAAAAACACGGCCGTGGCATTTCAGGACATGCTCAAACCCTTTGGTTTTGAAGTGACGCTGATCAACACCGATGGTGCCTCGCACTACAGTTACCTTGAGGAAAAAGGCAAGTTCGACGTGGCGCGGGCCGGCTGGATTGCCGACTACAAAGACCCGGTGACGTTCCTCGACCTTGGCCATACCGGAAACGGCAATAATTATGGCGAATGGTCAAATGCCGAGTTCGACAAGCTCACGGATGCAGCATCAGTGGAAAGCGATCCGGCAAAGCGCATGAAACTGCTGGCGGAGGCCGAGGCCATTCTTGTGGCCGAACAACCGATCATGCCATTGCTCTACTACAGCACGCACAATCTCGTGTCGGCGAAAGTCAAAGGATTTGTTGACAATGTGATGGACAAGCACCCATCGCGGTTCATCAGCAAAGAATAGTGCAGCCCGCTTGAAACGCCGTCCCCGGGGCGGCGTTTCACGCATGGGGGACAATGAATGCTGCGCTATCTCATCCGGCGGTTGCTCGTCACCATTCCGACGCTGTTTCTCGTCATCACAATTTCGTTTTTCCTGATGCGGGTGGCACCGGGCGGGCCGTTCAGCGGCGAGAAGAACATTGCGCCGGAAATCCTGGCCAATCTTGAGCGTGTGTACCACCTCAATGAGCCGATCTGGAAACAGTACGTCTTCTATCTTGGCAATCTGCTGCGTGGCGATCTGGGACCCAGCTACAAACTGTTGAACTTTTCGGTGGCGGAACTTTTTGCGGAAGGACTGCCGGTGTCGATGCTGCTGGGGTCGTTGGCTCTCACCCTCGCCGTGGTTTTGGGGTGTGGCATGGGCGTTGTTGCCGCGTTGCGGCAGAACAAGCTCGTGGACCTCGCTGTCATGTCTTTTGCCACGGCCAGTTCCACCATCCCAACCTTTGTCATCGCACCTGTTGTGCAACTGGTTTTTGGCCTGTGGCTGAAATGGATTGACATTGGCGGGTGGAACAATGGCCGGTTGTCGAGCATGGCGGGTCCGGTGCTCACGCTTTCCATGCCCTATATCGCGGTGTTTGCGCGGTTGATGCGCGGCTCGATGATTGAGGCGCTGCAAGGCCACCATATCCGTACCGCGCGCGCCATGGGATTGTCGGATTACGCCGTCATCGTGCGCCATGCCTTGCGGGGTGCGTTGCTGCCGGTCGTCTCCTACGCCGGACCCGCTGCCGCCGGATTGGTCACAGGCTCTTTGATCGTCGAAACCATTTTCCAAATTCCGGGCATTGGCCGCTACTTCATCGATGCGGCGCTGAACCGGGACTACACGCTGGTCATGGGCACGGTCGTGGTGATTGCGGTTTTCACGATTCTTTTCAATCTGGTCGTCGATCTTCTTTATGCGATTGTTGATCCCCGGGTGCGCTATGACTGACGCACCGGCAATGATGCGCGGGAGATCGTTGTGGCATGATGCGTGGCGACGGTTGCTGGCCAACAAACCGGCCACGGCAAGTGCGATGTATCTCGGGCTGATTGTGCTGGTATGCCTGTTTGGTCCCTTGTTCACCGGCCATGACTATACCACCATCTATCGCAGCCATGTGCGCGTGGCACCGAGCCTGGAGGCCTATCCGCAGAAATCGGAAATCGAGGCGCAACTGCGCGAGAGCCTGAAACGGGCCAAAGTCGAGGTGGCGGCGTGGAAAGACGAAGGTTCGCGGATCAGCGTGACGGTCACAAATCCGACGGGGGTGGACGGGCGGGTGACGCGCTACATCGACCGCTCTGATGCCTTTGACGACGCGCGCATTGAAAGCCGTTCGGATGATGGCACATCGCTGGTGCTGAGTGCCGCCGTGGGGCGAAACCATTTCTATCTGGGCACCGACATCAGCGGGCGCGATCTCCTGACGCGTACCTTGGTCGCTGGCCGTGTGTCTTTGGCGGTGGGCTTGCTGGCCGGTCTCGTCGCTGTATTCATTGGCGTGATTTATGGTGCGTTGTCCGGGTTTCTGGGGGGCAAGGCCGATGAAATCATGATGCGGGCGGTCGACATACTTTACTCGCTGCCGTTCACCTTTTTCGTCATCATGCTGGTGGTGTTTTTCGGGCGGAACTTTCTGCTGATGTTTGTCGCCATAGGTGCGGTGCTGTGGCTGGACATGGCGCGCATCGTTCGCGGTCAAACACTGTCACTGAAGCGGCAGGAATATGTGCAGGCCGCCGAAGCGCTGGGTGTTTCCAGCCGTGGCATCCTGTTTCGCCACATCATTCCCAACATGCTGGGGCCGGTTGTGATCTTTGTCACGCTGCTGGTGCCGCAGGTGATCATCCTCGAGAGTTTCCTGTCCTATCTCGGATTGGGCGTGCAGGAACCGATGTCGAGTTGGGGCGTGCAGATCTATGAAGGGTCGCGCAACATGGAAAATGCGTTGTGGCTGTTGGTGGTGCCGTCGTTTTTTCTGACCACGACGCTGTTTGCATTGAACTTCATCGGCGACGGGTTGCGTGACGCGCTTGATCCCAAGGACCGGTGAGATGGTTGAACCGGTGCTCAAACTGGAAGACCTGCGCGTCAGATTCCGCACCATGGACGGCATGGTGCAGGCGGTCAAAGGTGTGAGCTTGCACGTCAACGCGGGCGAGACTGTTGCCATAGTAGGGGAGTCGGGTTCCGGCAAAAGCCAACTGATGATGGCGGCGATGGGCTTGCTGGCGTCAAATGGCGAGGCGACGGGCAAGGCGCTTTTCCACGGCACCAATCTTGTCGGCTTGCCGAAACGTGATCTGAACAACATTCGCGGGCGCAAGATCACGATGATCTTCCAGGAACCGATGACTTCGCTGGATCCGCTCTATACCATTGGTGACCAGCTGATCGAGCCGATCCGGCAGCACCAGCAATTGGGCCATCGGGCCGCACGGGTGCGCGCGCTTGAGATGCTGAAGCTGGTCAGCATTGGTGAAGCCGAGCGACGCATGGGGTCTTACCCGCATGAAATGTCGGGCGGGCAGCGGCAGCGCGTGATGATTGCCATGGCGCTTGCCAACAATCCGGAATTGCTGATTGCGGATGAACCCACCACGGCCCTCGATGTCACGATCCAGGCAGAAATCCTTGCCCTCATGGCGGACCTGCAACGCCGATTGGGCATGGGGATGGTGTTCATCACGCACGATCTCAACATCGTCAAACGCATCGCGCACCGCGTTTATGTCATGCGCGAGGGCGAAGTGGTGGAACATGGAGTGACGACGGCACTGTTTGCCGCTCCCGCGCATCCTTACACAAAGGCCTTGCTGAATGCTGAGCCGCAGGGCCGAAAGAATCCGGTTCGTGCCAATGCACCTACTGTACTTACGGGCACCGATTTACGGGTCTCGTTTCAAATCGGCGGTGGGTTTCTGGCGGGCAACAGCATCGTCCTCAAAGCCGTGGACCGGGTGTCGGTCACGTTGCGCGAAGGCCAGACCATCGGCATTGTGGGTGAGTCGGGGTCTGGCAAATCAACCCTGGCCCGTGCGCTGTTGCGTTTGTTGCCCAGTGAAGGTGCCATCACTTTCGATGGCACTGCGATTTCGAGCCATGGCAAATCGGAAATGCGGCCCTTGCGGCGGCATATTCAGGTGGTGTTGCAAGATCCTTTTGGATCCCTTTCCCCGCGCATGACGGCAGCCCAGATTGTCACCGAGGGCTTGTTGGTGCACGAGCCGGGGATTACGGCAGCACAGCGCGACAAACGCGCGGTGCAGGCATTGCAAGAAGTCGGACTTGATCCGGGTTTGCGCCATCGCTACCCGCATGAATTTTCCGGTGGGCAGCGGCAGCGGCTGGCGATTGCGCGGGCGATCATCCTCAAGCCAAAAGTGGTTGTACTGGATGAGCCAACATCGGCGCTGGACCGGCAGGTACAGCGGCAGATCGTCGATCTGTTGCGCGACCTGCAACAGAAGCATGGCCTGTCCTACCTGTTCATCAGCCACGACCTCGCCGTCGTGCGTGCCATGGCGGATCATATCATGGTGATGAAGGACGGGCGCTTGGTGGAGGAGGGGACACCAGATGAAGTAATCGGCAACCCCCGCGATCCCTACACGCAACGGCTGATGGCTGCGGCGTTTGCGGATTGATTGAGGGCGCTTCGTGGTGCACGCGACGGATTCGCGCGTCGTAGCCGTCTTTTCTCCATGGCCAACCTCTGTCATATCCAGCGCAGTCGCGCGCGTCAGCTTCGTCACTCCGATACCGAGGCTGAACGGCGTTTGTGGGAAGACCTGCGCAACCGACGCCTCAAAGGCCACAAATTCGTCCGTCAATTGCCGATTGGCCCTTATACCAGCGGCATCGTGAATCGACCCTTTCTTCCTTCCCCCCTTGCGGGGCAGGGCTATTGCATATGAGTCATAGCGAGAACAAAGTAGTCGTCATCCCATGCACATTTCTTGAGCCTGTGGCTGAT
>JAYVKC010000029.1:0-18494 GCA_043768765.1 Hyphomicrobiales bacterium | reverse complement strand
GATTCAAAATCGGTTTTTGGCGGCACGGAATCAAAGTCAATCTGGGTTCCGCCCTGAAACAGCAGGTTGTCCAACGGGTTGCCAATGCCTGAGACTTCTACAGCTTCGACTTTAGCGGGCAGGGCCATTGCCGCCGCACAGATGGCGATGGGCAGCAGGTGATTCTTCATTTTTGAGCTCCGGAGTCGAATCAATTTGGCTGCAATCTAACGCAACCTTGGCTGGACCGCACGATTCAGTTGCCCGGTTCCGGGTGGAATGGTCAGGGTTAATGCCAGAATAGCGGCGTGACTCGAACTGAATCAAAATTAGTTTGATTGCCGGGGTGTTCGTTAGCTTTTGTTAACCATTTGTTAGAGTTTGAGTAACAAATTCACCTTCGGGATCACTCATTGGGCAGCCTCATGACAATCAAGCTTACGGTACCAAATCTTTCAGAACTCAAGCCTCGGATAACGGTTTTCGGCGTCGGTGGGGCCGGTGGCAATGCCGTCAACAACATGATTGAAAGCCGGCTGGAGGGCGTTGAATTTGTTGTTGCAAACACGGATGCGCAAGCCCTGATGCAAAATGCGGCGGAGCGCCGGATTCAGATGGGTACCGCCCTGACACAAGGACTGGGTGCAGGCTCGCAACCGCAAATCGGTGCGGCCGCAGCCGAGGAGGCCTTGCCAGAAATCATCGACCACCTTGCTGGTGCGCACATGGCATTTATCACGGCAGGAATGGGTGGAGGTACTGGCACAGGTGCTGCACCTGTGATTGCGCGGGCGGCAAAAGAGCAAGGCATTCTCACGGTTGGTGTTGTCACCAAACCGTTTCATTTTGAAGGCGTGCGCCGACTGGCAACCGCCGAGCGGGGCATCGAAGAACTGGCGCGTTTTGTTGATACCCTGATTGTCATTCCAAACCAGAACCTGTTCCGCGTTGCCAATGAGAAGACGACGTTTGCCGCGGCCTTCGCCATGGCGGACCAGGTGTTGTATTCCGGTGTGGCTTCGATCACAGAATTGATGACGAAAGAGGGTTTGATCAATCTTGATTTCGCAGATGTTCGCGCCATCATGAGCGAGATGGGCAAAGCGATGATGGGGACCGGTGAAGCATCGGGTGAACGCCGTGCCATCGAAGCGGCGGAAGCCGCCATCGCCAATCCGTTGCTGGATGATGTTTCCATGCGCGGTGCGCGCGGATTGTTGATTTCGATTACTGGTGGTCCTGATTTGACGCTCTACGAAGTGGATGAAGCCGCAACCCGAATCCGCGAAGAAGTTGACCCTGAGGCCAACATCATCCTGGGTGCCACATTTGATGATGCCCTGGAAGGAACCATGCGCGTGTCTGTGGTGGCCACGGGGCTCACCGAAGAAGCGTTCACCAACAGGGCCGAAACTGAAAATGCTGCTGATGCTCCTGTCGTTTCCGGCGATCCGCAGCGACAGGTATTCGGCTTCACGGGCAAGCAACCTTCGCCCATCAAAATTGTGAAACCAGCACCGATGGTGGCTCGTCCGGCAGCAACGGCGCGCGCCTTTGACGCCACGCCTGTTGCAGAAACCATGCCGGTTCCGGACGTGCAAGTGACCCGCACGGTTGCGCCGCGCATTCCTTCGCTTGATGAATTCCCCGAAATTGCCCAGAAGCAGGTTGCCGTCCAACAAGGCCGCATCGAAAGCATTGCCGAACACGCCGCAAAGCGCCGCAAGGGGATTTTTGAACGCCTCGCCAATGTAGGTCTGGGGCGTCGTGAAGTTGCAGCTGCTCCTGCGGCTAAAGTCCAGGAAGTGGCAGCAGTCGAACGACCAGAGCCCAGCATCCATACGCCAACCCGTTCCACTGCACTCGAACCGCAGCACGCGCAAAACCTGGATGACGACCAGTTGGCCATCCCGGCTTTTTTGCGACGGCAGGCGAACTGAGACATAAACCGGAAATTACGCTGTTTCTCCACCACTCCTGCAAGCCCGGCGGCCCAAATTCCGCCGGGTTTTTTGCCTTTAAGCGGTTCTTCTGGAGCCTTCGCGCCAGTTCTGATAACGGACACCTATGGATTTGACGATTTCACCAACTGGGTTGAAACAATGGATTGCTGGCACAGTTATTGCTCTTTTGCTGTGCGGTTGCTCGGCGGGCAGTGTGTTGGACGATGTTTTCGGTAGCGGGGATACGTCGAAAGCGGAACTTGGTGATGCCTTGTCGCCAGATCTCGGGCCTGCCGACGACAAACAAGTAGCGGGACTTTACAATGAAGGCCTCAGCCAGCTGAACAGCGGCAACTACAAGACCGCTGCCGTCAAATTCGCTGATGTCGAGCGCCGCCACCCCTATTCCAAGTGGGCAACGAAGTCGTTGTTGATGCAAGGCTTTTCGCATTACCAGCGCAAGTCGTTTGACGACGCGATCAATGCCTGCAAGCGGTTTATTTCTTTGCATCCAGGCCACAAGGATACGCCTTATGCCTACTATCTGGTGGGCCTGTCGGAATATGAGCAAATCAACGACATTGCGCGTGACCAATCGCAAACTGAAAAAGCGCTTGAATCCCTGGAGGAGGTGAGTCGGCGCTTTCCAGAATCGCAATATGCTGTGGATGCCCAAAAGAAAGTTCTGGTAGCCCGCGACCATCTGGCCGCCAAGGAAATGGAAATTGGACGCTATTACCTGAAGCGCGGATCCTATCTTGCGGCGGTGAACAGATTCAAACGGGTGGTCACGGATTATCAAACAACGTCGCACACACCTGAGGCGCTGTACCGGCTATCTGAGGGGTACATGGCCATGGGGGTGGTATCCGAGGCGCAAACGGCAGCGGCGGTTTTGGGGCATAATTTTCCCAACAGCACGTGGTACCGGGATGCCTACCAGCTGGTCTCCAGCAACGGCCAGGCGCCAGTAGCCAATGACCGCAGCTGGATAAGCCGCGCTTTCCAGGGCTTTACCGGCTGATCTGGTTCTCCACAGGGCTATCGCCCTGTGCATCTGACTCAGCTATTATGGCAGTATGCTGACAGCCCTTTCCATTCGCGACATTGTCTTGATCGAGAAGCTTGATCTCACGCTGGATGGTGGTGTGACTGTGCTGACAGGTGAAACAGGTGCCGGCAAGTCTATCCTGCTGGACGCGCTTGGTTTGGCATTGGGGGCGCGCGGCGATGCCTCGCTGGTGCGCAGCGGGCAGGCCAAAGGCAGCATCACTGTCGCATTCAATCTTCCGAAGGGACACGCGGCGTTAGCTCTGCTGGCCGAAAGGGAGTTTGATATTGAAGGCGAACTTGTCATTCGACGCACTCAAACGGCAGAAGGTGCCAGCAAGGCGACGGTCAATGACCAGCCGTTGAGCATTAATCTTTTGCGCCAGGTGGCTGCAAGACTGGTGGAATTGCACGGCCAGCACGCTGACCGCGCCCTGGTTGATGTTTCAGAGCACCGCAGTCTGGTTGATGCGTTTGGCGGACTTGAAGCGTCAGCTGCGCGTGTCTGTGAATTGTGGACGGCTTTGAGCAGCATCCAGTCAGCGCTTGGCGAGCACCGAGCAATGTTGGCGCGGGCAGAAGTCGAACGTGACTATCTTGAACATGCTGTTGCCGAACTTGCGCAATTGCAGCCGTTGCCGGATGAAGAGCAGAAGCTCGCCGAAGCACGTCAATTGATGATGCAGTCGGAACAGTACATTTCGGCACTCGACGAGTTGGAAGCCGCCATGAATGGTGATGGTGCGGGACAGGCCAAGATCAGCGCATCACTGCGCAAACTTGAACGGCGCAAGGCTACGGCCGGTGGCAGGCTGGACCAGGTTTGCGCTACTGCAGACCGGCTTTTGACCGAGTTTTCCGAGGCGGTGCGGGTGGTGGATGATGCCAGACGCAGCTTTGCCTTCAATGCGCGAGACCTTGAAACATCAGAAGAGCGCCTGTTTGCCCTGCGGGCGGCGGCGCGAAAATACAAATGCACGGTCGATGGTTTGGCCTCCGTGCAATCGCGTTTTGAAACAGAACTGACTGCCATTTCAGATGGCGGCAAAAAATTGGCTGACCTGGAAAAGGCCCATGCAGCCGCGAAAGCAGCATTTGAAACGGCTGCCGATGGTTTGAGTGCAGCACGCAGCAAGACCGCCGCAAAGCTCAGCAAAGCGGTTATGGCCGAACTGCCTTCACTCAAACTGGAAAAAGCGCGTATCGGGGTCAATGTCGAGCCTGATGCTGCCAAGCCTGGGCCGCACGGTATTGACCGCGTAGAGTTCGTGGTGGCGGCAAATCCTGGCACGCCATTGCAGCCGTTGATGAAAGTGGCGTCAGGCGGTGAGTTGGCGCGATTCATGTTGGCACTCAAGGTCGTGCTTGCTTCGAAAGGCTCGGCACCCGTTCTGGTGTTTGACGAAATTGACACCGGTGTTGGCGGGGCGGTTGCAGATGCCATCGGCAAGCGGTTGGCGCAACTTGGCAGTACCTTGCAAGTGATCGCTGTGACACATTCTCCGCAAGTGGCAGCGCGGGCCAAGCACCATTTCCTGATTTCAAAGATGGAAGATGTGGGAAGCAAACGCATGGTTACGCGGGTGCAGCCATTGTCGGATTTGAGCCGCCGGGAAGAACTGGCGCGGATGCTGTCTGGCGCTTCGGTCACGAACGAAGCCCGCGCCCAGGCCGAGCGGCTGCTGGCTGGTTCAGTGTAGTGGTCATGGTGGGCACGAAAAAATCTGTAGACGCTTGGGCTGAGCATGAGAAATTGTCGGCCGAGATCGCAACGCATGACATGGCGTATTATCAGGACGATGCTCCGTCGATTTCTGATGCCGCCTATGACGAACTGAGACTGCGGTTGCTGGATTTGGAAGCCGCGCATCCACAGTTGGCAAAGCTGACGTCACCAACCCAACGGGTCGGAGCAGCTTCGGCGGAAAAATTTGGCAAGGTAAAGCACCGTGTGCCCATGCTATCGCTGGCAAATGCGTTTGCCGATGAAGATGTCATTGAGTTTGTGGAACGTATCCGGCGGTTTCTCAACCTTGGACCTGATGCCAAAGTTGCCATGACGGCGGAACCCAAGATCGACGGACTTTCCCTATCGATCCGCTACGAGGATGGCGTATTGGTCCAAGCTGCCACGCGCGGTGATGGAGCGGAAGGGGAGAATGTCACGGCCAATGTCCACATGGTGCAAGATGTGCCACGCAAGCTCAAAGGCAATGTTCCGCGGATCATGGAAATACGTGGTGAAATCTACATGTCACATGAGGATTTTTCTGCACTGAATGAAAATGCGGTGCGTGCGGGTGAAAAAACATTTGCCAATCCACGCAATGCGGCGGCAGGTTCCTTGCGGCAGCTTGATCCTGCCGTTACAGCGCAACGGCCTTTGCGGTTTTTTGCCTATGCCTGGGGCGAGGCACCTGATCTACCCGCAACTACACAATATGACATTGTGCAGGCGTTCAAACAGTGGGGACTTCCAGTCAATCCGTTGATGGAGCTGTGCACTACGACGGACATGCTTTTGCAGCATTTTCGCAAGATCGAATCCCTGCGCTCCACATTAGGATATGACATTGATGGTGTTGTCTACAAGGTCAATGACATTGCGCTCCAGGAAAGGCTCGGGTTTGTGTCGCGCAGCCCACGGTGGGGAATGGCGCACAAGTTTTCAGCCGAGCAAGCAACAACCATCCTCGATGCCATAGACATTCAGGTTGGTCGAACTGGTGCGCTCACTCCAGTGGCGCGGCTGCGTCCTGTCACCGTGGGTGGGGTGGTGGTTTCCAACGCCACTTTGCACAATGAAGACGAGATTGCGCGCAAAGACATCCGGATTGGCGACACTGTGGTGGTGCAAAGGGCGGGCGATGTGATCCCGCAAATTGTCAGCGTTGTGTTGGGCAAGCGGTCAACGACCTCTCGCAGCTATGAGTATCCCAAGACATGTCCGGTTTGCGGGAGTCATGCCGAGCGGGAAGAACGCGCACCAGGCAAGGCGGATGCGGTGCGGCGGTGCACTGGTGGCCTGATTTGCGATGCACAAAGGGTGGAAAGACTGAAGCACTTTGCCTCGCGCAATGCTTTCGACATAGAAGGGTTGGGCGACAAGATTGTCGAAGAGTTTGATCAGCTTGGACTTTTGCACGGCCCGCAGGATATTTTCACGCTGGAAAGGCGCGACTCAACAGCTGAGGTCAAATTGAAAGACCGGGATGGCTGGGGCGATTCCAGTGCACGCAATCTGTTTGACGCCATCAATGCGAGACGGGATGTTGGACTCGACCGGTTCATCTTTGCACTCGGTATCCGTCATGTCGGGGAAACCACAGCACGGTTGCTGGCACGGGCTTACGGGTCTGCGGGCCACTTCAAGGAGCAGATGATCGCAGCCGGAAAAACTCCCGAAGGTGATGCATGGATTGAATTGATGTCGCATGACGGGATTGGCGGGGTGGTGGCAGAATCTTTGGTGCAGTTTTTTTCTGAAGCGCACAATGTTGCTGTGGTTGACGCGCTGCTGCTTGAAGTTTCACCGCGGGCTTTGGAAACAGTCGCGACGGCTTCGCCGGTTGCCGGCAAGACGGTGGTATTCACTGGTGCCCTCGAGCAGATGACGCGCGATGAAGCGAAGGCCATGGCGGAGCGTTTGGGCGCAAAGGTGGCTGGCTCAGTGTCGAAGAAGACTGATCTGCTGGTCGCAGGTCCCGGAGCGGGGTCAAAACTCAAGGATGCACAGAAGCATGGTGTCGAAGTTATCGACGAAGCAGAATGGTTCAAGCGGGTGGGCCGCTAGGGATGGACCAAGCTGAATTCAAGCGCGGCATCGCCGATATTGCTCCGATGACGATTGCCTATGCACCCATTGCGGCCTTGTGGGGCACGGTGGCGGCGTCAAAGGGGTTGTCTCCACTTGAAGCCGTTCTGATGAGTGCGGGGGTTTACTCCGGAGCCGCACAGTTTGTTGCCATGGACTTGTGGTCATCGGGAATGCCGCTGGCGCTGCTTGTATTCACCATAGCAACGGTGGGTTTGCGACATGTGTTGATGTCTGCCTCGGTGTCGCGGCATATTTCTTCCTTTCCAAAGTGGCGGGCCAGCCTCCTGATGTTTTGGTTGACCGATGAAGCGTGGGCGATGCTGGAGCGGCGGGTGATCGAGAAGCCGCTGACACCGTCCTACTTCTTCGGCGTTGCCTTTCCGTTGTGGCCAAACTGGATCTTGTTCTGCGGGCTGGGTGCCTGGTTTGGAAAATCCATTGGCGAACCGGCGCGCTATGGCCTGGATTTTGCGTTTGCCGCCATGTTCATCGCCGTGCTTGCGGGGTTCTGGAAAGGCAAATCAACGTTTGCCATTCTCGCTGCCAGTTCCATCACTGCAGTCTTGTGCAAGATGCATTTGCCGGGTGCCTGGTACATTCTGGCAGGTGGTTTTGCTGGCATGCTCGTTGCCATGGTCAGCTATCGAAACGTTGCCGTTGCATGACTGTTGACTGGACCATTCTCGCTGCCATTGTTTGCATGGGATTTGCGACCTATGGGACACGGCTGGCGGGCTATTGGCTGCTGCAAGGGCGGAGCATTGAAGGACGAGCAAAAGCCGCGTTGGACGCCGTGCCGCCCGCCATTCTTGTGGCCGTCATTGCGCCAACAGTTTTTCTGCAAGGACCTGCAGAGATGTTGGCCGGTGCTGTAACCCTGGTTGCAGCGCTCCTCCGGTTGCCGTTGCTCGTCGTTATCGCCATGGGTGCGGCAAGTGTTGCGGTGTTCCGGCTTATCGTTACCTGATGGGACCGCACGCCTTGGTCAACCATTTTGCAGTTGGGCCATCGACCATGGGCCGCAAAGACCGCCAGACGTTTGCATGGTAAGCATCCAGCCAATCCAGTTCCTCGCGCGTCAGAAGCCGCTGTTCGATCAACCGGCGTTCTATCGGGCAAAGAGTGAGAGTTTCAAACCCCATCATGTCGCGATTGCCGCCCTTGATGGCCTCGGGTTTTTTGACCAGCAACAGGTTTTCAATACGAATGCCGAATTGGCCGGCTTTGTAAAAGCCGGGCTCGTTGGACATGATCATGCCGGGCTGCAAAGCGACGTGGCTGGATTTGCTGATGCGGGCAGGACCTTCGTGCACACTGAGATAGGACCCTACGCCATGGCCGGTGCCGTGATCATAGTCGAGACCCGCTTTCCACAATGCGGCGCGGGCCAGGGCATCAATTTGTGCGCCTGTCGTGGATTTGGGAAACCTGAGGACTGAAAGCTGGATCATGCCCTTCAGCACACGGGTAAAGCGGTCCTTCATTTCATCCGTCGGCTGACCAATGATGGTGGTGCGGGTGACGTCGGTCGTGCCGTCCTGGTACTGGCCGCCGGAATCGATCAGATATATCTGGTTCATCAACAGGGGACGGGCTGACTCAGGCGTCACGCTATAGTGTGGAATTGCAGCATTGCCTGCAACAGCGGAAATAACGCTGAACGACAGGTCAAGAAAGACTTCCGATTCAGCGCGGAATGCCTTTAGCCGTTGTGCTGCGGTCCACTCATCCAAAGTGCCAAGAGGTGCTTCGTTCTCCAGCCAGTGCAGGTATTTTACCATGGCGGCACCATCGCGCAGGTGGGCGGCGCGCGCACCTTGCTGTTCAGTGGTGTTCTTTTGGGCTTTTGGAAGTGTACAGGGATCAGGCGCAGGAATGATGGTGGTTTTTGACTTCGCAAGTGCAAGCCGTACCTGTTCTGGGGTTGCGGCGTGGTCAATCATGACCTTCTTTTTGCTACCCAGAGAAGAGACTGCGACCGCCATTTTTTCGCGTTTAGAGACTGACGCGTGTTTGGCGAGGTGGTCGCGGACATCTTCCGGCACCTTTGCCGGGTCGATGAAGATTTCCGATTTTCCTTTTCTCCTAACGATTGCATAGGCGGCAACCACTGGCGTGAATGGGATGTCATCGCCCCTGATGTTGAACAGCCAAGATACGGAGCTTGTGTCGGACAACACGAGAGCATCGGCTCCTGCTTTTGCCAGTTCGGCGGACATGTCCGCGAGCTTGTCCGCCACACTGCGACCGGCGAACTGTTGGGGTTGGACCTTTACCAGGGCGGTTGGCCGTTTTGGTTGGTCGGCCCAAACCATGTCAATCAAGTTGTCATTCACAGGGAGAAGGCGTGCGCCAATTTCGTCGCATGCGAGCCGCAATTTTGCGGCATCTGCAATGGTGGTGAGCCAGGGGTCAAACCCCAAGCGGTCGCCTTTGCGCAGATTTTTCCCGATCCAGGATGCTGGCGGGTGATCAATCAGGTGGTGAGGTTTGAACAGTTTTGTTTCAGTCTGTTCGCCAACCTGAATGGTGTAGCGGCCGTCCACAAATATCGCGGCTTCCTTCAAAGTGATCAATGCCACGCCCCAGGAACCGGCAAACCCCGTCAGCCATTTCAGGCGTTCTGCATAGGGAGCGACGTACTCGCCCTGAAATTCGTCCTGGCGAGGCACCAGATAGGCGGTAATCTTGTGGCGTTTCATGACGCCACGAAGGAGTTGAAGTCGCGTGGCGTGGGGGGTGGTCGAACTGGCCATAATGTCTCCAAACAGTGCAGAGGGTAACCCATAAATGCCGCAAGACTGCTTCTACACAACTGTCCGGGTGATTCAATTTTTCTTGCAACTGACAGTGAGCTGACCGGCAACTGGCGGATCGATTTGCGGCGACTTGCGCCACAGGGCAGGGCGCACCATCACGAGTGTTGCCCAGTTGCCAAGTATAATCCTTCGTTCCAGCACAAGACCGTCATTGCGGTAGCAAGCGGATATCCACTGGACCTGATCAATTGTCAGCCCAGACAGGATCAAGCGGCCACCTGACGACAGACAGCGGCTGAGGCCATGGGCCAAGCGTGCCAACGGGCGGGCCAGGATGTTGGCAAATACCAGGTCGAACGGTGACTGGGTTCGCAACAGGCGATGATCCAATCCGGCTGCCAAAACGGTTTTCAGCATTGGTGCCACGTGATTTATTTTGGCGTTGGCGCGTGTGACGGCAACTGCTTCCGGGTCGATATCCGATGCGATTGCTGACTGGCGGGTTGCACGAACGGCGGCAATGGCGAGTACCCCGGTGCCGCAGCCCACGTCGAGAATGCGCCTGGGCTGGCATTTTTTCAAAATTCCATCGAGCGCCAAAAGACAGCCAGCGGTGGTGGCGTGATGGCCGGTGCCAAAGGCTGTTCCGGCGTCCACTTCCAATGAAATTCCGCCCGCGCGGCGCACGTTTCTGTCGTGTGAGCCATACAGATAAAAGCGGCCGGCCATGACAGGTGACAGACCTGCGAGGGATTGGCGCACCCAGTCTGCGTCCGGGACTTTTGCAATCATCATCGCTGACAAGCCCAACGACTTGTGCAAGGCCTCGCATTCATCGCGTGAAGCAAAGTAGGCGATGACCTCCCAAAGATTTGCGCGCTCGTCGGTTTCGTTGATGCTTATGGCAAGGGCATCAAAGCGCAAATCCTTTTCAATTTCTTCAGAAAGCCTGAGAGCGGCGTCGTGCTTAAGTGCGCCAAACGCAACGGTGTAGCGCGGCTCAATCATTCCCGACTTCGAATCACGTCAAAGGCTGGATCGTAATCTCGACGCGGCGGTTCTGGGCCTTGCCGTTGGCTGATTCATTGGAGGCAATGGGCTGTTGCTCGCCACGGCCTTCGACAGAAAATCGATTGGGATCGTTCTGCTGGGTCACAAGATATTGTGCGACGGAATTGGCACGGCGGCGGGAGAGATCATAGTTGTAATCATCAGCGCCGTCCGAATCGGTGTGGCCGATCACATCAATGATCGTCTGGTTGTATTCCTGGAGGACGATCGAAACGGAATTCAGCGTATCGTAGAATTGCGGCTTCACGTCCGCTTCATCGACAGCAAATGTGACGTTGGACGGCATGTTGAGGACTATGCTGTCGCCAACACGGGTGACGGACACACCGGAGTTCTGCAGGCGTTGGCGCAGTTTTGCTTCCTGCTGATCCATGTAAACACCAACACCTGTGCCAGCGAGCGCGCCAATACCGGCACCGATCAGGGCGGCTTTGCGCGTTTTGATACTGGTTGTGGCACCGAGCAATGCGCCCGCGGCTCCGCCCAAGGCCGCACCTGTACCAGCACCCAGCAGGCCCTTGGAAACCTGTTGTTCACCGGTGTAGGGGTTGGTGGAACAGGCGGCCAGAAACGCGGCGGTGGTGAGAGCGACAGCAATGTTTTTCATACAGAATTCCCTCTTCGACCGGGGCACATTCCGCACGCATGTGGCAGAAGTGTGGTTAAGGCCGTATTACTCTGCTGCTTCCGGCTTCTTGATGTCTTCGGGAATCAGGAAGCCTCCGGATTGGCGTTTCCACAAGCTGGCATAAAGCCCGCCCTTTCTCTTTACCAGTCGGGCGTGGGTGCCTTCTTCGACAATTTTGCCTTTATCCATGACGATCAACCGATCCATGGCGGCGATGGTTGACAGGCGGTGAGCCACGGCAATGACCGTCTTGCCTTCCATGAGAATGTTCAGGTTCTCGTGGATTGCCGCTTCGACTTCCGAATCAAGTGCCGATGTCGCTTCATCAAGAATGAGAATGGGTGCATTCTTCAGCAACACGCGGGCGATGGCCACACGCTGGCGCTGGCCACCGGACAATTTCACACCGCGTTCGCCGACATGGGCATCGAAGCCGGTGCGGTCATTGAGGTCGACAAGATTGGCAATGAATTCACTGGCGTGGGCCTTGTCGGCGGCGGCGATGATTTCGCTTTCTGTGGCGTCCGGGCGGCCATAGCGAATGTTGTCGCGCACCGAGCGATGAAGAAGAGATGTGTCCTGGGTCACCACGCCAATGGCAGCGCGCAAGGTTTCCTGGGTCACATCGGCGATGTTCTGGCCATCGATCATGATTGATCCGGATGCCGTGTCATAGAAACGCAACAACAGATTGGCGATGGTGGATTTGCCAGCGCCAGAACGACCGACAAGCCCCACCTTTTCCCCTGGCTTGATGGTGAGCGTCAAATCATCAATGACCTGCAGGCCATTTTCTCCCCGGGGTTTTCCGTAGTTGAAACTGAGTGATGTGAACCGCACTTCGCCTGCCGTTACGCGCAAAGGCAAAGCGCCTGCCTTGTCCTTGACGGCTTGCTCGCGGGCGATGACATCGACGCCATCTTTCACCACGCCAAAATCCTCGAACAGGCTGGCCATTTCCCAGATCAGCCAGAAGGCCATGCCGAGCATGCGGTAAACCAGCCCGGTGGCAAAGGCGATTGCGCCGACGCTGATGAGGTTGCCATACCATAGCCATGTAGCGACAGCAGTTGTCGATGTCAGAAGCAAGCCGTTGAGAATGTTCAACGTGGCGTTCATGTTGGTTGACACGCGCATGGATGCGTAAACGCTGTCCAGCATCCATGACATGCCTTCCTTTGCATAGTCATCTTCGCGGGCGGTGTGGGCAAACAACTTTACTGTTGGCATGTTCGTATAAGTGTCGACAACGCGTCCGGTGACGAGGGAGCGCATGTCGGCCTGGCGCTCCGAGAGCTTGCCGAGCCTGGGCACGAAGTAACTCATGGCGAGGGCGTAGCCGCTGATCCACACAATCATGGGGATGGCCAAGCGCCAGTCAATCAAGGCGAATGAGGCGATGGCCGTGATGAAGAATGTGAAAACCCAGGCGGCAACTTGTGTCAGCTTCATGATGACATCGCGCACACCCATGGCGGCCTGCATCATTTTGGTTGAGATGCGGCCGGCGAATTCGTTATGGAAAAATTCCATGCTCTGGCGCAGCAAATAACGGTGCGCCAGCCAGCGGATACGCATGGCGTAGTTGCCGCGCAAGCCCTGGTTCTCGATGGCATCTGCGGTGATTGTCAGGATTGGCAACAGCACGATGGCGATCGCGCCGTAGGCCAGCAACGAGACCTTGTTTTCCTGCCAGAATGTTGCGCGGTTGGCGCTGCCCAAGGTGTCAACGAGTGTTCCAAGATAGGCAAACAAGCGCACTTCGAGAATCGCGATGCTGACGGACAGGATCAATCCCGCCGCAAGCAGCGGATAGAAGGGCCGCGAATAAAAGCGGATGAAACCCCACGTAGTGGCTTCGGGCATTTCAGGAAGGTGGGACGGAAAGCTGTCGACGCGGCGTTCGAGCCACTTGAAAAACAGATTTAACATGGGAGCTCCAGATATCGCGCAGACGACATTAATTGACGCGGCGCGACGAAACGAGGTTTCGTTGCAAGGTGCCCCTCAAGGGGGCAGTGACAGTTTTGGCCCTGTCAGGCTCGCTCGAACATTCTCATGGCACAACCCCTCGTGAGGTTTTCCGGAGTGTCGTGTTTAGGCTTGTCGCAGGGATTTTGTCAAACGGCGTTACACAGTATGCCAATTTAGACAGGCCAAAGCAACCAAGCCACTAAAATCATCGCAGCAATCCAGATTGCGACGATCAAAGTCAATCCCGCTCGGCTGACTGGCATGATGCGCCGGGTGGCTTCCTGCCGGAACTCCATCATGAGGTCGGATGGCACCAATTTCACGGCGATTAGGATTCCGGCCGGCACAATGACCAGATCGTCCAAATATCCAAGAACCGGAATGAAGTCGGGTATCAGGTCGATCGGACTGAGAGCGTAGGCTGCAACGGCACCAGCAGCAGCTTTTGCATACCACGGAACACGGGGATCACGTGCGGCCAACCAAAGAGCCAGCACATCACGCCGGATCGTTCTCGCCCATTGCTTCAATTTGTCTATCACGCGGCTACTCGAAACTTGCGGGGGTTGCCCTAGCCATTAAGTTTCATGCGGCCGCACTTTCGGCTTTGGCCAAGGCGCGTTGCAAGGCGTCGAAACACACGGGATCAAATGCGGTGTTTATGTCCTTTGCCATGATCGACAGGGCTTGTGACACTGGCATGGCAGACCGGTAAGGGCGATCGGCGGTCAAGGCATCGAAGACATCTGCCGTGGTGATAATGCGCGTGTCGAGAGATATCTGGTGGGCCTGCAATCCGTCGGGATAGCCCTTGCCGTCAAGCCGTTCGTGATGACTTCTTGCCACCTGCGCCATGTCGGCAAAGACCGAAACGCCCGACAAAATATCGGCGGAATGCACAGGATGGGATTTTATCACATCGAATTCTTCGTTGGAAAGTTTGGCCGGTTTGTCCAGAATGGTGTTGCTGATGGCGACTTTGCCAATGTCGTGCAGCAGTGCTGCCCGTTTGAGCCAGCGCCGCTTTTCAGGGGAATGGCCCAGTTCCTCGGCAATCAGATCGGCGAAAACCGCGACCCGTTCGCTATGGCCGCGAGTGAAAGATGATTTGGCGTCGATGACCTGGGCAAAAGCGGTTGCCACGTCATCGAGATAGTCGTCGTCGACCAATCGCACTTCTGATGCCGGTTCGAGTTCGAGCACCAACCCTCCCAGTTCTGTAGACTTCAATGCGTGCCAGAACTCATCTGAGTCGGAAAGGGCGTTGAACACCTCAACAAGATCAGGCGCAAACCAACTGCCGGAGCGGTTGTTGATTTCGCGAATGGCGGCTTCGCGGCCATTGGTTTGAAAAAAAACGTCTGTCACCTGCGACAGCAAAGCAATTTGAGATGACAATGGGATGACACGGCCGGAATGCTGTTCGGGCTTGCCGGACCCATCCCAGTGTTCATCGAGGTTGCGGATGCCATTGCAGACGTTTTCGGAGAAGCGCATCTTGTGGGCGATTTCCGCGCCACGGTGGCAGCGGGCTTCAATCAGTTCACGTGATATCTCGCCACCATTGCGCAAGATGTTGACAATAGACCGAAATCTGTCAGCGAGATTGGCGTTGAGACCGGTGTGGCCGAGGACGAAACGAAGCGCCTGTGGCAGACTGCCGTCGATTTGCTTGAAGTCTTGTTTGAAGCGGCGGTCATCGGTGAGGTAAAGTTCGCAGACGCGGGCGGCATTGCTGGAACAGCCAAGATCCTTGAGCAGCAGCGTGTAATAGAGGTCCGACAACTCTTCGGTTTTCATGCCGATGCACTGACCGATCTGGAAACCAATCCAGCAACAGCGCACCGAATGGCCGCGCGGCTGGCCTTCGGTCAGGTCCAGTGCGTGGCTCAGCGCACCAAGCAGTTCGGCAAGTCGCAATTGCTGTGGCATGGCGGGATTTCACCATGGGTGGATTAAACTAAGGTGAACAGGCGGGCATGGATTAGCGAGTGTTTCAACGGATGGCGTAACCCAGGATGATGGCGAAACTGGCGAGGAACAATCCTGCCAGCACCTTGAACGCCCGGCGGTCTTGAAGGATCGCCTTGTCGTCATCTTCGCGATAGGCGAGCCAGGAGGTGCGAACGACTTGCGCGAGGCTGGCTATGACAAAAACGTAGGCAGCGAAATACAACATGTCGATCAGCATCAGGTAATCAACCTCGGGAAGCTGTGAGTTCGTGGTGATTTGCAGGGCAACCAAGGTGAGGAGGGCGGTGATGCCCATGCCAATGCGGCCTTCGACGAAACTTGGATGAATCCAAAAGACCAGGGCGGCGCAAGCGGCCACGAGGAAAATGGGCAAGATGATCTTGATGGCATAGGTTATTGTGGGGCGGTGCACGGGAACTGAAATGGTGACGCGGGAATAGGGTTCGAGTGCCGTCAGGCTGGTGTCGCCAAAATTTGTCGGGTAGGGTTTCGATGCCACGGTCAAAGTTGGTTTGCCCAGCACATAGCCCGGCAAGGTCAACTCGGGATTGATGGTTGCGGCATTGGTGTCGGGCACAAATATTTGTTTTTTGGCACCGGCACTGTTGTCTTCAAACTCCACGATGAGAGTTTGGTTGTCGAATGGATATTTTTCCAAGGGGAGTTTGGAATTGAATTGTCCCTGATAGCGGATGGCCATGTATTTTGAACCATCGGGCAAATCTTGCGGGGCTTCATAAAGTGGCGTGGCAATGTGGCCCCAGAGCTGAAACGGATTCATGTATTCCAGCGTGGCGTTGGGTGTCAGTTCCGGGTTTTTCCAGCGCAGCCAGATGTAAAAATCCATGGCGTAGCTGTGGGTTTGCAAATCGAGCTGCTGGATGTCGTTGACGTAGATGCCGACTGTGACTTCATCAGGGCTAGTTGGTTCTGTGGCGGCGGGCGATGCTTGCGGCGCTGGTGCCGGAGCATCCTGGGCCATGGCCGAAATGGCGAGGAGAACCCACGCCAGGACTACACAGATGAACTTCATGACATCATTCCCCTTCCCATTCACGGAAAGCTAACAATGATTTAATGCCGGGCGCAAGCCAGATCACGAAGGCTTGAGACAATTCGTGGCGCTTGTGAAGACACTTTCCGCCGCATTGCGCGTATATGTTGGCATAACAGGAGACACTGCCATGAACCGCCGTTTTGCTTTGGGACTTTCAGGGATTTCGTTGCTGGCACTGGGATTGGGTTCGCGCCTGACCCATGCCGAGAGCGAGAACATGAGTTTTGAAATCACCAAGAGTGCCGATGAATGGCGGGCCTTGCTGTCGCCTGCGGCTTTCGCGACTTTACGCGAAGAAGCCACGGAGAAACCATGGACCAGTGCGCTTCTCGACGAAAAGCGCAAAGGCACTTTCAATTGTGCTGGCTGCAACCTGCCGCTGTTTGCCTCGGAAACGAAATATGACAGTGGCACAGGCTGGCCGAGTTTCTTCGACGTGTTGCCAAAGGCCATTGGCGAGAAGGAAGACAACACGTTGTTTACGGCACGCACCGAAGTTCACTGCAGTCGCTGTGGCGGGCATTTGGGCCATGTTTTTGATGACGGACCACAGCCCACCGGTTTGCGTTACTGCATGAATGGTGTGGCGCTGACGTTTGCGACGGTTTGATCAGGCGGTTGTGAGGCCGATCACGGCTTTGAAGGCCCCCAAAACGGCCAATATGGCAAGGATGACAAGCACGGCTTTTCGGAAAGTGGCGGGGTTGGCGCTTTTGAAACTGCGTGCGCCAATCCAGACGCCTGCCAGCAATGCCGGGAGGAAGAGGGCGGCGCGCTGCACAGAGGCCAGGGTGATTAATCCGTGTACTGACTGATTGGCCAGGCCGATGACATCGGTGGCCAGAAAAAACGCGATCAGCGAGGCGCGTCCGGCGATGACACCGGCGGGTGATGCGAAATAGAACAGGACCACCGGCGGTCCGCCGATGCCGAAAGCGCCATTGGCAAATCCTGATGCCGCGCCGACGGCCGCAGAAGCGGCGGTGCCCGGCATTGATTTCAGCGCATAGCCTTTCCACAGAAAGGCGACGGCGATGATGACGAAAATGCTGATGGCGATTTGCATGGGCTGGGCTGGCACGGTGGCCAAAAGCCAGACGCCAACCGGTGTGGCGGCGAGGCAGCCGGCAATGAGGGGGGCCAAGGACTGCCAGTGAATGTCTTTCCAAATTGACGGCAGCAGGTGCAGGCTTGCGGCGATTTCCAGCATGAAAATGGAGGGGATGATTTGGGCGGGTTGGTAGAGCAGGGACAGGGCGCTGATGGACAGCAGGGAAAAGCCGAAGCCAGAATAGCCCCGCACGATTGCGGCGGCAAAAATGCAGGCCATTGCCGCGATGGCGGGAACCATTTCCATTGCCGCAATCTAGGCGAAAGTGATGTGGCGGGAAGCACCAAAAACAAAAAAACCCACTCCAAAGTGCCGGAGCGGGGTGCAGGGGCAATTTCGTTTTCGGCTCGATGTCCGGTCCCGTTTTCAGGCTGCAATCGAAACTTCTTTGATGCGGGAAGGCTCGAACAATCCGATCATGGCACCTTGCTGGTCGGTGACCACGGCGAGGGTGCCCAAACCTGCAACCAAAACGGGTGGACGCAAAATTTCACCACCGGCGCGGCAGGTGGCGAGACCCATGGAATGGATGTCTGCGACTTCCAGATAGGTCATCCAGTGGGACGGGGTGCCGTCGTAATCGGGTGTTGTCAGTTCAAAAATGCCTGCCACGGGCTGGCCCTCCTTGCGGGCCAACCAATAGCTGCCGCTATCGGCGACGGAGAGGGGCTCGAAGGACAGGGGCTCGAAGGACAGGGGCTCGAATTCCCACCCCAAGGTTCGGCCATAGAAGGCCAAGGCGGTTTCGGGTTCCCAGGTGTGCAGTTCGTGCCACCAGGATTTGGGCGGCGTATTTTGCGGTATTGGCAGCATGAACAAGTCTCCCCCGAGCCGGTTGCCTCAATGATCATGTCGCCGTCGAATCAGAGAATCACAACGGGTCAAGGCATGGGTGTGGCGGAATTTGGACGAAATGGGGCAGGCCCTCAGGATGTATCGGCGGTGAGCACATCCCACGCCAGGCCGTGGCATTCACGCAGGATTTTATCGATTTCGTCCATGCCGCTTTTCCGGTGGCCGGGCGGCGGACCGGGGCGCAAGGGGGTTGTGAACTTTGGGCTTTTGACCGCCGTGCGCCGCGCCCGCCAACGCAGCATGCGCCGGGCTTCGCGCGACAGGTTATCGAGTGCG
>JAYVKC010000028.1:0-8684 GCA_043768765.1 Hyphomicrobiales bacterium | reverse complement strand
ATCCCAAACTCTGGATGACCTTCCAAACACAATTCTGCCACCCGTCCTAACAAAGTTTCATGACGCGGACACGTTGTCGTAAGGTCCGGTAGGCTTAATTTGTTCACCGGATCACCGATCCGACTCGTCAAACCATGGAGTTCTATCATGAATAGCAAAACCATTATTGCCGCCTTGGCACTTACGGCGTTTAGCTTGCCTGCGCTCGCCGCAACACAGTATTACGTCGTAAAAAACGATAGTACGAAAAAGTGCGAACTTTCCGAAGCGAAAGCCGACGGCAAGAAACTAATGGAGGTAGACAAGGTTGTTTACAAAACCAAGATTGAGGCAGAAACGGCGATGAATGCCGCAAAAAACTGCAAGTAACTTTGCCACTTAAGCAGCGGTCTGGACGGCGGGCCGCTGTGGTCTACCTTGAATCTGGTGTCTGCAACCGCCTTGCAGCGCGCAAACCCGGGAACATACGCGCCCACAGTGCCGCCACCGCCATCGTGCCAAAGCCACCGATGGCCACCGCCGACACTGCACCAATACGGGACGCCACAACGCCTGCCCTGAATTCGCCGAGTTCATTCGATGCCCCGATAAATACCCTGTTCACCGCATTGACCCGGCCCCGTACTTCATCCGGCGTCCACAACTGCATAAGCGTCTCGCGGACGTAGACACTGACCATGTCAAAGACACCCATCATGGCCAACGCTAGAATGGAAAGGGGCAGCCACGTCGAATATCCAAAAATCACGGTGAACAAACCAAATCCTGCAACACACGCAAACATTGCACGTCCGGCGTGGTCCCTGATGCCATATTTGGCGAGCCATGCCGCCATCACCATTGCACCCACGCCCGGAGCAGCACGCAACAGGCCCAGTCCCAGTTCATCCGCGTGCAAAATGTCTTTTGCGTAAATCGGCATCAAGGCAACAGCACCACCCAGAAGCACAGCGAACAAATCAAGCGATATGGCCCCCAGCACGATGGGTTCGGACTTGATAAACTTGAACCCGGCAAGCAGAGTGGCGACGGTCGTTTCTTCGGCATGGTTTTCTTGCTTGACGCGCCCGATTGAGACTACAGAACCTATCGCCAGCGCGATCAGCACAGCCGCCACCACATAGGCAACACTGCCGCCAAGCCCATACAGCAAGCCGCCGAATACCGGTCCGACGATACTGGTGATTTGCCAATTCATCGAAGTCAACGAAATGCCGTGCGGAATGGCCTCTTTGGCCAGAAGATTAGGCGACAAGGCATCAGACGCCGGATTGTAAAAAGCCCGCGCCAATCCCAAAAAGGCAAGCAATCCGAACACAAGACGCACATCGGTCTGTTGGCTGATGGTGAACCATACCAACCCCAAAGCCACAGCAAGCTCGAGCAGAAAACACGCACCCACAATCATTCGCCGGTTGAATCGGTCCGCCACCAGCCCAGTGATCAAGACCAGCAACAGCGATGGCAGAAATTGCGACAGGCCAATCAAGCCGAGGTCAAAGGGATCGTTGGTAATTGAATAGACCTGCCAACTGATGGCCACCACCATGATTTGCGCGGCAAAGCCATGCAGGCACAACGCCAGCAGATTGAGCACGTAAGGGCGATAGTGGAATGCATTGCTGGAGGGCAATTGGATGGAGTCCGTCATGGTGTTCCAGTGCCACGCCAAAACCAGCATGTCAAAGTCAGGCAAACATGGTAGCATTGCAAGAACAACGGCACAGACCAGCGCGTACTACAGTTCTTATCATGCAGGAAGGGATACTGTCGTGACATTGGAAGCTCGGCTTGCAACGGCCATGACCCTCCACGAGCCAATCACCAAAAAGATGTTCGGAGGCACCTGCTTCATGGTGCGGGGCCACATGCTGGTGGGCACATTTCGCGACGGCATGATGGCGCGCGTGAGCAAGGAAAGTCACGCCGCCGCAGTCAAAGTTCCCGGCGCTTCGCCTATGAAAATGCGCGGCAAGGTCATGAAAGGTTTCATCCTCATCACGGCAGATTCAGTGAATACAGATACGGCCATGCGAAAATGGATTGACATGGCACTGGCCTACAACGCAACCATGCCACCAAAGGCCGTAAAGCCCGCAAAGAAGTCGAAATCACGCAAAGCTTGATTGCACTTGCCCGCGGCAAAAGTGCCCTGCTATAGCCCGTGCAGGTTTCAAATCAGGGATACTCCATGGACAAAATCAAAGTCGCCAAACCCGTTGTTGAACTCGATGGCGATGAAATGACACGCATCATTTGGGACCTGATAAAGAAAAAATTGATCCTTCCCTATCTTGATGTCGACCTTCATTATTACGATCTCTCCGTCGAAAACCGCGACAAGACCGATGACAAAGTGACGGTCGATTCCGCCAACGCCATCAAGGAACATGGGGTTGGGGTAAAGTGCGCCACCATCACGCCGGACGAGGCCCGGGTGAAGGAATTCAACCTCAAGCAAATGTGGAAATCGCCCAACGGCACCATCCGCAACATCCTGGGCGGTGTGATTTTCCGTGAACCGATCATCTGCGCCAATGTTCCACGATTGGTTCCCGGCTGGACCAAGCCCATCATCATTGGCCGTCACGCCTTTGGTGATCAATACCGCGCCACCGATTTCACTTTCCCGGGCAAAGGCACGTTGACCATGAAGTTCGTTGGCGAAGACGGCAAGGTGATCGAGAAGGAAGTGTTCAAGGCCCCCACCGCCGGTGTAGCCATGGCCATGTACAATCTTGACGACTCGATCAAGGAATTCGCTCGCGCTTCCCTGAACTACGGTCTGCAACGGCAACTGTCGGTGTATTTCTCCAGCAAGAACACCATCCTCAAGGCCTACGACGGACGTTTCAAGGATATTTTCCAGGCCATCTTCGATGCCGAGTTCAAAACGGAATTCGACAAGCTCAAAATCACCTACGAACATCGCCTCATTGACGACATGGTGGCCTCCGCCATGAAATGGACCGGCGGCTATATTTGGGCCTGCAAGAACTATGACGGCGACGTACAGTCGGATTTGGTAGCCCAGGGCTATGGCTCATTGGGACTGATGACATCCGTGCTGCTCACCCCAGACGGCAAAACGGTCGAAGCCGAAGCCGCCCACGGTACTGTCACCCGCCATTACCGCTTGCATCAGCAAGGCAAGGCAACATCAACCAACTCCGCCGCGTCCATTTTCGCCTGGTCCGGCGGTCTCAAGCACCGTGCCAAACTGGACTCAAACGAAAAACTGATGAAATTTGCCGAAGCACTTGAGACAGCAACAGTTTCAACCATCGAGAACGGCCACATGACAAAGGATCTCGCCGTCCTCGTAGGGCCGGAACAAACTTGGCTGACGACCGAAGGCTATCTCGACGCGGTGGACAAGAGCCTGCAAACCGCACTGGGTTAACGGCGGCCGACAATCAGCGACAACAGGGTATCAATCCCGCGCCGCATTTCACCAGCATCTTTGGTGCGCAGTTTCATGCCATCAATGGCGTCAACGATGAGATTGGCATGCGCTTGCGCATGTGGACCGCCAATCCCACGCGCCAGAAGTGCCACCAGGCGGACTCGCCAGTCGACGATGAGGTTTCCAGCGAGCGCCGAACCAGTGGCGATCAAATCAGCGCCATGTGGCGATTGGGCAATTTTGAAGTAGGCTTCGAGAAGACCGGCATCAATGATAGCGAGGAGGCGCGTTTTCAGTGGCCCATGGGCGGCCAAAGCCGACTCCGCTCCCAGAATGCATTGGTCGACGACTGATTTGACCATGTCACGGCAGATGTCTTCCTTGTTTTTGTAGACAAGATACAGCGCCGGACGCGACATGCCGCAGGCCTTGGCAATGTCGTCCATGCTGGTGCGCTGAAAGCCATAGGCCATCATCAAGGTGAAAGCGTTGTCACGGATCAGTTTTCGTTTCGGATTCTCACTCAAGACAAATTATTCCAATCCACTCCACTGATATTGACAAAATATCATATTTTGTCATAACGTCAAAGTCGGTCACTGATTGTCGTAAACAAGGAGTTCCTACCATGCAACTCATCGTCAACGGCAAAGCTGTTGAACTCGATACTGAACCTGACATGCCATTGTTATGGGCGATGCGCGATCTCGCAGGCATATTGGGACCCAAATTCGGTTGCGGTATTGCTGCCTGCGGAGCCTGCACCGTTCACATTGATGGGCAAGCGGTGCGCTCATGTTCCATTCAAGTAGGCGATGTCAAAGGTGCCGTGACCACCATCGAGGGAATTGGGACGCCAGACAAACTACACAAGGTGCAACAGGCATGGATCGAGGAACAGGTTGCACAATGCGGCTATTGCCAATCCGGGCAGATCATGAGTGCCGTAGCGCTGCTCAACGAAATTCCACAGCCTACGGATGAAGATATCGACAATGCCATGGGCGGAAATCTGTGCCGTTGCGGCACCTACCCCAAAATCCGTGCCGCCATCAAGCGCGCCGCAGCAACTGGAGTGTGATCATGGGCAAACTCCGAACATTCACGCGCCGTGCGTTCTTGACCAGTGTGGTTGCCGTTGCCGGAGGTTTTGCCGTTGGCTACCACTATTACAACAAGGATGTTCCCAATCCTCTGCTTGATGATCCCGCAGATGGCGAGGCGGTTTTCAATCCCTACGTCAAAATTGATTCAACGGGCAGGATCACCATCATTGCTCCCCGTGCCGAAATGGGACAGGGAATTTCGACCACACTGGCCACCTTGGCGGCGGAAGAACTCGATGTCCCCTTGTCCATGTTGTCGGTTGAGCACGGCCCCGCCAGCAAGGCCTATGGCAATGACGCGGCGATGAAAGAAGGCGCACCTTATCCCGACTTCGAAGATAGTTTTGGGGCCAATACGTTTCGGGCCTTCGGGCGCATTGCCGCGAAATTCCTTGCCCTTCAGGTAACGGGTGGATCGGCATCAACTTACGATCACTTCGAGAAAATGCGTCACGCGGGGGCATCGGTGCGCGAAATGCTGAAAGCCGCAGCGGCTTTTAAGCTGGGTGTTGCCGCCTCAGCACTCACGACTGCCAATGGCAAAGTGACTGACCCCAATTCGGGACAGTCACTGACGTATGGCGAGTTGGCAATGGATGCCGGAAAACTTGTACCACCCAGGGATATCGCCTTGCGCGATCCATCGTCCTGGAAGATTCTCGGCAAGCCGCAGATGCGCGTGGACATGCTGGCCAAGGTTACGGGCGCTGCAATCTTTGGCGTCGATGTAGTGCTGCCTGAAATGGTCTATGCCACCGTGCGGATGAACCCGCACCTTGGTGGGGTCATGAAATCCTTCGATGCGACCGCCGCCATGCAGGTCAAGAGTGTAATGGATGTTATCGAAATCAAGGCGCAGACCGGCCATGGCTTTGCGGTGATCGCGGCAAACACCTGGTCGGCCTTCAATGGTGCAGACGCGGTAAAGGTCGAATGGGGTGACGCGCCTTATGCTGCCTCTTCAGAAGAACTGAAAACGCAGCTGATGACAGCGCTTACATCTGGCCAGACATCGAACATGCGCAGTGTCGGTGATACAGTACAACAGCTAGCAGATGGCAACGGCCAATTCGAGGCCGAGTACTATGTGCCCTATCTCGCTCATGCCTGCATGGAACCAATGAATGCAACAGCATTGTTTGCTGCGGGTGAACTCGATATTTGGTCGCCCAATCAGGCACCCACAATCGTGCAAAGCGTGTGTGCCGATGCGGCAGGCATCGAAACAGGCAAGGTTCGCGTGCACACCACTCATCTCGGTGGTGGTTTTGGCCGCCGTGCCGAAGTTGATTTCTCGCTCTATGCTACGCTGGTTGCGATGAAGACCGATGGCAAGCCGGTGAAAGTCACATGGACGCGTGAAGAAGACATGACGCACGACACTTACCGGCCTGCATCGGCTGCCAGGTTCCGCGCCGTCTTGCACCCGGAAAGCGGACTGCCCAATGCAGTGGAAGGCCGCGTAGCAGCGCCATCCATCATCCGAAGCGTGTTGGGCCGCACCTTCCCATCCATGTCGCCGATGGGCGTTGACCGTTCTATCGTCGATGGCAGTTTCAACCAGCCTTACGATTTCCTGAACTTCAAACTCGACGCCATTGAAGCCAACATTCCAGTGCCAGTTGGGTTTTGGCGATCAGTCGGAAATTCGACGAATGCTTTCTTTCTCGAAAGCTTTGTCGATGAAATGGCGGCCAATTCCAAAAAAGATCCCGTTGAGTTTCGCCTGAAACTCATGGCGGCGCACCCATCGGCCAAGGGAGCGTTGATGAAGGTCGCAGAAATCTCCAACTGGAAAGCACCGAGACAAGAGGGCCGAGCCAAGGGTCTTGCCTTCACCGACTCTTTCGGCACAGCCGTTGCGATGGTGATCGAGGTTGCCGACAGCCCGCGCGGCATCAAGATCGAAAACGTCTGGGCTGCCGTTGACGTGGGCATCGCATTAGATCCCTGGATCATCAAGGCACAAGTGTCTTCTGCGGCCATCTACGGACTTTCTGCTGCTATGGGTCAGCAGATCACATTCGCTGGTGGCATGGTGGAGCAGAAGAACTTCACGGACCATGACGCGCTGCGCATCTGGCAGTGTCCGGCATTCGAGGTTGCCATTCTCGAAACCAAGGAGGAGATTGGCGGTATTGGCGAGCCGGGCGTTCCGCCTGCCGCCCCTGCCCTTGCCAATGCGATTTTTGCGCTCACTGGGAAACGCATTCGCCACTTGCCCCTGTCCAGTGACGTGCAATTCGCATGAAGCAGATTTTTGCGAGTCTGCTGCTTTGCGTGCTTGCTGTGCCGGGTGTCGCGCAGGACACTGGCGTGAAGGACTGGGAGCAGATTTACAAAGTCCTGTCGCATCCACGCTGCGCCAACTGTCACACGCCGGATGATCGGCCGCGCTGGTTTGAAGCAAAGAATAACATGCCCCGCATTCACGCCATGAATGTGCGGCGTGGTTCTGATGGCATGGGCAACGCAGTCATGCGCTGCAATACTTGCCATCAGGCGCAGAACAGTTCTGCCACCGGTGGTCCGCCGGGTGCTCCAAACTGGCATCTGGCACCCATCCAGATGGCCTGGTTCGGGAAGACCTCGGCGGAGATCTGCGCCCAATTCAAGGATCCCGCACGCACTGGAAACCGCGACCTTTCCAGGATGGCTGGGCATGTGAAAAGCGACAAGCTCGTTGCCTGGGGTTGGTCACCGGGTGAAGGCCGCGAGGCAGCGCCCGGCTCGGCTCTGGAACTCTACGATGCCATCACGCGTTGGCAATCAAGCGGTGCCCCTTGTCCCTAGAGCGGCATGCAGAAAAGTGGAACCGGTTTTCTGCAAAAATGCCGCTACATAACAAAGAATGAGAGCAAATTGCCGATGCCACGAAGCGGCATTTTGCGCTAAAGCGTGAAACCAAAAAGTTGCAGCCATCTTCGACAACATCATGCGAAAATCAGATTGACCATAACACTGAGTTGAATCACCAAATTGGCAAGATAAAATTGTCAGGCGGCCACCGCACTTCGTTCAGCCAACGGCAGCTGCACGGTGAAGACCGCGCCATCTCCGATTTCAGATGTAATCAGCAACGCTCCCCCGTGTTGCACGGCAATCTGTTCGATTGCAGGCACACCCAAACCCGTCCCAAATGGCTTGGTGGTGTAAAGGGGTTCCCGGATTCTCGCGAGAACCTCTGGCGCAATACCGGGTCCATTGTCCTTGACTTCAATATGGACCTTGCCGTCGACGCAGCGCGTTGCGACCTGAATACAGGGCGACGCAGTTGTTTGTTTCGTGTTGTCATCACCGGTGCCGACCATGGCTTCCGAGGCATTGGACAACATGTTGACGACAGCCCGTTGCAGACGCAGTGGATCATAGGGCACCAGCACGCAATCCAGTCCGGGCGAAAAAATCACTTTTACCATGGCCGGCAACTTCCGCGATTCTTCCTCAATTATGGCAGCCAGCCATTCATCAAGTTCATCCGGTTTGCACGAAAGTTGCTTGGAGCGGGAAAAATCCAGAAGCTGTGTGATGATGTTGTCACAGCGAAGAATACCGTTGGCGATACGTTTAAGCTGCACTTCCACGCCAAGTTCTTTGCCTGAAAGTTTGCGTTCAAGCAGATAGCTTGACGTCCGGACAGCGCCGAGTGGGTTGCGTAATTCATGGGCCACAGTAGCCGTCAACTGTCCCAACTGCTCAAGCCGACCGCGCTTGACCAGTTCGTCTTGCGCTTCTTTCAGGCGCTTCATGTTGTCGGCCAAATCTTGATTGAGCCGCGAAACCTCGTCATTGATGCGCCGCAACTCGGTCATTTCGGAAACATCGACAATGCTGACCATCGCCGACAGCGACCGCTTGTTGGCCAAACTGAGCCAACCGGAACTAATCACAAGTACCTGTCGTGACTGGTTGTCTGAAACCTGGATGTCGACTTCGAACCGGCAGGCAAGCCCCGGAAAATCCACTCCCTTGCTGCCAAACAATTCTTTCACGTTACGTACATGAGACGGCTTCTCACCCATTCCGAGATAAGCCAGCGAAAGTTGGTTGGCAAAGCTGATTTCACCACTCTGCTCGATCTGCATCACACCAACCGGAACGGTCTCCGCCAGGGCGCGGTGCTGTTCCTCCCGTTTCTTGACTTCAGTGAGATCCGAATTTGTGCCAATCAG
>JAYVKC010000027.1:0-55227 GCA_043768765.1 Hyphomicrobiales bacterium | reverse complement strand
ACGGACGTATACGGTATTAGCTCAAGTTTCCCTGAGTTGTTCCGTACCCCTAGGAAGGTTCCCACGTGTTACTCACCCGTCTGCCACTGCTGTATTGCTACAACCGTTCGACTTGCATGTGTTAAGCCTGCCGCCAGCGTTCGTTCTGAGCCAGGATCAAACTCTCAAGTTTGAAACTGGTTTCGAAGACAATCCGAGGATTGTCTACTGGTCTAAATAGCTTTCAAAAAATTGACGAGAGATTGCTTACCTATCGGTCTTGCGACCGATAGCTTGTACTATCTCTACATATTTTATTGAAACGCTTTTCGACGTTTGTATCTTCGCTCCCACTCACGTGGAAACCGCAAGGACACACGCCGTCTGCGTTTCTCTTTCTTTCAACAACGATGTCAATCAGCAGGGGATTTTTAAGGTCCCATGAAGCGCAAACAACCCTCTCGCCGGTTTCCCTTTTCAGGGAGGCCGGCTGAAGCAGCCGTCACGTCTCCAGAATTCGCACAAAGGCATCGGCGCACAGGCACCGGTGTCCCTTAGTGAAGGCGCTTATATGATCGAGTCCGACACAGTGTCAAGCGCCCAATCGAAAAAATTTGTTATCCACATATGCCCATGAAAAGGTTGGATGAATGCAAATAGCATGGCATCACTACCTGCCTCGTTGCAGGGAGAACAGAGGGAATGTGGTGCGAATTCACCATCGCACCGCGACCAGAAAATTGTACCAGCTGCCAACAGCCCAACGTCGCCGTCTCCCTGCCCGCGTTGGCAATTTTCTATAATCGATTGTTATAGTTAACGAAATATCAAGCCACCGATGGCAATGACAGAGTTAGTATTCGGTTCAGCACAACGGATTATTTGCGTGGCGAGAACGACTTCAAAGTCTCCTGTCGACGAAAAGCCATATTTGGTTGACACTAAATGCTCCTGTCGGCATTGTTTGGGCCTCCGGGGGCGCAACTTTGCTCTTGTGGCACATTCAGTGCGTTTTCTAAGCCGGTTGGGCAACCGGCACGTGGCGGCTGGAGACGAGGGGAGTGCGGGTAAGTTGCAAGGTCGTGACACAAAACGAACAGCCATGTCGCGCGCCATGGTGCTGGCAACCCGCAAGGTGCCTACGGTATCCAGTGTACGGCCCATCAGTCTTGAAACATCCTTCTTGGAAGAACCACCCCATCAGCGCTGGCTGCTGACAACCTGTGTAGCTGGAATTGCGTGCAGTTTGCTGGTGGGCGGAACAATATTGGGGCTTTTTGGCGAAAACGCTGTTCCACCGGAAGCCCTTGCCGCCGTACATGTCGGCACCACCCAGGAAATTCCGCTAGCACCCTCGCAAGTGCTGCCACAGCAAAATCCCGCATCCACCCAAATTGCCAAAACAGAGGTATTGCCCGCCCGCGCGCTGGATGGCGAGTGGAAGTATCCGGAAATAACCGAAGACGATTTGCCCTACGACAGCAATGAAACCACGGTGCTTGATGCCGAAATTCTAGCCGTCGAGAGCGAAAATGAAAACATCACGACAATCTCCAAAACCCCGCCACCAGAACCGGTCGATGAAACGTTCAAGTTGGCCGAGAACAGGTCAATCGTCCGTGAACTGACGGATCGTGGTGTGTCGAAGGCCGCAGCCGACGCACTGGCATCGGCCATTGACCCAATTCTGCCGCGCAAAATGATCAAGGCCGGAACAGTCTTCGAGGTGACGCTCGACCGCCAGATTGACTTTTATGGCCGGGAAGTGATCTTCCCCGTGGAATTGTCGTTCAAGCCCGGACCCAAGGAGATCATCGTCGTGGAAGCCGACGAGGACGGACGCTTCGACGCCCGCATTGAAGGCAAGCAGGACGGCACAAAGTCTCAATACGCCTCATACAACCATTTCCGCACCCGCACCCAAGTCGGCTCAAGCCTCTATGCCACAGCGAAGGACAATCGCATTCCGGATTACATCGTCAGCGAGTTCACGCGCGTGTTCTCCTATGATGTCGATTTCCAGCGCCAGATCGCTGCCTCAGATGAATTTGAACTCTTCTATGGCGCGCCGCTGACAGGGTCATCCAGCAAACGCAAAGTGTTGCACTTCGCTGAGCTGAACTTCGACGGCAAAAAGAAGGCTTACTACCGCTATACATCTGCCGATGGCCAAACCGATTACTTTGACGAACAAGGCCGCAGTGCCTCGCGCGCACTTCTGAAGACGCCGATTTCGGGTGCAAGACTTACATCTGGTTTTGGCATGCGCAGGCACCCGCTGCTCGGTTACTCCAAGATGCATACCGGCGTTGACTTCGGTGCACCAAGCGGCACACCCATTCGCGCCGCAGGCAGCGGCACCATCGACCTCGCCGGCCGTCACGGTGCCTACGGCGTGGCGATTGTCTTGAAACACAATGCCAAATACAAGTCCCTCTATGCCCACATGAGCAGGCTTGCCGCAGGAATCCGCAAAGGCACCAAGGTGAACCAGGGCCAGATCATTGGATATGTAGGATCAACCGGTCGCTCCACTGGCCCGCACCTGCACTACGAAGTCCGCGTAAACAACCGCCCTATCAACCCCACTGCAATCAAGGCAGCCGGTGGCAAGCAGTTGGCAGGCACTGACCTGAAGACGTTCAAGCTGATGAAGCAACGTGTTCTTGCCATGATGCAGCAGGCACCGTCCGCAGTGCAGGTTGCCCAGGCCGGGCAGTAACGGCTGCTAAGTCAGTGCACTGTCTTCGCTTTTGGCAGCGCTGCCACAGCAGCAATGCCATTCAATGCAATGCGAGCGTCCAACACCGTAACTTCCACCGTCTCCCCATCCTTGATCTGTCCCGCCAACAACGCTTCCGCCAATTGGTCCTGGAGTGCCTTCTGCATCACGCGCTTCAGGGGACGTGCTCCGTAGGCGGGATCATATCCTTTTTCGGCCAGCCACGCGCGGGCATCTTCTCCGAGGGAAATTGAAATCTTCCGTTCACGGAGCAAATTCCGCAAGCGTTCCATCTGCACATCCACGATGGCACCCATGTGTTCCCGTTTCAGGCGGTGGAACAGGATGATTTCGTCCACGCGGTTGAGAAATTCTGGCCGGAACTGTTTGCGAACCACATCAAGTACCTGGTCCTTGACGGCATCGGTATCCTCACCTTCCGGCAAAGATACAAGGAATTCCGACCCCAAATTTGACGTCATGATGATCAGTGTGTTCTTGAAATCAACCGTGCGGCCCTGCCCGTCTGTCAGGCGGCCATCATCGAGCACTTGCAACAGAACATTGAACACGTCTGGGTGAGCCTTTTCGATTTCGTCGAACAGCACAACCTGATAGGGCCTGCGCCGTACCGCTTCGGTGAGTGCGCCCCCTTCATCATATCCGACATAGCCGGGCGGTGCTCCGATCAGCCGGGACACGGCGTGCTTCTCCATGTACTCTGACATATCGATGCGCACCATGGCGTGCTCATCGTCAAACAAATATGCGGCAAGTGCTTTGGTAAGTTCCGTCTTGCCGACACCTGTTGGCCCCAGAAACATGAACGAACCAATGGGCCGGTTGGGGTCTTGCAATCCCGCCCGCGCCCGGCGCACTGCCGTGGCAACAGCCGCAACAGCGTCAGATTGACCTACGACACGCTTGGCAAGTTCATGCTCCATGTGCAGAAGTTTCTCGCGCTCACCTTCCAGCATCTTGTCCACCGGAATACCAGTCCAGCGCGACACCACTTGCGCGATATGGGCTTCGGTCACGGCTTCCTCGAGCAGTTTCGATCCACTGGCTTCCGCCACTTTCAATTTCTTTTCGAGTTCAGGGATTGTCGCGTAGGCCAGTTCCCCCGCTCTCGCAAAATCTCCCTTGCGCTGCGCCTGCTCCAGTTGCCCACGCGCCTGGTCTAGTTCACTCTTGATGGCAGATGCATCGGCAAGCTTGGTCTTTTCCTCTTGCCACCGCCGGGTGATTCCAGCTGACTTTTCTTCGATTTCGGCGAGTTCCTTTTCAAGCTTTGTTAAGCGGTCCTTGGAAGCCACATCCTCTTCCTTTTTCAATGCAACCCGTTCGATCTGCAATTGCATGATGCGGCGATCCAGTTCATCCAGTTCTTCCGGCTTGGAATCGATCTGCATGCGAAGCCGCGATCCCGCCTCGTCCATCAGGTCTATTGCCTTGTCCGGCAGAAACCGGTCGGAGATGTAGCGCTTCGACAATCCTGCCGCCGCCACAATGGCCGCATCGGAAATCCGCACCTTGTGGTGCATTTCGTATTTTTCCTTGATGCCGCGCAAAATGGAAATGGTGTCCTCCACTGTCGGCTCATTGACAAATACCGGCTGAAACCGCCGCGCCAGGGCCGCATCTTTCTCAACATGTTTGCGGTATTCATCCAGTGTCGTGGCACCCACACAATGCAATTCACCCCGCGCCAAGGCTGGCTTCAACAGGTTGGATGCATCCATCGCCCCTTCGGCTTTGCCAGCCCCCACCAGTGTGTGCATTTCATCGATAAACAGGATGATCCCGCCATCTGATGCCGTGACTTCCGACAACACGGCCTTCAGCCGCTCTTCAAACTCACCCCGGAATTTGGCACCTGCAATCAGCGCCCCCATGTCGAGCGCCAGCAATTTCTTGTTCTTCAACGATTCTGGCACATCACCCTTGATGATGCGAAGCGCCAAACCTTCTGCAATCGCGGTTTTGCCAACACCGGGTTCACCAATCAGGACTGGATTGTTCTTGGTCCGCCGCGAAAGCACCTGAATGGCACGGCGAATTTCCTCATCCCGGCCGATAACGGGATCAAGCTTTCCGGCTTGCGCATCGTCGGTGAGGTCACGGGCGTATTTCTTCAAGGCGTCATAGCCCTGCTCTGCCGAAGCTGAATCGGCTGTGCGGCCTTTGCGAATGGAATTGATGGCCTGGTTCAGTCCCTGCGGTGTTACCTGCGCCGCTTTCAAGGTTTTTGCGGCCTCGCTTTTCTCCAATGCCAAGGCTTGAAGAAGCCGCTCGGCGGAAACAAAGGAGTCGCCTGATTTCTCGGCAAGGGTTTTGCCGGCCTCAAAGACCCTGGCAATTTCTGGCGAAAGATAGATCTGCCCCGCTCCGCCACCGGAGATCTTGGGCAATTTTGCCAGCGCTGCTTCAGTCATTGAAAGGGCGAGCCGGGAGTCGCCTCCACTGGCGCGGATCAATCCGGCAGCCAGTCCTTCTTCGTCATCCAGCAAAACCTTGAGTAGATGCTCCGGCAAAAACCGCTGGTGCCCTTCTCGAAGTGCCAGCGATTGTGCGGCCTGCACGAACCCGCGGGCACGTTCCGTATACTTCTCAAAATCCATCACCAGTCTCCATGGCACCAACTGCACGGCCCCATAGGCACCGGCGGTCAGCCCGCAAATTCATTGATGGATCAGATATAGGAAGCCTTTTTTCGCCTGCAAGCCAGAGTTTACTCGCCCGACTCGGGCGGTACCACATCTCCCGGCACAACTTCTTCCTTGATCCGACGGGGGCGGAACTCGCGCTTTGGCCGCCGTTCTGGGGCGGCTTCGCCAGCATCTGCATCCGTTTCTGCTGCTATAGTGGGCACCGGGCGAGTAAGGAACGATGGTGTTTCCCAATTGCCTTGTCCACCTTCCGAATCACCAGCCTGCTCGACCGGTCGCTCAGCATTTTCGCTGGCCGCGTCACGTTGTCCTTCGACCTGCCGGTCATTGCGGCGTGGCCAGCGCTGGCGAAACCGTTCACGTCCGTTTTCACGGGGGCGGTTGTTGCGTTGGCCATCGGCCTGTTGCCCTGCCCCTTCTGTGTCGTCTGAGGCTGCTGGCAGCTCAGCACTTTCAGTAGACTCAGCTGCAGGTGATTCATTGTTCTGGCCGTCGTCTTCACCGTCATTTGCTTCGGACTGTTCGTCTTCGAACTCGTCTTCGTTGGTGCGACGCAAGAACTGGATGGGCTGGCCGGCGGGCTGGTTGGCGAGCCACAAACGGTAATAATGTTCACCGTGCTGGTAGTAACTCTCCGCCATGACATTGTCGCCTGAAAGCTGGGCGTCCCTGCCCAACTGCATGTACTTTTCCGCAATTGTTTGCGACGTGCCACGCAGCTTGACATCCGGACCATTGCTGTCGAGCACCCGGTTGCTGCCACTTCCACCGCTCTGGTTGGAGCCGGTGTGACCCCCACCCGTATGCCGGCGGTTGCGGTTGCGGTTGCGGTTCTTGTTGTTATTGTTGTGCTGGCCTTGCCGCGAGAAGTGTCCGTTATTTCCTGCCATGATCTTCCAATCGGAGAAGCCGCCCCTCGGGCGCTCCATGTTGCGTTGTGTGCCTGTTAAATTTCGTCAAGCAGAGTAATCAGTGAAATGCCTTGCTGTTCAGGATCCCGGCCGCCAAAGAACGCTTTGCTTCCAAAGCTTTCGCCGCATCAAGTACTGGCTTACGGATGAAAGACCGGTGCGAAGTGCCTCTCGCACAAACCCTGCATTGTGACCGTCGAGCCAAATCGACCTTGGGACTGGATTACTTTTAGCGGAAGCCACGTCGGATTCCAATGTTTTTTTGCTCCTGTGCGCAAAAGCGTTAAGACCGCCTGAACGCCATTGCACGTACCCTGCCTGCAAGGTCAAGCTCTTGATCCTTCAACACGAATCCAATCCCTGAAAATATGTCGCACACATCCTGCGCTTGCCCCGCCCCAATCTCGACAGCAAGTAAGCCGGAAACCGCAAGATATGCTGGTGCCTGTTCAGCAATGATTCGATAACAGGCCAACCCATCCACCCCGCCATCAAGCGCCAGGTGGGGATCATGGTCACGGACATCAACGGCAAGATCGGCAATCACATCATGTATGATATAGGGCGGATTGGAAACAATGACATCAAATGCACCGTCCACCCGATTTAACCACGGACCATCAAGAACCCTGAGCCGTTCCGCAACACCAAGTGCCACTGCGTTCTTTTGCGTGAAAGCCCGCGCCGTCTCCGCGATATCAACGGCAGTTGCGAACGCACCACCACATTCCGCCAACAAAGTGATCGCGATTGCGCCACTGCCACACCCCAGATCCAGCAAACTGAAGGACCGCAACGGCTTGACCTGGCGAAGCACCAAATTGACCAGCGCCTCCGTGTCTGGGCGTGGATCAAGCACGCCAGGACCAATGGCGAACGCCCTGCCGTAAAACTCCCGCCTGCCCCTGATGCGCGACACAGGCTCATGTTTTGCACGCCGCTCCACAAGCGACAAATAAGTTGCCGCTTCCACCGCACTTACCCCAACATCCGGATCGGCAACGATGGCTTCATGGGTGAAACCCGTGGCATCCTGAAGCAACAAACGCGCGTCCAAGGCAGCACTTTCGATGTCGGCTGCTTGCAGTCTTTGCCGTGCGCCAGCCAGAAGCTGCCGGACAGTTTTAGCCATTGTCCAATTCAGCAAGCAAGCTCGCCTGGTGGTCTGTGATCAAGGCTTGCACCACATCTTCCAACGCGGGTCCTGCCACGATCTCCGGCAACTTGTACAGCGTGAGATTGATCCGGTGATCGGTCAGCCGTCCCTGCGGAAAATTATAGGTGCGAATGCGTTCCGACCGGTCGCCTGATCCAACCTGGTCCTTGCGTTGCGCCGACCGCTCGGAATCAATGCGCGCCCGCTCGCGCTCATACAACCGCGCCCGCAGGATTTTCATCGCCTTGTTCTTGTTCTTGAGCTGTGATTTTTCATCCTGCTGCGCCACCGCCAATCCGGTCGGCAAATGGGTGATGCGCACGGCACTGTCTGTTGTATTGACCGATTGCCCGCCAGGACCGGATGAGCGGTACACGTCGATCCGCAAATCCTTGTCCTCGATTTTGATGTCAACTTCTTCCGCCTCGGGCAAAACCGCAACCGTTGCAGCAGATGTGTGGATGCGACCTTGCGTTTCCGTGGCTGGCACCCGCTGCACCCGGTGCACACCTGATTCATACTTGAGATGCGCGAACGCCCCGCTGCCGAAAATGTTGGCGATGATTTCCTTGTAACCGCCATGCTCGCCATCGCTCGCCGAGATGATCTCCACCCGCCAGTTTTTCGATGCGGCATAGCGCTGATACATGCGGAACAAATCGCCAGCGAAAATCGCTGCTTCATCTCCACCCGTGCCAGCCCGTACTTCCAGAATGACATTGCGCTCGTCGGCGGCGTCGCGCGGCAACAACAGAATGCGCATGTCGTTTTCAAGTGCCGCAATGCGCGCGTCAAGCGCAGGCTTCTCCTGCTCTGCCATGCCCGCCATCTCGCCACCTTCGGCCAGCATGTCGGCAAGACCAAGCCGCTCGCCGTAGGCGGCCTTCAATGCACCGGCACATTTGGCTGATGGCTCAAGCTCGGCATGGTCCTTCGACAACTTGACGAAGGCCTCACCCGTCGCACCACTCGACAAGGCATGTTCCACCGACGCAAATCGTTCGATGATCTTCTCGAGTTTTTCTTGGACAATGGCGGCCATGGGCGCGGCGCTTCTAGCCCGCTTTGAAGTGAGCCGTCAAAGCCTGTTGAAATATCGCGTTATCCGCGCGCTTCCAGCTTCGCGATATCCAGTTCTTCGCCCGCCAGGATTTCACCGGGTTTGCCCAAAACACCGCGCTCTTTGCCGTCGATGGAATACACCAGATGGCTGCCGTCGCGCGCAATCACCACCAGGCCTTTGCGGTCTGGCACGCGGAAACTGTCACCCGCATTGAACATTTGCGTCATGACAACATTGCCTTGCGCGTCCTCGATACGCACCCAAACCGGCGCTTTCGCGGTGATGACCAACCGCGCGTTTTCATCGCCATAGGCATTGGCACCACCAGCTTTCGCGGGTTCAATCGAAGCAATTGGCACTGGTGATTCGACAGCAGCAGGCTCACGCGAACTCGCACTGGCATCGACACTCGCCGTCGTTGTTGCATCGCTGCCCAACTGGTCCTCGATAAATGCGCCCAGTGGATCGCTGTCCGTGGCATCCGGTGCAATTCCTGGAGCCGATGCCACAGCCATGTCATCTGTCCGCGCCAGCGGTTGGTCCACAATCTCGAGATCGGTCACTTTGACTTTTGCAACATCGTCACCAGTGGTGCTCACGGGCATCTCTTCAGTCGCCGATGGCATCTGCGCCACGATCTCGATGGCTTGCGAATTCTTTTGCCCTGGCACAACAAGCCATGTCGTTCCGGCAAACAGGATGAAGGCGGCGGCAACAGAAGCGACAACGCCATTGTTGTCCATCTTCACCGAAGGCAGTTTGAAATTGAGCGGCGGCAGTTTCGGCAAATGCTTGCTGAACGCCATGATGCGCGCACTCGACAAGGGTGCCGGAGCTGCGGGATGGCTGCGTGGTGCCAACGGCGGCACTGGCAGGATGTTCACATAGTGCGCCAGCAGCGGATCAGGATGGAACCCGAGGAAATCCGCATAGGCTGAAATCATTTGCAGGGCTTCCACCCGCTGCGGCATGCACGTCATGTCGCCATATTCAATCGCTTCGATGTGATAGGGATGAACGCCAATGCGTTCGCCCACGTCCTCAAGTCTGAGGCCGCGCTTCTCGCGCTCGCGTTGCAGGAACCAACCCACTTCACCGGCGGGATCGGCTTCACCATCGGGCTTCGCCCGTCCGCCGCACGCAGGCACAGCATCCTGCTCCACCACGTCTTGTTCTTGCGACACGTCCTGAACCAACTGATCCATGGCATACACTCCTCGGCAAGCGCTTGAGCCTGCTTTACCATTCACTAACCAAGGCCCAAGAATGAATGAGAATGGTGAACACGCCCCTAACACCACTAAAATTTGAGCCGCAATTCGCGAAACTCTTACGCAAAGGTAAAAAATTCAACGTGGGCCAACCTGCAGTTTGATTGAAAATGTAAGGATGTATGGAATGTCCTTCGATTGAAAATGGCTTACCCCCCTCGGCGAGGGCCGGGGGAGGCGTCCGAAGGACGCAAGGGGTCGGTCCGCATACACAATGCCGGCAGCGAGCCCTGTCCAACACCCCATCCCCGCTTCGCCGACCTTCCCCACACTTCGCGCGTGGAAGGGCGCTGTTGCAAGCGACCCACCCGGAAAAAGCAGGTTTCTCCTACAACACCACCCCGTTGCGCTGCGCGAATTCCATGAGGTCCGGGCGCAGGGAGTGCATGCCGCTTTTCAGGCGCGGTTCGATGAAATCCCACAACTTGCCGACGGCTCAAGTCAGGCCTACAATAACCTTTAAGGCCGGACGCTTGGGGGAGTCTCACGCCTTGCTCGTTTTGCCGATGGAGGTGATGCCATGGTGCTTTCAAGACGACTGAACCTGTTTGCACTTCTTGTGTTGTGCTGTGTCACCATTGCAAGTGCGTCAGCAAGAGCGAGCGACCTGACTGATGCCTTGAAGGCCAGGGATGTGGCCCAAGTCCGCAGCCTTCTGGCCGCAGGTGCCGACGCAAATGAAGTGGTCCGTGGCGAATATCCACTGAATATCGCAGCTGCCTTTGGTCCTGCCGAGATGGTCACCATTCTGCTTGATGCCGGGGCGGACATCGGGAAGCCTGACCGCAATGGCTTGCATCCCCTGCACAACGCGGTCCTTGCGGGGCACAAGGAAATCGTTGCGCTCTTGATAGAGAGCGGGGCAGTGGTTGATGCAAAGGACAAAGAGAGCCGCACACCGCTCCATAGGTTTGCCGCCAGCGCCGGAAGCGACATTGAAATCGCCAGAATACTCTTGGCTGCCGGAGCCGATCCAAACATCAAAAGTGCAAAACAGGACGAAAGCCCTTCAGCCCTCCTAAACGCCGTTGAAAGCGCGAACCTCAAACTGGTTGAATTACTGATCGCGTCCCGCGCAGACGTCAATCACAGGACCGCCTTGCACTGGAGCCCGCTCCATCAAGCCGTCTACAACAACCGCCCAGAAATTGTGCGGCTGCTCATTGCCCATGGCGCGGATATCAGTCAAGCGACGTCTATTGGGAAGACGCCCCTTTCTTTAGCCTCCAATGACGCCATGCGGAAACTGTTGATCGAGGCCGGCGCGAAATGACGGCCTCGTCAGATTTGAAGGTCATTTAGACCAGCTTCTCACACGGAGCGCAGAATCATTGGAGGGAATATGAGCAAGCACGTTTTTGTCACCTTGATACTGATTGCATCGGTCTCCCATGCCTTTGCAGGTCCACTTCATGATGCCGTCAAGGAAGGCGATATTGAAGAGGTGAAACAGTTGATTGCCAGCGGCGCGGATGTCAATCAAAACCAAAGGTCTCTTGGCACGCCACTCCACCAGGCAAGCATGTGGGGAAGCCGGGAATTGGCCGAACTCCTGATTGCCCATGGTGCCAATGTCAACGCTGACAATGCAATAATGGGCACGCCGCTGCTTCGGGCCGCCCGAAAGGGCAATGAAGGCGTGGCCGCCGTGCTTATTGCCCATGGTGCGGATGTAGGCGCACGTTGGACAGATGGAACAACCCCGTTGCACGCCGCTGCCGAAGGTGGCCACGCAGGTGTTGTTGATCTCCTCGTCGCAAATGGTGCTGATGTGAACGCCCGCAGCGTGGATACAGCTGTGAAAAAAGGATTTCCCGGACGTGCCGGCTACTCCGCACTCCATTCAGCTGGTCTGAATGGCCACATCGATATTGTCGATCTGCTCAGGGCCTACGGTGCACGGCCCCCAATTGTGGAACCGGTTACAAAACTCCTCGCATCTGCATCATCGGGCGAGGGCGAGAAAATCTTCGATGAGTATTGCAATGTGTGTCACAGCATCGAAGTGGCCGGTTTTGCCCGCAACGGCCCCAATCTCTGGGGAGTGCTTGGACAGAAAAAAGCTGGTATTGAGGGATTCGCTTTTTCCAAGGCATTCACCCGGACTCAAGGCACGTGGACGCTGCCTGAGTTCAACGCTTTTATCGCTTCGCCTGTGGACTATGTGCCTGGCACGAAAATGGTTTTTGCGGGGTTTAACGACCCCGCAACCCGCGCCAATCTCATCGCGTTTTTGCGCACCAAGAGTGACAACCCCCCGCCACTGCCGGTATCAGCGAAAAAGTAGATATCAGGAGAGTTTTTTCGCCGTCCGAAATCCGGCAACACCGCCGCAATTTTCTGATACCTACAACACCACCCCGTTGCGCTGCGCGAATTCCATGAGATCTGGGCGCAAGGAGTGCATGCCGCTTTTCAGGCGTGGTTCGATGAAATCCCACAGCTTGCCACGATCAAGAGAACGGATCATCGCTTTCACCGGACCAATGCCCGACGGCACCAGGCTTAAGGATTTCAAACCGACACCCACCAGCCCCATGGCATCCAGGGGCCGCCCGCCAAGCTCGCCACACAAGGTGACACTCTTGCCATGCGCCTGCGCCTTCTCGACAATCATCCGCATCACACCAAGCGCGGCCGGCGAAAGCGCATCGTAGCGGCCCGACAATTTGGGATTGCCGCGATCCGATGCAAACAGGAACTGCACCAGATCATTTGAACCAATGGATGCAAAATCCACCAGCGGCAGCAGGCTGTCGAGCTGCCACAGCAACGATGGAATTTCGATCATGACGCCGAGTTTCACGGAAGCCGGCAGCACATGTTTGCGCGCCAGCAAGAAGGCCACTTCGATGTCATAGGCGTCCTTGGCCCGCAAAAATTCGTCCACGTCCGCGATCATCGGGAACATGATCTTGATGTCCTGGCCCTTGCCCGCAATCAACATGGCTCTCAATTGCAAGCGCAACAACGCCGGCCGGTCCAGCGACATGCGAATGGAACGCCAGCCCATGGCCGGGTTTTCTTCCTTCGGCTGGCGCAAATACGGCAGTGTTTTGTCGGCACCGATGTCAAGCGTGCGGAACACGACGGGCTTGCCTTGCGCAATTTCGAGAATCTGCGTGTAGTGCCGGACCTGCGACGACAGCCGCGGAAACCGCTGCGCCATCATGAATTGCAGTTCCGTGCGGTACAGCCCCACCCCTTCGGCACCTGAATCATGCAAGTGCGGAATGTCAACGATAAGTCCGGCATTGATGTTGAGGTTGACCTTCACGCCATCCTTGGTGAGCGCTGGCAAATCGCGCAACGCCGCATACTGCGCCTGCCTGCGCGCATAGAAGCGCACCTTCTCGCCATAGGCCCGCTGCAACTCCGCCGAGGGCCGTACAAATATTTCGCCCGTGTTGCCGTCAATGACGATGTCATTGTTGGGATCTACCAGGTCAACAATGCCCTCCGCCCGGCCCACGGCAGGAATGCCAAGGGCGCGCGCCACAATGGCCACATGGCTGGTCTTGCCGCCCTCTTCCAGAATGACGCCACGGACTTTGCTGCGGTCATAGTCAAGGAGTTCCGCCGGCCCCATGTTGCGGGCCACAACAATTGAATTCATCGGCAGATCGGTGCGCGATGCCGTCGCCATGGCACCGGTGAGAATGCGCAGCAACCGGTTCGACAGGTCATCAAGATCATGCATGCGTTCGCGCAAGTAGGCATCCTGCATGCGCATCATGCGCGCCCGGTTGTCAGTCTGCACGCGCTCGACGGCGGCCTCTGCCGTAAGCCCCGTTTGCACGGCCTCACGCAGGCGAATGAGCCAGCCCTTGTCATGGGCAAACATGCGGATGGTTTCGAGCACGTCCGAATAGTCCGTCGCCCGCATGGCGTCCGATCCGTCCAGCAACTCGTCAACCTGCGAACGCAACTGCGCCACCGCGTCATCCAGCCGCTTCAATTCATGCGGAATGCTTTCGGCAATCAGGTTTTGGATGAGAACCCGCGGCTCGTGCAACACCACGGAACCAAGTGCTATGCCTTCCGCCAAGGCTTCAGCCCGTTGGTGATGCGACCTGAGATGCGCCACATCGAAAGACACTTCACGTGCCACTTCCTTGAGCTCGCCAGAGGCAATGACCTCCGCCAGCACCATGGCCGTGGTTTGCAGCGCTTCTTCTTCCTCGTCCGTGTAGGAGCGCTGCGTGCGGTTCTGCACCACCAGAACACCAATGACTGATCCGCCGCGCATGATCGGCACACCAAGGAACGATTGGTAAATCTCTTCGCCTGTTTCCGGCAAATACTTGAACGATGGATGGTGTTGCGCATCCGACAGATTGAGGCCAATCGCCTGCTCGCCGATCAAGCCAACAAGACCTTCTCCCGATTTCAGTTTCGACTTGTGGACCGACTCCTGCTTCAAACCTTCCGTGGCATAGAGTTCCAATATCTGGCCGGGCCGCATGACATAGATCGAGCACACCTCCGCCACCATGTTGGCGGCGATGATGGTGGTGATCTTGTCGAGCCTTTTCTGCGCCGCTTCCGGCTCCGCCATGACTTCCCGGAGCCGACGAAGGAGGACACGCGGGCCGAGTGCGGAACTGGGCATGGGCGGGTCCTCAGGGGGTTTGTGTCCTTCTCCCCTGGCGGGAGAAGGTGGATCGCGACACAGGTTTTATCATGGGCGCAAGGCGATTGAAGGGGTGCATCAAAGACGTGCAGACACACACTCTCATCCGCCCCTTCGGGGCACTTTCTCCCACGAGGGGAAAAGTAAAAATCGGAAATGGGTTTGCGTGGCTCATAACCCTACTTCTTGTCCAATCCATAGGCCTGATGCAAGGCCCGAACCGCCAATTCCGTGTAGGCCTCGTCGATCATCACAGACACTTTTATTTCAGATGTCGTGATGGCCTGGATGTTGATGCCCTTGTCGGCCAGCGACTTGAACATTTTGGCGGCAACACCGGCGTGGCTGCGCATGCCGATACCGACCACTGACACCTTGGCCACATCTGCCGAATGCACCAGATTCTCGAAACCCACTTTGCCCTTCAAACCATTGATCACATCAATGGCCTTGCGCAGATCCTTGCGCGGCAGCGTGAAAGTGATATCCGTGAACGCCCCGTCATGCGACAGGTTCTGCACGATCATGTCCACGCTGATGTCCGATTCCGCCAGCGGTCCGAAGATCGCCGCTGAAATGCCGGGCTGGTCTTTCACACTGCGGATGGTGACTTTCGCTTCATCCCGCGAATAGGCAATTCCACTGACGACATGCTGTTCCACGATCTGTTCCTCATCGCAAACGATTGTACCGGGACCCGTTCCATCGGGCTTGTTCTGATTTTCGGCGTCGGGTGCCTCGAACGACGAGCGCACCTGCAACGGCACCTTGTACACCAATGCCAGTTCCACTGAACGTGTTTGCAGGACTTTGGAACCCAGCGACGCCAGCTCCAGCATTTCTTCATAGGAGATGCGGTCCAGTTTTTTGGCATTCGTCACAATGCGCGGATCTGCCGTGTAGACACCATCCACATCCGTATAGATATCGCACGCCGCTTGCAGGGCCGCGGCCATGGCCACGGCAGAAGTATCTGATCCGCCGCGCCCCAGTGTTGAAACGCGCTTGTCCGGACCAATGCCCTGAAAACCGGCGACCACCGCCACCTGCCCCTGTTCCATGCGCTTGACGATTTCATCGCCATTGATCTTGGTCATGCGGGCAGCCCCATGCACGCCATCTGTCTCGATTGGAATCTGCCAGCCGCCCCACGAGCGCGCCGGAATGCCAATGTCCTGCAGCACGATGGCGAGAAGACCGGCCGTCACCTGCTCACCGGTCGAGACCACCGCATCATATTCGCGGGCATCATGAAACGGTGCCGCCTGTCGGCACCACTCGACCAACTGATTGGTGACACCCGCCATCGCCGAAACCACCACGGCGACATGGTTGCCCGCCTTGACTTCCCGCTCCACGTGCCGTGCCACGTTGCGGATGCGGTCCAGGTCCGCCACCGACGTGCCACCGAATTTCATCACCAATCGGCCCATGGCCAATCCTTTAAAAGAACAGCACCGGAAAAGGGATTCCCGGTGCAACGTGGGAGCTCTTAGCCAAGCGCAATGCCGGATGCAATCTGGTTGCTGGCTTAGAGGTCAAGAATTTGCCGGATGTTTCCGTTGAGCCGTTCAAGATCGGCGTCGCGAAGTGCGCCAACCCTTCGGCCGAGCCGTGCTTTGTCAACGGCGAACAGTTGGTCGCAAATTGCAACGCTATCAGTTCCGGCGCTGTCCAATCGGACAGAAAATGGCGGATAGTCATTCTTGTTGGTGGAGAGCGGAACAAACACGACGGTTGATCGCTTGGAGTTGTTGACCGGCGTGGCGCTGACAATGACGCACGGTCTGCTTTTCGCGGTTTCGCGTCCGGGTGGGAGTCGCTCAGGAATTTGAACCCAATAGATATCACCCTTGTTCACTCGGATTTACTCACGCCCAAGCCGGAGACGGTTTCGAGGCCATGCGCTTGCGCAAAAGCCTCGGCATCGCGATAGCCTTCGTCGGCCTCGATGGCCGCCGCCGCCGCCATGATACGGCGGTCCTGTTGCGCTTTGCTGCGCCAATCGCGCAAGGCCGCGCGGACCACCTCGCTCGCCGAAGCGTACAGGCCAGACCTCACGGCATCCTGCACCACATCGTTCAACTCGGGTGTCAGGGCGATGGAGACTTTCAATGCTTTGCTCATGGGCATAAAGTAGCAAACCTTACTACCAATTGCAAGATTGAGGGCACAGTGTATGATATCGGCAACCGTGAAAATTGATACCCATATCCTCCACCCCAGCATCGACCCTTCTGAGGTCGAGAAATTCTCCAAAATGGCCGCCGAATGGTGGAACCCCAAGGGCAAGTTCGGCGTGCTGCACGTCTTCAACCCGGTGCGCATCGAGTTTATCACGCAACAGGTTTCCGCCCGTTTCGCCCGTGACCCGAATGATCCAGAACCGTTCAAGGGCCTGCGCCTGCTCGACATCGGCTGCGGCGGCGGATTGCTGTGCGAACCCATGGCCAGACTGGGGGCTGACGTAGTCGGCGTTGATCCTTCGGAAAAAAACATCAAGACTGCAACAGTCCACGCCCAGGAACAGGAACTTGCCATCGACTACCGCGTTGGCACAGCCGAATCTCTCGCCACTTCTGGTGAGACTTTCGATGTCATCCTCAACATGGAAGTGATCGAACACGTCGTGGACCCTGCCTCCTTCACCCGCACATGTTGCGCCATGCTGAAACCCGACGCCCTGATGTTCGTCGCCACGCTGAACCGCACCTTGAAATCATTCGCACTCGGCATCGTCGGCGCAGAGTACATCCTCGGCTGGCTCCCCAAAGGCACACATCAATGGGAAAAATTCGTGAAACCCGAGGAGTTGAAAGGGTGGCTTTCGGACAACGGCATTGCAACCCAGGCCGAAACTGGTGTGGTCTATCATCCTATCGGCAATGAATGGAAAAAGGCGCGCGACATGGGCGTGAACTACATGCTGGTGGGGCAGAAAGCGTGACCTTTCACTTCAACGGTTCCAGCTTGCCACGAGAAATTTCTATGTAGGCAGTAACATCCAACTGCTGTGCCAGCTTCCGCGTCCTCTCACGAATGTCCTCTGAAAGGCCGGTTCCCTTGCTTTTGTGCAATAGAATGGAATCCGTTCCATTCGGATGCTTCAGCAGAATCTCCTGGCTGGATTGCTCCGGCAATTCTCCATGCGTTACTTCAAGAACCACACCGGTAAAATCTGCGACATGGTAATCAGCAGATTCAGTTTTTCCGCCAAATTGTGTCACAACAAAAACACGCTTGCGATCAAAAGTGATTGTCCGCGATCCACCTCTTGCGCGCAGGCCATCCCGGACTTCAGATATGCCCAACCCCAGCATGAACAAGCACATCAGCGCTGTGAACCAAAAACCGATCGTCTCGAACCAACCCAACGTTGCAGCTTTGGGTTCAAGCAGAAGCCACAAAAGCAACCCAAGAACGAGCAGGGGTGCGGCTCCAAACAAAACAGTGCCAATCGCGAATGACGTCGCAATCGATTTTGCGCTGACGGATTGGTGGACCGTGCAAGGCACGTGGCTGAGATTTGGCTCACAAGGCCCAAACCAGACACTGGGAATATCATCGCGGCGGTGAAGGCTCATGACTGTTGACTTCGCAAGCTTCTCCTAAGGTTTGTTGAACATCAATTCCCGTCCTCCGGCAGCCGTGGCAACGGCATGACGTCGATGCCTTCCTCAATCAGTGCCTGTGCGTCATCCGGTGTGGCGCTGCCATAGATGCCGCGTTGTTCGGATTCATTGTAATGGATTTTCCGCGCCTCATCGGCAAATTTGTCACCAACATTCTCTGCCGTCTTTTCCACATGCGCACGCATCTCGCGCATCATGTTGAGCATCATCTTCATGCGCGGATCAGCGGGTGGTGTTGCAACAGCCGTGGCTTCCGTCAATTTGCGATTGCCTTTCGCGCCGATGTTGGGTGCCATCAGCTGCTTTGCAACTTTGGTCGAACCGCAATCCGCGCATTCCACAAAGCCGCGCTTGCGCTGCGTGTCATAGGCAGCGCTGTCGCTGAACCAGCCTTCGAATTCATGGCCCTTGTCACAAATGAGGTCGTAACGGATCATATCTCTTAGCTGGCTACGCCGGGAACTGTTTTCAAGCTGAACTCCCGCGCGTTGTTGAGCGCCGGAATGCGGCTGCGCGCTTCGATGGCCTGGGCCGGATCAACATCGACCACCAGCACGCAAGGAGCCGTTCCACCCTCCGCCAGGATTTCACCCCAGGGAGAAATCGCCAGACTGTGGCCATACGTGGCTTTCCCTGCCTCATGCATGCCACCTTGCGCGGCAGAAAGGACATAGCTTCCGGTCTCAATGGCCCGCGCCCGTTGCAACACATGCCAATGCGCCTCGCCCGTCGGCACCGTGAACGCCGCAGGTATGGCAATCACCGTGGCACCACCATTGGCCAGCGCATTGAACAGCCGTGGAAATCGCACATCATAGCAAATCGCAAATCCCAAAGCACAAAACGGCAGTTGCGCTACAGTTGCACTATCTCCCGGATCATACGTCGCCGACTCGCGGTACGAGTCGCCATTGGCCAGATCTATGTCGAACAGGTGCACCTTGTCGTAATGCGTGATCTTCGCGCCATCAGGTCCGAACAGCAGGGCGCGGTTGACGAGCTTGCCGCTCTCGCCTTTCAAGGCGAGTGATCCGACATGTAGATAAACGCCCAACTCGCCTGCCAGCGCTGCCAATCCGCGCGCCACCGGATCATCCCGCTCGGCAAGTGCGATTTTTTTCAGGTAATCCTTGTCCTGCTCGAAGACATTCGTCACTTCCGGCGTTTGGATGTAACGCGCTCCCTTGTCAGCGGCCTCGCGGATCAAGGCGCTGGCGTCAAGCAGGTTCCGCTGCATGTCGCGGCCTGACCGCATTTGTACCAGCCCCGCCTTGAATGTCATGATGCTTCCAGCAGGGAATCGAGTTTTCCCCGGTGCTCCAGTTCATAAAGATCGTCACTGCCACCCACATGGGTGTTACCCACAAAAATCTGCGGAACGGTGCGCATGCCGCCGGCTCGCTCGATCATGCGCTGGCGTTCAATGATGTTATGGCTCACGTCAATTTCCGTGAACGCAACCCCTTTCTTTTCCAGCAGTGCCTTGGCACGAAAACAATAACCGCACAGATTGGTCGTATAGATGGTTACATCAGCCATGATCAGTTCCGTCATACATCAATATGAAGATGTGCGGGTTCCAACACAAGCGCGAAGGTTAACACATGAACCCGCGCTGCCCCGGCGGCTTTCAGCACGTCGGCGCAAACTGCCACCGTGGCACCGGTGGTGCGCACATCATCCACCAAAAGGACTGTCTTGCCGTCAATCAGGTTCCGCTTTTCTGGTGCAACCAAAAACGCCTTGCGCACATTGCGCCGCCGTTCCTCCGCCGTGAGCCCGACCTGCTGCCGTGTTCGCCGCGCACGCACCAGCACATCCACAACACTTCGTTTGCCGGCCTGTGCCGCAATGCGGTCAGCCAAATAAGCCGACTGGTTGAAACGCCGCTGCCATAGCCTGAACCAGTGCAAAGGCACAGGCATGATGACATCCGCCTCTGCAATCAAGTGCCGCCCGGCCTGCCCCATCATGCGCGCCATGGCAATCCCGGCCTCCTGCTGGTCCCGGTACTTCAAGGCGTGGATGAGATGCTTGGAGGCATCATTAAAAGCGGTGGCAGCCCGCGCCTTGTCCCAAGGGGGCGGATCCGCAATCGCTGCCGCAGATAATGCACCCTCGCCCTGGTCATACTCGAACGGCGTGCCCAATGCATCGCAGACGGGTTCTTCAATGAATGTGAGCTTGAGCCAGCATGCAGCACACAAGGCGGCACCCGAGGTCACCACGCCATCGCAGCTGAGGCAGTGCGGCGGCGTGATCACGTTGATGGTCGCCAACCATGCCTGCCTCAACGTCGTTTTCGCCCGCTGGAGCGGCGGTTCAATTTCCGCTATCGGCTCTTCAATGGACACCGCCATCCCCCGCCTGTTCGACCGCCACGTTTACCTGCAACGCCAGTCGAAGGCGAGTCCCGCCGCCACGCAAATATTGCACGCGAGTATCGCCGAAGATCTGTCCGATAGATTGGCCATTGTGACCCGAGACTTTGAAGACGCCATCCTGATCGGTGATCAAGCCTTCGTGTCCGCGCTTTCAGGCAGCGGCAAAATCAGGTCGCTTGTTCATCATGCACCTTTGGCATCCGATGCGCTCAACCTGGTACCTGACTCTTGCGCCGCGATTTTCAGCGTGCTGGATTTGCACACGATCAATGATGTGCCGGGATACCTGGCGCAATGCGCCCGCGCCTTGAAACCTGATGGCCTGCTCATGCTCGCGTTCTTTGCCGGCGAAACACTATACGAATTGCGCGAGAGCTGGCTGCAGGCCGAACTGGATGCAACGGGTGGCGCATCGCCGCGCGTGGCACCCATGATCAGCGTGCGCGAACTGGGGGGATTGCTGCAGCGTGCAGGCCTTGCCATTCCGGTTGCGGACCTCGACCGGACCATCGTGCGTTACAGCAACGCGTTCGCCTTGATGCAGGATGTGAAAGCCGCAGGCTTCGCCAATCCGCTGGTGGGCCGTGCCACAAAATTCGTTCCCCGTGGATTGCTGACCAGCGTTGCAACGCATTACCAATCACACTTCGTCGATGCCGACAACCGCATCCGTGCCACCATCGAAATCGCCTGGGCCAACGCCTGGAAACCTCATCCTTCACAACAGCAGCCGCTGAAACCCGGCAGCGCCAGGGCGCGCCTCGCCGATGCCCTGAATGCCACCGAAAGAAAGATTTGAAAATGAATGACCGGGCTTGGAAGATTTTGGTTGTCGACCCGGTCGGCCTGCGCTTTGACCGCAATGGCACGCCCGACGCATCCGAGGTGAAAACCCACATAGCGGCAAAGGGCGGTTGGTTCCACATAGGCACGGCAAAGTCCCGCCCCACCTACCAACCAGGCCTGCATTTTTTCTATCAACCCGATCTTTCCGGAGAAGCCGAAATATTGGCGCAAACTACGAATGGGCAGTACGATGCCGCAATCGCCGCAGCGACCAACATTCCACCGCAAGCACAATTCGCGCACGGCGGGGTTCGCATTGGCGCTGGCACCGGCAACATGAAATCAACAAGCTGGGGCGGCCCCAATGGTGCGGGTGGGTTTGCCCCGTTGATGAACACACCCAGTTTCAACAGTCGCGCCACCGCCCACATGGTGATGAAAGCCCTGTTGGCCGTGAAGCCTGACCTTCCCGTTGGTATTCTGCACCGCCGCGTGCTGGCCGGTACGTTCGACACGGGAAAGAATCTCAAGGATTTTCCCACGGAAAAACTCGAGGGCAAAACCATCGCCATCCTTGGCTACGGCAACATTGGCCGTGAAGTCGCCAAACTTGGTGCTGCCTTCGGCATGAGCGTCCGCATTTACGCGCGGGCGCGTCACCAACGCTGGATCGAATCTGAGGGTTTCAGGTTTTGCGCTACACCTGAATCAGCAGCCGCCGGTTCTGACGTGTTGAGCGTGCATACCGGCTTGGGTCCACTCGATGCCAAATCCGGTGTTTACGCGAATGCAGGGTTGGTGGGGGCGAACATCCTCAGCAAGCTCAATCCCAGCGCTGTGTTGATCAACTATGACAGGGGTGAGTGTGTTGACACCAAGGCCCTCGACAAGGCCCTGAAATCCGGACGCATCGCCCATGCCGCGATCGATGCTGATATTTCTCGTGAACGGGGAAAACTCGGCGGACCCTTGCTGCCATATCTGCCGCTTGCGAAAAAGTATGGAGCCCGTCTGTCGCTATTGCCGCACGCCGCCGCCGACACCGATCACAGCTCGCGCGTCGCCGGTGCCAAACAAGCCGTGGACCAGATTTTCGATTGCATTCTGCACAAGCGCGTGTCCAACTTAAAAGGTGATCTGCCGTCCGGCTATGTCAATGCAGGCGCAGTGACGTGCAAAGGTGTGGGTGCGGTGTCAAGTGCAACATTCGAGGCCGCATCAACCAGCTTGCCCACCCTGCACAATATCGCCACCCAAATTGCCAGCCTCACGGCACCGGGGCAAATATTGTCTGAAGCACAAGTTGAAGCCTTGTTGGTGGCCACCAACACCTTTACATCAACCTTGCGCAAACTCGGCCTCGAGGGGCCGATTTAACGCACCCTCTTCCAGCCTGTCGAATGAGGGCTCTATGCCAGCGCCCCGTGGCAATGTTTGTAGCGCTTGCCTGATCCGCACGGACACATGTCGTTGCGTGAGACCTTGCCCCAGGTTTCCGGTTTCTTCGGATTGAACTTTGCGGCTTTGACAGGTGGTGTGGCGAGCGCCACATTGCCATCACCGAAATCATCAAGGCCGGTCGTGGCGTCAAGGTGGTGAACTTCCATCTCCGGCAAGTCATCCTCATCCGGCAGCATGTCATCCACCGGCCGCGTCTGGATTTGCACCCGCATCAATTGGCTGGTCACCATTTTCTTCAGGCTCGATACCATGTTCTGGAACAGGGTGAAGCCTTCCGTCTTGTATTCATTCAGCGGATCGCGCTGGCCATAGCCGCGCAAATGGATGACCTGTCGCAGATAGTCCACGGTGACAATGTGTTCGCGCCACAGGCGGTCCAGCGTTTGCAACAGCACGGCCTTTTCCACCTGGCGCATGATGTCGGGCGTGTATTGCTTGCGCTTGCTCTCATATTCTTCATCGACTGACTTCGATACCCGCTCACGGATTTCCTCGTCGGCAATGCCTTCTTCCTTCACCCAGTCTTCCATCGGATAATCGATGCCAACGGTTTCGATCAAGTCGGCCCGCAGGCCTTTGGCGTCCCACTGCTCGGCATAGGCGTTTTCAGGAATGTGCCGCGACACGGCATCATTCACCACTTCGTGGCGCATGTCATCGATGGTCTCGGAAATCTCCTCGCCATTCATGATGCCGATGCGCTGCTCGAAGATCACCTTGCGCTGGTCGTTCATCACATTGTCGAATTTCAGGATGTTCTTGCGGATGTCGAAGTTGCGCGCCTCGACTTTTTGTTGCGCCTTGGCCAGCGCCTTGTTGATCCACGGATGGATGATGGCTTCGCCTTCCTTGAGACCAAGCTTCTGCAGCATGCCGTCAAGACGCCCCGAGCCGAAAATCCGCATCAAATCGTCTTCCAGTGACAGATAAAACCGCGACCGGCCAGGATCACCCTGTCGGCCTGATCGCCCACGCAACTGGTTGTCGATGCGGCGGCTTTCGTGCCGCTCCGTGCCGATGACAAACAAGCCGCCCGCCGCAATCACTTTTTCCTTGTTGCGCTCAACCGTCAGGCGGATGTCGGCCTCTTTTGAATTACGCGCCGCACCGGCAGGTACCTCCGCCAATTCCGCCGCCACCATCATGTCGGCATTGCCACCGAGTTTGATGTCGGTGCCGCGGCCCGCCATGTTGGTGGCGATGGTAACGGCACCTGCCACACCAGCCTGCGCGATGATTGTGGCTTCCTGCTCGTGGAAGCGCGCGTTCAGCACATTGTGCTCGATGCCTTGCGATTTCAAAATGCCCGATAGCACTTCCGACTTCTCGATCGACGTTGTGCCAACCAGCACCGGCTGTCCGCGCTCGCGCACGTCCTTGATGGTGGCGCTGATGGCAACATACTTCTCGCGCTCGGTGCGGTAGACTTCGTCGTCCTCATCCGCCCGCGCCACGCCCACATTGGTCGGAATCTCAAGCACGTCCAAACCATAGATGTCCATGAACTCTTCTGCTTCAGTGGCAGCCGTGCCCGTCATGCCGGCCAGCTTCTTGTACAGCCTGAAATAATTCTGGAAGGTGATCGAAGCGAGTGTCACATTCTCCGGCTGCACCGCCACATGTTCCTTGGCTTCCAGCGCCTGGTGCAAGCCTTCCGAGTAACGCCGCCCCGGCATCATGCGCCCGGTGAATTCATCAATGATGATGACCTGCCCGTCTTTGACGATATAGTCCTTGTCGCGCTGGAACATGCGGTGCGCCCTGAGCGCCTGCTGCACATGATGCACAATGGTGACGTTGCCGGCGTCATAAAGATTGCTGCCCTTGAGAAGCCCCGCCGCACCCAGGACCTGCTCCAGATGCTCATTGCCTTTTTCGGTGAGCGTCACTGTCCGCTGTTTTTCGTCAAGCTCATAATCCTCGCCCGTCAACTCAGGAATGAAGCGGTCGAGAGAATTGTAAAGGTCCGACTTGTCCTCCGACGGACCCGATATGATCAACGGCGTACGCGCCTCGTCCACCAAAATCGAATCCACTTCGTCGACGATGGCAAAACTGTGCCCGCGCTGCACCATCTCCTCGAGATGATACTTCATGTTGTCGCGCAAGTAGTCAAAGCCCAACTCGTTGTTGGTGCCATAAGTGACATCACAGGCATAGGCAGCCCGGCGTTCCTGGTCCGACAACCCGTGCACGATGACACCCGTCGAAAGTCCCAGGGCGGAATAGACCTTGCCCATCCAAGCTGAGTCGCGCTTGGCCAGATAGTCGTTGACGGTGACAACATGAACACCTTTGCCCGCCAGCGAATTGAGATAGACCGCCAGCGTGGCCACCAGGGTTTTGCCTTCACCCGTTTTCATTTCCGCGATCATGCCCTCATACAGCACCATGCCGCCGATCATTTGGACATCGAAATGACGCAGGCCCAGGGCCCGTTTCGAGGCTTCCCGCACAGCGGCAAAAGCTGGAGCCAGCATGTCGTCCAGGCTTTTTCCAGCTGCAATCTCTGCCTTGAATTGCTGTGTCAGCCCCCTGAGTGCCGAATCAGTCAGGGCTTCATACTGCGCTTCCAGGGCATTGATGGCCGGAACCCGCATCTGGTAGGCTTTGACCTTGCGGTCGTTGGTCGTGCCAAAAATCTTCTGGGCAATAGTGCGCAGTCCAAACATCTGTGGAAATACCTCAAATCAGGGGAAATGGTCCCGCAATTGCGGCCCTTCTAGTCAACTTGACAAGGAAGGACAATCACAGACCCGCAAAGCCTGTCAGATAGGAGCCATCGGCAACACTTTCAATCTGTTGCAGGCCGGCAACAGGCAATGATTGCCGCTGCCAACCCCTTGCAACCCCGCAGCCTTCTGACCAAACATCCGTGGTGCTCCAGAGTTGAGACTCACGCGAAGCCCGTCCAAACGGCACATTCTCGCCGTGTTTCGCGCTCATGGAGCAGTCCGCAGTTCCGACGCCCCACGTCGCCCCGAGCAGAATTGATTGCCACCTGGATAGATGGAAAAGATGCACCCGACAAAGCACTTGCTGAAAACCACATTGTTGACCCTTGCCCTGATGGCAAGCTTCACCGGCCTTGCGCCGGCCCAGGACCAGCCTGCCGAACAACCGGCCACCCAGGAATTAAAGGGCGAGGACAAGGTCGTGGCCATCGTCAACGGCTATGAGATCAAGGCTTCAGAAGTGCGCATGGCCTTCGACGATGTGATTGGCCAGTTGCCCAACATTCCGCGCAAATTGCGTTACCCGTTCGTCGTTGAATTCCTGGTTGAACGCCACTTGCTGGCGCAATTGGCCAACAAGGAAGGAATTTCCGACAGTGAGGACTATCGCCGCCGCCTCGCCGCCTATCAGGCCAAGGCCTTGCGCGATTCCTACCTCGCTCAAAAAATTGGTCCGCAAGTCTCGGAAGCCGAGTTGAAGCTGGCCTACGATGAAGAATCAAAGAAACTGACCGAGACCGAGCGCCTGCGCGCCCGCCACATTCTTGTTGCGACAGAAAAAGAAGCCACTGACATTTTGGCCAAGATCAAGAAGGGCTCGAAGTTCGAGGACCTCGCCAAGCAATATTCCCTCGATGGCTCAAAGGACTACGGCGGTGACTTGGGTTATTTCACCCAACCGGAAATGGTGCCTGAATTTTCCAAAGCCGCGTTCTCCCTGGAAAAGGGCCAGATGTCCAAGCCGGTAAAAACTGATTTTGGCTGGCACGTGATTCGTGTTGAAGACCGCAAAATGGGCGTGGCCCAGCCCTATGACCAGGTGAAGGGTGCCATCCGTAATGTGCTGGTGCGCAAGAAAGTGCAGGCAAAACTTTCCGAGCTGCGCAAGATCGCCAAGGTCGAGGTGATCGATGAGGATCTCAAGAAATTCGCCGAGGAAGCGGCCAAACAACGCAAATTGATCGAGGACAAGCAGGACAGTGGCGCGGCAACGGCTCCCGTTGAAGGACAAGCCGAAGGTGCCGCAGAGGATGGCTCGACCGGCAAGGGTGATCTCCTCGTTCCCGAACAATAATAGCTGGTACATAAGGCAATCATGGCCCACCCGGTATCCCCGCTCGCTCCAACGTCGGTTCCACAACTGCCAGTCATTGCCGGCGTAACCTTGGCCAGTGCCGCCACCGGCATTCGCTATAAAAACCGCCCCGACGTTTTGCTTGCCGTCCTGGCCGAAGGCACAACGGTTGCGGGCTGCCTGACTAAATCCAAATCACCCTCCGCTCCCGTTGATTGGTGTGCAGCCAACCTCAAATCCGGTTCGGCCCGCGCCCTTGTCGTCAACGCTGGCAACGCCAACGCCTTCACCGGCCGAAAAGGTGTGGCAACTGTCAAAGCCGTCGCCGCTGCCACCGCAAAACTTTTGAAGTGCAAACCCGGTGACGTTTTTCAGGCCTCAACCGGTGTCATTGGCGAACCGTTGAACCCGGACTTCATCACCAAAGCATTGCCCGCATTGACTGTGGCTGCAACTGAAAGTGCCTGGACCGAGGCCGCAAACGCCATCATGACCACGGATACTTTCGCCAAGATGTCAACTGCGACAGTGAAACTGGGCGGCAAGATCGTGCATATCAATGGCTTCGCCAAAGGCTCAGGCATGATTGCGCCCGATATGGCGACCATGCTGGTGTTCATTTTCACAAACGCCGCCATTCCGGCAAAAGTCTTGCAGAAACTCTTGTCCGCCAGCGTCGACAACAGCTTCAATTGCATTACAGTGGATGGTGATACGTCAACCTCGGATACCGTGTTGCTCTTCGCCACGGGAAAGTCCTCGGCCCCGCTCAAGAAATTGTCATCTGCCACGGATGCACGACTTAGACCTTTTGCCACTGCACTTGATGCCATCTGCCTCGACCTCGCCAAGCAGGTGGCACGTGACGGCGAAGGTGCGGAAAAGCTGATCGAAATCAAGATCACAGGCGCTGCCAATGCCGCCGCGGCCCGCAAGATTGGATTGTGTGTCGCCAATTCTCCACTGGTCAAAACCACGATTGCCGGCGGCGACGCAAACTGGGGCCGCATTGTCATGGCCATCGGGAAATCCGGCGAGAAAGCCATCCGCGACAAACTGCGTATCCGCATTGGCGGTGTTACAGTTGCCGCCAAAGGCATGCGCAATCCGTACTACAATGAAGCCGATATCTTGCCCCACATGAAGGGCCGGGATGTTCGCATCGAAGCTGATGTCGGTGTCGGCAAGGGATCAGCCACCGTGTGGACCTGTGACCTCACCCACCGCTACATCGACATCAATGGTTCATACCGCAGTTAGATCATGCGCGTTGTGCTCGTAGCCGCAGCGGCACTCATAGACCCTGATGGCCGCGTGCTGATTTCAAAACGCCCTGAAGGAAAAAATCTGGCCGGCCTGTGGGAATTTCCCGGTGGCAAGGTTGAGGAAAATGAGCGCCCCGAAGTGGCCCTCATCCGCGAACTGCGCGAGGAACTGGATATTGATGTCACTGAAAGCTGCCTCGCCCCTCTTACTTTCGCCAGCCACGCCTATGATGACTTCCATCTCCTCATGCCGCTCTACGTCTGCCGCCGCTGGAAACGTCAGGTGAACCCGCGCGAGGACCAGGAATTGAAATGGGTCAACGTGCGGAGCTTGCGAAAATTCCCCATGCCGCCAGCAGATGTTCCGCTGATCCCATTTCTGGAAGAGTTGCTCTAATTCACGCCGCCGTGCTGTAGCTGATGGCCCCCATCATGCCGGAATTCATGTGATACAAGTGGTGGCAGTGAAACGCCCAGTTGCCTGGATTGTCGGCATCGAACCGGATCGTCACGGTCGCACCCACCGGCACAAGCACAGTATCGCGGATGGCGCCGTTGATGGGTTGGCCATTGATCGCCACCACTTTGAAATAATGTCCGTGAAGATGCATCGGATGTGCCATGCCGGTCATGTTGTGCATCATCACATCGATGCGTTCGCCCTGCCGTACCGAAAACAGGACATCATGCATTGATGCCTTGCCGTTTAATCCCCAGACATAATCAGGTCCGCCGCCGGTAAGCATGAGCATTTCCGTGCGCGTCACCGGCTCATCCGGAAATTGCGCGATTGAACGCAGCAGCATCTCCTGTTCAAGGCCGATCATCGCGCCGGGCACTGCCTCGTCCGAAATTTTTTCCAGCAGAACGTTTCCCGCCATCAAAACAATTCCCGCCCGCAGCCGCGCACCCTCTGCTTCAAACAGAATCGGGAATGCACCGGATCCCGGCGGCAACGCAACCCGAATGTCGGCGCGTTGCGCCACGGCCAGTGGAAACCGCGATCCCCTGACTGGCGACACTGAATTGCCATCCACCGCGATCAACTCACCCTCCAACCGGCCAAGATCAATCCAGAAATTCGTCGCCGCCGCACCGTTGATGATGCGAAGTCGGAATCGCCCGCCCTTTTCCGCCCGCACAATTTCTGGATCATCCAGTGTCCGGTCATTGGCCAACATGGCATCATAGGTGATGTCATTCAGCATCGCGGCAGGTGCGGCACCCGCGTGCTGGGAATGTTCACCCGCCGCTGGGGCCGCAGCACCACCGTGTGCGGCATGTCCTCCACCGCCACCTTGCAACTCCGACAGAATCTCAACCGGATCGCGGAACGTGAAGTCATGCAACATCACCACGTGTTCCTGTTCATCCACCAAGGGTTCGCCCTGCTCGCGAACGATGAGCGGAGCCGCCAGAAGCCGCTGCTCCTGCAAACCGACATGCGAATGCATCCAGTGTGTTCCGGTTTTCAGGTTGAGAAACGTGAATTGGCGCTTCTCTCCCGGTGCCAGTGTTGGGCCTGAGAGCATGGGAACACCATCCATGGCCACCGGTGGAACAAGCCCGTGCCAATGCAGCAAAGTCTCTTCGTTCAATGCATTTTCCACCACCGCGTTGAATTCGGTGCCATAGGCCAGATTCAAGTCATCATGTCCCGCGATTGCAAACACCTTCGCCGCCCGGCCTTTGACATCAAGTGTGCGCGTGGTGATTTTGAGCTGGGCCGGTCCCTTGGCTCTTGCCGAAGATGCCGCAAACCCCGCTGCAACCCCCACAGCCCCGGCCAGAACGCCGCGTCGCGTCAATGTACGGGCATATTGAAGAGTATCACTCATGTTTTGTTAACTCGTTTCCCGGTTTGTTTCGCATGGCGACCAAGCGTTAATGGCAATTCCACGTCTGACGGGATAACTTTGGATTGCGGTAGTCCTGAGGCGGGCACGGTAATGCAGCAAAGCGAGAGCATTATGTCGAAAAAATCCAGGCCATTTCAGTGGCAAAAGTTTGCAAACTGCGACTCCGGCGCCGTGGCTGTCGAATATAGTATAATCGCAGGTGCCATGTTCCTGGCGATATCGCCGGCATTTTACATCATGCGCGACACTATTTGGGACAAGTTCACATTCATTGCCGATACCCTCGCCGGCATGTGACGTTCAAAGTGTCGCACCAATCGACATGAATTTGGCGCGTCTTTTTTCGCGCAGTTCATCACCCGAAAGCCCCGCAAATCCCGCCAGAGCGCGAGCCATGGCATCACCGGTATTCTGAATGGCGCTTTCCGGATGCCGCTGCGCCCCACCCAAAGGTTCCGGCACGATTTCATCAATCACACCCAGTTTCTTGAGATCTTCCGCCGTGATCTTGAGCGCGACTGCTGCATCCTTTGCCCGCGCCGGGTCGCGCCACAAGATCGAGGCAGCTCCTTCTGGCGAAATCACGCTGTAAATCGCGTGTTCCAACATCAACACGGAATTGGCGGTGGCAATGGCAATGGCACCACCTGAACCCCCTTCGCCGATGATCGCAGCAATGATCGGCACGCCCAGGCTGAGACAGCAGTCAGTCGACCGCGCAATGGCTTCTGCCTGACCGCGCGCTTCCGCATCCACTCCCGGAAACGCCCCCGATGTATCCACAAAGGAGAGGACAGGAAGACCAAACTTGTCCGCCAGCTCCATGAGCCGGACGGCCTTGCGGTAGCCCTCCGGTCGCGCCATGCCCCAATTGTGCGTTAATCGTGATGCCGTGTCCGTGCCCTTTTCCTGGCCGATGACCACAACGGATTGCCCCTGAAACCGCCCCAGCCCACCGACCACAGCGGCATCTTCGGCAAATTTGCGGTCTCCCGCCAAGGGCACGAAATCGCTGATCAAGGCCTTGATATAGTTAAGCGCGCGCGGCCGCTGCTCGTGCCGCGCCACCAATGCTTTTTGCCACGGCGACAAGCCTTTGTAGAGGTCCGTCAACAACTTGGCGGATTTCTTTTCCAGCGACTTGACGTCATCGGCAATCGACAGCGACTTGTCGCTTTGCGCCATGGTCCGCAATTCCGCGATCTTGCCCTCAAGTTCGGCAACAGGCGCTTCAAAATCCAGAAATGCGAGCATGTATCCTCAAAACAGTACCGTGACGGTAATTTAGTGGCGACGCCAGTGCTGAAAGTCAACTTTTCTTGGCAAAGGGGTGGAAGCGCTCAACCGCCTGGCGCAAGCGCTCCGGTTGCACATGGGTATAGATCTGGGTGGTTGAAATGTCGGCATGCCCTAGCATCTGCTGCACCGCCCGCAGATCCGCCCCCTTGGCCAACAAGTCGCTGGCAAAGGCGTGGCGCAACACATGCGGCGACACCAGCCTGTGATCGATGCCCGCTTCCACCGCCAACGCCTTGAGCTCCACCGCAAAATGTTGCCGGGTCATGGCCCCGCTCGCCCCATGCGAAGGAAACAGCCATTTGGGTGGTATCTCGGTCAGGGCGTTCAGATTCTCTATATAACGCCGCAACACCGCAAGTGCCCGGTCGGAGACCGGCACGATGCGTTCACGCCCTCCCTTGCCGCGCACCAGCAGGAACGGATCGCTTCGCGGCACGGCATGAAATGGCAGCGCGACCAGTTCCGAAACACGCAATCCCGTCGCCGCCAGCAACTCCAGCAGGCAAAGGAGGCGCAACGCCTTGAACGCCTTGGCGGGTGTTGTGGCATGCTGCACCCGTGTGACCGCAGCATCCAGCAAAGCGCGGACTTCTGTGGTGGTAACAACGCCCGGCAACGTGCGACGCAATTTCGGTGCCTGCACAATCGCCGCCGGATTGTGTTTGGCAATCCCTTCCCCGAGCAAAAACAAATGCAACTGCCGCACCGCCGACAAGCGCCGTGCCACCGTCGTTGACGCCATGCCTTGTGTGTCCAGATGGGCAATGAATGCCCGCACATCATCTGTTGTGGCATCCCGGAATGTGATGCCGGACAAACCGAGGCGTTCAGCATACGCATCAAGATCGCGCCGGTACGCGGAAATCGAATTCCGCGCAGCGCCCCGTTCAGCGCTCATCATGTCGAGGAACAGGTCGATGAGCCGGTCATTGCCCGGAACTGCAAGCGGGTTCATCTCTGCCGCAGGCGTTCATGTGGCAGCGGTTTGATCACTTCGCCCTGTTCTGGCGGGAAATTCGCCAACGCCCAGGCCGAACCATAGACCGCACCTGCCAACATGCCGACCACAAGCAGGAATTTTACCGTATCTGGCAGCATCAACGTTTCTCCGTTGCCACGATATAGCGGTGACAACCCGTTTTGCCAAATGACGTGTGTGCGCTACAAGACGACCGGGATACCATGGCAAAGCGCTCGATAGGCAAGGAAATTGAATGGATCAAATCGCATCTGCACACCCGGTCGGTCGTGCTGGTGGGATTGATGGGCGCTGGCAAAACCAGCGTGGGACGACGCCTGGCTGAACGCTTGGCGCTTCCCTTTATCGATGCCGACCATGAAATTGAAACAGCAGCCAGCAAATCCATCCCGGAAATGTTTGCCGACCATGGCGAAACCTATTTTCGCGATGGTGAAAAACGCGTCATCGCGCGTCTCCTGGAAAATGCCCAACAGGTCCTCGCCACCGGGGGTGGAGCGTATATGAATGCCGACACTCGCGCCCTCATCAAGCAGCGCGGCATCAGTGTATGGCTGCGCGCCGATTTGCAGGTACTGATGAAGCGTGTCTTGAAGCGCGACAACCGCCCCTTGTTGTTGCAGGACGATCCTGAGGCTGTCATGCGGAACTTGATGGAAAAGCGTTATCCAGTTTATGCCCAAGCCGATGTGGCAGTGAACAGCCGCGATGCGCAACACGGGCAGATGGTCAATGAGGTGATCCGCGCCATCGCCAACTGGCCCGGACTTGAATTGTCAAACACTGGAAACACCGAAGTTGAAAACGTCACCTGACAAAAACACCATCAATGTTCCCGTCTCACTGGGCAGCCGCAGCTATGTCATCGACATCGGCCATGGCCTGTTGGCATCGGCAGGAAAAACCATTTTGCCGCACCTCAAACGCAAGTGTGTCGCCATCGTCACGGATGAGAATGTGGCGCGGCACCACCTTGCAGCATTGTTGTCCAGCTTGCAGGCTGAAAACATCGAAGCAACCCCCATCATCCTGCCACCGGGCGAAACCACCAAAAGCTATCACCATTTGGCCCATGTGTGCGATGCGTTGCTGGCGGCGGGCGTGGAGCGCCGCGATGTTGTGATTGCCTTTGGCGGTGGCGTCATTGGTGATTTGGCCGGCTTCGCCAGCGCCATCCTGCGCCGCGGCGTGAACTTTATCCAAGTTCCGACATCGCTGTTGGCCCAGGTTGACTCATCAGTGGGAGGCAAGACCGGCATCAATTCGGCGCACGGCAAAAACCTGATTGGCGCGTTTCACCAACCCGTCCATGTGATTGCCGATTTGGCCCTCCTGCAAACCCTGCCGCAGCGCCAACGCGCCGCAGGCTATGCTGAAGTTGTGAAATACGGGCTGCTCGGCGATGCCAGCTTCTTCGAGTGGCTGGATGGGCATGTGGATGATGTGCTGGCAGGCGAACCAGCTGCACTGGCCCATGCCGTGCAAACCAGTTGCAAAATGAAAGCCAGGATCGTCGCCGAAGATGAAGCCGAGACCGGTGTACGCGCCCTTCTCAATCTCGGCCACACATTCGGCCACGCCTATGAGGCGGCAACCGGTTACTCCGATAAACTGCTGCACGGCGAGGCCGTTGCCATAGGCATGGTGCAGGCCTTCCGGTTTTCTGAAATGCAGGGATTGTGTGCTGCGGGCACAGCAGAGCGGGTAGTCCGCCACTTGCAACGGGCCCGTCTTCCCACCCATCCAAGTGAAATTCCATATGCCTTCCCGCCACCGGAAAAACTGCTGGAGTTGATGCGCCAGGACAAGAAGGCCGTCGGTGGCAAACTGACATTTGTTCTGGCGCGCGCCATCGGCGAAGCCTTCGTTGCCCGCGATGTCGCGGACGCTACTGTGCTGAAATTTCTGCAACAGGACCAAAAAACGTCATGACTTCTGAAATTGGCTACGCCATTTTTTCCATCGTCTGCCTGATCATCATTTCTGCTTTCTTTTCAGGCGCTGAAACCGGATTGACCGCCGCCTCCCGCGCCCGTCTGACAGAACTGGATCGCAAGGGACTCGCACGCGCCAAGCTGGTATTGAAAATCACCGAGAAGAAGGAACGCCTGATCGGCGCGTTGCTGCTGGGCAACAATCTCGCCAACATCACAGCTTCGGCTGTGGCAACAGCGGCACTGATCAAGATTTTCGGTGACAGCGGTGCTGTTGTCGCTTCTGCTGTCATGACGGTGCTGATCCTGATTTTCGCCGAAGTCATGCCCAAGACCTACGCCATTGCTTACCCCGACCGGGTGGCCCTCACCGTTGCACCCATCATGCGCGTGATCTCTGCCGTTCTGGGGCCTATCGTCCTCACCGTTGAATACATCGTCAAGAACACCCTGCAACTGTTCGGCGTCAACATCGACGACAACCAGGATGTCCTCTCCGCTCACGATGAACTGCGCGGTGCCATCGACCTGCACCACAAGGAAGGGGCCGTGGTGAAAAAGGACAAAGACATGCTGGGCGGCATTCTCGACCTCAAGGACCTCGAAGTCCTCGATGTCATGGTCCACCGCACCAAGATGATGACTCTTGATCTGGCGCTGCCTGTCAATGAAATTGTCGACCAGCTGTTGAAAAGCGGCCACTCCCGCATTCCGGTTTGGAAAGACAAGCCGGAAAACATCGTCGGCATCCTGCACTCGCGCAACCTGTTCACGGCGCTGCAAAAAAATGCCGGTGATGCATCAAAGGTCAATCTCGAAGAAATCCTGATTGACCCGTGGTTCGTGCCCGACACGCGGCCCCTTGAAAGCCAGCTCAACGCCTTCCTGCGCCGCAAGTCGCATTTCGCCATCGTGGTTGACGAGTACGGTGAAACCCAAGGACTGATAACGCTCGAAGACATCATCGAAGAAATCGTCGGCGACATCAAGGATGAGTTCGATGTTGTTGTGCAGGGCCTGCGCAAACACAAGGACGGATCATACGCCATCGACGGCAGTGTGCCCTTGCGCGATCTGAACCGCGCCCTGGAATGGCAATTGCCCGACGCCGAAGCAACAACACTGGCCGGCCTCGTCATCCACGAGGCCCGCACCATTCCGGCTGTCGGTGACACGTTTACCTTTCACGGTTACCGCTTTGAAATTTTGAAAAAACACCGCCAGCAAGTGACCAAAATCAAGGTGACACCGGAAGTCAGGCCTCTGGAGAAACCCTGATCACTTCAATTGCCAGCGCATGCACGCGACCCCGCAATTCTTCCGCCAGCACCTCATTGATCAAGCGGTGCTGCTGCACCCGGCCTAGCCCCGCAAACGCTTGGGCACATATCCGCACCCTGAAATGGCTTTCTCCACTGGGATGAGCGCCTGAATGTCCATGGTGCAAGTTGCTTTCATCCATCACTTCCAAAAGTGTGGGCGCGAATGCCGCAGCCAGTTTACCCTCGATCGTTTTGCAGATCAGACCCATGTTGCTTGCACCAGTTATCAGTTGAACCGCTCGACGCAATCCCAGTATAGTCCACGACCCATGAAGCTTGATTCAAAATATTTCGACAAGATCCGCGTCGGCAAAAAAGGTTCCAAACCCGAACCGAAGACCGAAGCTGTCTGCGAATGGCCGGGTTGCGAAAAACCTGCCCGCCACAAAGCCCCGAAGGGACGCGGCGCTGAGGGACAGTTTCACCATTATTGTGTCCAGCACGTGCAGGAATACAACAAAACCTACAATTACTTCAATGGCATGCAGGATGGTGACATCTCATCTTACCAGAAAGCTGCCCAAACCGGCCACCGTCCGACCTGGAAATTGGGTGAGCACGCCCACGCCAGGGCAGGCTCCACCCGCGGAACCGCCCGGGATTTCCGCGATCCCCTTGGATTGTTTGGCAAGGATGCCAAGCCCGCTCAGGTCAAACTGGGCCGCAATTTGCGCAAACCCGAACTCCAGGCGTTGCAAACACTGGGTCTGGACGATAGTGCGACACCTGATGACGCAAAGGCCAAGTACAAACTGCTGGTCAAGCGTCTCCACCCCGATGCCAACGGCGGCAGCAGAGCCAACGAGGATACCTTGAAGTCGGTCATTCAGGCTTACGATACCCTGCGCGACTCGGGCTTTTGTTAAACTTGCCGTGGGCGGCTTAACCGTCTAGAAAACCGCAAAACTTCAATCAGGACCAGTTACAATGAGTGCAAAGGGCAATGGCGTCCTTCCCGGGATGCCAGACAAGAATGTTTCTGTCTCGCAATTGTTCGGTTTCAAGTCGAACATGGTGGTGCGCGCCTATGCCGAAACATCCGAGCATGTGCCCGACCTTGACGAAGACTATCTCTTCAACGAGGAAACCACACTCGCAATCCTTGCAGGCTTTGCCCACAACCGCCGTGTCATGGTGACCGGCTATCACGGCACCGGAAAATCCACCCACATTGAACAAGTGGCCGCACGCCTCAACTGGCCCTGCATCCGCATCAACCTCGACAGCCACATCAGCCGCATCGATTTGATCGGCAAGGATGCCATTGTCCTCAAGGAAGGCAAACAGGTCACCGAATTCCGCGAAGGCATTCTGCCTTGGGCCTACCAGCACAATTGTGCGCTGGTGTTCGACGAATACGACGCCGGTCGCCCCGACGTGATGTTTGTCATCCAGCGCATTCTGGAATCATCTGGCAAACTTACTTTGCTGGACCAGTCCCGCGTGATCCGCCCCAACCCGGCTTTCCGCCTGTTTGCCACCGCCAATACGGTGGGCCTTGGCGATACCACCGGATTGTATCACGGCACCCAGCAGATCAACCAGGCGCAGATGGACCGCTGGTCCATCGTGACCGCCCTCAACTATCTACCACATGCCCAGGAAGTCGGCATCGTGCTTGCGAAATGCAAGGGCTTTGCCGACGACAAGGGCCGCAAGACAGTTGCCAACATGGTGCGCGTTGCCGATCTCACCCGCAACGCCTTCATGCAGGGCGACCTCTCCACCGTCATGAGCCCGCGTACCGTCATCACCTGGGCCCAGAACGCCGAGATCTTCGGCGGCGATTTGGCTTTCGGTTTTCGCGTGACCTTCCTCAACAAATGCGACGAACTGGAACGGCCCATCGTGGCGGAATTCTATCAACGCTGTTTCGGCGAGGAATTGCCGGAGTCAGCGGCGAAGATTGCAATTGCGTGATGTGAATGGCCTCTTCCAAGGAAGATAGGGCAGAGAAATTCAAAGGTGTCCTCGGGGCCGCCATGAAAACCATGGCGCTTGATCCCGAACTGTCGGTGACCTACGGCAATGAGCAGCCTGTTTTGGTGGGCCACCGAGCCAAGCTGCCGCAGGTCAACCAGAATGCCAGTGCCAAAGACATTTCCATCACCCGCGGCCTGGCCGACTCGTTCGCCCTGCGCCTAGCCAACCATTCCGACAAGATCCACGGCCACTATCAGCCCGTTGGCAAAAACGCCCGCGCCATGTTTGAATCTGTTGAACAGGCCCGCATCGAAGCCATCGGTGCCAATGCCATGCCCGGCGTTGCCCTGAATCTCACCGCCGTCCTCGACGACCGCTTCAGCCGCAGCATTGTCAACCGCTCGACCAACCGCAAGGACACACCGCTCGAAGAGGCCGTGGCCCTGATGCTGCGCGAAAAACTGACCGGCGCACCACCCCCACCTGCCGCAAAAATGTATGTTGATATGTGGCGGCCCTGGGTCGAGGAACGTGCCGCCGCTAATCTCGGCAATCTGCAAAACGCCCTGCATGACCAGGCCGCTTTCGCCAAACTCTCCCGCGACCTGATCGCCGCCCTCGAAATGGGTGACGAACTCGGCGACGATCCCGACAAGGGTGACGAAAACGAGGAGCAACAAGCCGAAGAAGATCCGGGCGAGCGCCGGGAAACACCAGAAGGCCAGGAGCAGGAAAGCGAGCAATCCGCCGCCGATGACATTCAGGAAGCCGAAGGCGATACCGAACAGGCCGAAATGCAATCCCAATCCATGGACAGTGAGGACGCACCCGAAGAAGACGGCGACGAACAGGAAGATGCCGAAGAACCTTGGCGCCCGCAACTTCCCTTTGGCAACCACGCCAGCGAGGATTTCTACAAGGTTTTCTCCAACAAATTTGACGAAGTGATCGTAGCACCCGACCTTTGCGATGCCGAAGAACTCACACGCCTTCGCGCCTACCTCGACAAGCAACTTGCGAACTTGCAGGGTGTGGTGGCGCGCCTCGCCAATCGCCTGCAGCGCAAACTCATGGCGCAGCAAAACCGCTCCTGGGATTTTGATTTGGAGGAAGGCATTCTTGATGCTTCGCGCCTGATGCGCGTGGTGATTGATCCCATGCACCCGCTGTCGTTCAAGATGGAACAGGACACGGAATTCCGCGATACGGTTGTTTCCCTCTTGCTCGACAATTCCGGTTCGATGCGCGGCCGGCCCATTACAGTTGCCGCCACCTGTGCTGATATTCTGGCCCGCACGCTGGAACGTTGCGGTGTAAAGGTTGAAATTCTCGGCTTTACCACCAAGGCCTGGAAGGGTGGCCAATCGCGCGAAGCCTGGCTTGGTGCAGGCAAGGCTGCCAACCCTGGCCGCCTCAACGATCTTCGCCACATCATCTACAAATCCGCCGACGAACCCTGGCGCCGCGCCCGCAAGAACCTGGGCTTGATGATGCGCGAGGGCTTGCTCAAGGAAAACATCGACGGTGAAGCCCTGATCTGGGCTCACAACCGCTTGCTGGCGCGCCGCGAACAGCGCCGCATCATGATGGTGATTTCAGATGGTGCGCCAGTGGATGATTCAACCCTGTCGGTGAACTCCGGCAACTATCTCGAGCGCCATTTGCGCCAGGTGATCACCGACATCGAAAACCGCTCGCCCGTGGAGTTGATCGCGATAGGCATCGGCCATGATGTCACGCGCTACTACAAGCGCGCCGTCACCATCGTCGATGCCGAAGAACTCGGTGGTGCAATGACCGTCAAGCTGGCCGAACTTTTTTCCGAAAACGCCAAGATCGTGAAACGCGAACCACGCCAACCAAAGCCACAGCGCAAAGCGCCACCAGTGGCAAGAGCGAAAGCCATTGCGTGAGTCCTTGATCCCCCCTTCTCCCTTTGCGGGAGAAGGTGCCCCGAAGGGGCGGATGAGGGGTTCGACCCATAAGTAAAATTCTAAAGTACGACTCGATGAACCAACCCCTCATCCGGCGCTACGCGCCCCCTTCTCCCGCAAGGGGAGAAGAAACGTTTTCCCACTTGGCGAGAAACTCCTCCACACTCAGCCCGCGCATGTCATCCACTGCGCTTGCCAGCTTGTCGTGCTCCCAATCCCACCAGCCCAACGACATAATCCGTGTGCGGATGGTTTTACCAAAGCGCCACTTCACCCGCTTTGCAGGTACACCGGCCACGATGGCGTAAGGCTCTACGTCCCGCGTAACCACAGCCCCCGCCGCAATCACGGCACCATCGCCAATCGAGACGCCGGGCAGCACAATCACCCCATGCCCGATCCACACGTCATGGCCGATGACCACACGCTGCAACTTTCGCAATTCACGAAAGCCCTTGTCAATTTTCGCACCCGTGAAATATTCATTGGGGCGGTAGGTGATGTTGTGTTGTGAAATGCGCTCCATTGGATGCGCGAGCGCATTGACCCGAACATTGGATGCAATCGACGTGAATTTGCCGACAGTGGTGTAGATGGCTTCCGAACCACGGGAAAAATAACTGTAATCCCCAAGCGCACACTCGGCGAGAACAACACGTACACCAACAACAGTGTAGCGCCCCAGATCACAGTCGCGCACTTCCGCACTGGGGTGTACACGCGGCGTGCCGTCACGGCTGGCCTTGGGTGCCCGGCTGGCCTTGGGTGCCCGGCTTGCCTTGGGTGAATGGCGTTCTTTCATGACTTCTCCATACAAAAAAGCCGTCCCTCACGGAACGGCTTCTTCAATAAAGCAAAAGAAATCAGGCCGCTTTCGCCGCCGCCGTCTTCTTCACAATCGAATGCCGCAGCTTGCGGGCTTTTACCGACAACTCTTCGGTTTTCGCCTTGAGCAAAAACGCATCCAGTCCACCGCGATGCTCCACCGTCTTGAGGGCAGCAGCCGTGATGCGGAACTTGTAGGAATTACCCAGCGCATCAGAAATCAGAGTCACGTCACACAGGTTCGGCATGAACCGGGTCCTGGTCTTGTTGTTGGCGTGGCTCACCTTGTTGCCAGCCTGCCAGCCAGTGCCAGTAAATTCGCAGCGCCGCGCCATGGGATATCTCCGTGTCAAATGAAAGGTGCCGGACAAAACGCCCGGCGAGTTGGGTGTGCTATAGGGGGCGGTAAAACAACGGTCAAGCGTGGACTGATTGCAGCGGAAAAACACCCGAGATCGCCACCGGTTTCAGCCTGGCACAATTGGTTAACACTAATCATGCCCGAATTGCAGGTTAGCCAACAGCACCCCTGCATCATGGTGTGTCATCGATGGCAACCGCACAACCCATGGCGTGAACAAAACAGGAAAATATCGCCATCCGCGATTCGGGCGTGGTTTGTTCTCGCCTGGAACGCTTTGTTAATGCACAATTTAAAACACTAGTCTGGGTTTTAACACCTTGCCAACGTCTGGCGCAAATCCTTAACGCCTGCCGCTCAAAAATCACGGAAAATGGCAGGTGCGCTGACGTATCAGGTTGAAAACTTGCCTAAAACCTTAGAAAACAAAACAAGAATATTCCACCATCAGCGATTCGGACCGCCTTCGTTCACGGAAGAATCCACAAGTTAACGTCATGACCCTTTATGGACCATGGCGGCGCAGCAGGATTCCATTTCACGATAAAACCAACCATACTTGCACGATGCGCACCCCTCCCCCCGTTACCGCCGTTCTCGGCCCCACCAACACCGGCAAGACCCATCTCGCGGTGGAGCGCATGCTGGCCCACGCCGGTGGCATGATTGGCCTTCCGCTGCGCCTTCTGGCGCGTGAAGTTTACGACAAGGTGCGTAGCAAAGCGGGTGACCACGCCGTGGCACTCGTCACCGGCGAAGAAAAGATCATCCCACCGCAACCGCGCTACTGGGTGTGCACGGTGGAAGCCATGCCACCCAATATCGATGTGCCCTTCCTCGCCATTGATGAAGTGCAGATCGCCAATGACCTTGAACGTGGTCACATTTTCACCGACCGCATCCTTCACCGTCGCGGCTTTGAGGAAACCATGTTCCTCGGCTCGTCAAGCATGCGCGGCATCCTCGAACGCTTGCTGCCCAAAACCAATTTTATCGCGCGGCCCCGCTTTTCCAAACTGTCCTATGCCGGGCAGAAAAAACTTTCCCGCCTGCCACGCCGCACTGCCATCGTCGCCTTCACTACGGAAACGGTCTACGCCGTCGCCGAATTGATCCGCCGCCAGCGCGGCGGTGCCGCCGTTGTCATGGGCTCACTCAGCCCCCGGACCCGAAATGCGCAAGTCGCACTCTACCAATCCGGTGATGTTGATTACATGGTGGCCACAGATGCCATCGGCATGGGCCTCAACATGGATATCGACCATGTGGCCTTTGCTTCCACCCGCAAGTTCGATGGCTTCCAGTACCGCAACCTGACTCCATCTGAATTGAGCCAAGTGGCAGGCCGTGCGGGCCGCTATATGAACGACGGAACCTTTGGCATATCCGGCGATGCCGAAGCCTTCGACCAGGAAACCATCGACCGGCTGGAGAACCACAATTTCGATTCAGTCAAAACCCTGCAATGGCGCAACCGTGATCTCAATTTTCAGTCTCTTGACACGTTGCGGAAATCACTGGGCACTCTGCCCACCGCACAAGGCCTCACCCGTGCCCAAAACGCTGCCGATGTCGACGCCCTGGAAGCAGTCAACCGTGATCCATCTGTTTTCAATCTGGTTTCAAACCCATCCGATGTCGAGCGCACCTGGGAAGCTTGCCAAATTCCGGATTACCGCAATATCTCCCCCGCCGAACACGCACATCTGGTGGGCCGCGTCATCACCTTCCTGCAAACCGGCCGAGGCCACATCCCGGAGGATTGGTTTGCCAAACAGCTTTCGCACTGCGAAATTTTGGAAGGTGGCATCGATGCACTGTCCACCCGCATCTCCCATGTCCGCACCTGGACTTTTATCGCCAACCGCGCTGACTGGCTGGAAAGCCCGTTTTTTTGGCAGTCGAGGGCCAAGGAAATTGAGGATCGCCTGTCAGATGTCTTGCATGAACGCCTGACTCAGCGTTTCATTGACCGCAAAACCAGTGTAGTAATGCGGCGGCTGGCAAGGAAAGAAGACTTGATGACGAGTGTAGAAGACGACGGCGCGATCCATGTCGAGGGTGAGTTTGTTGGCCGCATCAAGGGTCTGCTGTTTGATGGAGACGAGAGTCTGTCCAATCCTGATTCCCGCACCATGAAAACGGCCGCCCTGCAATCCGTAACCGCCGAACTCGCAGCCCGCGCCAAAGCCCTGTCGATGACGGCCGACACCGAACTGAAGCTGCACCGTGAAGGCAACATTCTCTGGCAGGGCAATCCCGTTGCCAAACTCCATGCCGGCGACACGCGTTTCAAGCCCCGCGTCGAAATTCTCGCCGACGATGTGCTGCAAGGCGAAGAGCGCGGCATCGCCCAAGAGCGCCTGCAAAAATTCACCGACCGCTTCATCGGCACGACGCTCGAACATCTCATCAAACTGGAGCAGTCCGAAAATCTCGACGGCTTGACCCGCGGCATCGCCTTCCGCCTCACTGAAAATTTCGGCGTTTTGCCGCGTGAAACGGTGGCCGGCGACATCAAGACCTTGACGCAAGATGATCGCGCCAAATTGCGCGGCCTCGGCGTCCGCTTCGGCGCCTTTACCGTGTTTATGCCATCACTTTTGAAACAGGCGGCAACCGAATTGCGCTTGCTGCTTTGGCATCTTGAGAAGGCAAAAGCAGAAAAATCAGCCGATACCGTACCAACGCCGCCTCCCAACGGGTTGACATCAGCCATTGTCGATCCTGCCAAGCCTGAAAGTTTTTATAACATATGCGGCTACCGCGTGTGCGCCACACGGGCGGTGCGTGTTGATATGCTGGAACGCCTGGCTGACCTCATCCGCGAGCGAGTCTTCTGGAAACCCCGCATCCCCGAGGAACAGCGCCCCCTGGGTTCTGCTGAAGGCGGTGGTTTTACGATTTTCCCTGATCTCATGTCACTCGTCGGATGTTCCGGCGCGGAATTCGAGGGCATTCTCTTGAGTCTCGGCTTCCGCGTCCAGAAAAAGCAAGTCCCCAAACCAGCAGCAGCAACACAAGCGATTACGATCCCTGAGCCCGCAGACTCGCCAGCGCTTGAATCTCCCGTTGAAGCGATCGTGGCGCAAGCACCAGCGGAGGAAGACCCGTTGGAAGAAGTAACCGAGCCCGCACCTGTGACCCTGGCCGAACCTGAAATGCAGGAAATCTCGATCTGGTGGCCCAAGGACATGGGTCCTTTCCGCCCAGAACGTAAAAAGCCCGAATACATAAAACCAGCTTTCAAAAAGCCCGCCGCTGAAAAACGGTCCCCTGACAATAAGCACAAGAAGTTCGAGAAGCCAAAATTCGTGAAACAGCAACGACCCGAAAGGCCTGAAAAACCAATCGACCCAAACTCACCTTTCGCCGTGCTCAGCGCCCTCAAATCCCGCATGCAGGAGGGCTGACCTGCCCCAGCGAATTGACAAGTGGCTCGTCTATGCCCGCTTTGTAAAACACCGAGCGAAGGCCAATGAATTGATCGAAAGTGGCGCTGTGCGCCTCAATAGGATCAAGGTGACCAAAACCAGCCAGCCGGTGAAACCCGGTGATGTGCTTACCTTGGTCATTGGCCAACAGGTGAATGTGGTGAAAGTGCTGGCTGAGCCGGAACGGCGGGCATCACCGTCGGCGGCGCGGGAGATTTTTGAAGTGGTCGGAGGTTGAGCTTTAACGACACATTCCAAAAACTTGATGCATCGCACCATGAGCCTTGCTAAGACCCGTCCGCAACTCAACGCGGACCAACTCCATGACCTACATCGTCACTGAAAACTGCATCAAATGCAAATACATGGACTGCGTTGAAGTGTGCCCGGTGGATTGCTTCTATGAGGGTGAAAACATGCTCGTCATCCACCCGGATGAGTGCATCGATTGCGGCGTGTGTGAGCCGGAATGCCCCGCCAACGCAATCAAGCCGGACACTGAACCCGGCCTCGACAAATGGCTGCAGATCAACACCGAATATGCCCCCAAATGGCCCAACATAACCATCAAGCGTGATGCCCCTTCTGATGCCAAGGAATTTGACGGCAAGCCGGACAAACTGGCCTTGTTCTCAGCCGAGCCGGGCGAAGGCGATTAACCCTGTTGCTCAAAAATCGCCTAAAATTAACAACAACTTGCCGGAATTGCACAGTACACTGACGGTTCCCGCTTTAACTATTGCTTAATCTGTGATATGGACCGTTCATGGTGACAGATATGCCGACGTCGCATCCGGGCCCGAAAGCTCGGATTTTTTTGCGCACCCTGTCAACATGTTGGACCTAATCTGGCCCAACTCTGGGTGTAGGGATTATGGAACAGGGGATTTCATCGCCAGGCCTGCTGGCGTCCCCGTTCGCGAAACCCTCGCGTTGGCGACAGTGAGAGGGCTAATATTATGATTGCAAAAGCAAAAACAAAGAAGAAAAGCAAAACCGTGTCAAAAAAAGTGGATTCCAAGAAGAAGCCGGTCGCAAAACTGAAGACCAAACCGGTTCCCAAGTCCAAATCAAAACCTGCCGCAAAGGCCCATACGCCTGCCAAGCCTGCCGCCAAACCAGCGGTGAAAACAGTGTTGGGCAAGGCCGGGGTGAACAAACCCGGTGTGAAGCAGATGCTGAAAGCCGCCATGGCAAAATCGGCTGCCGCCAAGGCCGCCAAGGACCATGCCGCCCGTCCAGCCCCTGCCAAACATGCCGCCCCTGCAGCAAGACACCATGCTGCACCTGCTACACGGCCTGCATCTGGTCCGGTTTCCGCCGCCAAAACACCTGTCACCGCCCACCCGGCTGTGGTCAAAAAGCAATCGTTCAAAGTGGGCGAACTGGTGGTCTATCCGGCCCATGGCGTGGGCAGGATCACTGCGGTCGAGGAGCAGGAAATCGCAGGTGTCAAGCTCGAGCTCTACATTGTGGATTTTGAGAAGGAAAAACTGCGCCTTAAGGTGCCGACCAATCGAGCTGAGCAAAAAGGCATGCGCAATTTGGCCGACCGTACCTTGATTGAGCAGGCGATGAAAGTGATCCGTGGCCGTGCCCGCATCAAGCGCGTGATGTGGTCCCGTCGCGCCCAGGAGTATGATGCCAAAATCAACTCCGGCGACATGATTGCTGTCGCTGAGGTTGTGCGCGATCTCTACCGCTCCGACCGCCAGCCGGAACAAAGCTACTCCGAGCGCCAGCTGTTTGAGCAGGCCCTCGCCCGCTTCGCCCGCGAACTCGCCGCCGTCCGCAAAATGGACGACGACCAGTGTATCCGTGAAGTAGAGGATTTCCTCGCCCGCAACGCCAAACGCGCAGCGGCCGAAAAAGCCGAGGAAGCCGCCGAGGAAGAAGCCGCATAAGCATTCAACTACAAGCACCCGGGCGCAAGACCTGAAAAGGTTTTGCGCCCTTTTCTATCGCACCCGGCACCGCCTGCAATGCGTCAAATCTGGCGAATTTCGATTGACTTGAACCAGCGCAAGCCGCCAGATTCCTGTCATGGTCAAATTACATCAAAGTTGGCTTGTGCCACTTCACTCCGAATTCGACTCACCGTATATGGCCGAGCTGAAATCCTTTCTGCAGGCCGAACGCGACGCTGGAAAAACCATCTATCCCAGGGCCAGCGAATGGTTTCACGCCCTTGATACCACGCCGCTGGACAAGGTTCGGGTCGTGATCTTGGGCCAGGATCCGTATCACGGTGAAGGCCAGGCCCACGGCTTGTGCTTTTCCGTCCGCCACGGCGTGCGCACCCCACCTTCGCTCCTGAACATCTACAAGGAAATGCAAACCGATGTGGGACTTGCCCCACCAGGCCACGGCAATCTTGAAGCCTGGACAAGGCAAGGCGTGCTGCTGTTGAATTCGGTTCTCACTGTCGAAGCAGGCCGTGCCGCATCCCATCAGGGCAAGGGTTGGGAGCGTTTCACCGACGCCGTCATCCGTGTACTGAATGATCAATCCCAGGCACTGGTATTCATTCTCTGGGGTGCCTACGCCCAGAAAAAGGCCGCCATCGTCAACCGCACCCAACACCTCGTCATCGCCTCGGCGCATCCATCGCCGCTGGCGGCACACAACGGATTTTTTGGGTCAAAACCCTTTTCCAAGGCCAATGACTTCTTGCGAGCGCGTGGACAAGCACCGATCAACTGGACGTTGTCGTAGGTCTACCCCTCCAGATAATCCATGCTGCGTGCCACATCCCGTGCTATTTGCTTCGATGCATGAACCGATTTTGAGAACGGCTCGAATGAAATGTACCCCTTGTAGCCCGCCGCCATCAGCCGTTTGATCTGACCCCTGTTGTCGATCATGTCCTGCCCATCCACCAGAACCCGCTGCGCATCGCGCATGGTGGCCGCATTATGCTTGCGGTCCACAACGCCCGAAACATGAATGAGGCCGGTGCGGTCTGCAAACACATCTTTTTCACCTGCCACAAAATGATGAAAGGTGTCATGCGTGACCTTGAACCGCTTGGCCCCACCCACATCATCAATAGCTGCAATCGCCTCGGCCTTGAGCCGCAGTGAACATTCGACAAATCCCAATGGCTCCACACACCCAACCAACCCATGGTCCTTGAGGATGCCCTTGAGCCCATCCAGCGCCACGCGCAAGCCATCCAGCCGTTCAGCCTGCGACGGCTTGAATTTTGTGTCGTTGGTGGGAACCAGGATGAGGTTCCTGGCACCCGTCAGTGCGGTGTATTCCGCCAGCTTTTTTGCTTCGTCTGACTTGGCCTTGGACCACTGGTTCCAGCGTTGCAACGCGTTCACATTGATGATGGTGATACCCTTGTCTTTGGCCAGCTTGCCGATGGCCCTGGCATTCTTGTTGCCCATCAATGCCGTTGGAATGTCATTGCGGATTTCGACCGCGTCGATGCCAAGGCTGAGCGCCAGATCAAAAAACGCCGCGTAGCCGAGCGTTGGGGCCACCATGTGATTGAGTGAAAACGGCATGTCAATTTCTCCTCCGGAAGAGCTGACGCATTATCAGAATGAAACTGGATTCACACGGGGCCTATGCCTGAAAGTTGCAGATTATGGCAGGAGTCCAGGCCCGCAAGTTGCAACGTCGCCAGGTATTCGCTATGGGGATCAACAGATGCGCCATTTTGAAACAACTCGTTAACCAGTTTTGACATCGGGAGCAGAAACACATCATGGCCAATCACGTCGTTTACGGTCGCGGCCCCACCTTTTTGACATCCAATGACGGCGGCGCCATCGACCCGCGCCTGCTCTATTGGACACCCACAGAATTTGGCATCCAGAACGCCGATGGTACCCGCACCTATTTCAACGGCACCGGAATTGTGTGGGATTACATCACCAAGTCATTCACCGCCGGACAGATCACATCCCTGGAGCACTACAGCGCCACCGGGCAATTCATCGATGAAATGACGGGGTTGGTTGACAATTGGGGCACCATCAACGCCTATTTGACCGACAAGATTCCCTACACGCATTCGGATGTCGACGTCATCGACGCCCGTGTGCGCATCGGCGGTGCCACCATCGCTGACACACTTTTCGGATTTTCTGGAAATGACACCATTTATGGCGGCAGTGGCAATGATGCCCTTTGGGGTGGCGGAGACTCAGACCAGCTGTTTGGCGGCGAAGGCAATGACAGGTTGATTGGTGACGACGTGTCGATTTATGCCAACGAAGGCGCTGACGTGCTGGATGGCGGCACCGGCAACGACATCCTCTACGGCAGCACTGGCGCTGAAACCATGCTGGGCGGAGACGGTACCGACACATCCGTTTTCTGGAGTCTTTTCAGCGAGCTTGCCATCACGCAAACCGCAACCGGTTGGTCCGTGAAGCAAGTAGACGGCGATGTGGCCACACTGGCAGGCGTGGAACGCATCGCTGCCGACGATGGCATTTTCCAGTTTGATGCTGCAACCCAAACCTGGGCCAAGATCAGCAGCACGGCGGGCACCAGTCTCGCTTTCACAGGCGAAGTGCGCAACGGCACGAGCGCCGCAGACACTTTGTTTGTCGCAACCACAGACACCACCCGTGTCGTGAATGGCAACGGCGGTGATGACATCATCACTATCGAACACCAGTTCTATACTGTGCTCGCCCGCGGCGGCGGCGGCAACGACACGATGTCTGTGCAAAAGACTTTCATGGTCAATCCAGTTCGCTTCCTTGGCGACAGTGGCAATGACTCCCTTACGGGCGCGCAAGGTGCCGACATGCTCTATGGCGGCAGCGGCAACGACTCAATCAATGGCCTCGTCGGCAATGACCACCTCGGCGGTGGCACCGGCTCGGACACGTTTACCTTTACATCCTACCTGAAAACCTATGGCCGCGATTCCTGGGTTGAAGGCTGGGGCAATGATGTCATCACCGACTTCCAGCTTGGCGTGGACCACATCCTGTTCACCGGTCCTGTCACCAGTTACACGATCTCAGATACGGTGGACGGCGTCTTTGTGCAGATGGCCCTCACCACGCCTTTTGGCGGCTTCCCGCCGGGTGCCTTGCGGTACACCTCGGTGCTGCTGGAAGGCGTTCACGGCAACCTGACGCTGGACATGCTGGCATAACCAACAGTGGAAAGGGCATCGCCTCAGGCGTTGCCCTTTTTCCACTCACCCTTTTTACCCTTGAATGGTGGCTTGCCTGTTTTGGGCTTGCCAAACCCGCCACCGCCAAACTTCAGTTTCCCACCGCCAAACTTCGGTTTGCCACCACCCCCACCACTTTTGAACTTGCGCGGTACGTGCGGAGACACGGCATCATCCGGCGAACCCGCATAGGGCGTGATGGCCACGTCGTCTTCTTCGGCGCTGCCAATCGAACCTCTGAATTTCTCCAGAACCGCATTGGCAATTTCAAACCGCGTCTCATTTTCAGTGATGCGGATGGCACCGATGTCAGGCTTCGTCACCTTGCCGCGTCGGCAAATGAGCGGCAGCAGCCATTTGGGATCAGCATTGTTCTTGCGCCCAATATCCATGCGGAACCATGTGAATGCACGTGGCTCACCCGGCCGGTCGTCACGCCGTGCCGCTTTTGCCGGACGGAAATCACTTTGGCCAGGACCGGGGTCAAACACCTCCTCTGCGGCCGGTAACCGCGCACGGTAAATGCGAACCAGCGCCGCCGCAATGTCTTCAGGCGAACGTGTGGCCAGAACCGACTTGGCAAACTCCAGATCTTCCTCGCTTGCCACTTGAGTCAAAAGCGGGTCCTGCAACATGCGTTGCTGGTCGAGTTTGCGAATGTCCTCGGCCTGCGGCGGGCCAGCCCAGGTCGGGTTGATGCGTGCCGATGAAAACAGAAACTCCGCCTTGCGCTTTCGCGACAGTGGCACCAGCACGACGCTGACACCCTTCTTGCCCGCGCGCCCCGTGCGCCCGCTGCGATGTTGCAACGTCTCGCCATCGCTTGGCAAATCCGCGTGGATGACGAGATTGAGATTGGGAAGATCAATGCCGCGCGCGGCCACATCTGTCGCCACGCACACCCGCGCCCGTCCATCGCGCAACGCCTGCAAGGCGTGATTGCGCTCGCTCTGGCTCAACTCACCCGACAAATTTACCGCCGCGAATCCGCGCTCTGACAATGTGGCATGCAAATGCCGCACATGCTCGCGCGTGTTGCAGAACACCAGCGCACTCTGCGATTCAAAAAATCGCAACACGTTGACAACCGCCAGCTCAACTTCGTTGGGTGCTACCCGCATGGCCCGGTATTCGATATCGGCATGCGCCCGCTCCGTGCCCGACACATCAATGCGCAACGCATGGCGCTGGTACTTCTTCGCCAGCAAGGCAATGGGCTTCGGCATGGTGGCCGAGAACAGCAATGTGCGCCGTGCCGCCGGTGTGGCCTCGAGGATGAACTCGAGATCTTCACGAAACCCCAGATCAAGCATTTCATCCGCCTCATCCAGCACCACCGCCTTGAGATTGGTGATGTCGAGAACGCCACGTTCAAGGTGGTCACGCAAACGCCCGGGCGTGCCCACAATAATGTGCGCTCCGTCCGCCAGCCAGCGCCGCTCGCGCTTCGGGTCCATGCCGCCGACACATGAAAGGATACGCGCACCCGTGTTGAGATAGAGCCAGGCGAGTTCCCGCTCCACCTGCAACGCCAGTTCACGCGTTGGTGCCACAATCAGCGCGACGGGCGAAGCCTCTGACGGAAATTTTTCCGCCTCACCCAGCAGCGTGGCGGCAATCGCCAGTCCATAGGCAACAGTTTTTCCAGACCCCGTCTGCGCCGAAACCACCAGGTCCCGCCCCAGCGCCTTTTCTTCGAGCACAGCAAGCTGAACAGGTGTGGGGTCAGCATAGTTGCGCTCGGTAAGAGCGCGCGCAAGCGGGGCAGGCAACAGGGGGAAAGCCAAATGATACACTCGTGTTCGGGGGTTGAACCGCGAGCCTTAGGCGAAGTCAGCGCGGATTGCCATGTGGAAGTTTGGGGCACCGGAGGCTGGAGGGCCTGTCTGCATGTCCTTCTCCGCTCACGGGGTGGAGGACACTATTCGCGCATGTCGCTTTCCGAAACCCCCGCCACCTGCACCGGCTTCTTCATCGCATCTCTTCTGAACGGTTCGCCGAGTTCCTGGTTGATCATGGCTTCGATCAGCGTTGTCTTCTTGTGCTTCATCTGGTCATCCACCGCCTTTGCCAAAGCGTCGCGCAACTCGTCCATAGTGCGCGCGACGACGCCTTGCAAGCCACACGCTTTGGCGATGCCTGCATAAGACACCCGCTCATCCAGTTCCGTGCCGACAAAATTGTCATCGAACCACAGCGTCGAGTTCCGCTTCTCCGCCCCCCATTGATAGTTGCGGAAGACGACCATGGTAACGGCGGGCCATTCCTTCCGGCCAATTGCCGTTAACTCCGTTACTGCGATTCCAAATGCGCCATCGCCGGAGAAGCCAACGACGGGCACATCCGGGCAACCGATTTTGGCACCAACCACCGAAGGCAAACCATAGCCGCATGGGCCGAACAGTCCGGGGGCGAGATATTTCCGGCCTTCGTCAAACGTTGGATAGGCATTGCCGATGGCGCAGTTGTTGCCGATGTCGGATGAGATGATCGCTTCACGCGGCAACGCCGCTTGAATGGCTCGCCAGGCCATGCGGGGGCTCATCCAGTCGGGTTTGGCTTTGCGGGCTCGTTCGTTCCATGTAGTGCCCGGATCATCATCTTCATGATCCATCGACGTGAGCTCCTGCGCCCAGCGTGACTTTGTTGTCGAGATCAAATCCTTGCGCGCCTGCCGTCCGGCATCGCCCGCTTTCGCGGACAGCTTGGCGAGAATCCCTTCCGCCACTTTCTTCGCATCGCCGACAATGCCGACTGTGACTTTCTTCGTGAGCCCGATGCGCTGCGGATTGATGTCGACCTGGATGATCTTCGCGTCCTTCGGCCAGTAGTCGAGACCATATCCCGGCAGCGTCGAAAACGGATTGAGCCGCGTGCCAAGTGCCAGCACCACATCGGCCTGTTTGATCAGTTCCATGCCGGCCTTGTTGCCATTGTAACCGAGCGGGCCAACAAACAGCGGATGCAATCCGGGAAACGCGTCATTGTGCTGGTAGTTCACACACACCGGAGCAGACAGTTTTTCCGCCAACGCCTGCGATGCCGGAATGCCCCCCGCAAGCACCACGCCAGCGCCATTCAGGATCACCGGGAACTTCGCATCCGACAACAGCTTTGCCGCCGCCGTAATTGCATCGTCTCCACCCGAGGGCCGTTCGAAATCAATGATCGCAGGCAGTTCGATGTCGACAACTTGCGTGAAGTAATCGCGCGGGAAATTGATTTGCGCCGGAGCCGACAGGCGCTTGGCATTCATGATAACGCGGTTGAGAACTTCCGCCGTGCGCGAGGCATCCCGCACCTCTTCCTGGTAACACACCATGTCCTTGAACAGCGCCATCTGTTCCACTTCCTGGAACCCGCCCTGGCCGATGGTTTTATTCGCGGCCTGCGGTGTGACCAGCAACAATGGCGTGTGATTCCAGTATGCGGTTTTGACCGCCGTGACGAAATTGGTGATGCCCGGCCCGTTCTGCGCGATCATCATCGACATTTTTCCGGTGGCGCGGCTGTAACCATCCGCCATCATCCCGCCCGAACCTTCATGAGCGCAGTCCCAGAACATGATGCCTGCCTTCGGGAACAAGTCCGAAATCGGCATGAACGCCGACCCGATAATGCCAAATGCGTGGGCCACGCCATGGGCTTGCAACACTTTCACAAAGGCTTCTTCGGTCGTCATTTTCATGGGGGAACTCCGGTATGTGGCAGCAGATTAGCTGTGGCGCATGAGGCTCAATAGTGCCAGATTCCAGGCGCAACCAGTACAACGGAATCAAACTCAAATGAAAACCCGCGCCGCCGTCGCCTTTGAAAAGGCCAAACCACTTGAAATCGTCGAGGTCGACCTCGAAGGTCCGAAGACAGGCGAAGTGCTGGTGGAGATGAAAGCCACCGGCATTTGCCACACCGACGAATTCACCATTTCCGGCGCCGACCCGGAAGGCCTGTTCCCCGCCATCATGGGCCATGAAGGTGCGGGCGTGGTGGTTGAAATCGGCAAGGGTGTGACGTCGCTCGCAGTGGGTGATCACGTCATCCCGCTCTATACCCCGGAATGCCGGGAATGCGACTACTGCCTCAACCCCAAGACCAACCTCTGCCAGAAAATCCGCACCACACAAGGCAAGGGCTTGATGCCGGACGGCACCTCGCGCTTTTCCTACAAGGGCAAGATGGTGCACCATTATATGGGCTGCTCTACCTTCTCGAACTATTCCGTGCTGCCTGAAATCGCTCTGGCCAAGGTGCGAAAAGACGCGCCCTTCGACAAGATTTGCTACATCGGTTGCGGTGTCACGACGGGTGTGGGCGCTGTCATCAACACGGCGAAAGTGGAAGCCGGTTCCAACTGCGTGGTGTTTGGCCTGGGCGGCATTGGCCTCAATGTCGTGCAAGGCCTGCGGCTTGCAGGCGCTTCCATGATCGTCGGCGTGGACATGAACGACGCCCGCGAAGAGTGGGGCCGCAAATTCGGCATGACGCATTTCGTCAATCCATCCAAAATCTCCGGCGATATTGTCGCCCATCTGGTCGAACTCACGGGTGGTGGGGCCGATTATTCCTTTGAATGCATCGGCAATGTGAAAGTGATGCGCCAGGCCCTGGAATGCGCCCACAAGGGCTGGGGTATGTCGGTGATTATCGGTGTTGCTGGTGCGGGTCAGGAAATTGCCACCCGCCCTTTTCAACTCGTCACCGGTCGCACCTGGAAGGGCACCGCATTTGGTGGCGCCAGGGGCCGCACGGATGTTCCGAAAATCGTCGATTGGTACATGCAAGGCAAGATACAGATCGATCCCATGATCACCCACACCATGCCACTGGACGACATTAACAAGGCATTTGACTTGATGCATGAAGGCAAGTCGATCAGGAGCGTTGTCATTTATTGACACATATCCAATCGCCAAGTGGATGACAGCGACGCAGAAATGTGGCTGTACGGGATCAACCTCGCAGCCACTATGCTGATACAATGAGCCGGACAATTCTTGCCATCAACTGCGGGTCATCATCGCTGAAGTACGCCGCGTTCGACACGTCGGGCCAGCGCAGCACGCAAGGGCTGATTGAATCGACCGGCCCTTCCGCCATCGCCGAAGCGGTCAACGCCATCAACGCCAGTTGCACCAGCGTGGAGGCCATCGGCCACCGCATTGTCCACGGCGGCAGCCGCTTCGCCGAACCCGTCATCATCACGCCAGATGTGCGCCAGCACATTGCCGATCTGGTGCTGCTGGCCCCTGAACACCAGCCACAGCACATCCAGGCCTTGGATGCATTTGTCAAAGCCTTCCCTCACATTCCGCACGTCGCCTGCTTCGACACGGCATTTCACCGCACCATTGCGCGTGAGCGCCAGGAAATGGCCCTGCCCCGGTCCTTCGCCTCACAAGGCCTGCTGCGCTACGGTTTCCATGGCTTGTCCTGCCAATATATCGCCAGCCAAATGCCACACGGCAAAATCATTGCCTGCCATCTCGGCAATGGGTGCAGCGTGACGGCCATTGACAACGGCATCAGCGTCTACACCTCCATGGGTTACACACCGGTCGATGGCCTGATGATGGGAACGCGCAGCGGCACTCTTGATCCCGGTGCCGTGTTGTGGCTGGTGGAGCATCTCGGCAGCACGGAATCCGTCCGTACACTGATCAACAAGCGGGCCGGCCTCAAAGGCGTGTCAGGCCTCACCGCCGACATGCGCCAGCTTCTCGCATCAGATGCACCAGATGCGAAATTCGCCGTCGGCATGTTCATCGACCGCCTTGTGCTGGAAGTGGGCCGCGCCGCCGCCGCACTGCAAGGCGTTGACACCATCGTCTTCACCGGCGGCATCGGCGAAAACGCCAAGCCCGTCCGCGATGCCGCCATGGTCAAACTCGCCTGGCTCGGCGCAACAACCACCGTCTTCAAAACCGATGAGGAGCTCATGATTGCGAAATCAACCCGCACCGTGCTATCGCGATCCCCGCCGCGTCCCGGTAGCTCAGCTGGATAGAGCACAGGTTTCCTAAACCTGGGGTCAGGGGTTCAAATCCCTTCCGGGATGCCATTTTCCGAAATATAAGTCGGGATTCCGGCTGTGCGGAAAATATCGTCAGCATACGGACGGATTTCGCCATGGGGATTCCTCTTGGTGCGTCCTTCTCCCCTTGCGGGAGAAGGTGGCGCGGAACGCGCCGGATGAGGGGGCGGTTCAGCGAGTCACCTGCAACATCAGCCCGCGCTGCACCACCCCCTC
>JAYVKC010000026.1:0-3904 GCA_043768765.1 Hyphomicrobiales bacterium | reverse complement strand
GAAGGTGCGTTCATGCGGATCAGACTCAAGCGGCAGGCGGTAACCTGCGGCTTTCGCCGATCCCGGTTGTTCTGCGCCCGCAAAATTTTTTGCAGCGAACAGTCCAAGGACTGCTCCGAGCAATGTGCGTTTGTTCAGCATTTCAACGCGTCCCTCCGGCAATCGGTTGTTCTTGTGTGATGCAGTGGATGGCACCGCCTCCGGCAGCAATCGCATTCACCTGTACCATAACTACTTTACGATCTGGATATGCACCCTGAATTGTCGCCATGGCTTTTGCATCGCCCGGAATGCCATAGCCCGGCACAATGACGCCGCCATTGGCAATGTAGAAATTAATGTAGGAGCGACAGAAAACGTCGCTTGTCACGTCAGCTTCGATTGCTTCTTCCCGCGGGATGATTTCAAATGTCCTGCCCTTGGCATCGGTCTGCCCCATCAGGCAGGCCAGGTTTTCCTTGAGGATGCGAGAGTGTGGGTCGCGAGGATCGGGATTGGTTTCGAACAGAACAACCCCCGGTCTTACAAAGGCACACATGCCATCGATGTGGCCATCGGTTTCCTTGTCCATAGGGTCACCCGGCAACCACACCACCTTGTCAACACCGAGCATGGCCTTGAGTTCGGATTCGACAAGTGCTTTGTTTACACCCGGATTGCGATTTGGATTCAGAATGCTGGTTTCCGTTATGATCAGTGTGCCTTCGCCATCAAGTGCGAAAGAGCCACCTTCGGTTGTCAGCCATGACTTGCGAACATCTGCACCTTCACGCTTCAAAATGCGAGAGGCAAGCAAATCATCGTCTTCCCATGGCGAGTGCTTGCCACCCCAGGAATTGAAGCGCCAATCAACGCCTGCAAGTTTGCCCTCGGCGTTACGCACAAAGGAAGGGCCGCAATCACGAGCCCAGAAATCATCGACAGGCATGACAATGATTTCGGCCAGATTGCCGATGCGCTTTCTGGCCGTATCTGCATGGTCCGGATGAGCCACCACGGTTACGGGTTCAAACTGCGAGATGGCTTCAACAATCTTCACATACTCGGCCTGCATCGGCTGAAGCCTGTGTTCATACTGATCTTCGCGATGCGGCCAGATCATCCATGTGCGCTCATGCCTGTCGAACTCCGCGGGCTTTCGAAAAATTGATTCAACCTGAAAGTCATTCATGTTTTGGCCTTGCTTTGGATTGTCCCTGGTTGTGTTCAGCACAATCAATCCGTTTTGCTCACAATCAAAATGCCAAAAATCCAAGCGTTGTTGCAAGTGAGAAGCGCAGCCGCTATACATGAATGGAATTCATATGAGACGCTTTCGCAATATTCCTCCATTGCAATACCTGCTGGGATTTGAAGCCGCCGCGCGGCTTGAGAGTTTCAGCAAGGCTGCGGAAGAACTTGGGATTTCGCAATCCGCTGTCAGCCACGAAATGCGTCTGCTTGAGGCTCGAGTCGGGCAACCCTTGTTTATCAGACAAGGACGTTCCGTGCGATTGACTGACGCCGGGCGCGACTATCAACGTAGTGTGGCGGGTGCCTTGGAGAATTTGGAGACGGGCTATCGCAAGCTTGAGCCTTATCGCAAGCCCGGCAGCGTCGTCATCTACTGCCGAACTGACTTCGCTGCCCGGTGGCTGCTGCCGCGTATCGGAGCGTTGAAGAAAGCAGTACCGCTCTGCGATCCGTGGATTGATACATCAGGCACCAAAGTTGATTTTGACGAGATGGAAGTCAGTATTGCCATCGTGTGCACCCGGGATGTCAATTCCGCCCTGGAATCGCACATGTTGTTTTCAGATGAGCTTGTTGCTGTCGCTTCTCCTGAAATATTGGAAGAAAATTCTCTCTCGCCACGTAACTTGCTCGGTTTTCCGCTAATTCATGATGAGCGCCCCGCGGGTTGGGAAGTGTGGTTTGAGAGTGGCGGGATTGCTGCCGGAGAAATCTCCGCCGGATTTGATTTCAGCGACAGCGAACTCGCTCTGCGGGCGGCCGAGGCCGGCTACGGAATAGCGCTTGCTTCGAAACCACTTGTCCTGAATGCCTCCTGTGTGTCCCGAGGATTGGTCCGTGTGTCAAGCCATGTACTGCAAACAGGCGAAAGCTGGTTTGCAATCTCCACAAAGCGGGAACTGGCCAATCCAATAACGGCGGAAGCCTGGAACTGGTTGATAGCTGCATCAAGAAGCTGATCGGCTACTTTGACTATGACGCAATTTGTTGCATGGTGTTCTCCGATTGTCTCGGCATGTGACAGTCCATGGATTTCTATGGCCAGAAGCTCAAAATACTGACTGATGACGTGGGTGCCAATCGCCGCTATCAATGGATATCTTGTTGGCTGTTTGGAGCGAAGTGATGGCACGTTTGAAGTGGGGCATGATCGGTGGTGGCGAGGGCAGCCAGATTGGACCGGTGCATCGCATCAGTTCAGCCATGGACGGACGATTTGATTTAAAGGCTGGTGCATTGGATGCTGATCCCGCCAAGGGACGCGACTTTGCCATGCAACTTGGCATCAGTGCTGATCGCGCCTACGGCGATTGGCGGGAAATGCTGGAAGGCGAGCGGGCGCGCCGGGATCGCATTGATCTCGTCACTGTTGCCACGCCCAACGCGACACATCATGTCATCACCAAGGCTTTTCTGGAGGCCGGCATAAACGTGTTGTGCGAAAAGCCGATGACAGTTACGGTCGCAGAAGCCGACGACATTGTTGCAACGAGCCAGCGAACGGGTGCTATTTGCGCGGTGAACTACGGCTATTCAGGTTATTCCCTGGTTCGCCATATGCGGGCCATGATTGCCAGGGGTGACCTTGGCAAACTGCGGCTTGTGGTTGTTGAATTCTCCCATGGTTTTCATGCTGATGCCGCTGACGCAGACAATCCGCGCATGCGTTGGCGTTATGATCCCTTGCAAGCAGGAATTTCCGGCCAGTTCGCCGATTGCGGAATCCATGCCTTGCATCTCGCCAGTTTTTTGTCGGGCCAAGATGCCAGAGAGCTATCAGCGGATTTCGTATCGGCGATTGCCAGCCGCAAACTGGAAGATGATGCCATGGTCAACGTTCGGATGGATGGCGGAACTACCGTGCGGTTGTGGACCAGTTCTGTGGCGATTGGCAGTTTTCATGGTTTCAACATTCGGGTGTTTGGGGAAAAGGGCGGGTTGCGTTGGGCCCAGCAATGGCCGGATCAACTGCATTGGACGCCGCTGAATGGCCGGACCGAAACCATTGAACGGGGGAGTGGCGGTTTGTCGGCTGATGCAGAGCGCGCCACACGCATTGCAACCGGTCATTCGGAAGGCATGTTGGTGGCTTTCGCCAATATCTATGCTGATCTGGCCGATGTCATTGCGGCGCGTGCAAATAATTTGGCACCCAATCCACAGGCTTTGCATTTTCCAAATGCGGTTGATGGTTTGCGTTCCATCGCAGCCATTCGTGCAGCCGTTGAATCGGCAAAGTCGGGTGGCGCATGGGTGGATGCACGTCCGCCAAGCTTGCGCAGTTGATTTTACTTTGTTTCACGCTTCACCGGTTTCAAAGACCGTTCGAGCGCCGCGAGGCCTGTCAACAAGCCTTTCAACTCAGTCTTGTTCAGTTGCCTTGTGAGGTTTTTTTCAAAATCCAGAACCATTGGTACAAGTTCCTGAAAGAGTTTTTTTCCAGGAGTTGTGAGACGCAAAGCCAGGGCGCGCTTGTCTGTGTCCGTGGTCGTTCGTTCGACAAGCTTTCGTGCCGCAAGTTCGGCCACCGCCCGACTGATGGTTGATTTGTGGCTGAGGGTGAGAACCACAATTTCCTGGGCTGTCATGGTACCGCGCGATGCAAGGTTGGCAAGTATGCGCCATTGCGGGATATCCAGGCCAAAGCGCTCGGCATAGATAACCGAAAGGC
>JAYVKC010000025.1:0-3636 GCA_043768765.1 Hyphomicrobiales bacterium | reverse complement strand
GTGCCGCAGATGGGAGGCCACGACGCGCTCCCACTTTGCGGCGGCCCAGCTTTCGCCAACATGGGCCTTGATGGTTTCCATATTGGAGAGCACCTCTATGGCAACGGCATTTTTGTGGGCGATGTCCTTGAAGTGCTCGGCCACGAGCTTGTTGAGCTTGATTTGGGTGAAGAAGCCGACTGCGATGAGAACGGGTATCATGGCCAGCGGAATGACGACCAGCCAACCGGACACCATGGCTATCACGGCGAGAAACAGAAACGCGAACGGCAGATCGCCCAATGCCGCGACTGTTGCCGCGTTTGACATTTCGCGCAGGCTTTCAAACTCCCGAAGCGTGTTTGACTGGACACCAACCGAGCCCTGTCGCGCCGACTGTTTTGTCCCGAGTACTTTTGAGAATATCCGGTTGTTGACTACGACATCGCCTGCCGCGCTGGCTTGGTCAATCAGGGTGCCCCGCAGGGTCCGCAAGGCGAAATCGAACATGATGGCAAGAAGCCCGCCGAGGGCCATGGCCCAAAGGGTTGCAAATGCCGCGTGCGAAACGACCCTGTCCATCACGTTCATCATGATCAAAGGGGTTGCAAGCGCCAGGATGTTGGTGAACACCGTTGCAATGATCACACTGCCGACGATGGACTTGTTCATCCACAGGGCATCAGCAATCCAATGGCGTTTGGTTGCCAGTCCTTCGTGGGCCACGCGTTCGTCACGGGTTTCACTTGGCTGCACAATCCAACAATCGGTGAAGCCAGCGCGCCTGATGGCTGCAAGGGAAAGCGAGTGGGTCTGACCTGTTTGCGCCAGGGCGAGTCCCTGTCCATCCGCATTTATTTCGGCGACAATGATTGCCTGTGCCTGATTGTTGCAGAAAAGGAGCGGACAATGAATTTGCTGCAAATCACCGGTGGGTGGCCTGACGAGCAAGAGGCCGCCGCGGGCAGCCGCATCCACCACGCTCGCCGTTGTGAGGTGGCCCCTCTGCAACGGATAACCATGGGACAATGTTTCGCTTGTCGAGGAATTGCCAACAGCAGTGCTGAGTACGGCGAGGGCTTCCTGCAACCGATCAAAATTCGGAAGACTGTCGAGTGTTGTCATTTGGTTGCCACGCTGGCGGATGGCATGCTGGCATTTGATGCCATGCGCAGAGCCGCTGTGAGCCGCCCGGTTCCCGCAAGTATGCGGTAGACATTGTAGCGGTAGGTGAACTCATAGTTCAGCCATGCCGCCCGGGCATTGGCATGCTGTGACTGAAGGTCAAGCAGTTGCGAGAGTGAAGTTACTCCTGCTTCGTAGCGGCTGATACTCAATCGCAGCGCTTTACCGGTGTCGGCTACCTGACTTTTGAGTGCCTTGATCCTGTCCCTGCTGATGTGAATGGAGTTCCAGGAAAGCCGCACTTCACGTTCGACGTCACGGGCAACCTGCCTGGCGCGGAACCTGGTTGCGTCAGCGTTGTAGCGGGCTTGCCTGGCGCGGGCCCGATTGGTACCACCATCATATAGATCGAAGCGGAAACTGACTTGCGCCGACAGGTCCTGACTGGCGTCGAAGCCGCCGCTGAATGCATCGCGATTGCCGGCTGTGAGAGCAAGATCAATTTTCGGCTTGTTTGCGGCGCGAAGCCCGGAGGCGACGGCATCTGCGGCCAACGCATCATACTTTACAGCCATAATTTTTGGCGAGCGATGAAGCGCCAGGCGAACCGCTTCGTCAGCGCCCTGGGGCAAAAACTTTACAGGTGAAGAAACAGTTTCCAGTTTGGCGGGGGTGCGCCCCACAAGCACTGTGTAGTTGACCACAGCCTCGGCAAGTTGCACCCTGGCATCAAGCAGATTGAGGATCGCTGCGTCAATTTTCGCTGCCGTGTCATAGAGTTCCACTTCACCTGATATGCCTGCGTTTACACGCGCTACCACTTTTGCCTGAATGGCCTTCAAGCCAGCCAGATTGGATTCGAAAATGCGAACAATGCCACGACTGCGCTGCACTTCCATGTAGGCCAGTGTGGCTTCCAGGCTTACGACCTGCGACTGATCGGACAGTTTGCTGACGAGCGATTTTTCCTCAGCTGAGGCGCGGCTAATTTCGGATGTGGCAAGACCGCCATCATAGATGCTTTGCGTTGCAGACAGCGTGGCGTTCCAGTTGTCTGCTTCCGCTTCAAAGTCGGTCGAAACGGTGGCGGACGCACTCATGGATATCTGTGGTGCCATCCGTCCTTTGCTGGCGCGCAAGCCATAGCCAGCGGCCATGGCATTCGAACGAAGCGCCAGAATTTCGGGATGAATGCGAAGCGCACTGCTGACTGCTGTTGAAAGGTTCTCAGCCGCTGCCCCGGATGCGAACACCGTCAGCGCGAATGCCACAACTGGCCACATACTCTCCGTGCGTGGTGATACCATCAACCAAACCAACTCACATACAAACCAGACTTGCCTGACTGTCACCGGCAGGGGAGACAGACCTCCACTCCGTTATGCAATTGTTATGGTTACCAATCTGTTACTTGCGTAGACACAGTGCCAAAAACGGCAACAGGTCAGGCACTGTTGCCTGCGTCGACAGTAATTGTGGTTCCCGTCATGCCGGATGATTTGTCGCTGAGCAGGAACAGAACAGCCTGGGCCACTTCCATCTTGCTCGCAAAACGGTTCAACGGGCTGCGGCGGCGTATTGTATCGCGACGCTCGTCTGTCATGCCCGATACCATTTCCGTCTCGATCAGCCCAGGTGCCACGGCATTGACCTGGATATCCGCCTTGCCAAATTCCCGTGCCATGGACTTGGTAAAACCGATCAATCCAGCCTTCGTAGCTGCGTATACAGCCAAGCCGTTGTAACCGGTGAATGCATTGATTGAAGAGATATTTACAATTCGTCCGCCGCCATCGACGAGCATGCCTTTGGCAACCGCTTTTGACAGTATGATAGGGGCAGTCAGGTTGGTGCGAATTGTCGTTTCAATCTGTGCCGTCTTGAGCGTGGTCAGGACGCCGTCCATGCCTATTGCGGCGTTGTTTACAAGGCCAGAAATCCGGCCGTGGCGTTTGCGAACAAGCCTTGCGAACTCTTCAATCTTGTCAATGGCGGAGAGATCGAACGGCTCGAACTTCACGCGACTTTGAGAGGACTGGATAACTTGTTCCAGTTCCGGACCAGAATGCCTGGCGACAACGATGACTGATTGTCCTTCTGCGGCAAGCATTGTTGTGATTTGCAGGCCAAGTCCGCGGCTGCCGCCGGTCACAATCGTATTAGCCACCATGGCGTTCCAATTTACCAGCAGAACTCATTTTCAAGTCAGAGACGAAGCGGATCGTAGCGGGCACTTTGTAAGCCTCAAGTTTGCTGCGCAAACCCGCGCGCAAGTCACCGGCAATCTCGTCCAGGTCCTGTTGCAGACGTTTGCCATCGGAAAGCACGACGTCTGCCACAAGTATTGCGCCAGTGAAAGGATTTTTGCGGGCGGTGACAACTGACATGCTGACGCGTGGATCGGCGTTCAGCAAGGCTTCCACCTCTTCCGGATGCACGCGCGATCCGCCGATGTTGACAGCACCATTCCTGCGGCCCAGAAAACGATAGCGATCACCTATCAGCTCAACTTGATCACCAGTGTCGACAAAG
>JAYVKC010000024.1:0-2133 GCA_043768765.1 Hyphomicrobiales bacterium | reverse complement strand
TGGTGTTTTGGGATCACTTGAAACCGGCATGGGCGACAAGGAAGATGGCCATGGCGCCGAAGGCAAGCTCAGCCACGATCAGCTTTTGACGAATCCTGAAGAAGCGGTGAAGTTCGTCAAGGAAACCGATGTCGATGCACTCGCCATCGCCATGGGCACATCGCACGGCGCATACAAGTTCACGCGCAAGCCCGATGGTGCGGTGCTGGCCATGAACGTCATCGAGGAAATCCACAAGAAGCTGCCGAACACGCATCTGGTGATGCACGGATCGTCATCGGTGCCGGAAGATCTGCAAGAGATCATCAACAAGTTTGGCGGCAAGATGAAGCCCACCTGGGGCGTTCCCGTGTCCGAAATCCAGCGCGGCATCAAGCACGGCGTGCGCAAGATCAACATCGACACCGACAACCGCATGGCCATGTCTGGCGCGGTGCGTAAAGTGTTGCACGAAGACCCATCCGAATTCGACCCCCGCAAATACCTGAAGCCCGCCATGGAAGCCATGACCAAGCTGTGCACGCTGCGCTTCAACGAGTTCGGCACGGCGGGCAATGCGTCGAAGATCAAGAAGGTGCTGCCCGTCGCCGAAATGGCAAAGCGCTATGCCAAGGGCGAGTTGAAGCAGAAGTTTGCGGTTTAGATCGTATTGACTTTTGACGACCGTGGAAATGATGGCTTGCGGATCGCATCCATCATTTCGGTTTTCCCGGACCTGAAGAACGCACGTTTCAGGACGATCACGGGTGGTGGCGATTCAATTGCTGTCGACGTCGATGATAAACTGATATTCAAGTTTCCGCGTCACGCCACTGCACAGTCTGCACTTGTTAGAGAAGCTGCACTTCTCTCCGTCATCCGTTCTCATGCCAGACTTGCTGTGCCACAGATGCGATTGCATGGCGATCCCGTCGAATTTTCCTCGCACAAGAAGATTCGCGGAGAACAACTTCTGTCAGGGCACTACAAGAAATTGCCCGAAGCAGCGCGCGATCTTCTGGCGAGAACACTTGCTCAATTCTACGCTGATCTTCATGCTCTTGATCCCGCTGAAATGATGGTCACAGGTGCCACGCCATTGGTTCCTTGGCCCCACGCAACGGAAATTCGGGCCAAAGCCTTCCCATTGCTGCCTGCTGACGTTCACGAAGCTTGTGACGAAATGCTCATTCATTATGCGGGTCTGGCACCTGATCCGCACGGTGACATCTATGGCATGTTCGATTGTCATGGGTGGAACATGGCCTTTGACCACAAGGCGCAACGCTTGAATGGCGTGTATGATTTTTCTGATTCAGGGATCGGCCAACTGCATCAGGACTTCATTTATCCGGCGTTCATTTCCCCGGAGCTTCCATTGCGCATGGTGGCCTATTATGAGAATGCCTGCGGCAGAACGCTTGACTGCGCGCGCATTGTGACACTCATTGGCGCATTCCGACTGGTGGAGCTTGCATCAGCGGCTGGCAATCCGGGAGCGGCGGCCCAGATGCGCACCAACGTAATGAGTTGGCTCCACTACATTTCTGTCCAAAACGAAACTTGGAAACGATGACCAATCTGTGCACACTGCACTTCAACGAGTTCGGCACGGCGGGCAAAGATTCGAAGATCAAGAAAGTGCTGCCCGTCGCCGAAATGGCAAAGCGCTACGCCAAGGGCGAGTTGAAGCAGAGGTTTGCTTGAATTTCTTCGCTATCTTGACAAACAACACCATCGTGTGTATAAATACACACGATGGATAGCCGCGAGATTATCCGACGTTTGACAGCTGCGGGCTGGTTTCAGGTGGCGCAAAAGGGCAGCCACGTCCAGTTCAAGCATCCATCGATACCGGGGCGGGTCACGGTTCCACATCCCCGCAAGGATGTGCCGCTCGGCACGCAGCGTTCTATCGAAAGACAGGCGAAATTGAATCTGGATTGATCATGGCCGAATACATTGCACTCGTTCACAAAGACAAATCTTCCGACTATGGAGCAAGTTTTCCGGATTTTCCCGGTTGCATTTCCACCGCATCAACATTGGAAGAATTGCGTCCGATGATTGAAGAGTCGTTGCACTTCCACATTGAAGGCATGCGGGAAGATGGTGATGCCGTGCCATTGTCTTCTTCATTGGACGACATCATCA
>JAYVKC010000023.1:0-31639 GCA_043768765.1 Hyphomicrobiales bacterium | reverse complement strand
ATAGATTTCCTCAAGCTTGCCGAACCAGCTCATGTCCCAATTGTTGCAAAACATCTTCAAAACTTTGATGCGCGAATAGTCCGCAAACATGACGGCCGAGTAGGCTCCGTCAAAAGCGGAGTTAATCTTTTCCATGGTCTGCGGCCACAGCTCAGGGACTGCGGCGCAATCATAGATGTCGCTGATGAGGATGTTGACTTGTGCGTCGTTCAAGATCGAATGCTCCGGTGCCCCCACCGGGCACCAAGTTGCAATTTTTAATTGCAATGTCAAGCCGTTGGCTGGTTTCATCCGGCTAAACTTGCCATCCCCCACCACTTCCCCTATCGCCCCGCCATGTCCGGCGTCGTCCACCCCTCGAGAGAGGCCGGGCTTCACAATCAAAGGAAACAGATATGTCGAAAATCGTAACGATCCAGGCCGCCATTCGCGGCAAGGGGGCCGCTCGTTCCGTCCGTCGTGAGGGTAATGTCCCGGGCGTCGTGTATGGAGACAAGCAGGACCCTCAGCGTATCACGCTGACCTCCAAAAAACGTGCTGCCCCATGTTGACAGCCTCTACTTCTGCGAAGGCCACTTTCCATCCTGGAGCCCGTCTCTACTCACCGTCTGAGGTGGCTCACAGGCGCAATCCTTTGATTTCTTTGCTCCGGCGGAGTTATTGACCTGCCGGGCCAGCGTTCATCGCCCGTTTTGTCCTCACCCACGTCTGCCGAATATAGAGACATATGGCACATTCACCGTTCGGTGTCAAGCATTATTTTCGTGTCATAGCATTATTTACCTAAGAATATGATTCTCCCGGATATTTTTGCGGTGGGGCTGGTCCTTCATCTTTTTTGTTCTAGATTAACAACATGATGCGGCAATATGAACTGGTGGAACGGGTCACGAAGTATGATCCGGAAGCGAATGAGGACCTGCTCAATCGCGCCTATGTCTATGCCATGAAGGCGCACGGCACGCAGACGCGGGCCAGCGGCGAGGCGTATTTCAACCATCCGCTGGAGGTGGCGGCGATCCTTGCCGACATGAAGCTCGATGATGCGACGATTGCGGCGGCATTGTTGCACGACACGGTCGAAGACACCGCTTCGACGCATGCCGACATCACGGAGAAGTTCGGGCCCGAGATTGCAGCACTGGTTGACGGGTTGACCAAGATCAAGAAGCTCGACCGTGTCACCCATGAAGCGACGCAAGCCGAGAACTTGCGCAAGCTGCTGCTGGCCATGTCTAAAGATGTGCGGGTGTTGCTGGTGAAGCTGGCGGACCGGTTGCACAACATGCGGACCTTGGGGCACATGCCGCCTGAAAAGCGGATGCGCATTTCCCAGGAGACGATGGACATCTACGCGCCGCTGGCCGGCCGGATGGGCATGCAAATCATCCGCGACGAACTGGAAGACATTTCATTCAAGGTAATCAATCCTGATGCCAATTCAATCATCTCGCAGCGGCTGGAACGGTTGCACAGCGAGAGTGGCAATCTGTTGCGCGACATCGAGGCGGCTCTCACCACTCTGCTGGCGGACAACGGCATCAAGGCCAGTGTCACTGGCCGGGAAAAACGGCCGTATTCAATCTGGCGCAAGATGGAGCGCAAGCACCTGTCGCTGGACCAGCTCTCTGACATTTTCGGATTCCGCGTCATCGTCGACACGATGGATGATTGCTACCGGGCGCTGGGCATTGTGCACCGGACCTGGCGGGCCGTACCGGACAAGTTCAAGGATTACATCAGCAATCCGAAGCAGAATGACTACCGGTCGCTGCATACCATCGTGGTAGGGCCGCACCACATGCGGGTGGAGATGCAGATCCGCACCTGGCTGATGCACGAACTGGCGGAGCGCGGCGTTGCTGCGCATGCGCTGTACAAGGATGTGCCTGAGGCCGAGCAGATGGAGCAGGGGTTCCGGGTCTCGGCAACGGAATCGAACGCCTACCGCTGGCTGCGGCATCTCATGGAGGTACTGGAGGAGGGCGACAGTCCGCGCGAGTTTCTTGAGCATACCAAACTGGAACTGTTCCACGACCAGGTTTTCTGTTTCACGCCGAAGGGCCAGCTGATCGCGTTGCCGCGCGGTGCCACGCCGATTGATTTTGCCTATGCGGTTCACACGTCCGTTGGCGACAGTTGCATCGGCTGCCGCATAAATGGACGACATGCGCCGCTGGTCACGGAACTCGGGAATGGTGATGAAGTGGAAATCCTGCGTTCAGAAGCGCAGATTCCACCACAGGCCTGGGAAGCCATCGCCATCACCGGGAAAGCCAAAGCCGCCATCCGGCGCGCGACCAGGGCAGCCATCCGCAAGCAATTTGCCGGCATTGGCCAGGAGATCATCGAAAAGCTGTTTGCCATGCAAAATGAAACGTTCAGCGAGAGTGCGGCCCGCAAGGCCGTCACCCGGCTGGGACAGAAGTCGCTGGAGGATGTGTATTCGGCGATCGGGCGCGGCGAACTGGCGGGGCATGATCTGCTGAAGGCCATGGGAGTCAGTGTTGACGAGAAGCAGTTGAAGACGGCGCGGCGAAGATCAGCGGCGCAACAGACCAAGTCGTCGGATATTCACAGCATCCCCATTCGCGGTGCGGCGGCCAATGCGGCTCTGCGGTTCCATGCCAAAACAGGTGCGGTGCCGGGAGAGCGCATCGTCGGCATATTGACGCCCGGCGAAGGAATCACGATTTATCCCATCTTTGCGCAAGAGCTGGAGCAATTCGACAACCAACCGGAGCGTTGGATTGATTTGACATGGGCTCCGGTGGAAGACGGGCAACGGTTTCCGGCCCGCGTGAATGTGACGTTGATCAACGAAGTCGGGGCGCTGGCACAGGTGGCGCAAGTCATTGGTGAGCAGGGTGCCAATATCGACGAATTGCTGCTTACGGCGCGGGAAGGGGTGCGGGATTTCTTTGATCTTGTCGTGTTGCTGGAAGTATCCGATGTGCGGCATTTGAACAGCGTGATGAATGGGCTAAAGGCCAAGGCTGCGGTCAGCCAGGTAGCGCGGGTCACGGGATAAGCATTGATCATGACGCAAGATGAAGTCATTGCAGAGTTCAAAGCGGCGGGTGCGCTGCTGCAGGGGCATTTCATTTTGTCCTCAGGGCTGCACTCACGCAATTATCTGCAGTGTGCGCGCGTCCTGATGGATCCGCAGCGTGCGGCCCGATTATGCACGGCGTTGGCCGCGAAAATACGTGACGCGGGCATTGCTGGCGTTGATCTGGTTGCGTCACCTGCGATGGGCGGCGTTATCGTTGGTTATGAGATGGCGCGGCAACTCGGCGTGCCGGGCCTTTTTTTTGAAAGAGTTGACGGCAAACTGGTGCTGCGGCGCGGCTTTGCCATTGCGAAAGGTGCCCGTGTGTTGATGGTTGAGGACATTGTGACAACCGGACTTTCATCACGCGAATGCATTCAAGGCATTGCGGATGAAGGTGGTGTTACCGTCGGAGCTGCCTGCCTCATCAACCGGTCGGGCGGGGCGGCGGACATTGGTGTTCCGCTCGTAGCCCTTGCCGCGTTGGACATTCCGGCTTTTTCCGCCGATGGCTTACCCGATGATTTGAAATCCATTCCTGCCATCAAGCCGGGAAGCCGGGGGCTTAAATCGTGATCATCGGACTTGGCAATGACATTGTTGATATCCGGCGCATTGAAAAAACGCTGGAGAACTATGGCGACAGGTTTGTGCAGCGCATTTTCACCGAAACCGAGCAAAAGAAATCAGACGGTCGGGCGCAGCGGGCGGCTTCCTATGCCAAGCGGTTTGCTGCCAAGGAAGCGTGTTCCAAAGCCCTTGGCACAGGGTTCAACGCCGGGGTTTTCTGGCGGGACCTGGGGGTCGTAAATGAACCGTCGGGTCGCCCGACCATGGAATTGACGGGTGGTGCTGCCAAACGTTTGCGTGAGATGACGCCGGTTGGACATACTGTGCGCGTTCATCTGACCATGACGGATGACCACCCCTATGCGCAAGCTATTGTTATAATTGAAGTTGTTTAAGCGCGATAGCGGATTGTGGTGGAATGGCAACAGTCCGCCGTGCTACGGGTGCCGCAATTGCCTTGATGCCGCTGCAATAGTTATACACAAACTCCAATGATCGCATCGCAGACATGACCAAAAACAACGAAACATTTGCATCGGCCCGGGCTGGCAAGGCCAAAAACGAAGAAGGTGTCTGGGAAACGGTGAAGGTGATCCTTCAGGCGTTGGCCATTGCCTTCGTGGTGCGCACGTTCCTGTATCAACCGTTCAATATCCCGTCAGCGTCGATGTATCCGACGTTGAAGGTTGGCGATTATTTGTTCGTCTCGAAACTTTCCTATGGGTACGGCAAGTACTCGTTCAATTTTGCACCTGGCATTTGGGGAAACACGTGGTTCAAGTGCTGCGACTTCATCAATTTTGATGGCCGCACGGTTCTCGCCGAAGAACCTACGCGCGGGGACGTCGCTGTTTTTAAATATCCTCAAGACACGTCGGTTGACTACATCAAGCGCGTCGTGGGATTGCCGGGTGACCGCATGCAAATGCTGGACGGTGTCTTGTTCATCAACGGTGTACCTGTCAAAAAAGAACGGATTGATCGGGATTTCGTCGATCCAAATGGTGCAGGCAACGGAAAGCCTGTGCCGCAGTATATCGAAACATTGCCCAATGGTGTGCAATACAAGGTTCTCGATCTCGGGCCCAATAGTGCTGACAATACGGAAGTCTACACGGTTCCGGCCGGGCATTATTTCATGATGGGCGACAACCGCGACAATTCCGCTGACTCGCGTTTTCTTGACCAGGTGGGTTACGTTCCCATCGAAAATTTTGTGGGCCGGGCTGATATCATTTTCTTTTCCATCACGCCCAACGCACCGGTCTGGCAATTTTGGAAGTGGCCGTTTTCCATTCGCTGGGGCCGTTTTTTCAACCTGATCTGACACGGACACCATCATGGAAGCTGATCCCAACCGGATTGCTGAACTCAGCGAACGGCTTGGTTATTCGTTCAAGGACCATGCCCTGGTGCGCATGGCTTTGACGCATGGCAGCAGCCATCGCAAAGCTGTGGACTACCAACGGCTGGAATTTCTCGGTGACCGGGTTTTGGGACTCATCATTGCCGAGATGCTTTACCTGCAACACGGGGACGAAACGGAAGGACAAATGGCGACGCGCCATTCCGCCCTTGTCAAAGGTGAAATGTGTGCTGAGATTGCCGACAAGATTGGATTGGAGGATTTCATCATTGTCGGTGCCACAGAGAAAAGACTGGGTGTGCAGCGCGTTCGCTCGGTGCTCGGCGATGTGCTGGAAGCCCTTGTTGGCGCCATTTACCTGGAAGGCGGCATCCGGCCCGCGCAAGAGTTTATCAAGCATCATTGGGCCGCTGCCTTGCTGCGGCCCACGGCCCTGGAAAAAGATCCGAAGACTTATTTGCAGGAATGGGCACTGGCCCGGGCCTTGCCGCTGCCGCGCTACGATATTGTGGCGCGCACCGGCCCGGAGCATGCACCAGAATTCACGGTGTCGCTTGCTGTTGGCAAGTTTCACCTGACGGATGGCAAGGGAGCTTCGCGGCAATCCGCCGAAATGTCGGCGGCGCGGAATTTCCTGATGCGAGAAGGATTGAGATAGTTGACTGACACAGCCTTGAGTTCCGGGCAACACTCGGGGTTTTGCGCCATCGTTGGCGCACCCAACGCCGGAAAATCGACTTTGGTCAACCAACTGGTGGGCACAAAGATTTCCATCGTATCGCACAAGGCGCAAACGACCAGGGCGCGAATCCGCGCGATCTACATCGAAAACGAGACGCAAGTGGTGCTGGTCGATACACCCGGCATTTTCAAACCGAAGCGCAAGCTTGATGAAGCGATGGTGAAGAATGCCTGGGCTGGCGCTTCCGAAGCAGACGCCGTTGTTTTGCTGGCTGATGCGCGCGGCAGTGTTTCTGACGACGTCAAGGCGATGATGCAGAACCTGCGTCAGCTGAAATCGCCGCCGATGCTGGCGTTGAACAAAGTTGATCTTCTGAGACGTGAGGAACTGTTGCCACTGACGAAAGCATTCAACGATGAAATGCCGTTTGCCCAAACCTTCATGATCAGTGCACTGACGGGTTCGGGCGTTGACGGCCTGAAATCCGCGATTGCCGGCAAGATGCCGGAAGGTGCCTGGCTTTATCCAGGCGACCAGGTGGCGGATGTCAATTTGCGGTTCATCGCGGCGGAGTTCACGCGGGAGAAAATTTACGAGCGGCTGCATGATGAGTTGCCCTATTCGACCACGGTGGAGACCGAAGGGTGGGAAGAGAAGCGCGATGGTTCAGTCAAAATCTCGCAAACCATATTTGTTGAGCGGGACGGGCAAAAAGCGATTGTTCTGGGCAAGGGCGGACAAACGATCAAGATTCTTGGCCAACTTGCGCGTGCCGACATGGAGGCATTTTTTGCACGACGCGTGCACTTGTTCCTGTTTGTGAAAGTGCGCGAGAACTGGTCCACGGACCCGGAGCGGTTGCGGATGATGGGACTGGAAACTTAAGTGGAGTGGCGTGACACCGGCATCATTTTGGCGACCCGGATGCACGGCGAAACATCGGCCGTTGCCGAAGTTCTGACAGCTGATCACGGGCGTTGTCTGGGGCTGGTGAGAGGTGGCCGTTCGCGCCGTTCACGACCCGTGTTGCAGCCTGGAAACCTGGTTGACGTGCACTGGTATGCCCGGTTGGAAGAGCATCTTGGCAGTTTTCAAGTCGAACCTGTTGCCCTGAGAGCTGGCCTCATCATGGATGACCGGTTCAAGTTGGCGGGATTGTCAACCATTGCCGCGCTGGCACAATTGCTGCCGGAACGGGAGCCCCACAGGAAGCTCTACGACGCCAGCCACATTCTGCTTGAAGCGATTGACAACGATGACATCTGGCCCGCACTGCTGGTTCGGTGGGAACTGGGTTTTCTCGAGGAACTGGGTTTCGGGCTGGACCTGGCAAAGTGTGCGGCAACAGGCCTTGCTGATGATTTGCGCTTTGTATCTCCGCGCACCGGGCGTGCCATAAGCGGGGTTGCGGGAGCGCCTTATGAACAGAAACTGTTTCTCCTGCCATCTTTCCTGCAAGGACAGACGCCGGGTGAAGCAAGTGATGTTTCTGCCGGTTTGCGTCTCACTGGCCATTTCCTGGAACGGCATGTGTTAGGGCCACGTGCCGTTGCCATGCCGCACCAACGTGACTGGCTGGTATCGGAAATTGCGCAAAGGATGCTTTGAATGGCACACAGTTCATGATTGGCCGCTTAAACCATGTGGCATTGGCCGTGCCTGACCTGGACGCAGCGGCCGCGTATTACCGCACTGTGCTGGGTGCGGCGGTGAGTGCGCCGCTGGACATGCCTGAGCATGGTGTCACCGTGGTGTTCATTACCTTGCCAAACTGCAAGATTGAGTTGCTTGAAGCCCTGGGACCGGCATCACCCATTGCGGCATTCATGGCCAGGAATCCCGCGGGCGGAATGCATCACATGTGTTATGAAGTGGAAAATATAGAGCGAACCAGGGATGCGTTGGTACAGTCGGGTGCGCGAATTCTGGGTGACGGCAAAGCCAAGATTGGAGCGCATGGAAAACCAGTGCTGTTTTTGCATCCGGCGGGTTCATTCGGCACAATGATTGAATTGGAGCAGGCATGAGTGTGGTGAGTGCGGTTGCGATTTATTTTGTCATCTGGTGGTTGGTGTTGTTCACCGTGCTGCCGTTCGGCGTGCGCAATGCGGCAGAGGACCGGGTCGCGGTTCCGGTGGGGCAGGATGCGGGAGCGCCCATTCACCATGGCTTGCGCCGCAAGGTGATGCTCACCACGATCATTTCGGCTTTTGTGTTTCTGGTGTTGTGGTTCATTTCCAGTTCAGGTTACTTCGGGCTTGATGACCTGCCATTTCTGCGCTCGGCACCTTCGATCAACTGAGCACCCGCCTGTAAAATGTGATTACAGTTTGAGTGGTTGGGTCTTGATTGTGTGCTAGACACAATGTGGCGAAAACCGGAGGAACCATCATGAGACGATATTTCACGATTGCGGCCAGCGTGTTGCTGGTGTTTGCCTTGTCAGGTGCGGGCGACGCTGAAGCGAAGCGAAAGCGGGTTGCCGAAGGCATTATCATCGGCATTGGCATTGCCGCTTTGGTAGGTGCTGCTGCCGCCGCCGCGCAGGACAGTGAAGATGCCAATGTTTATGCCTACCGCGATTCCTATGATCCCCGTGAAAATGCCGTGGCCGCCTGCTTGCACCGGACCAACCGGGTGGTGCGCGCCAATGGTGGTGAGGGCGTGGAACTGCGGCGGGTGCTGCGCGTTGCGCGGGTCGGATCCGGCAGCTGGCGCGTGGACTTGCAGGCGCGTGGATATTACGATGGTGACATTGACCGCGTCACCGTCAATTGCCGCGTGTTTCGCAACCAGGTGACACGCTTCAACATGTCCTGAACATGTTTCACCTTCTGCGTTTGGTCTCGATATCAGGTGCAGACGGGAAGCGTGACTTGAGATCGCGTTCGGTGACGCTCATGTGATTTCTTGTGTATTGCTCCGACGCATCGCGCAGGGGCTGGAAGTCCCACGGGAAATTCGCGCCTTGTTTCATCGCTTCGAACATCATGAGCCGGGATTGCTGACTGGCCAGCACTTCGGCATGAATGCGGGGGATGTCGAATTTTTTCTGCACTTGCGAGCGCAACAGTTTTGCGATGGGGTGTGAAGCCGCGAGGTTTTTCAGTTCGTCGGGATCGTCCTGCAGGTTGAAGAGCTGATCAGGATCAGTTGGCGTGTGGATGAATTTCCAGGGTCCACGGCGCAACATGTACATGGGGGCAATGGTGCCTTCGGCAAGATATTCACCCCAGGCCGTAGCATCCGGGTTTTCATCGGCACCATGGAGCACGGGATGAAGCGAGCGGCCGTCGATTTCGCGCGCCAAACTTGCCTTGCCGGATGTGGCGATGTCGACGAGCGTTGGCAGGATATCTGCAAGTGTTGAAGGCTCGGCGACACGGCGGTGTTTGAGTCCCTTGCCCCACACGATCATTGGCACATGGGCCGAGGGTTCGAGGTAGGACATTTTGTACCAAAGGCCACGCTCGCCCAGAAAGTCGCCGTGATCCGATGTGAAAAGGATAACGGTGTTGTCCAGTTCTCCGGTGGTTTCGAGTGTTGCGAGAAGCTGGCCGATCAAATCATCGACGTAGGAAATGTTGGCGAAATAGCCGTGACGGGCGGCGCGGACATCGGCATCAGTCACCGTGTAGTCGTCCATCGCCGAGACATCGTAGAGGCGGCGGGAATGGGCATCGAGTTCGTTGCGGCCAACCGGCGGCACGCGCGGCAGATCGATGTCACCGTCGCGGTAGAGGTCCCAGAACTTTTTTCGCGCGGCGTAAGGATCATGCGGGTGGGTGAGGGAAACCAACATGGCAAAAGGCTTTTCGGGCGCGAACCTGGCGTAGTCGTAGAGTTTTCGTGTTGCCTGAAAAATGACCTCATCGTCGAATTCCAACTGGTTGGTCATTTCAGCGATGCCAGGCTGCAACACGGAAGTCATGTTGTGATACCACCAGTCGATGCGCTCCTGCTTCAGCCGCCAATCCGGGGTCCAGCCGAAATCCGCCGGGTAGATGTCTGTGGTCAGGCGTTCTTCCAGGCCATGCAACTGGTCCGGGCCAACAAAGTGCATTTTGCCTGAGAGGCAGGTTTGGTAGCCCTCGCGGCGCAAATAGTGGGCCCAGGTAGGAATGGCGGAGGGGAACTCGGCGGCATTGTCGTACACACCGGTGCGCGACGGCAAAAGGCCGTTCATCACCGTGGCGCGGGCCGGAGCGCACAGGGGGCTGCTTGAATAGAAATTGTCAAACACCACGCCTTCACCCGCCAGGCGGTCGAGATTGGGCGTTTTTACCAACTTGTGACCATAGGCTGCCAGGTAGCGGTGGGCCAGTTGGTCGGCCATGATCAGGAGAATGTTGGGTTTCTTTGCCACTGGCCTTATGCTCGCCTGATGAAATGGGTGCTCATTTTTCTTATCCGGTTTTACCAGCTCACACTATCGTCAATCATGGGGCGAAGCTGCCGCTTCCTGCCGACTTGTTCCGACTATGCGCGACTGGCCATCGAAAAACACGGAGCCTGGCGGGGAGGGCTTCTGGCCATGCGGCGGATATTGCGTTGTCACCCGTGGGGCGGATCGGGATTCGACCCGGTGCCGGAGTGCAGGCACGAGCACAAATGAGAAAAGGCCGGAGACGATCCCCGGCCTTTTGAATTACCAACGGTGAATGGTTCACCAGGAAGCGAAGGACCAGATGGCACCGAGGCGGATTTCGTGTTCGCTGTCGGGGTCCACTGTCACGTCGCAACATGTTGCGTCATAATTCTTGCTGCCGAGCTGGGTGTAGAGATAATCCAGTCGCAGGCGGAAATTGTCGGTGAGGGCGTGTTCAACACCGCCGCCCACCGTCCAGCCCCAATGGTCGCCGTTGATATGATCAGGCACTGCCGAGATGATGCCGTCCACGTCGCCGGTCACGTAAGCACCGCCGCCCGTCACGTAGAGCAATGTGTCATCGAAAGCGAAACCGAATTTTCCACGCAAGGTGGCGATATTGTCCATGGCGAAGGCAAAATCGACACCCGCTTCTTCGTTGGTGGCGACGCGACCGCTCATGCCCCAATCACCTTCAATGCCGAGAACAAAGTTTTCAAACTGGTGGTTGTAGCCCGCGAGGACGCCGCCTTTGCCGCCGCAGCCGGACATTTCAAATGTTCCGCCGGGGGTTCCGCTATTGTCGGTCAGGGTACCGTCGATACAGGCCGATCCCACCCAAGCGCCGACATAGAGGCCGGTCCAATCGTAGGAAGCGCCGCGCAGGTCGTCAACCGGGGGAGGTGGAGGTGGAAGGTCGGCGGCCTGGACCGCTGAAGCGCCAACAATGGCGGTTGTTGCAAGAAGGATAGAAAAGACAGTTTTTTTCATTTGATCACCCGGATGATTAACGCAGTTACTGTCTCCAGCATGGAGTGTTAAGGTTAACATGATGTAAAACAATGGTTGTGGAACAGTTAAGTTGAAGCCAGTTCTTGACGCATTTGGACGATTTCGGGCATGGAAACGGGGTTGATTGATTTGGCTTACCCGCGAGAGTTGGCGGGAGTGGGCAGGAGGACACTATGATCAAGGTTACGTTTCCCGATGGGGCTTCGCGCGAATTTGAAGCAGGGATCACAGCGGCCCAGGTGGCCGCATCGATATCAAAATCACTGGAAAAGAAGGCGGTTGCGGCCGTCATCAACGGGCAGTTGTCAGATTTGTCTGATGCGTTGTCAGCTGATTCTCGGCTGGAGATTGTGGTGCGCGATGACGCCAAGGCGCTGGAGCTGATTCGGCATGATGCGGCGCATGTGCTGGCTGAGGCGGTGCAGGAACTGTTCCCCGGCACGCAAGTGACGATTGGGCCGGTGATTGAAAACGGCTTCTACTATGATTTCTTCCGCAACGAACCCTTCACGACGGCAGATTTTGCGCCGATTGAGAAAAAGATGCGCGAAATCATTCAGCGCGACAAGCCGTTCACCAAATCAGTGAAGACACGTGAGGCGGCGAAAGAATTTTTTCGGGCGAAGGGGGAGAATTTCAAGGTTGAGCTGGTTGATGCCATTCCCGGCAACGAAGACATCAAGTTCTATGACCAGGGCGGGTGGATCGATCTGTGCCGCGGGCCGCACATGCCATCAACGGGGAAGACTGGGTCGGCGTTCAAGTTGATGAAAGTTGCCGGGGCTTATTGGCGCGGCGATGCCAAAAACCCGATGCTGACGCGGATTTATGGCACGGCTTGGGCGAGCGACAAGGATTTGCAAGCTTACATCACGGCACTGGAAGAGGCGGAGAAGCGCGATCACCGCAAGCTCGGCCGGGAGATGGATTTGTTCCATTTCCAGGAAGAGGGGCCGGGCGTGGTGTTCTGGCACGCCAAGGGCTGGACGATGTTCCAGCAGCTCATCGCCTATATGCGGCGGCGTTTGGGCAAGCTTGGATATGATGAAGTGAACGCGCCGCAGTTGCTCGACAAGAGTTTGTGGGAAACGTCGGGGCATTGGGGCTGGTACAAGGAGTCGATGTTTGCGGCGACTTCTGCTGGTGATGATACCGAAGATGAGCAGGTGTTTGCACTCAAGCCGATGAACTGCCCGGGGCATGTGCAGATTTTCAAGCACGGTCTGCGCAGCTATCGCGAGTTGCCGATGCGGCTTGCCGAGTTCGGCAATGTGCACCGCTATGAAGCGAGCGGTGCGTTGCACGGATTGATGCGGGTGCGCGGGTTCACGCAGGATGACGCGCATATTTTCTGCACGGATGAACAACTGGCGGATGAGATTCTGAAGATCAACGATCTCATTCTGTCGACCTATGCGGATTTTGGGTTCAGCGAGATCAAGGTGTATTTTTCCACGCGGCCCGAAAAACGTGTGGGCAGTGACGCGTTGTGGGACCGGGCGGAACAGACGATGGCCGGGGTTCTTGAAAAAGTGTCGGCGCAATCGGGCGGGCGGATTAAGACAGCGATCAATCCCGATGATGGTGCATTCTATGGACCCAAGTTTGATTATGTGCTGCGCGACGCCATCGGGCGGGATTGGCAGTGCGGCACGACGCAGTTGGATTTCAATCTGCCGGAACGTTTTGATGCATTCTATATTGGCGAGGACGGCAACAAGCACAGGCCGGTGATGATCCACCGCGCCATCTGCGGATCGATGGAACGGTTCCTTGGCATTCTGATCGAGAACTTTGCGGGGCATTTCCCGCTGTGGATTGCGCCGACACAAATTGTGGTGGCGACGATCACGTCGGATGCGGATCAATATGCGGTTGAAGTGGTTCAAGCGCTGAAGAATGCGGGCCTCAGGGCGAATGTCGATCTGCGCAACGAGAAGATCAACTACAAGGTCCGCGAACATTCGGTGACAAAGGTTCCGGTGATCCTGGTGGTGGGCAAGCGCGAGATGGAAGAAAAGGCCGTCAACATGCGGCGCTTGGGATCGCAGGATCAGAAAGCGATGAGTTTGGTGGATGCGCTTGCGGCGTTGAAGAGCGAGGCGGTGCCGCCGGATTTGAGGTGAAAAAGTGTCGAACAAAGATGAGAAGAAGGCAGAATCTGAAAGGGAATCGTTTAAGCGGTTTGCATCGGCAAACGGTTGGCCAACTGACACAAACTTGATTGAAAGCCGGAAGGCTCCTGAGCCAGATATTCTCTATCATTTACCCAGCGGCAAGATTGCCTTCGAGCTTGCCGAATATTGCGATCCCGATGTGGCTCTACAAGCTGCGGACCCGAATTCGGAGGACGCCAAATGGGTTGGAGGCCCGCCCGCCAAGAGTCTGAAGAAAAAATTGACCCGCTCTTACAAATCTAAATTTCCGTTGGAACTGCTTTTCTATTGGAGCGGACGGGTGGTTGAAACAGATGATATGGCAGTTCCAAAGTTAAAGCATTTGTTTGACAATAAATTCACCGGAAACAAGTTTCGACGAGTTTGGTATTCTGGAGAAAAGGGAGTTTTTCAAATATTTGAAGCCGATTCTTGATCGGGATCACTGTCTCTGTTTCCGTCATTCCAGACGGTCACACAGCGCAGCGCAACGACCGATCTGGAACCCAGCTTGGGAAAGTCACGTTTGGTCCGAAGCTGGGTTCCAGCTCGCGCCTTCGCTTTGCTACGGCTTGGCTGGAATGACGGTGGAGGAGATTTCGTCATTCCAGACGGTCGTACAGCGCAGCGCAACGACCGATCTGGAACCCAGCTTACGGAAGTCACGTTTGGTCCGCAGCTGGGTTCCAGCTCGCGCCTCCGCTTCACTACGGCTTGGCTGGAACGACGGTGGAGACCGTGCAAACATCGCTTGATGCGCGATGAGCTACAGCCAGCTGTTTACATCATGGCGAACCGCTACCGGGGTGCGCTTTATATCGGTGTCACGAGTGCGCTGTGGAACCGGGTTTGTGATCACAAGAATGAAACGTTCAAGGGGTTCACTTCAAAGTACGGCGTGAAAATCTTGGTCTGGTATAAACATCATGCCGACATGGCTTCTGCGATCAAGCGAGAGTCCCAAATGAAGGCGTGGAAGCGGGATTGGAAAATTGAGTTGATCGAGAAGTTCAATCCCGAATGGTCGGACCTTCACGATCGCATTGAGTGGAGGCCTGTTGCGTAGCGCAGAAAGCCGGGTTCCAGCTCGCGCTTCGCTTGGCTGGAATGACGGTGCCTTGGGGAGCGACAGCTTTATTGTCCTGCGGCCTTTGCCGGGGTGACAATGGCGATAGATGAACCAGAACAGCACTTGGTCCGTACCTACCCCATGTTCAAACACATCATCATCGGAACCACCGGCATTGGGGCTGCGATTGCGCGGAAGCTGAAGGAGCAGGGGGCAGAGTTGCATCTTGTGTCGCGCAATGCCGTTACTCTTGCAGCGCTGGCGCAAGAACTTGGGGCCTCGCATGCCGTGGCTGACGTCATGCTTCCCGACCAACTTGAGGCGGCGGTGAAGGCTGCGGGACCGGAGATTGACGGGTTGAGTTACGCGGTGGGCACGATCAATCTGAAGCCTGTGGGGCGACTGACGGATCAAGATGCCTTGCGGGATTTCGAGATCAATGCGCTGGGTGCGTTCCGGGCCGTCAAGGCAGCACTGCCTGCGCTCAAGGCAAGCAGCCTCGCAACATCATCTGTGCTCTTGTTCTCGACGGTTGCCGTGGCGCAAGGGTTTGCCTCGCATGCCTCCGTTGCGATGGCCAAAGGTGCCGTGGAGGGGTTGACGCTTTCGCTTGCTGCCGAGCTTGCGCCGAAAGTCCGGGTGAACTGCATCGCGCCATCGCTGACGCGGACGCCGCTGGCATCGTTTATCACTTCAAATGAAACCACATCGAATGCCATCGCGGCGCTGCACCCCCTGCAGCGCCTCGGGGAGGCGGAAGACATTGCGGCATTGGGGGCATTGCTGCTGTCTTCCGCTTCTTCCTGGATCACGGGGCAGATCATCGGGGTTGATGGCGGGCGAAGTTCACTGCGGACCAAGGGTTGACTTGCGCAAAAAATCCGAACTTCCCAGCAAAGCTTGCGCCACTTGCGGGCGGCCATTCACCTGGCGAAAAAAATGGGAGAAAGTCTGGGCAGAGGTCAAATACTGTTCGGACCGCTGCCGCGCATTGAAGAAAGAACCGAACCGTTCCATATAGCTGGCGAAAGTGAAAGCAAATGGAAATCGGACTTACCACGTTTGGCGACATTGCGGTTGGTGGTTCAGCTGGCGAGAAACTGCGCCATGTGATCGACGAAATTGTGCTGGCCGAGCAGGTTGGGCTTGATGTGTTTGCGGTGGGTGAACACCACCGCCCGGACTACGCGATTTCGACACCGCCCATCATTTTGGCTGCGGGTGCCGCGCGCACCAGCCGGATCAAGCTGGCGAGTTCGGTGACGGTTCTGGGATCGGAGGACCCAGTGCGGGTGTTTCAGCAATTCACCAGCATTGACCTTTTGTCTGGCGGCAGGGCCGAAATTTGGGCCGGGCGGGGGTCGTTCACTGAATCGTTTCCGCTGTTTGGTTTTGACCTCAACGATTATGATCAAATCTTCTCGGAACGTCTTGATTTGCTTTTGAATATAAGAAGTTCAGACAGGGTAACCTGGGCCGGGAAAACGCGTGCGCCATTGCACGATGCCGGGATTTTTCCGCGACCGGAAAGGGAATTGCCGGTGTGGATAGCGGTTGGTGGCACGCCGCAGTCCGTGGTGCGGGCGGCAACACTTGGGCTGCCGCTGGTGCTTGCGATCATTGGTGGTGAGCCCAAGCGGTTTCTGCCGTTCTTTGATCTGTACCGGCAGACCGGCACTACAGCTGGAACATCCGAAAATCTGAAGACCGGCCTCAACCTGCACGGCTTTGTTGCGGACTCCAACGAGAAGGCGCGGGATATCCTGTGGCCGCACTACTCTGCTGTCATGACGCGCATTGGCCGGGAGCGTGGTTGGAGCGGCATGACGCGGGAGCAATATGATTGGGCGTGCGGACCTGAGGGAAATCTTTTGGTCGGAAGTGCCGACTACGTGGCAGAAAAAATTTCGGGCATTTGCACGTTGTTCAAGCCCGACCGGTTTCTGGTGCAGATGACCGTAGGGACGTTGGCCCAGGCTGACATCATGACATCGATTGAGCTGTTTGGCACGCGGGTCGCTCCCTTGCTGCGCACAGCCGTGTGATTTTCAGGGGGCTATCACGACGGTGATGGATTGCGGACCGCCCGCTTCGATGCTGAAGTTTTGCGTGTTGCGGACCGTGGGTGTCGTCAGTGTTGCGGTATAGGATCCTGGGTGCAACGCAAGCAATCCGGTCGCACCCATTATTTCCGCAACATCGTCGCCATTGCCGGCCACCACGCTCCAGATTGAAGCATCGCTGACGACGCCATTGGCTTCCAGCTTCACAGCCGTTGCAATGTGATCGATATCGACTGCACTCATGATGCCAGGCTTTACGTGCACGTCGGTAACGGCGCGGGCGTTGCCAGCCGCAAATGTGCTTTCAATGCGATAGCGGCCTGCGGCGAGCATCAACACTTCGCCAGGTACTCGGGAGGTGGCAATGAGATTGCCTTGCACAGTGCCGTCCAGCGCAAACACCTTGTTTTGCGCTTCCAGTTCGCGGTTCATGGCGCCGCCGAGCCGGGGCAGCAACCGAAGGGCACCGGCATTGAGGATGTAGCTGATTTGAAGTTTGCTGCCGCGCGGCACAGTCAAGGGTTCGGTTATCTGGAGAAAGCCCAAAGCAGCGGTTACCTGGTATTCGCCGGGGGGCAAATTGGCGTCGATTTCGCCGCTGCGACTTTCGATCAAAATTTCGCCTGCCGCATTATGAATGCGCCAACTTACATCTTGTGCCGGTGACAGGCTGTGGGCGCTGAGGCGTGCGGTGAGGGTTACGCCCTCGCTGCCAACTTCGGTGTTGCGAATGGACACCAGTTGATCCGATATTGCATTGACGAAGGGCGGAGGACTTGCCGGCTCCTCTGTCGCTTCGGTGGCGGCAAACACCTGGCCACATGCCCATGTGGTCAAAAAAACAGCTGCCAATCGAAACAGCCCCACTGTTCCTGATTGGCAGCCCATTTGCGATGGACGGATGCACTCGCCCATGCGTTGTGTCCCCAGTTCAACTCTCCCCCAGCTCTTCCGGCCGGTAAAAGGAACACACCATAGCGTGTGGCCGGGTTCAATCTGATCCTTAACAAATGGTTAACGAAGCCAGGTGGATTTAATTGAAAAGCCATGCCTTGATCTTGGCGTGCAGGTCGGCCACACACGCAAAATGGATCGATTCAACGATACTTCCAGCCTTTTGGCGTTTCTTAAAACCCGCAAATCCGCATCAGCCAAAGCCATGGGTGGACCCGGACCGGACCGGATGCAGCTGGCAGAAATGCTCAAAGTTGCGGTGCGGGTGCCGGACCACGGCAAGTTGACGCCGTGGCGTTTCATCACTTTTACAGGTGAGGCGCGGACCAAGATCGGGCAACACTTTGCGGCGCGGTGGGCCGTGCTTCATCCTGACCACGGAGCTGAAAGCCTGGCATTTCAGGCGCGGCTTTTTGAGCGTGCACCTGTCGTCGTTGCCGTTGTTTCGACGGCAACCGCGCACGTGAAAATACCCTTCTGGGAACAACAGCTTTCGGCTGCAGCAGTGTGCTACAATCTGGTGCTTGCGGCGGGGGCCTTTGGATTTCATGCGCAATGGCAAACGGATTGGGTGGCCTATGATGCGGGGGCCACGGCGGTCATGGGTTTGCAGGGGGCTGAAAGAATTGCGGGGATCATTTATATCGGCACTTCGTCGCTGCCGCTGGAAGACCGGCCACGTCCTGATGCGGTTTCGCTGACGACGGAGTGGAACCAATCATGATTTGCCGCGGAATTCTCTTTGACAAGGATGGCACATTGATTGAGTCCCATGACGTCTGGGCTCCGTTGTATCGCAGCATGTTGATGCGGATGAAGGGCTTGTCCGAAAACGCGGCCAATGCGTTGCTGGCGCAGGCCGGTTACGATGTCGAACAAGACCGCGTGGTTGGCGGCTCGGTCATCGCCGGCGGCACGACGGCACAGCTGGTGCAACTCTGGTGGCCCCATGCCACCGCAGCTGAACGCGAAGATATCGTCATGTCGATTGATGCCACAGACAAGCAGGCCCAGGCGCTGGAAGTTACAGCAATTGTCGCCCTCAAGCCGTTGCTGGAAAAGTTGCGGCAAAAAGGCTTGCGACTGGGCGTGGCCACCAATGACAGCCTTGCTTCTTCCAACCGGCATTTGTCGCAACTCGGCATTCTGGAGCTGTTCGATGTTGTCATTTGCGCCGACACGGTTGCCACACCGAAACCTGCGGGCGACATGATCCGGAAGTTTGCGGAGTTGACTGACATTTCCGCCCATGAAATCATGATGATCGGTGATAATCATCATGACATGGACGAGGCTGCGAATGGCGGAGCCGGTTTTCGCGTTGCGGTGTTGAGTGGCAACAGCTCTCGGGCTGAACTGACTGAGATAGCGGATGTTGTTTTGAATGATATCGGTGAGCTGCCTGAACACCTGGAGGTGCTCGGTGTTCTATGACGCGGTGAAGAACGACCATGGATTCCAGTTTGATCCGTTCAGGGCGGTTGTCGCTCCACGTCCCGTTGCGTGGATTTCAACTCTTTCGGCTGATGGCATTGCCAATCTCGCGCCCTACAGTTTTTTCAACGCTTTTGCAGAAGCACCGCACTACGTGGCGTTTGGTTCGAGTGGCTACAAGCACACATTGGCCAATATCGGGCAGCGCAAGGAATTTGCCGTCAACCTGGTTTCACATGATTTGCGCGAGGCCATGAACGCCACATCGGGAAGTGTGGCGGCACATGTTGATGAATTCAGCCTGGCGGGATTGAGCAAGGTTCCGTGCGAGTTCATTGGCGTTCCGCGGGTTGGCGAAAGTCCGGTGACGCTGGAATGCCGGCATTTCCAGACCGTCGACCTTCCTGATGATGAAGGCCGGGTAGATGATTTTCTTGTCATTGGCCGGGTTTTGGGCGTGCACATTGCGGACCAGTTTGTTGCAGATGGCAGGGTGAACACTGCTGCAATGCAGTTGATCAGCCGGCTGGGCTATTCCGAATACGCCACAATCAGTGATGCATGGCGGATGCGGCGGCCTTCTTAAACCCGTTCAAGAGGGGTTAATGGACATGGTGAACGAATTGTTAAGGCTTGAATCCTAGCCTCCAGCGCAGAATCTGGTGGGTGGAAACGGGATGAGCGAAGACGTAGGGCTTGATGTTTCAGTCCTGATGGATGTGATGGAATCGGGTGACATTGAGGCCCGGTTTATCCTGGCGCGCCAGATTGCCGGGCTTTATGCCGATCCGGACACGCCGCAGATCGAGCGCGAGCAGGTGCTGCCTGTCGTGATGAAACTTGCGGTGGATGAAAATTTTGACGTCCGGCAGGTACTGGCTGAGGAGCTGAGCACGGTCGTTGACCTGCCAGCAGATGTGCTGTTTGCCGTTGTTGCTGACACTGAAGAAATTTCCCTGCCGTTTATTGCCACCACCATGTGCATGCAGGCGACCCACATGCATGCGATCTTGCGTGTTGGGGATGATGTGCGCCAGGCCGCCATTGCGCGACGCCCCGACATCACCAGCGATGTGGCGGCTTACATCATTGCCCATGGCAAGCTCGGTGGTTGCCTCGCCATTCTCGACAATCGCGCCATCCAGTTCAGTGTAGATGATTTGCGCCAACTCTATGCCCGGCATGGCAATGCCGCGGAAATGGCTGAGCGCCTGCTGGTCATGCCCACATTGCCAAGTGATGTGCGTATCACCCAACTGCGGCGGACCGCCAGCCGGATGCGGCAGTTGATGGCGGAGCGCTGCTGGTTGCCAGCCAATGAAGCACTCGACTTGGTGACGGACGCGGAAGATGCCACGGTGTTGCGCATTTTGGTCGAGGCCAATGAAGACGAAGTACCTCATACTGTCACCTATCTTGCGAGCAAGGACCTGTTGACGCCATCCCTCATGGTGCGGGCGGCTGTGCAAGGTGAGCTGCGCACTGTCGAAATCCTGTTTTCGCATTTGACCGGATTTGCCCGCAGCAAGGTTGCAGGCAATCTGTTTGGTGGCAAGCCATCGGCTTTCCAATCCATGTTCCGAAAATCGGGATTGCCCAAGACCTGTTACGGCATTGTGCGCGCGGCTTGCGAGGTGCAGGCGGAAGCGCGCGGCGATGGCATTCGGATGGACGGTGAATCTTTCGGCCGGCGTTTGCTGGAGGCACTGATGACACGGTATGAATCCCTGACCGTGATGGACCGTGAAAAACAGATTGATTTCCTTGGCCGCTATGCCGAAGGAAAAATCAAGCACATCGCCCAGAGACTGAAATCGGATTTCGCTCGGGCGGCCTAGAATTTGAACTGTTCGTGCAGCACCCGTTCCGCGAGGCTGTGGCCGGGGTCGAAAAGCAGCTGCACTGATTTTTTCTTTTCTTCGGCAATTTCGACGCGCTGAACGTTGCGGACTTCAATGTGGTCAGCAACCGCTGCAACGGGCCGTTTGGCATTTTCCAGAATCTCGAGTGTGACTTTTGCCTTGTGTGGAAGGATTGCGCCGCGCCAGCGCCGGGGGCGAAAGGCGCTGATCGGCGTCAACGCGAGAAGTGAAGAGCCGATGGGAAGAATGGGGCCGTGGGCTGACAGGTTATACGCGGTGCTGCCGACGGGGGTCGACAACAAAATGCCATCGCAAACCAGTTCTGCCAATCTGGTGCTGCCATCAATGTCGATCCGGATTTTTGCGGCTTGATGTTCCTGTCGCAGCAGGGACACTTCATTGAAGGCGAGTGCGGTTTGGGTGTGGCCCGCGCTTGTTGTGGTGCGCATGCGCAAGGGGTGGATGCGTGTCAATTCTGCGGCGTTCAGGCGTTCGCCGAGGAGCTTGTCGCTGTAATCGTTCATCAGGAACCCGATGGTGCCACGGTTCATGCCGTAAATGGGCACTCCTGACGCCATAAACCGATGCAGGGTTTGCAGCATGTGGCCGTCGCCACCCAGTGACACAACGACATCGGCTTCGCCAGCGGGTGCGTTGCCATAAATACGCGTGAGGCGCTTGAACGCCTTGCGGGCTTCTGGCGCTTCGGACGCCAAAAAGGCGATGCGGGAGAATTTCATGCCGTTTCCGTTTACATTGACTTGGGACGCGTTAGTCTACATTGAAACCGGTAAACCTTAACACTTAAGCAGTGCGCACCAAACCCCATGCGACGCCTCATCGTCTGTACTACATGCAAATATTCGACCGACAACAAATTTTCTCCTGATGGCCGAACTGGAGGCGAACTATTGCTTTCCCACTTGCAAGACAGTTTGTCGGACCACAGTCGAACTGACATTTCGTTACAACCCCACCCCTGCCTTTGGAACTGCACCCGACCATGCAGTGTTGTGATGCAAGATGAGAAGCGGTTTTCGTATGTGACAGGCGGGCACGAACCTTCACGCGAGCAAGCTGACGCCATTGTCGCGTGGTTTGACCTGCATGGTGCGTCGGAAACGGGCGAGGTTTCATTCAGGTCATGGCCAGTGCGGATGCGGGGGCATTTCATTGCGCGCATCCCGGCGGGCTCAGCATGAGCATCACGCTGGTCATTGGCGGGGCGCGGTCGGGCAAGAGTTCATTTGCCGAAAGTCTGGCGCATGAACCTAAAATTTATTTGGCAACAGCGCAGGCCTTTGACGATGAAATGCGTGAGCGGATTGCAGCGCACCAATTGCAGCGCGGCGACAGCTGGACCACCTATGACGCGCCGCTTGATCTTGTTTCCACGTTGCAACACGTCGATGGGGCAGGGCATTTCATTCTGTTGGACTGCCTGACGCTGTGGATTTCAAACCTGATGCTGAGTGAGATTCCGTGGGAAGCGGAACTGGAGCAGCTCATTCTTTCCCTCGGTGCCTTGAAAGGTGATGTGGTGTTGGTGAGCAACGAGGTTGGCATGGGTGTTGTACCGGACAATGCCTTGGCGCGGGCATTTCGGGATGCGCAAGGCATTACCAACCAGGCAGTTGCCGAAGTTGCGGAAACAGTTGTGCTGATGACGGCAGGTTTGCCTTTTGCCCTCAAAGGACAATTGCCAACGTTAAAAGCGCGGCGGCGAGCAACAGACCGGCTTGGTCGGCAAGGACAAGGCCGCGATTGATATCCAATGGCTCCGGTGACTTGCCATCGCCCATCCACGGCAAATCCAGCGGTTTGCCATCATAGGAGCGGGGACCACCGAATTTCAGGCCGAGTGCACCGGCCATGGCTGTTTCCGGCCATCCGGCGTTGGGCGATGCATGCTTGCCAGCGTATCGCCACATGGTGCGCCACGCGGAAATTGCGGATTGCCTTGATTGGAGCAGAGCTGCCGCCGTGAACAAAAAGCCAGTGAACCTTGATGCCGGCAGATTGACCACATCATCAAGCCTGGCAGATGCCCAGCCAAAGTGAAGGTGTTTTGCCGACTTGTGTCCGATCATTGAGTCAGCCGTGTTGATTGCCTTGTAGATTGCGATGCCTGGCAGACCAGCGACCGCGTACCAAAATGCAGGTGCCACGACACCGTCTGATGTGTTTTCCGCCAGGCTTTCCAGTGCTGCCTTGGCGATATCGTTTTTATCCAAAGAATTCGGGTCGCGGCCCACGATTTTGGCGACTTCCATGCGGGCAGACTCAACGGAAATGCCGAGTGCCGTGTCAACCGCTGCAACATGGTCACGCAATGATTTTTGGGCGATGAACACGGTGGCGAGAAAGACGTTCAACACCCAACCATAGGGCAAGAGTGAAAGGGCATAGGCGATCAGCGTGGATGGAATTGCCACCAGCACGCATAAAATAATGACTGCGAGAATGCCGTTGTTGCGCTGTTTGCTTTCGGAGTGGGCGGCGTTGTTAAGCCGGTCATCCAAAAATTCGATCAGTTTCCCGAACCATTGAACCGGGTGGCGCAGCGTGGCGAAGACCCATTTGGGGTATCCGACGAGGTTTTCAATCAGGAGAGCAAGTGCCGCGAGCGCCAACAATCCTGCATGGTCACCCAGCCAATTTCAACAAGCGCTCCACATCGAGGTGGGTGGCGAGGTGGGCGGCAAGTTGATCGAGCGTGTCGTCGATCGATTTCTCATGGTCGAACTTTTCTGATTCCAATCCGATTGATTTGAGGTAGGCCGTCCGGAAGGCGTCACTGGCGAAACAGCCATGCAAGTAGGTACCACTGACATGCCCATCAGGACTGGTGGCACCATCTGGACCGTTACGCAGTTGTGCAAACGGGCGGGCGCAATCCGGGCCTGTGGTTCGGCCGAGGTGAATTTCGTAGCCCTGCAGCGCTGTTCCCGAAGCCACATGGACACCCTTGTTCTCCACCGTGGTTTTGTTGGGGGCCAATGCCGTTTCGACGGCCAGAAGGCCAAGGCCGGTTTCAGACGCGGGTGTGCCTTCAAGGCCGGTGGGATCATTTATTGCTGTCCCCAGCATCTGGTAGCCACCGCAGAGGCCCAGGACATGGCCACCGCGACGGTAGTGGGCTTTTATGTCGATGTCCCAACCTGAGCGCTTGAGGGCGCGCAGATCGGCGATGGTGGACTTGCTGCCGGGGATGATCACGAGTCGCGAACTTGCTGGAATGGGCTTGCCCTCGGCGATGAAGTGGACGGCAGCACCTGGCGTTGCCAACAGGGGATCGAGATCGTCAAAATTGGCAATCCTCGGCAATCTCAATACCGATATTATTGTTTCAGTATAATTGTTTACCGACATATTCTCTAGCTTTACCGCATCTTCTGCCGGAAGCCTGGCAGCTGCCGGGAAGTGGGGAATTGTGCCGAGGCAGGGCGTTCGGGTGCGGGTTTCAAGAAATGTGCGGCCTTGTGCAAAAAGTCCGGGATCGCCATGGAATTTGTTGATGAGGAAAGCCTTGAGCAAGTTCCGGTCTGCGGTGTCCAGCAGCTCAAATGTTCCGGCGATTGAAGCGATAACTCCGCCACGGTGAATATCTCCTACCAAAACGGCTGGAACGTTGGCGGCGCGGGCGAAACCCATGTTTGCCAGGTCGCCGTCGCGCAGATTTATCTCAGCCGGAGAACCGGCCCCTTCGACGAGAATGAATTCATGGTGCGATTTGAGTTTGGCGAAACTTTCGAGGATAGCGGGCATGTATTGTTGGCGTTTGGCGAAGAATTCTCGGGCGGGCATGGTGGCAACTCGTATGCCTTGCACAATCACCTGTGCGCCCGTTTCCGTTTCCGGTTTGAGAAGGACTGGATTCATGTGGACGCTGGGTGCAAGGCGGGCAGCGCGAGCTTGCAGGGCCTGGGCCCTGCCGATTTCCCCGCCGTCTGCGGTAACGGCTGCATTGTTCGACATGTTCTGGGGCTTGAACGGGGCCACCGAAATGCCGCGGTTTGACAGCAGGCGAGCGAGGCCTGCCACAATCAGCGATTTGCCAACGTCGGAGCCTGTGCCCATGAACATGATGGATTTCGCGGTCATGGTGCTGCTGCGATGACGTGGGCGTAGGAACCCATCACATTGCCGACACGCGCGCCTATTGCGCCCAAATCATTTCCGGCGGCGTCTCGTGCATTAAACAAGGGAGCGGCTCGATCCCGAACCATTTCGGTAGAATAATGAAACTCGTGACCGCGCAAAGGTGATTGCCATGGCCCATTGAACGGTTTGAGTTGGCGATAACCCAGATGAAGCTTGCGGCGAGCGAAACTGGTGCTGACGGGGAGCAAGCCTGCCATTTGGTGCACATGGTTGTTGGCGTCAACAAGCTCTTGGCCGAGCACCATGTAGCCCCCGCACTCGCCGTAAACCATGGCCTTGGTGTTGCGCAGGCTTTCGAGAAAATGATGGTTGCCTGCCAATTTTTCAGCATGCAGTTCGGGATAGCCGCCGGGCAGAAACACGGCGTCGGCGTTTTTTGTCGGCGCTTCATTTGCCAGTGGAGAAAAGAACCACACTTCGGCACCCAAGGAGCGCCATCCGCTCAAAAGGTGCGGGTAAACGAAGGAAAATGCGGCATCGCGGGCAATAGCCATGTGCTGGCCAAGAGGCGGTAGCGGCGACGTTGCGTCGTGATTCGCAATTGGCCTCCCCAGTTCCACAATTAAGTCAAGTTCTGTTTCACGTGTGACGGTTGATGCTATTGTTTCGATTGTACTTTCAAGTGATTGAATTTCTTGAGCTTGTACAAGCCCGAGATGGCGCGATGGGAGAACAAGCGAGTCATTGTGCCGCACTTTGCCCAAGATTTGAAATGGGCCCAGGTTTTCCGTCAATATGGCCACATGGCGGTCACTTTTGACGCGGTTCAGGATCAGCCCGGCAATTTTTACTTGGGGGCGGAAGTTCGTGTACCCGTGAGCGATGGCGGCAATGGATTGTGCCAAGTGGCCCGTGTCGATGGCGAGTATGACTGGCAGGTCCAGGGCTTCAGCCAGGTCCGCCGTTGAGCCAGCAGCACCTTGAGGGCCATCAAACAATCCCATGACGCCCTCGATGACCACAATATCTGTATCGATTGCCAGGTCCTGCAAAATGGCCGCGCAGCCATCGGCTCCCATGGCCCAGAGGTCGAGATTGGGGCAGGGACGGGCGCTGGCGTGTTCGTGGAAGTGGGGGTCGATGTAATCGGGTCCAATTTTGGCGGATGCGACGCGCAGGCCCCGGTTTTTCAGCGCCCGGATGAGACCCACAGTCAACACTGTCTTGCCGCTGGCTGAATGGGGCGCGGCGACGATAAACGCCTTAGCCAATCCGGTTCTCCCGCAGGGCGGGCGAATACCAGTCCAGCATATCTCGCCAATCACTTGCGTGTCCCACAACAACGATCGCAGGTGTTGGAGGGGCTGCTTCTGCAACGAATTGACCCGCTTCGTGCAGCGTTGTTGTTGCCACTTGCTGGTTCGGCAAAGAGGCGTTTGAGACGATGGTGACGGGGTCATCGGGTTTGCGACCGCCTTCCAGCAAAGCCGCAGCTATTTCTTCCAAGTGCTTGACCGCCATATACATTATGATAACAGGTGCGGCTGTAGCTATGGCGTCCCAGCGGACGCTTGCGGGCATTTTTCCGGATGCATCGTGGCCGGTCAGGAAGATCACGGCATGGTTGGTATCGCGATGGGTTGCGGGAATGCCGGCGTAGGCCAAGCCACCGACACCTGACGTTATGCCGGGCACGATACGGAAAGGGATACCTGCCTTCGCCAACATCTGGCTTTCCTCGCCGCCACGGCCAAACATGAACGGATCGCCGCCTTTTAGACGCAGCACCCGCTTGCCATTTTTGGCGAGGTCGATCAGGCGCTCGCTGATGTCGCGCTGGACAGGGGACGGTTTGCCGCCACGCTTGCCTGCATATTCAAGTTCGGTTCCGGCACGCACCCAGCGCAGGATATCAGGGTTGACGAGAGCGTCGTAGACCACCACGTCACAATTTTGCATGGCATGGTAGCACAAGAGGGACATGAGGCCCGGAGCACCGGGGCCAGCACCCACCAACCAAACCCAGCCGGGCAAAAACAAAGGAAACGCTTCGGCATCGAGGCGTGCAAACCCGCTGGCTTCCTTCTGCCATTCGCGAACGGATTTGTTTGGTCCCTGAGCCATGGCCCCCCTATACAGTCTCCCCATGCGATTGGAAAAGCCCGAAGGCAGTTTGAAGCGCGGTTGGACTACCGGGGCTTGCGCAACTGCGGCGACCAAAGCGGCCTATACGGCATTGCTGACGGGCACCTTTCCTGATCCTGTTACCATCACCTTGCCAAAAGGGGAAACCCCGTCGTTTCCGCTTGCCCATCATGATTTGGGCAAAGGTTGGGCGCGGGCGGCGATTATAAAGGATGCGGGCGATGATCCGGATGTAACACACGGTGCCACAATTAGGGTGACTTTGCGACAAGTGGGGCACGGTGTGACGTTCAGGGCCGGTGAAGGTATTGGCACTATCACCCGACCGGGCCTGCCGCTCGCCATTGGTGAACCTGCCATCAATCCTGTGCCGCGAAAAATGATGCAATCAGTCATCGCCGAACTGGGTGGTGGAAATGTTGAAATCGAGATTGCTGTTCCCGGTGGTGCTGCACTGGCTGAAAAAACCTGGAATCCCCGGTTGGGCATTGTCGGCGGAATTTCAATTTTGGGAACTACCGGAATTGTTCACCCGTTCTCGTGTGCCGCATGGATTGCTTCCATACACCGTGGTGTGGATGTGGCGCGGGCCATGGGGTTGCAGCACATCGCAGGGTGCACGGGATCGACCAGCGAAGACGCGGTGCGCAAGCATTTCAATTTGCCGCTTGAAGCCATGATGGACATGGGCGATTTTGCCGGTGGATTGCTCAAATATGTGCGGGTCAATCCGATCCGCCGCGTTACTGTGGGTGGCGGTTTTGGCAAGATTGTAAAACTTGCCCAAGGTGCACTCGATTTGCACTCCGGGCGTAGCCAGGTGGATTTTGACTGGTTGGCACAGCGCGTGCCGCCCTCACTGCAAACGCAAGTTGCCACCGCCAACACGGCACAGCATGTGCTGGAAATTGCGGGAACTGATTTGGCGAAATGGGTGGCGAGTGATGCGCTGAAAACAGTGGCGAAACTGGTTGATGGTGCAGACATTGCAACCGATGTCATTATTGTTGGCCGTGACGGTTCCATCATTGCACATGCCACGTAAAATTCTGATCCTTGGCGGCACGAAAGATGCGCGCGAAATTGCCAATGCGTTGGTGGAGATTGGTCACCAGGTAACGACATCGTTGGCCGGTGTCACATCGAACCCGTTGCACCCCGATGGGCAAGTCAGGGTTGGCGGTTTTGGTGGTGCTGAGGGTTTGTTGCGTTACCTGGCGCAGGAAACGTTTGAGTTGATCATCGATGCCACGCATCCATATGCGGCACGGATTTCAGGCAATTTGAACCGGGTCCTGGAAAAACATCCCATCAGGCATTTGCGATTGCAGCGGCCGCAATGGCAGACTGTGACTGGTGATGACTGGCTGGAGGTTTCTGATTGCCTTGCGGGAGCAGAAATCCTGCCGCCGGGAGCGCGTGTGCTTGTCACTATCGGGCGCAAGGAAATTGCTCCCTATATTGCCCGCGCGGATGTTTCAGGATTTGTGCGCTGTATCGAACCACCTGATGTGCCGCTGAAGTCCAATTGGACGCTGATACTTGAGCGACCGCAGAACAATGCGAATGTTGAAGCAGATATTTTGCGAACACATTCTATCACACATCTCGTGACGAAAAACGCTGGTGGCTTGTCAACCTACGGCAAGATTGAGGCAGCACGGCAAATGCGCATTCCGGTCATCATGATTGCACGCCCGGTGAAAACCGGAGGCGAGGTATTCGACAGTGCGGAACAACTGATCAAAGCGGTTGGTCGCTCTCCAGGTTTAGCCACATGACTTCCTGGGTGGAGAGGTTGACAGCAAGGCCCGGCAAGGTTGACGCAATTTCGCCGGGTGAGCGCGGCCCTACAAGTGCGAAACTGGGAAACGACTGCGCCAGCACCCAGGCTGTTGCTATGTTGTGTGCGGAAACACCATACTTCTTTGCCAAAGTTTCAGCACGGTTGCGGCGCTCAGCATTTGCATTCGAACCAAAGCAGGTTTCAGGGGCGGTGTCGGCCGGCAGGCGGTTGCGCAGGTTCTCGGGCAGGAAGTAGCCACGCGCCTGTGATGACCAGGAAAAGTGCGCCACCCTGTTGTCACGCAAGTATTTCAATGTGGCTGGGGTGTTGGATGTGATGCATCCATCCCAGACCGGCTTTTCCATGACAGCCAAAGACAAATTGTTGTTCAACACCGACATGGGTTTCAACTGGTGCTTCTTGGCGTAGGCATTGGCTTGCGCAATGCGCTCCGTTGACCAGTTGGAGCCGCCAAAAATTCCAATCCGGCCCGCCAGGTGAAGCGCGTTCAGGGCGTCAACGAATTCGCCCACAGGTACTTGCGGGTTATCGCGATGCATCACGTAGATGGGAGCATGGTTGAGGCCGAGCCGTGACAACGACATGTCGAGTTGTGCTGCCATGGCGCGCGGTGTGCAATAGGGTGAATGTGCTCCTTTGACGATGACGTTGATGTCCTTGCCGACACCGCGGGCCTTGATCCATTCGCCGACAACCGTTTCATGATGTCCGCCGCCGTAAACAAAGGCGGTATCGAACGTGTTGCCTCCTGCTTCCATCCAGGCGTCCCAGACAATAGCGCCATCGCCGACAGAGTTTCGGTTGTCGCACCCGATTATCAGCTGCGAGACCAGCAACCGCACGCCATCAATTCGCTTCTTTGGAATTGGTGGCAGGTTTTCGGGGATGGTACCGGTCAGTTTGCGGTTGAAGCAGGGCTTGTTGATACAGGTGGTGTACCCGACTTCGAGCAGCCAGCGATCAAGCGTTTCTGCATTGCCTACAGAGTCAGCGTGACTCATGGCTGGTGAGGGGGCTTCCACATTGCCACTTGCGATCATGGTACTGGCAAGCTCGATTTCGTAGGCGTAGAGATGTTTGGGCGAGGATACTTTTTCAGTGCGCGTGGTTTTTCCCACGGTCACTTCAAGGGGTGTTGAGTGTGGATCGGGACTCCAGTCTGAGCGCCATGGATAGGCCATGCGCAATGCCCCTTTGCTGCCGAACACTTCGATGGCGTTATCCAAATTACGGGCGATGGCGGTTGCGATCTCCGCTGTCAGGCCGCTGGCAAACTTGAGCAGGCCATAGGCTTCAGCATCCACGCCGGAAATGGCCAGCTTGCCCGTGCCTTTCACCGAAACAGGGTTGGCAAAGGGCAACCCTTCTGCCGCACCAGCGATCAGTCTTGCCGCGGACACCGGATAGCAGCCAACATCGAGAATGCCGCCGCCGCCCAGGGCCAGATCATAAAGCCTGTGACCTTCGGTGTAAGGCATGTTGAAGCCGAAGGAGGTGCGGACGTGCTGGATATCGCCCAACTCGCCTGACCGGATGATCTCCAGCATGCGCGCGATTTGCGGATGGCTGCGATACATGAAGGCTTCCATGAACAGGACATTTTGTTGGCCCGCGACTTCTGTCATCGCCGTCACTTCAGCGGCACTCATGCCTGCGGGCTTTTCACAAAGCACAGCTTTTCCGTGTCGCATGGCAAGTAGGGCGTGTTCGGCGTGCCAGGGGTGTGGCGTTGAGATGTAAATCGCATCGATATCCTTATCGCTGACGATTGCGCTGTAGGAGTTGTGACGCTTTTCCGGGCTGATACCGTGACGCTCGCCAAACGCCTTGAGGCGGAGCGGATCCTTACTGGCAATCGCCACCAGGTCAGCGTTTACCGTCTCTTTCAGGCCGTCTGCAAAACTTTGGGCGATGCTGCCCGGACCAATAATTCCCCAGCGGATTTTTTTCATCTTGCCTGTCTCACAATCTGCTGCTGTTTCTATGGTGCAGGCACGTGTGGTGCAAGCGTGGTCTTACCGGTGCCGCATTTTGTTGCATGCTCCACGCGTGGAGGACCACACGTGCGCCGCAGAACTGCGATTATGTTTTTGGCGATGGCGGCCATTGAACGCACAGCTCTTGCTGGCGTGTCCAAGGCAAGTCTTGAACTGGTGGTCAAAGGCCTGGACCATCCGTGGGGTATGGCCACGCTTGCCGATGGCTCCCTGTTGGTGACTGAACGTTCCGGTCGCCTGCGGCGCTTTTCTCAAGATGGATTGGCAAGCATAGCGCTTACAGGGATGCCGGAAATTCATGTCAGTGGGCAGGGCGGTTTGCTGGATTGTGCACTTGCGCCGGATTTTGATGTATCACGCGAGATATTCCTCTCGTTTTCCGAAGTGCGGTCGGGCGGCAACTGCACCAGTGTCGTGCGTGCGGTCCTTGATGATACCGCCACTGCCTTGCAAAATGTGAAAATGATTTTTCGGCAAAACACCTTGCACAGGGGTGATGCGCACTATGGTTCAAGGCTGGTGTTTGACCGCAGCGGCATGTTGTTTGTAACGACAGGAGACCGGCAAGCGCTTCGCCGGCTTGCGCAAGATCCTGCTTCCCATGTTGGAAAGGTTCTCCGCATTGACAGAAATGGAAAGGCTGCCCCTGGCAATCCAAACAAACCTGGCTGGGCGCCGGAGGTGTGGTCGATTGGGCACCGAAACATTCAAGGGGCGGCGCTGCATCCGGAGACCGGAAAACTGTGGACGGCCGAACATGGGGCACGCGGCGGTGATGAAATCAACATGCCTGTTGCAGGCGGAAACTATGGCTGGCCCGTGATCAGCTATGGCCGGGAATATTCTGGCACCAGAATCGGTGAAGGGACTGCAAGACCTGGAATGGAACAGCCGTTGCATTATACCAAAGGTCATGGGGATTGACCGACGATTACCCAATCACGCATTCCGATTGAGTTGATTGTTCCGGGCTGATCGATGAGCTTGCGCCAGGCCTC
>JAYVKC010000022.1:0-3863 GCA_043768765.1 Hyphomicrobiales bacterium | reverse complement strand
GTGCCATGAAAGGAACATAAAGTGAACACTGTCAAGGGGGATTGTGGCCTCGGACTCGCGAAAACACCCCCTCAGCCCTTCGGGCAGCTCCCCCGCGCTTCGCGCAAGGGAGCGTGAAGTTGGGACGCCCCCCTCAGGTGCTTCGCGCAAGGGAGCGTGAGAGTGCTTCGCGAAAGGGAGCGTGACTTAATTTTTGTGGGTGAGGGCCAGCAACAATGTGTAGAGGACACCGTCCAAGTTGGTATAGATATCGTGGTTGGTTGCACGGAAGATGCGATAGCCCTGGGATGAGAGATAGGACTCCCGGCGGTGATCGTAGCGGACTTCATGGGGTTCGCCATGTGTTGCACCGTCCACTTCAATGATCAGTTTTTCTTTTCGGCACAGGAAATCAACAATGCAGGGGCCGATCTCGACCTGGCGCTGGAAGCGGAAGCCGTGGAGTGTGCGTTTGCGCAAGGTGCCCCATAGCTTGCGTTCGGCTTGCGTCGGCGAGCGGCGCATGGTGCGGGCGTGGTCGCGCTGGGTGGTGATGTGCATGGGTGGGAGACGTTTGGCTCGTGGAATTCCGTCGTTGCTTGTTGCCCTCCCCCGCGCTGCGCGCAAGGGAGCGGGGAAGAAGAGTGAGCGTTGTGATGGCAGATTGCGTTAATTGGGGGTTGACGGCTGCCGACTCCCCGGCTATCAGCCGCCCAACTTCCGGAACTGCAGGCCGTCAACGCTTTGCGCATTGAAACGCTGACTCGGGAGGAAAGAGAAACATTCAAGGTCATGCCCTTTGAACCAGGCCGGTTCCAGGGCCTCTGGTTTTGAGCGCTAAGTGGTCCCGGGCCGGGTCGCTTCAGCGCCGTTTTCGTTTGGAAGGCTCAGATTTGACAAAGGTTATTGAGGCGCATGCCGACAATTAATCAGTTGCTGCGGAAAGCCCGCACCAAGCCCACTTACCGGAACAAGGTTCCGGCGATGCAGTCATGCCCGCAGAAGCGCGGCGTTTGCACACGTGTTTACACCACCACACCCAAGAAGCCGAACTCGGCGCTGCGCAAAGTTGCGAAGGTGCGCCTGACCAATGGCTTTGAGGTGGTGAGCTACATTCCGGGCGAAGGCCATAATTTGCAGGAACACTCTGTTGTCATGATCCGTGGCGGCCGGGTGAAAGACTTGCCGGGCGTTCGCTATCACATCATCCGCGGCATCCTTGACACCCAAGGACTTGTCAAACGTCGCCAGCGCCGGTCGAAATACGGCGCGAAGCGGCCGAAATAAGGATCATACAGCATGTCACGTCGTCATCGCGCCGAGAAACGCCTTATCAACCCCGATCCAAAGTTTGGGGATCTGGTGGTGTCCAAGTTCATGAACAACCTGATGTACGAGGGCAAGAAGTCTGTGGCTGAAGGCATTGTTTATGGTGCCATGGAAGCCATTCAGTCGAAGGCCAAGTCTGATCCGGTGCAGATGTTCCACCAGGCGCTGGACAATGTGGCGCCGGCGATTGAAGTGCGTTCGCGCCGCGTTGGTGGTGCGACCTATCAGGTACCGGTTGAAGTGCGCATGGAGCGCCGCCAGGCCCTTGCCATCCGCTGGATCATCATTGCCGCACGTGGCCGCAACGAAAAAACCATGGTTGAGCGTTTGTCGGGCGAACTGCTGGATGCCGCCAACAACCGCGGCTCTGCGGTCAAGAAACGCGAAGACACACACAAGATGGCCGAAGCGAACCGCGCGTTCAGCCATTACCGCTGGTAAGAGAACAGATTATGGCCCGCACGCACGAACTTGCCGACTACCGCAACTTTGGCATCATGGCGCACATTGATGCCGGCAAGACGACTGTGACCGAGCGGATTCTGTATTACTCCGGCAAGAGCCACAAGATTGGCGAAGTGCATGACGGTGCTGCCACCATGGATTTCATGGAGCAGGAACAAGAGCGCGGCATCACCATTACATCGGCTGCCACCACGACGATCTGGAACGGCAAACGTTGCAACATCATCGACACGCCCGGGCACGTTGATTTCACCATTGAGGTCGAGCGTTCGTTGCGCGTGCTTGATGGCGCAGTGTGCGTGCTTGATTCGAACCAGGGTGTTGAGCCGCAGACTGAAACCGTGTGGCGGCAGGGCGACAAGTATGCCGTGCCGCGCATTGTGTTCTGCAACAAGATGGACAAGACGGGTGCCTCGTTTGAGCAGTGCCTCAAGGACATCAAGGAACGCCTGGGCGCGCGTCCGGTGCCGATCCAGCTGCCGATAGGTGCTGAAGCAAATTTCAAAGGCATTGTTGACCTCGTTCGCATGAAGGCGGTTGTCTGGGACAACGAAGAGCTGGGTGCAAAATTCCACGACGAAGACATTCCGGCTGATATGCAGGCGCAAGCTGAACAGGCGCGCGCCGACATGATCGAAGCCTGCGCTGAACTTGATGACCAAGCCATGGACGACTATCTCAATGGCAAGGAAATGAGCAACGAGACGATCAAGCGGCTGCTGCGCAAGGCGGTTCTGAACGCTTCGTTCTTCCCGGTGCTGTGCGGGTCGGCGTTCAAGAACAAGGGTGTGCAAACACTGCTTGATGCCGTTGTCGACTATCTGCCGTCGCCATTGGACCGCCCGGCGATCAAGGGCATCGATGTCAAGTCGGGCAATGAAACGACGCGCCCTTCCTCCGATACCGAGCCGCTGGCCTTGCTGGCGTTCAAGTTGATGGACGACCAGTATGGCGTGTTGACCTTCTGCCGGATTTATTCGGGCATGTTGTCGAAAGGCACATCTTTGCTGAATTCGACACGTGACAAAACCGAGCGGGTGGGCCGCATGGTTCTCATGCATGCCAACAACCGCGAAGAAATTGCCGAGGCATACGCTGGCGACATTGTTGCCCTCGTTGGCCTGAAGGAAACCCGCACGGGGGACACGCTGTGTGATCCGGCCAAGGCCGTGATCCTGGAAAAGATGGAGTTCCCTGAACCCGTCATCGAAATGAAGGTTGAGCCTAAAACCAAGGCTGACCAGGAAAAGATGGCGGTGGCGCTGTACAAGCTGGCTTCCGAAGATCCGTCCTTCCGGGTTTCGACGGACTCCGAGTCGGGCGAGACCATCATCAAGGGCATGGGCGAGTTGCATCTCGACATCAAGGTCGACATTTTGAAGCGCACGCACAAGGTTGAAGTGCAGGTTGGCGCACCCCAGGTCGCCTATCGTGAAGCGATCACGCGCAAGGTGACGAAGGACTACACCCACAAAAAGCAGACCGGTGGCACGGGGCAGTATGCCCGCGTGATCCTCGAGATCGAGCCGAATGAAAAGGCTGCCGGCAATTTGTTTGAATCAAAGGTTGTGGGCGGATCGGTGCCGAAGGAATACATCCCCGGTGTTGAAAAGGGTCTCAATTCAGTGTTGTCGAGCGGGCCGCTGATCGGCTTTCCGGTTGTCGACATGAAAGTGACATTGATCGACGGTGCCTATCACGATGTTGACTCGTCGGCGATCGCGTTTGAAATCGCAACTCGTGCAGCGATGCGCGAGGCTTTCGAGCAGGCGGGTGCGGTGTTGCTGGAACCCATCATGAAGGTGGAAGTGACTTCACCGGAAGAATTCGTGGGTTCGGTCATTGGTGACCTCAACTCCCGTCGTGGACAAATCATGGGAACGTCGATGCGCGGCAACGCCAACATCATCAACGCCATGGTGCCGCTGGCCAACATGTTCGGTTACATCAACAACCTGCGCTCGATGAGCCAGGGACGTGCGTCCTATACCATGCAGTTCGATCACTATGCTCAGGTACCCGGTGCGGTGGCTGACGAAGTGAAGAAAAAATACGCTTAACTTTTTTGAAAACGGAGAGCTCCGATGGCC
>JAYVKC010000021.1:0-82587 GCA_043768765.1 Hyphomicrobiales bacterium | reverse complement strand
CACGGCACAGTTCTATGCGCTGTTCTTCATCGGTGGCCCCTTGAAGGCCAACTTTGATGACACCTATTGGATCGTCGGTATCGCGCTGCTCATTGGCACTCCGATGTTCATCCTGTTCGGCTGGTTGTCCGATCGCATTGGCCGCTTGAAAATCATACTCGCGGGTTGCGTGATTGCGGCACTCACCTATTTCCCGATCTATCACAAGCTCGCGGAATTCGTGAACCCGGACCTCGCTGTTTTCACCAACACGGCCAAGATCACCGTGACGGCTGATCCGGCAAACTGCCACTTCACCATCTTCCCGATCCGGGGTGTGACCGTGGAAGGTGACTGCGACAAGGCCAAGAGCTTGCTGACGTCGAACGGCATTTCATTCACTTCGGAATATGCCGCAGCCGGAACTCCTGCAACGTTGGATATCAACGGCAAGAAGATCGAAGGCTTCTCCGGCTTTGGCTGGTCGAAGGCTTTGGCCGAAGCGGGCTATCCCCACATGGCCGTTGCCACTGGTGAGGTGAAACTGGCCAAGGAAGAAACCGAAGCCCTGATAATGGCCCAAGCCGACAAGAAAACGCTCGACGCGGAGAAGATCGTCAGCGTCGCGCGCCAGGTGGCCGATCCCTCCGCCAAGCCCTTGACCGCCACCAACAGCATTGGCACTCCAGTCGTTGCCGCCGATGGTACATCGACAGTGACCGTTGGCGAAATCAAGACCTCCTTTGCCAAGAAGGAAAACATCAACTACCTCGGCGCAATTCTGCTGGTGGCCTTGATGATGCTCTACGTCGGCATGGTCTATGGACCAATCGCCGCCTTCCTGGTGGAATTGTTCCCGTCGAACATCCGCTACACGTCGATGTCGCTGCCCTATCACATCGGCAACGGCTGGTTTGGCGGCATGCTGCCACTGTTCGCCACCGCCTACGTGGCCTACACAGGCAACATCTACGCAGGCCTCTGGTATCCGATCATCTTCGCCTTGATCACCGCCGTGATTGGCTTCCTGTTCCTCAAGGAAACCAAGGACGTCGATATCGCCAAGACCTGATTTGACGACAGGTTAACCTCTTGGAAACCCCGGTTTTGCCGGGGTTTCTTTTTTGTAGGGCCAGTGGTTGCCAGCGCAATTCCATTCACCTATACACCGCCCAGCCAATTCATGGCGTCGTGCCCAGGTAGCTCAGTTGGTAGAGCAGCGGACTGAAAATCCGCGTGTCGGTGGTTCAATTCCGCCCCTGGGCACCATTTTACGGTGTTTGTCCCCCTCGCAATTCGCTGCAAATTCTTCCACACTGTGGCCATGACCGAACGCCACGATTTTCCCTTTCAGGTCGAAGTCACCGACCCGCACTGGATCGCCCTCGCCGATGGCACGCGCATCGCCAGCACACTGTGGCGGCCGGTGACGGCCAACAAGGTTCCCGCTGTCGTCGAAATGATCCCCTACCGCCGCCGCGATGGCACCGTGATCCGCGATTTCGACATCCATCCCTATTGGGCAGGCTTTGGCATCGCCTGCCTGCGTGTCGACATCAGGGGAGCGGGCGATTCCGGCGGCTTGCTGCATGACGAGTACCTGCCCCAGGAACAGGAAGACGCCTGCGAGATCATCGCACAGATCGCAGCGGCTCCCTGGTGCAACGGCAACATCGGCATGACCGGCATCTCGTGGGGCGGCTTCAATTCATTGCAAGTGGCAGCCCGCAGACCACCCGCCCTCAAAGCCATCATTACCCTGTGCGCCTCGGATGACCGCTACGCTGACGACATTCATTATATGGGCGGTGCCTTGATCAACGAGCAGGAAGCCTGGTCCAACTTCATGCTGGTGAAGAATGCCATGGCCCCTGATCCGCAAATTGTTGGACCGCAGTGGCGTGACATGTGGATGCAGCGTCTGGCCGCCAACCGTTCGCTTTCAAACACCTGGCTGCGCCACCAGCGCCGCGACGATTATTGGAAGCAAGGTTCAGTATGCGAAGACTTCAGCCGCATCACGTGCGCCGTGATGGCCGTGTGCGGCTGGGACGACAGCTATTCGAACTTTGTACCGCGCCTGCTGGCTGGTTTGAAATCACCGCGCCTCGGCATCATGGGCCCGTGGAGCCACGCCTTCCCGAACCGGGGCGCTCCCGGTCCGCATATCGGTTATCTGCAGGAAGCGCTGCGCTGGTGGAAGCATTGGCTGGCAGACGAATCCACTGGTATCATGGACGAACCGATGTATCGGGCTTGGATCACGGCAGAGGAACGGCCGCGCGCTTTTTATGATCCCGACCACGCCGGCAAATGGGTCGCGGAAAAAACCTGGCCCTCCGCACGCATCCGTCCAAAACGCTACCAGTTGAATGGCCGCGCGTTGACGCCGCACACACCACGCCGGAAATCCTGGTCGCGCGCGTGTTCACCTGTGACGGCTGGCATCACATGCGGCCGCTGGGGCGGGTATGGCGGAACCACACCCGACATGGCCCTCGACCAGCGCCGCGAAGACGCTATCGGCCTGACGTTTGATATGCCCGCGTTGAAAAATGACATGTCAATGCTCGGTGCACCTGTGCTGGAGATCACAGTCAAGGTGGACCAGCCCCACGCCCATCTCATCGCCCGATTGTGTGATGTCTACCCCGATGGCACATCCGCACTCATGACGTACGGGGTCCTGAACCTCTCGCACCGCGACAGCCACGAACATCCGACCCCATGCCCCGTCGGCAGAGCCTTCAAGGTGCGCCTGCAACTCAACGACTTTGGCCGCACCGTGCCGAAGGGCCACCGTATCCGGCTGTCACTCGCCACCCAGCACTGGCCCATGGTCTGGCCCCACGCAAAGCCTGTCACACTTGACGTGCAAAGCGGAACATCGTCGCTGCTCCTGCCCGTGCGGCCCGACCACAAGAGCGACAACGCCGTCTCCTTTGCACGCCCGGAAACAGCTCCCGCCTGTCCTGTCACAACAATCGCACCCGACAGTGATCAACGCCTGATCGAACACGATGTCGGCTCCGGCCTGCACCGCGTGACACTTGTCAGCGACCACGGCACCTGCAGCATTGACGACCGCAATATTGTCTCGTCGTCACGCGTGACCGAAATCAGTGAAATCCGCGAAGGCGACCCCCTCAGCGCCCGCACTGTCAACACCTATGTATGGGCCATCAAGAGTGCCGATGCAGACTACGAAGCTGAAAGCAGAACAGAGTTGACAGCTGACACCAAACACTTTTTCCTCACCTGGTCGGTGGAAGCAAAGGAACAGGGCAAGTGCGTGCACAGGATCAGCGACACCCACAAAATCCCGCGCGATTTTTGTTGAAGACGGGCGAATGGAAAATTCGGATGCGGGGGTTTCCCTTCTCCCCTTGCGGGAGAAGGTGGATCGCGACACTTGTCGCGAGACAGATGAGGGAAAGGTTCCAACAATTCCAATGCCAGGCTATGTCCGCGGCAGCACCCCCTCATCCGGCGCGTTCCGCGCCACCTTCTCCCGCAAGGGGAGAAGGAAGGCCAGTTCAGTCTGCCGCTGGAATGAGGTAAGCGCCATGTTGCGCTACGCCATCAAACGCATCGCACTCGGCCTTCTGATCCTCATGTTGGTGATGACCGCCATGTATGCGTCGGTCTTTCTCCTGCCCGGTGATCCTGCATCAGTCGCGCTCGGCCCGCGTGCCACGCCGGAATTGAAACGCCAGTTGATTGAACGCATGGGGCTGGACCAACCTGTCTACATACAAGTCTACCGTTTTTTCGCCAACGCGCTGACGGGCAATCTGGGATTTGATGTCTGGTCCAAAAAGCCGGTCAGCCAACTGATAGCCGCAGCTCTTCCCAACACCTTGGTCCTGGGTATCGTTTCACTCGGCTGGGCCGTGCTCGTTGGCATACCCATGGGCTGCCTCGCCGTCATGACGCGGGCAGGTTGGGCCGACCGCCTGATCGGTGTATTGTCCGTGAGTGTGATCGCCCTGCCGTCATTTATCGTCGCCATCTACTCGCTCGTGGTCTTTGCCGTGAACCTGCGCTGGCTTCCGGCCCTGGGAGCGGGTTCTTCCGGCGATGTGATGAGCCAAGTCAAAGCACTTGTCCTCCCTGCCTTCGCCATCGGATTGGGTTGGGTGGGCTACATCGCTCGCATGGTCCGCGCCTCCATGCTGGAAGTCATGAACGAACCCCACATCCGCACCGCCCGCGCCTTCGGCCTGCCCGAGTGGAAGATCGTGTCGAAATATGCGTTGCGCATTGCCATCATCCCGACAGTGTCATTGATTGCGGTGGGTCTGGGCAGCATTTTGTCGAGTGCGGTTTTTGTGGAAGCCGTTTTCTCCCGTCCCGGCATTGGCCGCCTCATCACCAAGGCGGTGGACACACGCAACTATCCCGTGGTCATGGGAACGGTGTTGGTGATGACCGCAATATATGTGACCGTCACCATTCTCGCCGATCTGCTGATCGCCAGACTTGACCCCCGGGTGCGCGATGTCTTCCGCAACTGAACACATCACCCAAGGCCCGGCGAAACTGCTGCGATGGTTGTTGCAGCACCCATCGGCATTCCTGCCCATGATCGTTGTGTTGGCGTTTTTGCTGATGGCTCTCTTTGCCCCTCTCCTCACGCCCTATGATCCCTACGGCATAAACGTCACCAACAAACTGAAATCGCCCTCCGCATTGCATTGGTTTGGCACTGATCAGTTGGGTCGCGACCTCCTCTCGCGCATCATCCTCGGGTCACGCACAGCCTTGGGCATCGCGGTTTCATCCACCTTGCTGGCGGGGCTTGGTGGATTGCTGCTGGGTCTGCTCGCCGGTTACGGGCCGCGCTGGCTCGACGCGGTGTTGGTGATCATCTTCGATTCACTCAACGCCGTGCCCATGATCATGTTGGCACTGGCCGTGATCACGGTTTTGGGACCAGGCATAGGCACGTTGATCTTCGTCGTGGTGCTCACGTCGGTTCCCGGATACGCCCGCATGATCCGTGCCCAAACCCTCGCACTGCGCAACGCCGACTACATCATTGCCGAAAAATCCCTCGGCGCATCAGCAACACGCATCATGCTGCGTCATCTCTTGCCCAATGTCGCGGGTCCACTCTTCATCCTCCTGAGCATGGATATCCCCGTCGTCATCATGCTGGAAGCAGGCTTGAGTTTTCTCGGGCTTGGCGTGCGCCCACCGACACCGTCCTGGGGTTCCATTCTCAACGATAGCTACACCAGCCTGCGCTTTGCCCCGTCGATGGTGATCTTTGGCGGCTTGCCACTGGTCCTCGCAACGCTGGCCTTCACGTTCACGGGCGAAGCCTTGCGTGATGCCCTTGATCCCAAACTTCTGCTGCGGCGGCCCGCATGACCGGACCTGTGCTAAGCATCAAGGGCCTGTCGGTGTCCTACGCCGCCATCCCCATTCTCAACGCTGTTGATATCGAAGCCTGGCCCGGAGAAGTGATCGGCATTGCCGGCGAGTCAGGCTGTGGCAAGTCCACGCTGGCGCTGGCAGCCATGGGGCTGCTGTCTCCGGCTGCCCATGTCACGGCAGGGGAAATATTTTTTCGCGGCAACGACATTGCCAAGCTTGACGCAAAGTCTCGCCGTGCCCTTCGCGGGCGCGACATGGCAATGGTCTTTCAGGATCCCATGAGTGCCTTCAATCCGGTGCTGACGATTGGTGACCAACTCAGTGACTATCAACACCATCTCGCCACGCCCAAAACCCAGCGCCTGCAACGCGCCGCCGAGATGTTGGCAAAAGTCGGCATCGCCGATGCGGCACAGCGCCTGTCTGCCTTCCCGCATGAACTGTCCGGCGGCATGCGACAGCGTGTCGGCATTGCGGCGACACTGCTGATGAATCCGTCACTGTTGATCGCCGATGAACCCACCACCGCCCTCGACGTCACCCTGGAAGCCCAGATCATCAATCTGCTGCGTGAGTTGCGCCACACCATTAATGGCGCGATCATCATCATTACCCACCATCTTGGCGTCATCGCGCAATTGTGTGACCGCGTTTATGTGATGTATGCGGGCGAAGTGGTGGAAACGGCACCGGTTGATGCCCTGTTTCATGCGCCCCGCCATCCCTATACACGGGCACTCCTCGCCTGTGATCCTGCCCGCCTGCACAACCGCGCCGACCTGTTGCCCGCCATCCCTGGTGAGTTGCCATCGCGCTTTGCACCCGGTGCAGGATGCCTGTTCCGCCGCCGCTGTGCTGGGGCCATCGACCAGTGCGGCCAGCCACAACACCCGGTGCAAGTAGGCGACAAGGCCAGTGCCCGTTGCTGCCGGGTGGCACCATGACGATCTTGCGCGCCGACAACATCACCGTGCAGGTAACGGCAAGATCACAACGCCTCACCATTCTCGACGATGTTTCGCTGTTCCTCGAACAAGGTGAAACACTTGGTCTCGTCGGTGAATCAGGATCAGGCAAGACAACGCTTGCCCGCGCCCTGCTCGGATTGCAAAAAACCACCGTCGGCACCATCCACTTTGACGGTCAGCAAGTAAGTGACTTCGCTTCATTGCGCCTTTCCACCGCCATGATGTTCCAGGATGCGGTGTCGTCGCTTAGCCCCCGCATGCGCGTGTCCCGTTTGCTGCTCGAGCCATTCATCATCCACAACATCAAGATCGCCGACCAAGACCATAAAATCACTGAACTTCTCGCCATGGTGGGTTTGCCCGCCCATCTCGCCGAACGCTATCCGCACGAACTCTCCGGCGGGCAGGCACGGCGCGTCGGTGTTGCCCGCGCACTTGCTTTGCATCCCAAACTCCTGATCGCCGATGAACCGACGGCGGGGCTGGATGTGTCGGTGCAGGCCGACATTCTCAACCTGATGATGGCGATGAAACGCCAGTTCGGCTTGTCCTATCTGATCGTGTCGCACAACCTCGCCATGCTGCGCCACGTCTGCGACCGTGTGGCAGTGATGTATCTGGGCCGCATTGTGGAGAGCGGAACAACCCATGCCATTTTTGCAAAACCCCGCCATCCCTACACCCGCATGTTGGTCGCGGCTGAACCCCATCCCGACCCCCGCCGGCGCAACGCTTACACCGAACAGCAGGGCGAAGTGCCGAGCCTGTTTGCCAGGCCGCAAGGCTGCGAATTCCACGCCCGCTGCACCTACGCCCAACCGGTCTGCCACACAGCCGCACCCCAAACTGAGAAAATGGATGACGCACGCCACATTCGGTGCCATTTTCCCCTTGATCCCAACGGATAATTCCCAAGAGGAGAACGCCATGGCTCTCGACTGGTCGATCAACCGCAGAAAACTTCTGAAAGCCGGACCCTATGGTGCCGCATTGGCCCTGTCCCCCACCATGCCGCGGTTTGCCTGGGCTGCCGATGCTGACACATTGCGCATCCGCATGGATGGCGATCTGCAAGTGCTCGATCCCGCTTTCATGATTGGCGGTATCGAAGAACCGATCATGCGCGGCGTTTACGTGTCCCTCAACCGCTTCGGCGATTTGCGCGACGGCGCGCCATGGATGCCCCACGGGGCGGAAAAACTCGAAACCATCGAACCCACGAAGATCAAATTCACTCTCATGCCAGGCATGAAATGGACCAACGGTTTTGGTGCCGTCACGGCGGAAGATGTGAAATTCTCCTACGAACGCATCGCCAACCCCGACAACGCCTCGCCCTGGGCCTACCAGTTCGAAAAACTCGACAAGGTGGAAGTGATCGACGAACGCACCGGCATCATCCACCTCAAGGAACCCTACGCCCCGATCTATGTCGTCTCCCTGCCCTATTACGGCGGCCACATTATATCGAAAGCGGCAACGGAAAAAGCGGGCGGCAAATTCACCACAGAACCACCAGCAACATGTGGCCCCTACCTTCTGCAAAGCTGGGAACAGAAGCAAAAGGTCACACTCGCAGAAAATCCGGAATGGCCAGGCCCCAAGCCCGCCTTCAAGACGGTCGAGATTTATGTGGTGGAGGACGACCAGGCCGCCCAACTCGCCTATGAGGCAGACTCATTTGACTACACCCGCATCGCCGTCAGCTCCGCCAAGCAGACCGCCGCCGCACCACCAGCGGGCACCAAATTTGTTGAAGCCCAATCCACCCGCTACATGTGGCTGACCATCAATGTCGACAGCCCGCGCCTCAAGGACCCGCGCATCCGCCAGGCCATCCAGCACGCCATTGATGTGGACCAGGTGCTGATCGGCGCTTTCGACAGCCTCACAAAACGCTCCACCGGCGTGGTGCAACCTGGCACAAAATTCGCGCGGTCCGGCAATTTGATGGCCCTCGACATCGCCAAGGCGCAAAGCCTGCTGAAGGAGGCAGGGGCAGAGGGCCTGTCGCTCACCCTGCATTCGCTCAATGACTCCACCCAAACGTCTGTCACTCAAATCATGCAAGCCAGCCTCGAACAAGCGGGATTCAAAGTTGAGCTGATGCCTGTTGACGAAGCTGTGTATTGGGAACTGGGCGACAAGACCAAGGGTGACACCTACAAAAATCTCGATCTCGTGCTGATGGATTTCGCCGGTGGCGTCGATCCGTCAGAAAATCTCGTCTGGTTCCGCCCCGACCAGATCGGCGTTTACAACTGGTCCGCCTTCAACAATCCGGAATTCGAGGACCTCTACCAGAAACTGGTGTCCGAGACCGACGAACCCAAACGCGTGACAATGGCCCGGCGCATGGAAGACCTGATGGAACAATCCGGCGGCTTCGTCTTCATCTGTCACGAGCCATTGGTGCTCATCCACAAGGACACGATCAACCCCGTCATCTACCCCGACGGCCACCCCAACCCGGTGTTTTTCACCAAGGTGTAGGCAGCGCCCAACACAGGCACCCCATTCAATTCATCGGCGCACCACCCTCGTGTTTGCGCCGCGCCACATAGTCACGCAGTGCCTCGTCCGTACCCGGATCAATCGCTGGCGCTTCGTAATCTGCCAGTATTTTCTTCCACACCAATGCGGCCTGTTCACGTGCCGTGATCCGACCACGCTCGATCCATGCTTCGTGATTGTCGCGGGTTGAAACCAGCGGCGCATAGAATGCCGTCTCATACCGTTCCATTGTGTGCGCAGCCCCGAAGTAATGTCCCGCCGGCCCCACTTCCCGGATCGCATCCAGCGCCAAAGTCTGTTCGTCCACCACAATCCCTTTGCAATACACCGCCATCATCTGCAGCATGTCGGCGTCAATGATCAGTTTCTCGAAACTGGCTGTGAGCCCGCCGTGCATCCACCCCGCCGCGTGGTTGATCATGTGCGCCCCGCCCATGACGCTGCCCCACAGTGACATGGTGCTTTCGTAGCCCGCCTGCGCATCCACTTCGTTGGCGGCGGTGACATTTGACGAACGGAATGGAACACCAACGCGCCGCGCCAACTGGCCACTCGCCTGGGCCGCCAAAACATACTCCGGTGTGCCAAAGGCGGGCGCTCCCGACTTCATGTCCACATTCGACGTGAACCCGCCATACATCACAGGAACGCCGCGCCGCACGATCTGTGTCAGCACAATCCCCGCCAACGCTTCTGCATGCTGCTGTGTCAGGGCTCCGGCTATGGTGACGGGCGACATGGCACCAGCCAGCGTGAACGGCGTGATCACCGCGACCTGTCCGTGTTCTGCCAGCGTGATCAACCCTTCCGCCATCGGCACATCAAGTTGCAATGGGGAGTTCGTGTTAATGATGCCGGTGAAAGCGGGAATGTCAGTTAAATCCGCGCGGGTTTTTCCCAGGGAAATGGCCAGCATCTCGAGTGAATCCAGCGTGCGCGCGCGGCCCAGCGTTTGCGGCTGCCAGTTCTTGTCGAGCAACGTGCATTGGGCGTAGTTGAGATCAAGATGCCGTGTGTTGGCGGGAAGGTCCATCGGTTCAAACGGTCCACCCCCTTCCTGGTGCAATATGTTGAGTGACTGGATGAGCCGCAGATAGTCACACATTTCAGCGTAGGTGCCAGACCGCCGCCCGCGCTCATTGTCCATGACGTAGGCAGGACCACCCACCGCCGAATGGAAATAATCCGATTCCCCCACCTTGATCGCACGGTCCTTGTTTCGCGCAGCCAATGCAAATTGCAAGGGAATGGAAGTGAGGAACTGCGTCACCAGATCAGGATCAAAAGTCACGCGTTCGTCAACAACCTTGGCACCAGCCCCGCGATAAAAATCGCGGGCTTGCGCACTCAACACCCGCATGCCGACATCCCGCAAGACAGATAGTGCGGCTTGATGGATGCGTTCGACATGGTCCACACTCAACACCTCAATCGGCGCATAGGGTCGCCGCATTTGTTCAAACGGCAACTGCAGTACGGCCTGAACGCGCCGCGGTCCCTTCGTGCCCCTGCGCCGGGGCGTATCGCCACTCATGGGTGGATCTTTGCAGATCGGGAATCAACGCGGTCTGAAAACGCAAAGTCACGCCGCTGGATCAGGTGGTCTGCTGGCACGCCCACGGCCCGCGCCGTGCCATGTGCCTGGTGGATCACATGCGCCAACGCACCTGGGGCCTGCGCATCGCCTGTCACCGCAACACTTTCTATTCCCGCACCTTGCCAATCCATCGCCTGCACCGCGCGAAACAATTGGTCTTTGGGTCGGCGTTGACCGACAATCACCAGCGAACGGACCTCAATCCGGCTTTGCTCTCCCGTGAACAATTGCGCCGTTGTGACACATCCATCCGCAAACGCAGTAACAGTTTGTAGCGTGCGAAGCGCAATGCCATGCTTCAGGAACGAGCGGTGCACCAGCGGCTGCTCATTCGTCATCACCGTCCAGTTCGATGCCGTGCCAGCACTTGTGATGTAGGAAACATGTTTGCCGGACTGCGCCAGTTGCTCAGCGATGACCCCACCAAGATAGTAGTTGTCGAAATCAAAAACCGCCACCGGTCCTTCAATCTCCACGCCTGCAAACACATCATCCGGCGTGTACACGCATGAACCCTCTGCCCATCCTTGCGCATACTCATTCGGCGAGTACAGCATCTTCAACCATTCCGCACCCGTGGCAAACACCACGTGGTCTGCACCAAATTCCAACACATCCTCGGCAGACATGGAGCTTTCCGCAAACAGCGAAACATTGGCCATCGCCTCCAGCCGCCCCAGCCGGTAATCCAGGATACGCCGCCACTGCGAAAGACCCGGCAGCTTGGCTTCATGCAGCACCCGCCCGCCAAATTCACGGCGTGCATCAGCCAGCGAGACGTCAAATCCGCGCCGCGCCAAAGTCAGCGCCGCTTCCAGACCCGCCGGACCGCCGCCCACCACAAGCACACGCCCCTGCGCATCCTGCGGCACATGTTCCGGATGCCAATCGCGCCGCCACTCCTCACCCGCTGTCGGATTTTGCGTACAGCGCACCCACACTCCGTCATGCCAACTCGAAATGCAGATGTTGCAGCCGATGCACTCGCGGATTTCATCCTCGCGGCCTTCGTTGATTTTGCGCGGCAGAAACGGATCGGCGATTGAGGGTCGCGCCCCGCCGATGAGATCGAGTACGCCGCGCTTGATCTGGCTCACCATCATGTCCGGCGACGTAAACCGCCCCACACCTACCACCGGCTTGCGCGTGATGGCTTTGACAAAATCGATCACCGGCTCGTGGCTGCCTTCCTGCGTGTAGCGCGAGGCGGCGCAATCAGTGGAACTGTAATCCATTTTCACATCAAACAGGTCCGGCACTTCTTTCAGCGCGTCGATCACCTCATGCGCTTCAGATTGCATGTGTTTGCCGGGCCGGGATCGCAACTCTTGCAGGCTGATCCGCAACGCCACGGCACAGCGCCCCTTAACCGCATCAGCCGTTGCTTCCAAGAGTTCGGCCACCAACCGCACCCGGTTGCGCACACTGCCGCCATAAGCATCACTGCGTTGGTTATAATCGCTCAGCAGAAACTGGTACGGCAGGTACCCCATGCCGGCATAGACATAGAGTATGTCGAAGCCCGCCTGTTCGGCCCGCACAGCTGCAGCGGCCTGCCAGGTGATCAGTTGCTTGATGTCAGATTGATCCATGACCTTCGGTCGCTGCTGCCCCATGAACCCCACATGCGGTGCCATCCACGCAATGCCCGATGGTGACAATGGCGGCTGCCGCGTTGTGCGATTCATCACAGCCGCCCCACCATGCCAAAGCTCAACCCCCGCCAGCGCCCCGTGCCGGTGCACCGCCTCCGTCATCACCGCATGGGCGCGAACATCGGTTTGATCCCACAAAGTCGCACACGGGAAAGGTGAATCATCCGACGACGGATGAATGGAACATGCCCCGGTGTTGATCACCCCCCAGCCGCCTTCCGCCTTGGTTTCGCGGAACTTCGCCCGAACATGCGGCGCGGCGTTCGTCATGCCACTGGCATGCGGCACCTGATAAAATCTGTTCGGTGCCGTTTTCGGCCCAATCGCCACCGGTTCAAACAGAATGTCAAATCGCGGGTTGCGGGCCATGATGCCAAAGGTTAGGTGCCGCGCACGAACGCGTCAACGCCTGAAAGACTCAATCCCTTTTCAGATGAGTGCTGCGATTTCCGTCAATTCCGCAGGTGAGAACGCAAGATTTGTCACAGCTGCGGCGCAGTCAAGCACCTGTTCCGGCGAACTGGCACCAATCAGGCACGATGCCACGGGTTGATGTGAAAGCACCCAGGCAATCGCCATTTGCGCCAGGGTTTGTCCACGCACGTTTGCCAGCGCATTCAAATTTTGCAGTCGCGCGACTTCCTCCGGGCCAATGTGTGAAGCGTTGAACCATTTCCCATGGGTGGCGCGGCTTCCGGCGGGAATTCCGTTGAGATACTTGTCCGTCAAAACTCCTTGCGCCAATGGCGAGTAGCAGATGGCCCCTATGCCCTCCGCCTCCGCAGCAGCAAAGACTCCTTGCTCCAGCGGCTCCCGTTGCAACATGTTGAACCGTGGCTGGTGGATGATGCAAGGCGTGCCCAGCGCCCGCAAAATCGCTGCCGCTTGCGTGGTGGCATCGGCGGAATAATTGGAAATCCCGGCATAGATCGCCTTCCCTTGCCGAACGGCAAAGTCCAGCGCCCCCATCGTTTCCTCCAGCGGTGTGTCAGGGTCAAAGCGGTGCGAGTAATAGATGTCCACATAAGGCAAACCCAGCCGCTTCAAACTCTGGTCAAGACTGGCAATCATGTACTTGCGTGAACCCCATTCGCCATAGGGACCGTCCCACATGTGATAGCCCGCCTTCGTGGAGACGATCATCTCGTCACGGTGCGCCTTGAAGTCCGTGCGCATGATGTCGCCAAACGCTGACTCGGCACTTCCCGGCGGCGGTCCATAGTTGTTGGCAAGATCGAAATGCGTAATGCCCGCGTCAAAGGCCGCAGCACAGATGGCGCGTTTTTTGGCCTGATCGTCAGTGTTGCCGAACGAATGCCACAGCCCGAGCGAAACGGCTGGCAAAAGCAGTCCGCTCCGGCCACAGCGGTTGTACTTCATGCCAAAAGCGCCCGCGCTTCGGACGGACCAAACGGTGCCGGACGCTTGCAGGTCGATTTCAGCGTGACCATCTTTTTCGCCTTGCCCGCTTCCATCATTGCCGTCATCACTTCAACCACATGCGCCACCATGGAAATGTCGCAGCGCGCCAGTTTCTTTTTCATGATGGCATCCGCCATGTCCGCAAGTCCCGCACACCGGTAGTTGGCCCAGACAACATCAGTCTGGCTGTTGTTCATGCCCCAATTGTTCTTGGCAAAGGGGTGATCCCACACTTGCAATGCAGTTGCTTTCTGGTCACTGCCTGCCACCATCACATCACCGCCAAAGAAATTGGGATCTGGCACAAACATCGCACCCGTTTGGCCATAGAGTTCCATGTTCTGGTGCTTGTGCGCCCACACATCCCACGACAGCGACACAGTCACGCACGCCCCCGATGCAAACTCGAGAAGGGCATGATAGGTGGTCGGCGTCTTGACCTTGATCTTCTCGCCATTGCGCGGATTGGCAGGCTGGCTGTTGATGACGCGCTCTTTGCGCCCCGTTCCCAAAAGCGCCGACACACGCTTCACCGGGCCAATCAGATTGATCAGGTTGGTGATGTAATAGGGTCCCATGTCCAAAACCGGTCCGCCACCGGGCACAAAAAAGAAATCAGGATTGGGGTGCCACATCTCCATGCCGGGGCCCATGAAATGGCATGTGCCCGACACGATCTTGCCGATCTTGCCATCATCAATCGTCTTGCGCGCCAGCTGGTGCGATGAACCCAGAAATGTGTCCGGCGCAGAACCCACCCGCAGTTTTTTCTTCGCGGCATATTTCTGCAAGGCCAGTGCGTCCTTGTAGGACAGCGTCAGCGGCTTCTCGGAATACACATGCTTGCCCGCATCGAGAATTTGCTTCGACACCTTGTAGTGCACCGCCGGCACCGTGAGGTTCACGACGATGTCAATATCCTTGCTCCTCAGCAGGTCTTTCACGGACTGCGCCCGCACGTTGAATTCCTTGGCCCGCGCATTTGCTGCATCCATGTTCATGTCCGCAACGGCCCTGACCTCGATACCTTTGAACAGTTTCGCCAGCTTCAGATAGGCCCACGAAATATTCCCGCATCCAATGATGCCGACGCCAAAAGTTTTGCTCATGATATGCCTCAGATTTTTGCGATGTATGTGAAGGAGTTCTTGGCCCAGGACTTGTAGTCCTTGGGATTGTCATGCTCCATGACGAAGGTGCTGCAACGCGAGTGGTCACGCAGCGCCTTGAAGATTTCCGGCCACTTGCCGATGCCCTTGCCAAGGTCTGTTTGTCCCATCTGGTCAGCATTCTCACCTTTGTGGGCAATTTCCTTTACGTGCACGGCGGTGATGCGTTCTCCATACTTCTTGATCCACGTCACCGGATTCTGTCGGGCAAAAATGATCCAGCCAATATCCATTTCCCAATCGAGCCAAGGACCGCCTTCAAAAATGCGGTCAATGGGATAGGAACCGTCTGGCAGTTTCTTGAATTCAAAATCATGGTTGTGCCAACCGAAGCCATAGCCTTCGTCTCGCATTTTTTTGGCAATTTCGCCACAGCGTTTGCCGAACCGCTTCCAGTAAGCAGCCGTGTTCCTGCGTTCATCCGGCATGACAAACGGGCAATAGAAATACTTGACGCCCATGGTCTTGCCAATGTGCAGAACGCGTTTCATGTCGGTTTCAAACAAGCCAAGCGGCATGAGATGCGAAGTCGGCATGCTGAGGCCGTGATTGTCAAGCAAGGCGCGGAACTTCACCGGGTCATCAAACACAGTACCCTTGGCACCATATTCAGCGCCGCCAAAACCCTCCACCTCCTTGTAGCCGCAGGCGGCCACGTGCGCGATGACGGCCTCCCACGGCTGAAAATTCCGGGCGGAGTAGAGTTGGAACGAAAGTCGCTTTGGCATGGTGGCCTCCTTAGTGTGATGATGAATGGAGATCGCGGATGACGAGGGTATCAGCCGCACGTTGCAGATTTTTTGAATCGTAGGGGATGAAAGTGATGGTGAGGCTTTCGCCTGCCTGCATGTCGAAGGCGTTGTCAGAGAAATGGCCAGCAACATCACACTCCAGCGCCACATGGAGGGCGAGGCGTTTGGCAGAGATGGCAATGGACAGCACGCCTTTGTCTTCTTTAGTGCTGTGTGTGATTTCCGGGTTTGGCAGCTGAATATGTTTGTAAGGCAACGCCGTGAGATGGCTGCGTCGCTTCACCCCATGTTCATCTGTCCAGCCGACGAACAACACAGTTCCCTCCGCAAAACGGCGACGGTTAAGGCGTGTGATCTCCTGGCCATCGCCAAGCAATGTCAGCTTCTGGCTGAAAAGTGTTGTTTTTTCGCCATCAACCGAAACAGCGTCAACTTCAACCAGCGTCTCAAGCGCTTGATTCAAGTCGTGAACACCCGAAACGATAATCTCATCTCCGGCGTTGCGCATGGTCACCAACACCGGCGCATAGAAGCGCCGCGCCATGTAATGCATGAGCTTCCACGAGCCACCGTGATCAAGGCCTGACCATGACGCAACCGGCCAGGTGTCGTTGAGCTGCCAATACAAGGTGCCCATGCAGTGGGGCTTGAGGGAGCGCCAGTATTCCACTGCAATCTTCATGGCAAGCCCGTGCTGCACCTGGGAAAGATAGACGAAGTTTCCGAAATCCATGGGGAAAAGGAAATTGCGGAACATGGTCTCGGCGATGCGCGCATTGCCGCCCTTGTTGCGCTGATGATGCTCCATCACCGCGGAGGATATATTAAGGTCCTCTTCGCTCTCGGCAAAGTCCTTGATCAAGCGCAGCGAGGGAAAAGACTGGAACCCGAACTCTGAGCAGAAGCGCGGCTTCACATCATGGTAATGTTCAAAATCCCGGCCCTCATGCCACACCGACCAGAAATGCATGTCGCCCTTCGTGTCATCATGCCATGTGTCGCCAAAATCGAGAATGCCGGGAGATGGGGATGACGGCCACCAGATGGCATGTTCGTCAGTAAATTTCACGGCTTCTTCCAATGTGCGATTGAGCCGGTCATAGTTGACGAGATAACGGTCGCGGTTTTTGCGCGATTCCTCAAACCAGGTAAGCGCACCCAGCAATTCATTGTCACCGCACCAGAGAGTGAGACAGGCGTGATGCTGCAGGCGTTTGACTTGGTAGGCCGCTTCTTCCTTCACTTCATCAAGGAAATCTGGTGTCGATGGATAGAGTGAGCAGGAAAACATGAAATCCTGCCACACCAGCAGGCCCAGCTCGTCACAGATGTCGTAGAAAAAATCCTTCTCATAGTATCCGCCGCCCCACACGCGGATCATGTTCATATTGGCGTCTTTGGCCGCTTGCAGAAGTTTGCGCGTCAGTTCTGGCGTCGCATTGGTAGGGAGTGCATCTGCCGGAATCCAGTTGGCCCCTTTGCAGAAAATTTCGCGGTCATTCACCTTGAACGCAAAGCGGCTGCCAGTCTTGTCCTTGTCAGTAGTCAGGTCAAGCTTGCGCAACCCAATCTTGCGGCGTTCCACTTGGTCGCCGCAACGCACTTCAAGGTCATAGAGATATTGCTCGCCCTGCCCCGCTGGCCACCAGAGTTTCGGACTTTTGACTACAAACCGCACCTGATCAGATTGCCAACCGCGCGAATTGGGTTCTTTGAATGTCTGATGCTGACCATCAAACCAATACTCATATTCGACATCACCGGAGTCCTGAATGCCGTTGAGAAAAACGTCGACGCTGACTACTACCGAACCATCGGCGAGATGGGTTTGTGCCACCGAAACGTCTTCGATGTGAACAGTACGTGTATGCAGTAGTTTGAAATTGCCACACACTCCAAACGGCACCACTGCCAAATTCCAATCCCAGCCAAAATGGCACTGCGGCTTGCGCAGCATGTTACCGTTGGGGATTGGATTGTTGCTAACACTGTAGGGAATGGGAAAGGGCTGTGCCGCCTGCTTTTCGTTTGCGGCTTTGGTGTTGGAGTGGAGATGCACTTCCACCAAATTCACGCCCACCTTGAGCGCCTTCGTCACATCAGGTCGATATCGGCGGAAGCAGTTTTCTGCATTCAATACTTCAATGCCATTCACCAAGACGGTCGCAACGGTATCGAGATAGTCGATGTCGAGATAGTACTCGCCCTCGCCCACCTCGTCCAAGTCAAACTCCCGCACCGCCACCCATTCCTCATCCGCCACCCAGCGGCAGGCGAGTTCGTTGGTGCCTTTGTAGGGGTGCGGGATTTGCCCAGCGGCAATCAGGGCAGAGTGCACATCACCAGGGACGGGATAGTCCACGTCGATGGCACGGTTCGCACAGCGAAGCCGCCATGTGCCCGCCAAATCCATCACGGCTCAAAGCCTGTCGCCACTTTGGGCATCGAACAGTGAGGCCAGCCCGACACGGAAACGGACGTCGATTTTCTGACCCAGTGTAAAAGTGCGGTTGGATTCAACACGGGCGGAAAAGACTTGTTCACCGATCTTGATCCACACCAAGCTGTCGGAGCCCATGGGCTCAACCAGATCGACCACTGCCTTGTAGGCGGTGGTGGCGTCCTTGCCGGCTTCATTAATCAGGATATGTTCGGGACGCACTCCCAATTCTGCAGTCCCGGAAACCAGCGGTGCGTCAGCCTTGTAGTCCGCCAGCGGCACTTTGAAGCCACCCAATTCAAACGCCGCCTTTTTGCCAGCCCCCGTGATGGCACCGTTGAGGAAGTTCATCGATGGCGAACCAATGAAGCCCGCCACGTATCGGTTCGTCGGTTTGTTATAGATGTTCTGCGGGGCATCGAGCTGCTGGATTGTACCGCCTTTCATCACAGCAATGCGATCAGCCAAAGTCATGGCTTCAATCTGGTCGTGCGTGACGTAGATCATGGTGTTGCCAAGGCGCTGGTGCAGGCGCTTGATTTCAACGCGGAGTTCGGCGCGCAGCTTGGCATCGAGGTTGGACAATGGCTCGTCGAACAGAAACACGTCAACATCACGCACAAGTGCGCGCCCAATCGCAACACGCTGGCGCTGGCCGCCGGAGAGTGCCGTGGGCTTGCGTTGCAGAAGCGGTTCCAGTTGCAGCATTTCGGCCGCCCGTTTCACCCGCTTGTCGATTTCCTCATTCGCCATGCCGGCAACACGCAGGCCGAACGACAGGTTCTTCTCCACCGTCATCTGCGGATAGAGCGCGTAGGACTGGAACACCATGCCGATGCCACGGTCCTTCGGCTCCTCCCACGTGACGTTCTTGCCCTTGATGAAGACCTGGCCCTCTGATGGCTCGAGCAAACCGGCAATACAGTTCAGCAATGTCGACTTGCCGCAGCCTGATGGTCCCAGCAAAACAAGAAATTCTCCATCGGCAATGTCAAGATCAAGTGCATGCAGCACCTTGACCGCGCCATAGCTCTGCGCCAGGCCGCGCACGGATACGCTGGAAGTATTGTCGGCCTTCATCGCATCAACCCTTCACAGCGCCGGCGGCAATGCCGCGCACAAAATATTTCCCGGAGAAAAAGTAAATGGCGAGTGGCACCAGCCCGGTGAGTATGGTCGCTGCCATGTCGACGTTGTATTCTTTCACACCCTGCCCCGTGTTGACGATGTTGTTGAGCTGCACTGTCATCGGATAGTTGGTGGGGCCGGCGTAGATGACACCAAAAAGGAAATCGTTCCAGATGCCGGTCACCTGCAAAATGACAGCAACCGTCATGATCGGCAGCGACATGGGCAGGAACACCTGGAACAGAATGCGCCAGTAACCGGCACCATCCACACGCGCCGCCTTGAACAGTTCCTGCGGCAGTGAAGCAAAATAATTTCGGAACAACAGCGACAGCAACGGCAAACCGAATATGGTGTGCACCAAAACCACCGCAGGCAAAGTCGAGAAAATGCCGAGCCAGCGCGTGATGATCACGATGGGATACAACATCACGACATAGGGAATGAAACTTGCCAGCAACAGGATGGTGAAGAATGCCTCGGAATACTTGAATGGCCAGTTGGCCAGCGAATAGCCCGTGACACACGCCACGGCGATGGACACAATGACCGACGGAACGGTGATTTTCAGCGAATTGATGAAACCGGGCTTGATGCCTTCGCAGTATAGTCCGGTGCAGGCTTGGCTCCACGCCTTGATCCACGGGGCAACTGTCGGGTTGTTCGACATCTGGAAAAGGTTGCCATCGCGGATGGCGTCAAGGTCCTTCAGCGAAGTGATCACCATGATGTACAGCGGAAACAGGAAAAACATGCAGCACAGGACCAGCACGCCGTAAACAATGGCGCGCGGCAGCGTAATGAACTTCTTGGGCTTGGGGCCGGATGGGCCAGACAAGCCAGACAAGCCAGACAAGCCAGACAAGCCAGACAAGCCGGACAAGCCGGACAAGGATGCATCCGTGTTCATGTTCTTTGTCCCTTCTTGCCAAACTCAAGTCTGATCCAGGGGATCAAGATCACTGCCATCGACAACAGCATGACAGTTGATGCCGCCAGCGACTGGCCCAGATTGGCGGTGAAATTCTGGTAGATGTAGCGTGACGGCACATCAGACGACACGCCGGGTCCGCCGTCGGTAGTGGCCAGCACAAGATCGTAAATGCGGATGGCACCGGAAGCAACGAACACGAATGTTGTGACCAGCACCGGCTTCATCATCGGAATGACAATCTGAATGTACGTGCGCCAGGTGGGAATGCCGTCGATCTTGGCTGCTTTCCAGATTTCTTCATCAATGCCGCGAAGCCCCGCCAGCATCAACGCCATGACAAAGCCAGTGCCTTGCCACACGCCCGCAATCACGATTGCATACATCACCATCTTCTGGTCGGCGATCCAGCCGAAGGAGAAACTCTCCCAGCCCAAGCCCCGCACGGCTTTCTGCAATCCGTATTCCGGTGAGAAAATCCACGCCCACACATGGCCAGTGACGATGAATGACAAGGCGAAGGGATAGAGATAGATGGTGCGGAACACGCCCTCGGCGCGGATTTTCTGGTCCATCAACACAGCGATGATGAAGCCAAGGATCATCACCACGGTGATGAAGCAAATGGCGTAAGTGACCACATTGGGAAATGAACCCGAACATTGCAGCTTCCACAGCGGTGTGCCGATCTTGGTGAGTGCCGGGCAATCCATCCAGCGACTGGTATTGAACAACCGCGTGTAGTTGGACAGGCCTGCAAACTTGTCCCACCAGTCACCCGGTGTGAACAGCGGCAGGATTTTGATCGACGTGAAGGAGAACGCAATGACCCACAATGTTCCGCCGACAAAAACATAAAGTGCGATGAGGATCATCGCCAGCGAGCCGAACTTTGAGTTCTGGTTCTCATACGGCGCAAACCAGGCCACCAATCCTGTCGGCACAGCGACGGCAAGCAACCCAAGCACAGAGGGGAACCAGCTTATTGAGGACGCCGCAATGCCGGGCGAACTCGAAGAGTACATCACCGCCAAAAACAGAAGAAAGATCACAGCAAGATAAATGAGTTTATGCGGGAATTTGCGGAATGGAATATCAAGCAGGCACAACGCGATACACGCAAGGATGACAAAGAACGTCGCACCCGCCACGCCATTGAATGCCGTCCACGGCGTCCAGATGAAACCCAAAAAGAACGCAGCCGCCATGGTGAAAGCAAAGGTTCCACCACGCGTGCGGCGCGCCACATTCTGTGTTTCAAAACTGCCCAGCAACGTCCGCTTGGCAAACAGCGAAAAAAAGTACACTGCAACAACTGCTGCCAAAAACTTGATCGCGAAAACGATGAGATCGGCGACCAGCGCAAATCCGCCGACATGGGTCTTGGTGACAACGAGCCAGCCAGCCTGCTCAAACGCTCCGTGAGCCAAAAGGCCTAGAATGGACGCGAGTGCCGTGGCGACAGAATAAACAAAGACCGCAGGCAGGCGGTCACTGGTGAAGACGTAGCGTGGATTGATGGAAGCGGTTGCCATGTCTTGACTTCACTTGAATGAATTGCAGAAACGCAAAATATGTTTCCAATCAACTCATTGTCATCCCGGCGAAGGCCGGGACTCAGCTTTTCTTGGTCAAGCCAGGCCCCGGCCTGCGCCGGGGTGACGATCATATGAGTTGAGCCACTCCCCACATTTCTGCGGGAAGTGCCTGGTCAAATCGAAATCTTACTTCGGTGCGTTCTTGATGATTTCAGCGAACTTGGCTTGTGCATCTGCTGCGGCCATGGCTGGGTCAGCCATGAACGCCGTAACCACATCGTTGATCTGGTTCAAAGAGTCACGGTCAATCATCTGCACGTTGTTCGGGAACACGGCAGTTGACTTGTCGAGAATATCCAGACCCTTCTTCATGCAGTCATTGGCTGCAGAAAGATCAACGTCAGCACGCATTGGCAGCGAGCCCTTCTTCAAGTTGAAGGCAACTTGCACTTCCTTGGTCACCAGTGTGGCAGCCATTTTTTTCTGCGCAGCCGTCACAGCTGGATCAGCGTTCTTTGGGAAGTAGAACACATCGCCACCGGTGTTGAGAACCGGCGTTACACCCAAACCTGGCAAGCAGTCATAGTCTTTGCCAGCAACCAGGTTGGCAACTGCGAATTCGCCACCTGCCCAGTCACCCATGATGTTGGCACCTGCTTTGCCCTGGATAACCAGTGCAACAGCTTCGTTCCACTGGGGAACCATCTTGTCTGCTGGCGCGAATTGACGGGCAGCTGCAAGGGCTTCGAACACCTTCGCAAATTCAGGACCGCTGGCAATGGCCATGTCGCGGTCTTTGTAAACTTTGACAAAGTTGTCGACGCCAGAAATTGCGACGATCACGTTTTCAACCAACAAACCAACAGGCCAGCCCTGGGCGAGTGACAAGGGCTGAATGCCCTTGGCCTGCAACGCAGGACCTGCGGCGATCATTTCAGCATAGTTTTGTGGAGGAGCAATGCCTGCATCTTCATAAACCTTGCGGTTTGTCCACATCCACTGTGCCGAGTGTAGGTTCACTGGAACGCAATAGACTTTGCCGTCCTTGGTGCAGCTTTCCAGCTGGCTCTTTGGGCGCAGGATGTTGGCCCAGTCACCAGCCGTTGCGACGTCGGTGATGTCTTCAAGCAGACCAGCTGCGATCAGGTCGTCAGCGTCCTTGCCGGGGTTGAGCTGTGTGGCACCCATGGGGTTGCCACCAAGAATGCGCGAGATGATGATGGGACGGGCAACGTCGCCCGAACCGGCGATGGCACCGTCAACCCACTTGTCGCCCGAAGCGTTAACCGCCTTGGCAAATTCGGCAACAGCGGCGGCTTCACCACCGGATGTCCACCAATGCGTGACTTCGAGATCGGCAGCTGACGCAACACCGGATGCAAACATCGAAGCTGTGACCGCGAGTGCTGCGGCAAATTTCTTGAGACCCATGTTTTTTTCCTCCCTGGATAAATTGGGTGCACTCAAACTATCCAAGTTCCACCCTCTTTGCAACGTTTCAATTATTTTGCACATCAGATTCAAAAACACCGGAAAAACCAGATTTGAAACGTTTCAGGAATTGTCAGCGAAGCGGGGAGTTGCTAGCGTCCTACATTCATCATGCTCGAAAACACTGAAAAGCCCCGCCCCACCTTGAAGTCCATTGCCTATCTCACTGGCCTTGGCATTTCGACCGTGTCACGCGCCCTCAAGGATGGCGAAGAAATCTCGGCTGAAACACGCGCCCGCGTCAAGCTCATTGCCCAGCAGATTGGCTATCGCCCTAACCGCGCCGGTGTGCGCCTGCGCACCGGCAAGACAAATGTCATCACTGTGGTGCTCAACGCCGAACAGGATTCAACCGGAACCGGTTTCTTTTCCGATTTCGTCTATGGCGTTTCGGAAGGACTCAACGACACGCCCTATCATCTCGTGATCACGCCCTACTCTCTGCACGATCCCATGGAGCCTATTCGCTACATTGTCGAAACAGGTTCGGCAGACGGGGTCATCATCTCGCGCACCCAACCGAACGATCCCCGCGTTCGCTACCTCATCGAAAACAACATGCCCTTCGCCACCCATGGCCGCACCGACATGGGGCTGACTCATCCTTACCACGACTACGACAACGAGGCCTTTGCCTTCGAGGCCGTCCGCATCCTCAGTCATCGCGGCAGGCGCCGCTTGACCCTGCTGGGTCCGCCGCGCGAACTGACTTACAGCACACATACCAACCTGGGCTTTGAACGCGGCGTTGCCCAATTTGGTGCCGAAGTCGTACCCTATGCCTCAACCGACATTGACGCCACACTTGAACACTTGCGCGCCGCCGGCCGCACACTGGCGCAACTCGACGTGCGTCCCGAAGGCTTTGTCTGCAGTTCAATGTCCGCGAGTTTCGCCTTGATGGCAGGATATCGCGATTTGGGTCTCGAAATCGGCCGCGACTACGACATTGTCACAAAGCACACCACTGAGCTGATCAAGCTGTTCAACCCCAGCCTTATTTCCATACCCGAAGATTTCCGCGAGGCCGGGCGCGCCCTTGCAACACTCCTCGTGGCCTCGATCAATGGTGCACCCGCCGCCAGTTTGCAATCGCTCGCAAGGCCAATCGAACATCAAATCGCCACCATCATGCGTGGTTAGTGGATATTCATCGGCCTCCTGTTCACTGGCAACAACACCCACAATTCAACCCGCTTCACTTCCGTGCGCCAACCTGCTTTGATGATTGCAAGTCCGGCACAATCGGATTGCTAGGGAGACCAATCATGAAATCACTGCACACCTTCAAATCACTGCTCCTGGTCACAGGAATGATGCTGGCGGCCGCTGGCGCCCAGGCCAAATCACTCGTCTACTGCTCAGAGGGCTCACCGGAAAACTTCAGTCCTTCGATGAACACGACCGGCACGTCACTGGACGCCGCCCGCCCCGTTTACAACAAACTCGTGCAATTTGAACCCGGCAGCACCACGCCGATGCCTGCGCTGGCGCAGTCCCATGAAGCCTCCGCCGATGCCCTGACCATCACTTTCAAACTTCGTCCCGGCGTAAAGTTCCATTCCGGCGTCAACGGTTTTACCCCGACCCGTGACTTGAATGCCGATGATGTCATCTGGTCTTTCGAGCGCATGTGGAAGGCTGAACATCCTTTTGCCAAGGTTTCAGGTGGAGCATATGACTACTTCAACGACATGGGCATGCCGGACCTGCTCGAGTCGATCACCAAGACTGACGATCTCACGGTCGTGATGAAGCTCAAGGAACCGAATGCGCCGATCATCGCCAATTTGGCCATGGATTTCGCCACCATCCACTCGGCGGAATATGCCGACTACTTGATGAAGAAGGGAACACCCGAGCAGTTTGACCAAATCCCCGTCGGCACTGGCTCATTCTCCTTCGTCGATTACCAGAAGGATGCTGTGATCCGCTTCAAGGCCTTCGACGGTTGGGCCGGAAAACCCAAGATCGACGACTTGATTTACGCAATTACACCTGATCCGACGGCGCGGTATGCCAAGATCAAGGCCAACGAATGCCAGATTATGATTGCACCAAATCCGGCTGATCTCGACGCCATGGGCAAGGACGCAGACATCAACCTGTTGACGCAAGCCGGTCTCAACATCGGCTACCTGTCGATGAACACACTAAAGCCGCCATTCGACAAGGTGGAAGTCCGCCAGGCTGTGGCCATGGCGATTGACCGCGATGCGATCCTCAAGGAAGTCTATCAGGGAGCGGGCCAGAAGGCCAAAAATCCAATCCCACCAACCATGTGGTCTTATGATGATGCAACAGTAGACCATGAGTACAACCCTGACAAAGCCAAGGAAATGTTGGCGGCTGCGGGTGTGAAAGACTTGCAGACGGACTTGTGGTGGATGCCGGTACAGCGCCCCTACAATCCGAATGCCAAGCGCATGGCCGAAATGATGCAGGCGGACCTCGCCAAGGTCGGCATTACCGCAACACTTGTATCCTACGAATGGGGTGAATACCGCAAGCGCTTGCAAGCAGGCGAGCACCAGATGGGCCTCCTAGGCTGGACCGGTGACAATGGCGATCCAGACAACTTCTTCTTTCTTTCGGGTTGCGACAAGGATGGCAAACCGGCCGGCCAGAACCTGTCAAAACTCTGCGATGCCAAGTTCAATGAAAACATGATGAAAGCCCGCACCCTCACAGACGGCATGGAGCGCACCAAACTCTATCAGGAGATGCAAAAGATCCATCATGATCAAGTCATGTGGCTGAACATTGCACACTCGACCGTGTTCGAACCGACGCGCAAGTCTGTTTCAGGCTACAAGGTCAGCCCCTTTGGTGCGCACGAGTTTCAGAATGTGGACGTGGCCGAGTAAAGTAGACGAATGGCACTTCCTTCCCCCCTTGCGGGGGAAGGTGGCGCGAAGCGCCGGATGAGGGGTAGCCTCCAACGCAGATGCCCCTCTTCCGTCTCGCGCCAAAGGGCGCGATCCACCTTCCCCCGCAAGGGGGGAAGGCAATGAGTTGAGGCGTCATGTTCCGATTTCTCCTTAAACGTCTGGCGCTCACCCTCCCGACATTCCTCGCTTTGATGTTCGTGACCTTTGTGATGATCCGCCTCGTGCCTGGCGATCCCATTGAGGCACGGCGCGGTGAGCGCGGCATTTCGCCGGAACGTCACGCCGAATTGCTGAAGGAAATGGGCCTCGATCAACCCGTGTGGAAACAGTTCATCGACTACGCCGGTGGCATTCTGCAGGGCGACTTTGGCACATCCATCGTTTCCAAATCACCCGTGCTGCACGAGTTCATCACGTTGTTTCCAGCTACACTGGAGCTGACATTCTGCGCCATGCTGTTTGCCACACTTATCGGCGTGCCAGCCGGTGTCTTTGCCGCCGCACGACGTGGCGGCATCTACGACCAGGGACTTATGGGAATTGCGCTGACCGGATATTCCATGCCGATTTTTTGGTGGGGCCTCATCCTCATCCTGTTGATGTCGAACACCTTGGGCCTCACACCCGTTTCAGGCCGCGTCGACCTGATAAAATTCTTTTATCCGCCTGTCACCGGATTTGCGCTGGTTGATTCCCTGCTCTCAGGCCAGAAGGGCGCATTCAAGGATGCAGCGCATCATCTTGTCCTGCCGTCCATCGTGCTTGGCACAGTGCCGCTGGCAGTAATAGCCCGCATGACGCGGTCATCCATGCTTGAAGTGCTTGAAGAAGATTACGTCCGCACCGCGCGCGCCAAAGGCCTGTCATCCCGCCGCGTCATTGGCCTGCACGCTTTGCGCAACGCCCTCATCCCGGTTGTCACATCCATCGGTTTGCAAGTCGGATCACTGCTCGCCGGTGCTGTCCTCACCGAAACCATTTTCTCCTGGCCCGGCGTTGGCAAGTGGCTGATTGAATCGATTGGAAGGCGCGACTACCCGGCCCTGCAAGGCGGCATCATGCTGATCGCGGCGTGCGTCATTCTCGTCAATCTCATCGTCGACTTGCTCTACGGCCTGATCAACCCGAGAATCCGCCATGCCAAGTGACGCGACATCTTTGCCCGTCACCACAACACCCGGCGCATTCCGGGGATTCTGGAACGCTTTCAAGGAAAACCGGGGAGCTGTTATCGGGTTGGCCGTTGTCATCTTCATCGCCCTGGTTGCAATCTTTGCTCCACTCCTGGCACCCTATGACCCACTCGAGCAGGTCAAAGGTGCCACACGCCTGCCACCATTCTGGGCGCAAGGGGCCGATCCCCGCTTCTGGCTCGGCACCGATGCCGTGGGCCGCGATATGCTGTCGCGGCTGATGTATGGGGCTCGCATCTCGCTGTTCATCGGCACAGCCGTGATGACTGTGTCAATGGTGGTCGGCGTTGCTTTGGGACTGGCAGCAGCGTGGTATGGTGGATTGTTGGATGTGGTGATCATCCGCATCATGGATTTGCTTATGGCCATTCCATCTCTCGTTCTTGCCATTCTCATCATCGCCATCATTGGCCCCAGCCTCACCAACACCATCATTGCCGTCACCATTGTGTACTTGCCGCGCTATGTGCGCCTGGTGCGCGCATCTGCGCTGGCGGAACTGTCGAAGGACTACGTGACAGCGGCCAAAGTCGCTGGCGTTGGACCGTGGCGGCTGATGACTGTAACTGTTTTGCCCAACTGCCTTGCCCCACTCATTGTGCAAGCTGCATTGGGCGTTTCCGATGCCATCCTCGAAGCAGCCGGACTGGGTTTCCTCGGTCTCGGCGCACAGCCACCCACACCTGAGTGGGGTGCCATGCTGGCGGATACGCGCGATCTCATGCTGTCTCATCCATGGGTGATGGCGCTGCCCGGCCTGTGTATTCTCGTCACCGTGATGGCCATCAACCTGATGGGCGATGGCCTGCGCGATGCCCTTGACCCGCGGCTGCGCAAGAGCTGACGATCATGGCTTTGCTCGACATCAAAAATCTCGTGGTGGAATTCCGCACATCGTCGGGCTGGTTTCGCGCCGTCGATGGCGTGTCCCTGAGCGTCGATGCCGGACGCATCCACGCCATCGTCGGTGAATCCGGTTCCGGAAAATCCGTCGCCATGCTGGCTGTCATGGGTTTACTGCCCAAAACCGCAAGAATAACAGCCGATCATATCCGTTTCGATGGCCATGACTTCCTCAGCATTGATCCGCGCCAGCGCCGCAAGATCATCGGCAAGGACGTAACAATGATATTCCAGGAGCCGATGACCAGCCTAAATCCATGTTTCACCGTGGGCTACCAGATTGGCGAGGCCCTGAAAACGCATCTCGGACTCAACACAAGCGAACAGAAACACCGGGCTATCGAACTGTTGCAAAGCGTTGGCATTCCCTCGCCTGAGGAGCGCTTGCGCGCGTTTCCGCACCAGTTTTCCGGTGGCATGGCGCAGCGTGTGATGATTGCCATGGCGCTCGCCTGCCGACCCAAACTCATCATTGCCGACGAACCAACGACAGCGCTTGACGTCACCATCCAGGCGCAGATTTTGGACCTCCTCACCAAACTGCAGCGTGAAACAAAAATGGCCCTCGTCCTGATCACCCACTCAATGGGTGTTGTGGCCGAAACGGCGGAAACCGTCAGCGTGCACTACGCGGGCCAAAAAGTTGAGGAACAAACCGTCAGGCAACTTTTTGCCTTTCCGCGCCACCCCTATACCGCAGCCTTGCTCGCCTCGCTGCCGGAACGCGCCAAAGGCCGCAGACTGCCATCTATTCCGGGCACGGTTCCGGGGCAATTGGACAGGCCAAAGGGTTGTCTGTTTTCGCCGCGCTGTAATCAAGCCACCGACGTGTGCCATGCAACACCGCCTGGAACAAACGCCGGTGTTTTGTGTCACTTCCCGCTTTCGCCCGGAGCACTGGCATGACGGTTGTGCTTGAAGCCAATAACCTGCGCCGCCACTACACCATCAGCCACAGCCTGTTTGCGCAACCCGCAACGCTCAAGGCTCTCGATGGCGTGTCATTCCAACTGCAAAAGGGCAAAACCCTGGCCATTGTGGGAGAATCCGGTTGCGGCAAATCCACCCTCGCCCGCCTTCTCACCATGATTGAAGAACCGACCTCGGGGTCTTTGCGGATTGCTGACACCGAAATCGCAGGTGCAAACGCGGCCACGTTGAAAACATTGCGTCCCCGCGTGCAGATCGTGTTCCAGAACCCCTATGGTTCGCTCAACCCACGTCAAAAAATCGGACATGCGTTGGAAGAACCACTATTGGTGAACACACCACTATCGGCGGCTGACCGGACTGCAAAAGCCCATGACATGATGCGCCTCGTGGGCTTGCGGCCGGAACACTACGACCGCTATCCCCACATGTTCTCCGGCGGCCAGCGCCAGCGCATTGCCATCGCCAGGGCGTTGATGCTGGAGCCGCATATTCTTGTGCTGGATGAACCGGTGTCTGCCCTCGACCTGTCAATTCAGGCGCAAGTGTTGAACCTTCTCGCTGATTTGCAGGAGCGGCTGCACCTCGCCTATGCCTTCATCAGCCATGATCTGTCTGTGGTGCGCCATATCGCTGATGATGTCATGGTGATGTACCTTGGCCGGGTTGTTGAGCAAGGCTCGCGCGACACCATATTTGAGAACCCGCAACACCCCTACACCCGCGCTCTTCTGTCAGCCACGCCCGTTGCCGATCCCGCCCGAAAACGCGAACACATCGTGTTGCATGGTGAATTGCCGTCCCCGCTGACACCGCCCAGTGGCTGCGCCTTTCGCACCCGCTGCCCGATGGCCAAGGACAATTGTGCGTCAAGCACGCCCGAATTGCACAGTGTCAAAGGCCGCCAAGTCGCCTGCTTCTATTGTTGAAAAATGGGCCTTCGCAGGCAGGTCAGGCCGCCATCAGGCGGTTGACCTCGTCCACCAGATCACGCAGGTGAAACGGTTTCGACAGCACCTTGGCATCTTTCGGAGCTTTGGAATCCGGGTTCAACGCCACTGCCGCAAACCCGGTGATGAACATGATCTTGAGCTTGGGATCAATTTCGGCCGCCCGCCGCGCCAGTTCGATACCATCCATTTCCGGCATCACGATATCTGTCAGCAGCAAATCGAACGACGCTTGCTTGATCTCTGTGAAAGCACTGGCTCCTTCGGAAAACGACACCACATTGTGCCCGGCCTTTTCCAGGGCTTTCACCAGGAACTTGCGCATGTCTGCATCGTCTTCGGCAAGAATGATTTTTACCATTGTCCCACAACCAACTTCCTCGCCAACCCGCACACTCGAGCCCGCACCCAGAGTTAGGTGCTATAGGATGAATGATGAGTAAAGACGGCACAAGGGGGCACCAAATATGTTGGACAAGCAGGCCCTGGCTGGCCATACATGTCAGCCAAACCGCTTGGAACAACGGCCAAAGGACAGCTGACAGGGCATGGGCTATAGCCACGCAGACAACGACCACTTTGAGATCATCGCCCCTGCCCAGTGGTCTTTGCCTGTCGTCCTGAATTCACCGCACAGCGGATCGCAACTGCCACCCGATCTTTTGCAATTGACCAGGTTGTCGGTTGATGCCTTGCGCCGCTCGGAAGACAAATACGTCGACGAGCTGTTTGAGCCCTGCGTGGATTTCGGTGCCCCACTGCTGCGCGCCAAAGTATCGCGCGCCTATGTGGATTTGAACCGTGAGCCCTATGAGCTGGATCCGCGCATGTTCATTGAACCACTGCCCCACCATATGAATGCGGCCTCACCGCGGGTCGTGTCAGGCCTTGGAACGATCCCGCGGATCGTTGGCGATGGCGAACACATTTATCACGGCAAACTGCCACTGGAATCAGCTCTCCAGCGGATTGAAAACATCTACCGGCCCTACCACCGCACATTGGCAGCCCTGCTGAATCATGTGTACGCCGAAACCGGCTTTGTGTGCCTCATTGATTGCCACTCCATGCCGCCGTCTGCTGTTCTTGGCGGACATGCTGTGAAAAACGTCAAGGGTCAGGTCGATGTGGTGCTGGGCGACAGGTACGGTGCAGCCTGCAGTCGCGAGCTGGTGGAGCAGTGGCGCGAAGGCTTCGCTGCAGCTGGCTTGCAGGTCAAGCTCAACCATCCCTACCCGGGCGGCTTCATCACAGAAAACCATGGCCGCCCCCGCGCCGGTCGGCATGCATTGCAGATTGAACTCAACCGCGCATTGTATTTGCAAGAGTCAAACGGCCAGCGTGCCGCAAACTTCACGGCCCTTCAATCGGTGATCAAGACTGTCTTTGAAAGTTTCATGGCAAGCCTGCCCGTATCTGAGACCCGTGCCGCCGCAGAATAAAAAAAGGGCCGATCCACAAGGGACCGGCCTAAGTCTAGGGAGGAAACGCCCTGTAAAGGGCCATGAGGAGAACCATGGGTCCTCACTCACGAGGTCCATATGGCACTGCAACATGATTGCATCAAGAGCGATTTGAAGCGAAGTTCATCGGAACATGCAAAGTGTATCAGAAATACCATAGTGACTTCCAATAACTATTTGAAATCAATAAATTTTAACATCTGCCGCACATTTACTAGGGTAACGCATGCGCCAAACGCATATCAAAAGCGAGTGCTGCGTTGCAACATTTCTGGATTTTGAATCGATGAATGCCGAATTTGTAGACCAACTGGTCAATTTTGCCCGCTTCCTGGCAAAGGAATCGGCCAAGGCCACGCTTCCCCTGTTCCGCAGCAACCTGGCGGTGGATGCCAAAAAATCCCATGATTGGGACCCCGTGACCGAAGCCGACAGGTCGGCCGAGCGTCTTATCCGCCAGCACATCCATGCCCGCTATCCGGATCATGGCATTATCGGTGAGGAATACGGCATCACCCTTGGCACCAGCGGTATCGACTGGATCCTTGATCCCGTTGATGGCACCCGGTCGTTCGTTATCGGCATGCCCACCTGGACCACCCTGATCGGCGTCTATGTCGATGGCAAACCGCTGATCGGCATCATGTACCAACCCTATGTGGGCGAAATGTTCGTGGGCCAACCCGGACGCGCCACGATCGAGCGCCACTCAGAAACCCGCGACATCCGTGTGCGGCCAAGCCCCAATCTGTCGCAAGCGCAAATCGGCACCACCACAGCCCAGCTGGCGGACCTCAACCCCAATTCAGCGGGCTACGAAAAACTGGCCAAAACGGTACAACTCACGCGCTACAGTGGTGATGCCTATTTCTTTAGCCTGGTGGCAGCGGGCCATCTCGATATCGCCGTGGATGCGGGCATGCAAATCTACGACATCGCGGCCTTGATCCCGATCATCCAGGGTGCGGGCGGTTGCCTGATGGAATGGACCGGGGGCGACCCCACGAAAGGCGGCAACATCATCGCCGCCAACTCTGAAAAACTGCTGCACGCCGCAGCTGAAATATTGCGCGGTTAACCCGCCGTTTGGCCACGCAGGCTGAGCAGGAAAATTGTGACTGCGGTAACGCTGGCAGACAATACGCTTCCCCACGCCATGTCGATCAGCGCTATCTTGGTCGTGAATCCCTTGACCGTCGAAAGATTGGTGAGATCATAAGTTGCATAGCAAACCAGTCCGAAGAAACCGCCAGTAATCGCCGCTGCAAGCAGGCTCTGGCCCTCACGCCCTGGCATGATCACAAACCAGGTGAGTCCCGCCACAAACAAGGCATAAAACAAAAACGCGACGAAGAAGTTGGGGCGGTCCAACAACAGGTGACCGATTTCCGGCACGTAAATATGGCGGCCTGCCGTCGAAAGCCAAATGGCGTCGATGACCAGAAACACCAGGAATGCCACACCATAGGGAACCAAAAACGACTGCATGCAAAAACCTCTACGGCTTCATACGTGCGATGCGCAAAAAGGATTGCATTCCGCAAGTCAATCGTCGCGGTAAACGCGTTCGCGCTTCTCGTGCCTCTCCTGTGCTTCGATGGACAACGTGGCGATGGGGCGGGCATCCAGCCGCTTCAGGCTGATGGGATCACCGGTTTCCTCACAGTAACCGTAAGATCCATCTTCAATGCGCTTGAGTGCTGCATCAATTTTGGAAATCAGTTTGCGCTGCCGGTCGCGCGTGCGCAGTTCCAAAGAACGGTCGGTTTCCGAAGACGCCCGGTCAGCAACATCCGGCAACACATGATTTTCATCTTGCAAATGCGAGAGCGTTTCCTTGCTCTCCTTCAGGATATCATCTTTCCAGTTGTTCAACTTGTTGCGAAAGTATTCAACTTGCCGGTCATTCATGAACGGCTCGCTGTCACTCGGTTTGTAGTCATCCATTACATTCGACATGTACCGTCTCTCTCCCAAGATTGGGGCGCTTATAGCGACCTTGTCTCGCTTCGGCAACAATAGTTAAACTGATGTTTTGCTTGTAATATTTCCAATATTGCCAGGGAATCTCAGCTTTCCGTCAACGCCCTTTCAGCCGATCATGCAAGTCGGATGCCTGCGCACCGGTTCAGGCAAGCTTTTCGTCCCACTTATCTTTTAACTGCATCCACCAATAGGCCCCTTGCACGCCGGCACGCCCAAGTTGGCCATAGGCCCATTGTGGTGCAAACGGGATAAAGCGTCGATAAGTGTCGTCACCATCTGCGATGGCACTGGCAAGGACCTGGCCGGCCATCGCCGTTGTGTTCAAGCCATGGCCGCCAAAGGCCAACGCAAACCATTGCCCCGAACCATCGCGTCCGATCAATGGCATCTTGTGGATGGCATAGCCCATCTCGCCCTGCCAGGCATAATCGATCCGGGGTGACTGCAAGGCTGGATAAACGGACCGCATTTCGCGGCCCATGGCTTGCGCCAGATTTTTTGGCCGGGACAACAGGGTGGTAATGCCCCCTCCCCACAACAATCGGCCGTCATCAATGTGCCGGTAGTAATTGCCGGCCCGGCGCGTATCCACCACCGCCCCCCGGCTGGCAAAGGCAGCCTTGCTCAAGGGTTCCGTCACGGCAATATAGGTGTTGACGGGCAGCACGGCTTTGCCGCTGGGCCGGTGGATGTTGCGATCCGATGCTGACACGCAGTGCACCACAGTCTCGCAACTGATCGATCCCGTGTCGGTGGTCACCTCAAATCCGTTCTGTCGGGGTTTCACCTGCCGGGCAACACAGGATTCATAAATTTGCGCCCCCAAAATCCGCGCTGCCGATGCAACATGCAAGACATACCGCAAGGGGTGAATGTGAAACGCCTTGCGATAGGCGAGACTGGCAAAATACCGCTCGCTCCCCAGCTGTTGCCGGGTGGTTTCCGTGTCCTGGTAAATGAGGTCTTCGCCAAACTGCCGCGACATCCGTTCGCCATAGGCCGCAAAGCCTCCCCCATCCCGGTGCCGCAGCGCCACATGCATGCCGTCACCCATTTTGATGCCAGGGTCGCTATGGGCTATCTCGCGCCGCACATAATCGGTGCCCAGCCGCGACAGCTCATGCAACGCCCGCGCGTCATCCAAACCAACTTTGGCAATGATGTCGTCGGTGCCAAGCGCAAATCCGTTTGAAACAAACCCGCCATTGCGCCCGGACGCCCCGCTGCCCACGGTTTGGGCTTCCAGCAAAACCACCATTTTGCCTTTCCGGCTGAGTTCGAGGCAGGTTGTAAGCCCTGCCAACCCGCCGCCAATCACGCACACGTCACACGAAACGGCACCGTCAAGCACCGCCGCAACAGGACGCCGCGAAACAGTGGCATCATACCACGTTAACTCTTCGTAAACTGCTTGGTCCATTTTGCGTCCCGATGAATTCCTGTTCCTTAACCCTATATTAGCGGAACAGCTCCATTTTGCGGAATATTGTAGCGAACCGGGATTTCCGCCATGCGTTTTGTATCATTGACAGTTGTGACAGCAACGGGCTTCATTTTGGCCGCATGTGGCGGGGGCGGATCCTCACCTTCCCTGACGCTTTCTGATGGGCTTGATGTATGCGGCCTGAACTGCCCGGAGGAACCACAGGTTTCCAAACCCGGATCAGGGGCGGTCGGCAATTTGCCAACGACACCGACAACCGGCAATTCCGGCAACCCGGTGAAACTGGCAGAGACCGCTGGCGACACCACCTTTGCCCTCGAAAAATCGATCCTCATCAACACCAAAGACAAGCTGGCGCGCTCAAAATTGACACTGGGTGCAGGCAACACCACCGCACTTCTCGAAATTGACACCAAAACTGGCCGCAACAAAATGTGGCCAAAACCAAAGGTCATGGACTACTACGCCTTCGGCTCCGCCGCCGATGATGGCCTGAACCCCGACCGCTTGGGTGCCACCTCCTACAAGGAATACCGCAAGCTAACGTCATCAATTGACCAAGGCACGTCCGTCGACGAGGAGCTCCAGGTGTGGAAATGGCGTCACAGCTACGGCACCCAGTACCGCGACGTGACCAGTGGCGGCCCGGATGCGGACCATCAGGCCTGGTCATTTGGCGGCACGCGCACCACCATGGCCAACATGCCCACAGGCGGCAGCGCCACCTATACAGGCAGTTTTGGTTCCACCGCCCTGACATCGCAATGGATCGATACTCAAGACCAGCGCCAGACCATCAGCTACAACAACAACTGGCGCGTGGTGGGCGATAGCTCGACCACGGTGAATTTTGGAACCAATGCAGTCAACGCAACGCTGACCCCGACAAAATGGAACGCCTACCAAACCAAGAACGGCGCAACCGGTTTCCTGACAGTGGATGTGACCGGCACGCCAGCTACAGATCCCCTCGATCCTCTGTACAATCCCAACCAGGCGTTTTTCATGTACAGCAAGATCAGGCTCAAAGGCACCCTCACCAAGGACGCCACGATTGGCAACGCGATCAAGGGTGATGCATTTGTTGATAGCGTCGATGGTTGGATCAGCAACTCGTCCAGCAACCCGTTTGCCGCTGCCTTGTTTGGACCGGATGGCGACGAAATCACCGGTATCTTCAACGTCGAAGCCGCCCACCCCAGCCCGGTTGGCGGTGACCTGCCGATCAACGGCGACCGCCGTGGCAAGATCCAGCACAGCGGTGTCTTCAATGGCACGGCCCCCTGATCGCAAGTCAATGCGCTGGAAAAAATACGCTTCACATCCCGAAGGGCGCGACTTCCACCGCGCTCTTCAAAGTTTTGCGCTGGCCGCAATTCTGGCCGTTTTGCCAAGTGTCGCGTCAGCTGAAACGCCAATAACGCCGGATCAATACACCGAATACCAGGCCGCCCCTGAAACCGAGCGGATCAGACTGCTGATCCATCTCGCCAAGTCCGGCCAACACGACCTTGCCAAAGCACTTCTTCGACAATTCCCTTTGCAGGGCCAACATGCAGGCAACCGAACGCTGTACATCGAGGGCCTGATCCGTCGCGCCAATCGCGATTTCACCGGCGCGGCAGAGCGGTTCCGCGCCGCCCTGGCCGATGACCCCAAACTCACGCTCGTGCGTTCCGATCTCGCTGAAGTGCTGTATGAACTTGAGCAGGACGAAAGCGCCCTGCACCACTTGCGCCGCCTGCAAGCAGATGCACCGGACGCTGAAGCAGCCGCTGGCATTGGTTCTTTCATCGACCGCATTGATTCAAGAACGCCCTACCGTTTCAACGCCTATCTGGCCGCGGCACCGACAACCAATGTCAACAGCGGCTCCATCCGGAAAAAAATATACCTCCCCGGTGGCTTTGAGATGGACATCAACGAGTCCAGCAAACGCAAATCAGGTTTGGGCGCCGCTGCCGGTTTTAATGCTTCCTATTCCCGTCGCCTTGGCAATGAACTGATGGTGGTCATTGCCGGTGGCGTCGACGGCACGCTCTACGACAATTCTGACTATAACTCACTGTCCCTCAGCCAGTCGGCAGAATTGCGGGCGTTGACAGAAGGCGGTTACGCGAGCTTCGGATTTATCGCCAGCCAATCGCTGGAAACGGATCGGGTAGGTTACAACTACATAGCCTATGGCCCGCGTGTAAGCTGGCGGCATTCAATCACGCACAACAATCTCTTCAATCTGAGTGCCACATACGAATTGCGTGATTACGCCAACGACAGTGACCGAGATGGCGGCGCGTTCCTTCTCAATGGTGCGTTGACCCATCTATTCGATTCAAGCTTCTCTGCAACAGTGAGCGGTGGTTACACCAATACGTCTGTGCGCGATGAGGCAGCGGCACCCGGCATCGCCTACGAAGCCTATCTGGCCGGATTGTCGTTCTACAAGGAATTGCCCCACGGCATCACCCTGAACACGTCCCTCGACCTGCAATACTCGGAATTCAAGGATGACTTTCTGGTCTTTTTCGAACCCCGGGAGGACCTGCGCACCACGGCATCCGCCACCATCACCAAGCGCGACATCAACTGGTTCGGTTTTGCCCCGTCGGTGCAGTACACCTACACCTGGAATGACAGCAAATACGCCATTTACGACTTTGATACCCACGCCCTCGACCTGCGCTTGACCAAGGATTTCTAGCCGTTAAAGCAGGCCCATGCGCTACACTTCAGGCAAGGAATTCCGCAACGCACCGTCAAAAGCGGTGACCGTGTTTGGCATGTCCGGTGTGGGCAAAACCACCATCGCCAGGTTGTTGCTTGACGCCAACTGGTTCCAGTACTCCGTCGATTACCGCATCGGCACGCGTTACATGGACGAGCACATCGCCGACAATTTCAAGCGCGAGGCGATGAAGAACCCGTTTTTGCGCGAACTGCTGCAATCGGATTCGATCTACATCCGCTCCAACATTACCTTCGACAACCTGGCACCACTTTCATCATACCTCGGCAAACCCGGCAATGCGGCCAAGGGCGGCATTCCATTTGCCGAATACAAGCGCCGTCAGGCCGAACACCGCGAAGCTGAAATCCGCGCCCTCTTGGATGTGCCGGAGTTCATCCGTCGCTCGCATGACATTTACCGCTACCCGCACTTTGTCTGCGATTCCGGCGGCAGCCTGTGCGAAGTGGTGGACCCCGGCAATCTGCAAGACCCCGTGCTGCGGGCGTTGAGCGACAATTCGGTTTTGCTTTACATTGAAGGCACACCCGAACACTCCCGCGAACTCGTCCGGCGCTTCCAGGACTATCCCAAGCCCATGTACTATCAGCCGCAATTCCTTGATGCGAAATGGGCGGAATACAAGTCGACAAACAACATCACAGACGACAATGCCGTCGATCCCGACGCCTTCGTCACTTGGGGCTTCGAGCAACTTCTGCACCACCGCATTCCGCTCTACGACGCCATCGCCAAAAACTTCGGTTACCGCATCCGCATGCAGGATATTCCGTCGATCCGCACCGCCGACGAATTCATTAATCTTGTCGCCACCGTTATCGACAAGGCCTAGTTCGCAACCCCATGCCCATCCGCATCCCCGACAAACTACCCGCGCGCCGCATCCTTGAAAGGGAAGGCGTGATGGTCATGACCGAAGCATCCGCCAATCGTCAGGACATTCGTCCTTTGCGCATTGGCCTGCTCAATCTGATGCCGAACAAGATCCGCACCGAGACCCAATTCGCGCGGTTGATCGGTGCCACACCTTTGCAGGTGGAACTCACCTTGGTGAAAGTGGCGAGCCACACGCCGAAGAACACGGCAAAAGACCACATGTTGGCCTTCTATGAATCCTGGGAGGATATCCGCCATCTCAAGTTTGACGGGTTCATCATCACGGGTGCACCGATCGAGCTTCTGGCATTCGAGGATGTGAATTACTGGCAGGAGCTGACTCACATTCTCGATTGGACCCAATCCAATGTCCATTCGACATTCAACATCTGTTGGGGCGCGCAAGCCGCCATCCACCATTTCCATGGCGTGCCCAAGCATGCCTTGGCCACCAAGTCGTTCGGCGTTTACCGCCACCGCAATCTCAACCAGTCGTCTCCCCTCTTGCGCGGATTCTCCGATGATTTTTCGATGCCTGTGTCTCGCTGGACTGAAATCCGCCGCAGCGACCTGCCCACGAACCGCAAACTGGAAGTGCTGATGGAGTCAGATGAAGTTGGCCTGTGCCTGATCAACGACGCCAAGCACCGCAGCGTCTACATGTTCAACCACATTGAATATGACACCACATCTCTGGCGGAAGAATATGAACGCGACGTCGAGGCCGGTCGCACCATTGCCGTTCCCGCCAACTATTATCCGTCTGACAATCCTGGTGCCAAACCGGAGAACCGCTGGCGCAGCCACGCCCATCTCTTGTTCGGCAACTGGATCAACTCTGTCTATCAGACCACCCCGTTCGATGTGCGCAACATCGGTAAGTAGTGGCAGCTCTTGCCTTTGCCGTCGCCGCTCCCCACTTAATGGCGCTGGACGAGGGACAGCGCTTTGAAGTTAACCGACATCGTGGATGCAAGCCGCATGGCCTTGGGCGGCCTTGCCGACTTCGCATCCAACGTCACCCACCCGACCGTACGGCTCGGCGTCACAGGACTGTCACGTGCCGGCAAAACAGTTTTTATAACCGCTTTCATTCACGCCCTCCTGAGCTCATCAAAACTGCCGCTGTTTGAGGCCAAGGCACGCGGCCGCATTGCCCGCGTCTATCTCGAACCCCAGCCCGATGATGACCTGCCGCGCTTTGCTTATGAAGACCACATGGCCCGCCTGACCGGTTCTGACCGCGACTGGCCGGAAAGCACCAGCCGCATCAGCCAGATCAGGCTCACCATTGAGTACGAGCCCCATGGGATCATCGCCAGCAATCTCCACGGTGGAAAACTCCACATCGACATCATTGACTATCCGGGGGAGTGGCTTCTGGATCTGGCGCTGATGTCACAGTCGTTTCAGCAGTGGTCTGCGGCAACAATCAACGCCAGCCGCCTGGCACCGCGACAGGCGCAAGCCGGAGAATGGCACGCCCACTTGTCAACTCTTGATCCCAACGCCGTCGCCAATGAGACTGACGCGGTTATGGCCGCCACCCTTTTCACCAATTATCTGGCAGGCTGCCGCCAGGATGGAATATTCATGTCCACTTTGCCGCCTGGCCGCTTTCTTCGGCCCGGTGATCTCGCAGGCTCACCCCTGCTCACGTTTGCCCCTCTCGATATTGCACCAGAGGCCGTCATCACCGGAGGGTCGCTCGCCAACCTGATGCAACGCCGCTATGACGCCTACGTAAAAAAAGTGGTGAAGCCATTCTTCTATGGACACTTCGCCAGGCTGGACCGCCAGATCGTGTTGGTCGACGCACTCGCCGCATTGAACGCCGGTGCGTCCTCCGTTGAGGACCTGCGCCAGGCGCTCACCGGCGTTCTTGGTTGCTTTCGCCTCGGCGCGAACTCTCTGGTGTCAGAACTCTTCGGCAAGCGGGTGGACCGTATTTTCTTTGCCGCCACGAAAGCCGACCAGTTGCACCACACCAGCCATGACCGCCTGGAGGATATCCTCCGTATACTGATCAATGAGGCCGCCGCGCGTGCCGAACACACAGGTGCCACCTGCCATGTGGCGGCGGTGGCATCCGTCCGCGCCACCCGCGAGGCAACCGTGACCACGAAAGACGGCGAACTTCCATGCATTGTTGGCATTCCACAGGCCGGTGAAAGCATCGCGGCAAACACCTTTGACGGCATCAAGGAAGCCGCCGTCTTTCCCGGCGACTTGCCATCCGACCCGCAAAGGGCCCTGTCTGGCGGCATGGAAGGTGCCATGCACTTCGTCCGTTTCCGCCCGCCGTTGAAATCCGCTGATGCGCTTCCGCATATCAGGCTGGACCGGGCGCTGGAGTTTCTTTTGGGAGACCGGTTCGCATGAATGACGACCGCCGCGCACCGCAAGCATTCATCATTGAAGACGACAAGCCAGTGAAGGCGGCAAAATCGGGCCGTCTTCCGGCTGCACTCGACATTGAGTTTGCCACCGAACCAGAACCCAATCTTGTCGTTTTGCCGCAAACCAAGGCTGGCACAGCGCCACGTCGCATGCGTTGGGGAACCATACTGCTGTCAGCGGTTACGGCATTGCTGGTGATGTGGGCAGGCACGTCAATCACCACATTGGTACAATCATTCTTTGCCCAGTCACCGGTGCTCGGGTGGCTGGCATTCGCCCTTGCCGCAATCGCTGCCTTCGCAGCCATTGCCATCGTCTTGCGTGAAGCCTGGGGCATTTACCGCCTGAACCAGATTGAGGCGATGCAGGAACTGGCGGCACGTGCCATCAATCTCGACGACAAACCTTCAGCTGATACGGCACTGGTGCAGATCAAATCTCTATACGAAGGCCGCAGCGATCTGGCGACAGCGATGGTGGAACTTCAGTCGCACAACACGACCATCATGGACCCCCGTGACCGCATGCGGCTCGCCGAACGCCTTCTCGTGGCACCCTTGGATGAACGCGCCCGACAGATCATCGCCAAGCGCGCCCGCCGTGTCACCTTGCTGACAACAGTTACACCTGCGGCAGCTCTCGACATCTTGTTTGTCGCCGCCCAGAATTTTGCGATGTTAAGGGAAATTGCAACCCTGTTCGGCGGCCGGCCCTCACTCTTTGCAACATTTAAACTCGGCCGCATGGTCCTGACCCATTTGGCAGTCGCCGGTGGCCTCGCCCTGTCGGATACATTCTTGCAGCACTTCGTTGGCAAGGGATTGTTGGGTCGTCTCTCGGCCCGCTTTGGTGAAGGCGCCATCAACGGCATTCTCACATCACGCATTGGTCTGGCAGCGGCTGCCGTATGCCGACCCATTCCAAGGGACTCCTCAAGCCGCAATGAACTTGCTACGCTCCTGCGTGAAATCGTTTCGCCGCAGGACAACAGCGTTTCTGAACATGCAAAACAATCTGAATCCAGAAACCCAGCGCAGCCATAACCGCCGCAACACAATCCACACAATCGTGCTGGTTACGGTGACGGCACTGTTCATGGGTGCCGTGGCCTATTCGGTGCTTGGCGCGTTTGGCTTGATCGGAGCGATGGCTTTTGGCGTGTTCGCCATGCTGGGACTGCGCCGCATGTCGCCAAAAATGGTGTTGCAGCTGTACAAGGCGCGGCCCCTGGAACCCACGGAAATTCCTGAATTGCATGAAATGGTGCGAACCCTCGCATCATCGGCAGGCCTTGCCTCCGTTCCTGCACTCTATTATGTCCCGACCAAAATGTTGAACGCCTTTGCTGTCGGCAGCCAGGAAGACTCCGCCATTGCCGTCACCGATGGACTGGTGCGGGCCATGTCCTTGCGGCAACTGCACGGCATTCTCGCCCATGAAACCGCCCACATCGCCAATGGCGATCTGAAAGTCATGGGCATGGCCGATGTCTTCAACCGCATCACCAGTTTCATGTCGACCATTGGCCTGATCGGCGTACCCCTGATTTTTGGCACGGGCATCGGCATCCCCATTATTGGTCCGCTCCTCCTCATTTTTGCACCCACCATCGGCGGCCTTTTGCAAATGGCACTTTCCCGATCACGCGAATACGACGCCGACCTGGACGGTGCAACATTGACTGGTGATCTCGAAGGCCTTGCTTCCGCACTCCAGATCCTGGAGGCAAAGCAGAAAGCCAACTGGGAAGGTCTGGTGCTGCCGGGTTCCCGCCAGCCGCAGCCTTCCTTGCTGCGCACCCACCCCAAGACCGAAGACCGTGTGGCACGGCTTCTGGCGTTGCGCCGCGAGGTTCGCGAACAGATTGTCATCAAGCCGGAACGCACCGTCAATTCGTCCATTGTTCCGCCGGTCCGCAACCCACGCATCCAGTGGCACCGCATGGGTGTGTATTTTTGATGCTTAAAATTTTACTGTTTGCACTAACCAGCGGTTCATCAAAGACCCCGTTCCAACTGGATTTTGTGAAAGATTGGATCAAAGTGTTGGCATGCAGCCTGAAACGGGGAATACGAGTTTGGCAGATTCAGCAGTGAACATGTCCGTTGTTTCGCCAGCGCAAATCGTACCGGCAACCAGCGAACTCCCATTCGGCGCAACGCTGGGCTTGGTGACAACCCTTAAAGAACTGCTGGCACTCGAAACAGATTGGCGCGTCCTCGAGACGCGGGCCAGGATTTCACCGAGTGTGTTTCAATCTTTTGACTGGATTTCAAACTGGAGCAAAGTGTACGCCACAGCGGGCAGTGACACTGAATTGCTCGTCGTCGCCGGATACCACGAGAAACAGTTGGTCTTTCTCTGGCCCTTGATGAAAATTCGCGCCAAGGGCTTGCGCACGCTCGCCTGGCTTACGGAACCTTCCGGTCAATATGGCGACGTTTTGGTCGCCGCCGATCACTCGCCAGCTATCTGGCTTTCCGCTTCATTGCGCGTGTTGCGGCAGTTGAAAAATATCGACCTCATTCGGCTGCGCCACGTGCGCAAAGATGCGTCCATTGCCGAATACGCTGATCGCCATTTCAACTGCGCCAACCTGCATGAACGCGCGCCCTTTCTTGATCTTTCGGAATTCCCTGACGATGCCAGCTATGAAGCCCGCTACACGGCAGCCCAGCGCAAACGTCGCAAGAAAATCCGCAAGAACCTGGAAGAAATGGGACAAGTCGAATTCCTGCCTCTCCCGCCCGGGGTCTTGGCAGACAAGGCCATGAGTAGCGCAATTGACGAAAAAAACATGTGGTTGAAAGAACGTGGCCGCATGAACTTGATCCTGCGTTGTCCCAAACATCTCGAATTCCTGAAATTGCTGGCGCGCGGAAACACGGCAGGCGTGCAGGTTGTGACCTCGGAGCTGACAGCGGGCGGCAAACCGGTGTCTTGGGAAATCGGCTTCCGCTTCAGGGGAACCCACTTTGCCTACATCACATCCCATGTGACAGCACTCACCGATCTGTCTCCCGGCCGGTTGCACATGGACATGTCCCAGCGTCTCGCCATCGCCGCAGGCCAGAAGCGGTTTGACTTGATGGTGCCTTATGACCAACACAAGGAGTCATGGAGCTCTGCCAACGTCGATACCCGTGATTTCTATGTGCCGATGAACACCTGGGGCAGAGTGTATGGCAGCGTTTACCTGCGCAAAATTCGTCCCATCCTGCGCAACATCTATTATCGCCTTCCGCGCAACGTCCTGACCGTCTTGCAGATGATTGCCGGCCGCTAGTTTCGACGCGGCAACATCTCCCGCACTCTTGCAGCCGCCCGGTTCAAACCGCTTTCACCAGTGTGTGAATGCACTGATGTGGGACCACGCACACCGAGTTCGCCAACGACACCCGTGTTCAGCAGTCCATCCACCAGCCGCAACACGTCACGCGGTGGCTGCAACAATCCCGATTGCGACAACATTCGCCCCAAACCGCCACGACCCGACCATCGCGGCGAAAATGTTTGCGCAGGCAAACGCAAAACATGCACCGGTCGGGCGGTCTCGATCATCTCGGCAATCATTGATGCACTGTCTGAAGTGACAACAAAAGCCTCCCCCACCGCCAGTGCCGCCTGATAGGCATCGCGTTGCGTTGCAACGCCATCACTTCGCCAAACAGGAACCGTCAGCTCCCCAGACACAACACCCAGCGCATCCTTTCGACTGCGAGGCGAGTCGAACAACAACACACTGCCCGCCTGTGCGCTGGCAAGGTCATTGAGGGCCCGCCCAAACCGTCGCAGTTCCACCATGCCAAGACGCTGTGGAAACTTCGCGCCGCCAACTGCTGCAACCAACCATGGTCGTGGCAGTGTCAACCAAGTGTCCCGCCACACAGAAACGTCTTCCGCCGCCACCGGCACTGGTTGTGACATTGGCAGTTGCAATTCGAGCACATTGGATGCAGCGGGCAATCCATATTGCGGTGTGCTGATCACCAGATCAAACCGCGCCAGCGCTGCCCTCGGCCGTCCGATGTGCACGACGCGCGTAAGATTTCCAGATTGTTGTTTGATCCACAGTGCCACAGGTGCAGAGCGCTTGCCGACGGCCACAACGACATCGGGCCAGGGCGGTCGCAACTGCACCGCTGCCTCACGCTTCAACGTTGCAGCAGTCGCACCCAGCATCACATTGGGCAACGCATGAAAAAAGTTATGGACCAAGGACTTGACAACAATCTTGCCACCAACCGCACGAGCCAACGCCTGCGCTTGCGCATTGTCGCCAACGCGCGCACCTTCCAGCACCCAAATGACCGGACTATCCATGATCAACCAAGCTTCTCAAATTTCCGTTCTTTTCATCATCATGAACATGGCGTACTGACGGCTCCGTCTTACAGGGAAAGGTCATGATGCAGGAAACGGTTTTTGCACCCGGATACGGTGCTCTCGGTGGGCTGTTGATCGGTTTGTCCGCTGTTCTCCTCATGGCAGCATCAGGACGCATTGCGGGGCTTAGCCGCATTTTCGGCGGCTTGCTCACCTTAAGCTTTGACGAGGACTTCCGCTGGCGCGCCACATTCATGGTCGGCTTGCTGGCAGGCACGGCGTGGACGGGGCTGTTCCTGCCCGAAACACGCGAACTGGCGTTCAATGCAAACACCTGGATAACGGTGATGGGTGGCCTGCTTGTCGGCATTGGTGTCACACTTGGATCGGGCTGCACCAGCGGCCATGGCATCTGTGGCATCGCACGCCTGTCACCGCGCTCAATTGTTGCAACACTCGTTTTTATGTCCACGGCAATCGCCACCGTGTTTGTGGTGCGCCACATGATCGGAGGCTGACATGCACGCCATCATCACACTCATTGCAGGCATTCTTTTCGGTGCAGGTGTCACCATCTCCGGCATGGTCAACCCCATGCGTGTTCTGAATTTCATGGATGTAACCGGCACGTTTGATCCCACGCTGATATTTGTCATGGCCGTTGGATTGGCCACAACCTTCATTGGCTATCGTGTTGTCTTCAAACGCCAACAGCCGTTGTACGCCAGGGCGTTTCAACTTCCTGCCAAGAGACCCGTAGATGTGCCTCTGGTATCCGGCGCACTTCTTTTCGGCGTGGGATGGGGGCTTTCAGGTTTCTGTCCCGGACCTGCCGTTGCAAGTTTGGTGTTCGGTTACAGCAAGAGCTTCATGTTTGTGGCCGCCATGGCCGCAGGCATTATGCTGTGCCGGTTGGCGCAATCCGCCCGTGCCGTGCCAGCAACGCCAGCAAGTCCCCATGAGGCAGGCTGATCGACCTGTTGCCATCCCGCCCTGTCATCGTCTCGCCACACACCATGGCATCGATGACAGCTTCTTCCACCCCTTCCACAACGCCGCGAAACAAACCGTCCATTGCATCGTCAGCCAGGCAATCAAACACCCGTCGCGCCCCAGATTTTCCATAGCCGTCTGCATTGGCCGTGGAAAATGCCAGGAAGATATCGCCTGATGAATGCCCGCCTATTGCACCTGTCCGCGCCAGGCCCAAGGGAACCCGCCGCGCCAGCCGCTTGAGTTGGTGTGGCATCAGCGGCGCATCGGTGGCAACAATCGCAATGATTGATCCCTGGTCCTTTCCGCGCAACCGATCGTGCGCGATGTGCTGGCCAACCGGCACGCCAAGAACTGTCAGGTCACCACGCCTGCCAAAATTGGACTGCACAAGAACCCCCAGCGTGAAAGTCTCTCCTTCAATCTCGACAAGCCGCGACGAACCGCCAGTGCCGCCCTTGAAATCATAGGTGATCATGCCGGTGCCACCACCCACATTGCCAAGTTCCATCGTTCCACCGTTGGCACAATCGAGGGCCGCGAATACATGTTTGCGTGTCACATGAAAACCATCAATGTCGTTGAGATCGCCATCAAAAGTTTCCGCCGCAACAGGTAACGCCCACGGTTGTTGGCCATCGCCCCGCCGCGACACCATCCATTGCGCCACCGCATCGCGTGCCACACCACAGCTCTGCGTGTTGGTGATGACGATGGGTGAATCCAGCGCGCCCGTTTCTTCGATCCATGCAAGCCCGGTCATCTCGCCATTGCCATTCAGGCAATAGCTGCCGGCAGCACAACTCACCGAAGGTGCAGTTTTCCCACGTGGCAGGATGGCCGTAACACCCGTGCGCACCGGACCATGTCCAACCACCAGCGGACCTTCGCCAGATATCAGTGTCGTTGTGCCAACTTCAACGCCCGCCACATCGGTAATGGCATTGAACCGCCCAGACCTGCCCGGCAGCAACAAACCCAAACCGCGCGCACGGATTTTTCCACCCGCCGTCCACTTCCACGCCTGTTCGGAAGCTGCCGTCATGGTGCCTAGGCCACGCCCAGTTTCTTTTGCAAGTTGGTGCTGGACGTCGTGTATTGGAACATCAGCCGCTCGCCGGGATTGATGTAGCGGAATGCCTGTTGCGCCATGAGTGCCGCCTCATGGAATCCCGACAGGATAAGCTTCAGCTTGCCCGGATACCAGTTGATGTCACCGATGGCGAAAATGCCCTGCTCAGCTGTCTCAAATTTCTCGGTATCCACTTTCACCAGGTTCTCATGCAGATTGAGCCCCCAGTCAGCCACTGGTCCCAACTTCATCGTCAATCCGAAAAACGGCAGCATGGCGTTGGTTGTCACATCAAACAATGTGCCGTCATTGCCTTTGACCTGCGCCGATGCCAGTGCACCATTGGCTCCGGTCAATCCGGTCACTTGGCCGATTTTAAGGTCCATCTTTCCGGCAGCCACCAGTTCACGCATCTTGTTCACGCTGTCAGGTGCGGCGCGAAAGTCATCCCGCCGGTGCAACAGGGTCAGGCTTTTCGCCAGGGGCTGCAGGTTGTTCGTCCAGTCAAGTGCTGAATCACCACCACCGATAATCAGGATGTCCTTGCCCCGAAACGCTTCCATCTTCTTGACGGAATAGAACACCGACGTGCCTTCATAGGCGTCTATGCCAGGAATGGGCGGTTTCTTTGGCATGAAAGAACCACCACCAGCGGCAATCACCACAATTTTGCTGTGAAACACCAACCCGCCGTCTGTTTCCAGTTCAAAGCCACCGCCTTCGCGCCGCGTGAGCTTCGTCACCATCTGGTTGAAATGATACTGCGGATGAAACGGCTTGGCCTGCTCCAGCAACCGGGATGTCAAATCCGCACCGGTAACAATGGGTAGCGCCGGAATGTCATAGATTGGTTTTTCAGGGTAAAGTTCAGCGCATTGCCCGCCGGGACGGTCAAGAATGTCGATGACATGACACTTGATATCAAGCAGCCCCAGCTCAAACACCGCAAACAACCCGCACGGACCCGCACCAATGATCACTGCGTCGGTTAAAAATTCTTCACTCATGTTCGCGTGCTCAAATCTCAGAATTGTTTTTCAGGAACGGTAACCCGAAGTCCATCGATGCCGTCGCTCAGCTTGATCTGGCAAGACAGGCGGCTGTTGTCGCGCACATCAAAAGCAAAATCCAGCATGTCCTCTTCCATCGGATTGCGCTTGCCCACTTTCTCTTGCCATTCCGGCGCGACATAGACATGGCAGGTGGCACACGCACAGGCACCACCGCAATCAGCATCAATGCCCGGCACCTGGTTTTTCACCGCCGTCTCCATCACCGTCATGCCGGCAATGCCGTCAACTGTAATTTCGGCGTTGTTGTGTTGAACGAAAGTGATTTTGACCATTCAGAAAATGCCCCTGCAAGTGTGCGACGTGCGCTCGGCACGTCGCTTAGGGCAAGTGTGATCCCGGATGCAAGTCTCAGCCTTTGGAAAACAAATCTGTCACTGTCGCACGGGCTTTCGCTCCCGCAGGCTGAAGAACACGCTGCACGTCCGCAAAGTATTGCGTTGCCAGCGATGCAAGGCGCTCATGGTTTCTTTGTCGGGCGTTTTCATCAGGCACTTTGGCAGTTTCCCAGTCTTGCAACTGAGCAACAATGGCCGTGGCACCCACGGAAGCCGCAGCACCCCTGAGCGTATGGCACAAGGCCACCCAGTCTTTCGAGATGATAACCGTTTCGATCAAATCCAGCGTTTGCTCAACCTGCAAGCGAAAAAGTCCGATCACTTCAAGCTGCAGGTCCTTTTCTCCCATCGTCAAATGGTCAAACATGTCAAAGTCAAATACCGCCGGGTTCAGTGCAACCCGGCTAAACCCGTAAAAACCTTGACTGTTCTGCAACATGCTTGAAGTCCCTCACGCCCTGCCCGCAATTTTGCCACGCGCACCCTGAGGGCCCCTGAAGGAATCCGTTAAAAATTGAAATGTGTGAATTGATTCAACCTGATCCATAATTTTAACCAAATCTTTAGATATGTCCTAATTTCTGGTTAATTCTGTTTCAAGCCAATGGAATCTTGCGCTACTGTCGGAGTCCATGACGTGTTGAGGCCACAGCGTTGGGGACGTAAGGCGGGGAAACCTGAAGGTTGAACAGCCTGGTTTTCGGCGTGTCGTGCAAAACCGGCAATGGCCAGTAAGTAAGGGTGCGGGTAAATAAATGGCGAACAAGATTTCAGACACACGCAGGCGGGTGGGAACACCGGGAGCAATTCCTGCGGAAGCAACAATCGCCCCGCAATCCGCTGCGGCACCGCTGCGCAACCGTCCCGCCAATGAGAATGACCCGGGCACTGCAATGATGTTGGCCCGCCTGCGCCGTCAGCCCAGTTCAACCGTTTATGCTTTCGCTTTCGCCCTTTCGGCGATCTGGATGTTTGTCTGGTTCCTCGTGAACACACCAACCCTCACCCGCCTGTTTGCCAGCCTGGGCACCAACAATCCGCTGCCCGCTTCTGCAACCCTTCTCAGTGCGACGTCTGATCTCATCCTGCCAATCCTGGCATTTTGGACCCTTGCCTATTTCCTGAAACGCGCCCAGCAGCTGCGCCACGTTTCGGAAGTTCTGATGCAATCGGCCATGCGCCTGATCCGCCCACAGGATATTGCAGCGGATGGCCTCACCTCCATCGCCCAGGCCGTGCGCAACGAGGTAGATCTCCTCGTCGGCGGTGTAGAACACGCTTACCAACGCGCCACCGCGCTTGAAGAAATTGTCCACAAGGAGATTTCTGCGGTTGAACGCGCCTTCGGTTCCAATGAAGACCGTATTCGCAACCTCGTGACCGGCCTTGAAACCCAACGCATTGCCTTGCAGCAAACCAGCACGCTGGTCGGCAGCGAAGCAGCACCCTTGCTCCAGCGCATTGAAAGCAACACCCAGAATCTGGGCCAGGTCGTCAACATGGCCCTGTCCACTTTCGCGCGCCTGGAAGATGGCCTGAAAAATTCAACCACTGTGCTTTCACGCTCAATTGATGACGTTGCTGGCCGCGCAGCGGCAGCGAGCCAGGAAATCGGCGGTCACAGCACCCAATTCGAACGCATGTCCGGCATGTTGGTCAACGACTTCCGCGGCTTCTCGTCACAATTGCAGGATTACATCCAGTCACTCAATGCCACCGCGTCCAATCTGGGATCAGAGTCCCGGAAATTCGGTTCCGAGGTCAAAGGCCTCGAAGGCAGTCTTGTTCAATTGCTGCGCCAAAGTGCCGATCAACTGTCATCCGTCAACAATGAAGTCGGTGAGACCATCGATCGTATTGCGTCGGCCAACACCTCGCAGATCCGTCAGGTCGTCGGTGAGTTGTCGCATTCCGTGTCGGCGCTCAGCGACAATCTGGCCAACCACCTGAAAACAACATCCGGTGAAATCGCCAGCCTCATCGACTCTTCCAGCACCGATGCCGCCCAGCGCATTGAACAAAGCCGCGGCCTCGTTACCCAAGGCCTGCAAAGTGTCGCCGAGGATTTCATCACCCGTGTGGGCCGCTCGCGCGACTCGCTTTCGGGCTACATGGACGAAGCCACCAATCATCTGGCCAGCAGCGCTGAAACCGCTGCCAACAGGTTTGCCAACCGCATCGGCGAAGCAGGCACTGACCTGATTTCGGGTCTCGACCAATCCGCCAGCAAGCTACTGACCGAACTGAACACCACCGGAACCAGTTTCGCCGGTCGCATCGAGGAAGCTTCGCTGTCCGCCGGTCGCCATTTGGAACGCCAGGCGGAACAGGTAAGCCAAGGCATGCGCGCGTCTTCCGAAGAAGTGGCTGAGCGCCTCAATGCTGTCTATGCAGCATCAACGGGCGGCATCAACCGCGCCACGGAAACATTCTCCGGCACCCTTGAAGCCACACTGGCAGCGGCCATCAACGGCCTCGGCGAAACCTCCGACCGTTTTGGCTCGCACATTGAATCAACCCTGTCGTCGGCAACCAACGCGATGGACCATTCATCCGGTCGCTTTGGCTCCCAGATTGAATCGGCATTCTCAGGTGCCACAAGTCTTCTTGAACAGTCTTCCAGCCGCTTCGGCAGCCAACTCGATGCGACACTCAACGTCACTGTGGGCGCACTCGAAACATCAACCGACCGGATCGAAGGTACGGCCACCCGCATGGTCGACAAGATCGGCAACACGTCCGCCTCCGTCATGAATCAGATGCAGTCCGCCGGTGCCGGCCTCAATGAACTGCTGGTTTCAACCAGCGGCACAATTGCGGCTCACCTCAAGGAAACGTCCGAGATCGTCACCAACCAGATACAGGAATCGGGCCTCGCCCTGTCGCAGAACATCGAAAGCAGCGGCGGCCTCGTCACCGACAAGCTCATCACCATTTCCGGCGAGTACGTGCAAAAGCTCGACTCCGCCCGTGAATCAATGTCCAGCCTGCTCACCACAGCGGGTGACCAACTGACCAACAAGCTGCACGATGCGTCCATGCAGCTCTATGGCCGCCTCGACAAGGTGTCGCTCAGCCTGACCGGCGACTTCAACGCTGCCGCCGACCGCGTCTTTGAACGGCTCGACGATACATCGACCATCGTCACACAAGGCATCGACACGGTGTCAACCCGCGTCCTCGGCCGCCTCGATCATGTTTCACTGCACGTCACCGACCAGCTTGAATCGGTTTCATCGCGCTTGACCGATCACATTTCTTCGACAGCTGGCACCGTCACCGAACGTGTGGCCGATGTCACCGATCGCCTGACCCACCAGCTTGATTCATCCTCGGGCAAGCTTGGCAACCTGCTGACACAGACCGGCACCCGCCTCGGCGGTCAACTCGATCAGGCCACCACCGAATTGTCAGCCCTGTTTGAAGTCAACACCAAGATGATGACCGAGCAGCTTGACAAGACCTCAACCGCTGTCACCACCACCTTTGCCGAAACAGCTGTGCGCGCAGTCGATGCCCTCAACACCACCAGTGGCGATGTGGCAATGCGCATTGATACCGCCGGCAAGTCCATGTTCGAGCGCGTTGAAGCAACGTCACGCGAACTGGGAATGCGCTTCGACGAAGCCACTGAACACTTGCAAAATGTCACGGGCGACCTGTCGCAACGCATGAAGGGCACCGGCTCGCAGTTTGCCTCGATCCTCGACCAGGCCAGCAGTCAGATGACGCAGGACCTTGGCCGCGCCAGAACCGAGTTCACCGAAAACATGGGCCAAACGGCCATGCAGATTTCCGGCCGCATCGAGCAGGAGACAGGCTTGATGGTGGGCCGCATTGATCGCGCCACAGCTGATTTCGATGCCGCAGCCAACGCCACGTCAGGCAAGTTGGAAGAAGCCGAGCGCAAATTCGGCAAACACCTCGAAACCGCCAACACCTATCTCGCCGACCAGTTGTCAACCGCCGCTGGCGAATTGGACAACCGTCTCGAGTCAATCTCCATGCAACTCACCGGCAAACTGGAAATGACCGGCAGCAAAATGGCTGACCGCCTCGAAGACGTCTCCGCCCTCGTCGATCGTTCGTTGACCAAGTTCAACGACGAGATGGAAAAAATGCTCACCAACCGCCGTGACACCCTCGACAACCTGACCAAGGACTCCGCCCGCCGCGCCCAGGAAATCGATGCGGTCATGACAAGCTACATGAACCTCATCGAGGAATCACTTGATGCAGCCGAAAAACGCGCCCGCGACATCAACCGCATCGTTTCGGAACAGACAGAAGCCTCCCTGGGCGGTCTCGAAACGGAATTGAAGCGTCTTGAATCAAGTGCCAACACGCAAGTGGTGCAAGCCGCCCGCGTGCTGCGCGAGCAGCAGGAACGCGCCCTGGCCAGCATGAACGAAATGCTGTCATCAACTGCCACCGACTTCCAGCAGACCGCACAAGACATGCGTATTACCGCCCAGCAGGTGGTGAAGGACATCGACTCCGCCCGCACCGAACTGCGTCGCGCGGTGATCGATCTGCCAGAGGAAACCCGCACCAATGCCGACGCCATGCGCCGCGTGGTGGCCGACCAGATCGCCGCCCTGAATGCGCTCGCTGAAACCGTCAAGCGCCAGTCCGGCACGCTGGATTTTTCCGGCCCCGGTTACATCGCACCACGAAGTCCAAAAGGGTCCGGGCCGGGAAAATCTGAGGGTGCCTCGCTGACCGCTCCTGCGGCGATGAGCACCCGGATTGCCCAGGCAGAGCGCAACGAACCAGCACCCGTCTCGGTGAAATCCCGTATGGCGGATATCGCCGCCGCCATCCGCTCGAGCGCCGATACCGACAAGAAGTCAGCCGAACCTGACTTTGGTTCACTGTCGCGCGAAGTTACAACCTCGTTGGAAAAACTCAACGTCGCCGCGCGCGACATCGTTGAAGCCCTCGACGACGGCCTGCCGCGCGATCTGGAACGTGCCTTCAATGGCAACAACCGGTCCGTTTACAACACGCGCCTGTTTGAAGGCCGCAGCCGCAAATGGCAGACCACCCTAGAGCGCCGCTTCGCTGACGAGCGCCTGCTGAAGAACCGCATCAACGCCTACATCCGTGTGTTTGAGCGTTTGCTGGACTCACTCTCCAGTGAACCGGGCACCGCCGACGCCATCGAGAAAGTTCTCTCATCGGAGCATGGCAAAGTTTACGTGTCGCTGGCCCAGTCAGCAGGCCGCATTCCGGACTGACAGGTGCAACTCACGGCTCGTTCCGAATCCTGGCCGATTGCCGGAAACTTCACCATCGCTCGCGGCTCAAAAACCTCCGCCGAAGTGGTCGTCGTGGAACTTCAAGATGGCAACCACGTGGGCCGTGGTGAATGCGTGCCCTACGCGCGCTACAATGAAACCGTGCCCCAGGTCCTGGCTGCACTGCAATCCATTCGCGCGCGCGTGGCAACAGGCATCACACGCCATGACATTGCGGCTTTGCACTTGCCCATGGCCGCCGCCAACGCACTGGACTGCGCCTTGTGGGATGTGGAGGCAAAACGCACCGCCACACCTGTCTGGCAAAACGCCAAGCTTCAAAAACCTGCCGCGATAACCACTGCCTATACCATCAGCCTCAACACGCCAGAGGCGATGGCGGAAGTTGCACGCGCCCAATCACATCGGCCACTGTTGAAATTGAAATTGGGGCGTGATGGCGACCACGAACGCCTCCGCGCCGTCCGCACCGCAGCCCCGCTCAGCCAACTCATCATCGACGCCAATGAAGGCTGGACTCCGGAAAATCTGCCAGGACTTCTCGCCCTGTGCGTCAACCTCGGTGTTACGCTGATCGAACAGCCACTGCCGGTGAACAACGACGAGGCCTTGCGTCACATCAAACATTCTGTTCCCATCTGTGCCGATGAATCTACCCACGGTCAAGAAAGCCTGGCAAGTCTGCATGGCAAGTATGACGCGATCAACATCAAGCTCGACAAGACCGGCGGCCTCACCCCGGCACTCGCAACTGCGCGACAGGCACAAAAGAATGGCTTCAGTATCATGGTCGGCTGCATGCTGGCCACATCGCTGGCCATGGCACCAGCCTTGCTGCTCGCCCAACTCGCCAGTATCGTCGATCTCGATGGCCCTCTGCTGTTGGCAAAAGACCGCGAGCCCGGTCTGACCTTCACCGGCAGCACCATCCATCCGTCACCCCAAACCCTGTGGGGTTGAAACCATCCCGGCCTAAACGAAAGATTCACCACTTTACCCTTAACTCTGCCCTTGCTCCCTATGTGCATGTTGGGGGCGCAGTTTGTGTGTGTGTTAGGTGGTGTCTCGTGAGTAGTATTTCTCCTGTTCTTTCAGAAAGTTATGACGATGTCTTCGCGGCTGTGCAGGAATCAGAGCGTGGCCGCTGGTTTCTCGGCGAATACGCCGCTCGCTTGCGCACCAAGGAAACCCAATCCGTTCTAGATGCGATCCATAAGCTCGAGAACGTGGTCGGCAGCATGCCGCAGGCAGCCAATCCAAGCCCGGCCATGGAACGCGTCAAGGCCGCCATTCAGCAGGCCAGAAACCAGCTCGGCGCACTCCAGCCCAACGGCAAACCCCTGTCAGACGAAGCCCAAATGTTCGCCCACCTCGCCAAATTGTCGCGCCAGGCGATTGAAACACAAGCCCCGCAGGATGTGCGCGACAGCGTGGGTCAGGGGCTGGATGTCGCCCTGAACCTGGTGCAACAGCTCGAAAACGACCTGCAGGTCGCCCCGACAGTGGCAAAACCGAAATCCGCCACCACTGAAACCCAACGCTATTTTCAGCAGGATGCCGATGTGTTCGCACCCGTCCAGACAGGTGCATCAACGACCGTGCAATTCAAGGTCCCGTCTGCGGCAGCTGCTGTGCCAGAACAACCACCGCGTGGCGCGAAATTGACAATCCACAAAGGTGAGGCACTTCCGGCGCAAAATACGCCAACTGAAAATGATCCCGCACCCGCCAACAGCGGCACCAGTTCCCATGAACCGCTGCCTGATTCAACCGCGGCCGAAAACAAGCCCCGCATTGTCATCATCCGGCGCAAACCGGAGGAACTGAGTGCCGTTCCCCTGACCGAAACCGAATCAGCGGCCTGAGCCATCACAACCGCGTCAGCAAAGTCAAAATTAAGCCACCATTTACCTTATTGAACCACCATTGGTGGGCATTAGAGTGAGTGACGTGCTGTGAGACAAGTGTCGATATCGAGACGCCGGCTGCTGGCCTTGGGCGCAGCGTGGCCTTTGGCCAGCGCAGCCTGGGCCGAAGACATTGTCGTGGGGCCATTGCTTGACGCACCCACCACCGCTTCCATAGCAACCATTCCGCCCAAAATGGCAACGCAAGGCAAGCTTGCCACCCAAACTGAAATTCTCGCCGGACGCAATGAAGCACCGATCATCTCGTTCGGTGCCATGCAAGCCATGCAGGATGCCATCGCCCTTTACGAAGAGATTGCCGCAGGCGGAGGTTGGCCGGACCTGCCCGCCGAAAAATTCCTGAAAACAAGATCCCCGGATCGCTACATTCTGTTGCGCCAGCGGCTGGTGCGCGAAAACTACCTGTCCTTTGATGCGCTTGCGGTCGAGAAGCCAGAATCCATTGACGACGAACTGATCAGTGCACTGAAGAGTTTCCAGGCCAACCACGGCATCGCACCATCCGGAAAAATCACCGAACGAACCATCGCCGAGTTCAATATTTCCGCTGCCGACCGCCTCGCTGCCTTGCTGGTAAACATGCCCCGCATCCAGGAATACCTGATCGGCTTGGGCACCCGTTCCATTCTTGTCAACATCCCGTCGGTGCAACTGGAAACAGTGGAGAATGGCCGCGTGCATTCACGCCACAATGTTGTCGTCGGCAAGTTGGAACGCCCCACACCTGCCCTCAAAAGCATGGTGACGGACGTCACATTCAATCCATATTGGAACGCGCCCGCCTCCATCGTATCCCGCGACATCATCCCCAAGTTCCTCGCCGATCCCACATACCTGGAGCAAATGCACATCCTCGTCTTCGATGGTGTTGGCGGACCCGAGGTCGATCCCTTGACAATTGACTGGGAAGTGACCGCACCCGACCGCTATCATTTCCAGCAGCAACCCGGCGAACACAACGCCCTTGCCACGGTGAAAGTGAACTTCAAGAACGAGTTCATGGTCTACATGCACGACACACCACATCGCGAACTCTTCGCCACCAACGCCCGCTTCGACAGTTCAGGCTGTGTGCGCGTCGATCAGGTCCGTGATTTCATTGCCTGGATACTCAATGGCCAGGACGGCTTTGATGAAGGCCGCTTTGAAATGATTACGGCCAGCCAGGAAACCACCGTGACAAAAGTACAAACGCCAACCGATGTGCGTTTCATGTACCTCACCGCCTGGGCCACCGAAGATGGCCGCATCAACTTCCGCCCCGACATGTATGGCCTCGACAACAAGGGCTTCATCCTCGGCCAGCCGGAACCGGTGGAAACGCTGTGATGCACCTCAATGGCTTTCACCACCTCACCGCTGTCACCGCCAACGCGCCGCAGAACCATGATTTCTACACGCGCATACTCGGCCTGCGCCTCGTCAAGAAAACCGTGAACCAGGACGACACCTCTGCCTACCACCTGTTTTACGCTGATGGCAAAGGCGCACCCGGCACCGACATCACGTTCTTCGACTGGCCGACAGGACCAGAAGTGCGCGGCACCAATTCCGTTTGCCGTACCGGACTTCGCGTCAAGGGCGAAAACACTTTTGAATGGTGGGCCGCACACTTCCGGCAACACGGCGTGAAATGTGGTCAGCCCACGGAGCATCTGGGCCGCCTGACACTCAACTTCGAGGATGCCGAAGGCCAGCGCCTGTCGTTGGTCAATGATGAAAGCGATACAGCGTTCAACGTCTGGGAAAAGAGCAGTGTTCCCGCCGATCACCAGATCCGCGGCCTCGGTCCCATCACCTTGAGTGTGCCCGACCTTGCGCCGACTGACGCTGTTCTCCAGCAACTCATGAACATGTCCTATGCCGGCGAACGCGATGGCACGCACATCTACTGGATGAAGGGCAAAGGCCCCGTAGCCGAGCTGCATGTGCAAGTGGAACCTCATTTGACACCAGCGCGGCAAGGTGCTGGCAGCGTGCATCACGTAGCCTTCAATATTCCGTCCACGGATTATATCGCCTGGGCCGACCGCCTCAAATCCATGCGCATTCCGAATTCCGGCCCCGTCGACCGCTTCTGGTTCAAGAGCCTCTACTTCCGCGAACCCAATGGCATCCTCTTTGAACTCGCCACCGACGGCCCCGGCTTTTCAGCCGACGAACCCATGGACAAACTCGGCGAAACCCTGTCCCTCCCGCCGTTCCTTGAAAGCAGGCGCGCCGCGATTGAAGGCAAGTTGAAAAAGCTATAGCCGCCCGCAAGGACCCTCAACCCTCACGGCAAATTGTCCCGCATGAAAATATCGATCCTGATGCGCTCCTGCGCTTCAATCAACGGTGCATTGTCAACCTTGCTCAGCAACACGCGCACTGCACTTCGCACTTCATGGCCCGCATCCTGGTTGATGATGGCGTCAATCGTGCCCCGGATCAGCGCCCGGCGCGAACCGTCTGTCACTTCATGCGCAATAAACACGATGTCCTTGGCCCGGGAGCTCGCCTCCAGCCCGGCGACAATGCCCATGGTGCCGCCACCCACATTGTAAATGCCCAGAAGGTCGCTGTGCTCTTTGACAATCTGCCGCGCCATCACCTCGCTGCGCCCAATGTCATCACGCGATTCACGCACTGGCAGAATCTCAAACTGCGGAAACTCATGCGCCATCACTTGCTCAAACCCGAATTGCCGCTCGATGTGGTCACGCAAGGCCAGTGATCCTGCGAACAACCCCACCTTCCCGGTCTTGCCGCGCAGAAACCGGCCCAGCAGCCCCGCCGCTGTGCGCCCCGCTGATGAATTGTCGATCCCGGCATAATGCGCCCGCTTCGATCCCGGAACATCTGACACCAAAGTAACCACGGCAACACCGCGCGCCACCAACATGTTGATCGATTCACGCACCGCCGGATGGTCAAGGGCAACGACCGCCACCCCGTCAACATCCTCTTCCAGATTGTCCAACGCCTGCGCCAGCACCGCACCATCAAACACGTCGACACGTTTCACCATGATGGCGACGCGCTCCGGTGCCATGCGCTTGGCCGCCTGCTCGACTTCCTCTCCGACGCGCATCATGAACTCGCCGGCCGTCAAAGGCAGGATGAACCAGAACCGGTAATCCCGGTTGCGCGCCAGCCGCGCTGCAATCCGGTCCGGCTGATAGTTCAACTCGCGAATGGCGGACTCCACCTTCTCGATGGTGTTGGCCTTGACGCCCGGCCTGCGGTTCAACACCCGGTCAATCGTTGCAACTGAAACACCCGCCCGCTGCGCTACATCTTGAATTGTGATTTTTGCCATCATGGGAATGAAGCAATCCCCTCATGACTTGTCAAATGCCCTGCGATGGGGCATCGCATATTCATGGCGCATCCGCTCAAACTCGCAGCCGATATCGGTGGCACGTTTACCGACATCGTCCTCGAACAGGGACCCCAACGCTGGTCCACCAAAGTGCTGACGACCACCCAAGCGCCGGAAATCGCCGTGCTGGATGGGGTTCAACAGCTGCTTGCGGAAGCAACCGTAAACCCCTCGGATATAAGCGTTTTCATTCACGGCACCACGCTTGCAACCAACGCCCTGATCGAACGCAAAGGGGCGAAAACCGCTTTCGTCACCACCGATAGATTCCGCGACGTGATCGAGCAAGGCTACGAAAAACGTTTTGACCACTACGACCTGATGATCGACCGCGCCCAACCACTGGTACCACGCGACCGAAGGTTCACCATCACCGAACGGTTGGCGGTAAATGGCGATGTTTTGATTCCACTGGACGAAAGCGCCGTCCCCGTTTTGGCTGAGCGAATTCGCGCAGAAGCTTGCGGTGCGGTCGCCATCGGCTTTCTGCACGCCTACGCCCACGATGCCCACGAACGCCGCGTGGCCGAACTGTTGCGGCCCCTGCTTCCCGAAGCCACCACCATTTGCCTGTCTTCCGAAGTCGCCCCCGAAGTGCGCGAGTACGAGCGCTTCTCAACCACTGTCGCCAACGCCTATGTCCGCCCGCTGATGGCAGGATACCTCGCACGCCTGCGCGATGGCCTTGCGGCGATACAGCTCAATGCCCCATTCTATCTCATGATGTCAGGCGGTGGCCTGACCACACTGGATACGGCCAGCCGCTTTCCCATTCGCCTGGTTGAATCAGGGCCCGCAGGCGGTGCCATCCTCGCCAGCCGCCTCGCCCACGCCTGCAAGCTGCCGGAGGTGCTCAGCTTCGACATGGGCGGCACCACCGCCAAAATATGCTTGCTCAGCAATGGCGAACCCGAGCGCGCCCACAAATTCGAGATCGCACGTGCCTATAAGGACATGAAAGGCTCGGGCATCCCAGTGCGCATTCCCGTGATCGAAATGGTGGAAATTGGTGCAGGCGGCGGCTCCATCGCCCGCGTCGACAAGCTGGGTCGCATTACCGTTGGCCCCGATAGCGCAGGCGCACAACCCGGCCCCGCAGCCTATGGTCGCGGCGGAACCGAGCCCGCTGTCACTGACGCCAACGTGGCGTTGGGCAAAATCGATCCCGCCCACTTTGCCGGTGGCAAGATCAAGCTTGATGCCGATGCCAGCCGCAAGGCATTGCAAGTCAAAATCGGTGTGCCCTTGAACATCACCGGCATCTGGCCCGCCGCCGGTGTTGCCGAAATCGTCGAGGAGAACATGGCCAACGCGGCCCGTGTCCACGCCATCGAACGCGGCAAGGATATTGCCAACTGCACCATGATTGCATTTGGCGGCGGCGCACCTTTGCACGCCTGCCGCCTCGCGGATAAAATCGGTGTGAAGCGCATCATCGTCCCGCAAGGGGCTGGCGTCGGCTCGGCCATCGGATTCCTGCAGGCACCAATCTCCTACGAGATCACCCGCAGTGCCGCCGTGAGCCTCGATGCATTCGACCACACCCGCGTCAATTCACTTCTCGCCACCATGCGGCGTGACGCCGAAACCATCGTCCGCCGTGCCGCTAAACGCGAACCCCTGGATGTCTCGATCATCGCCGATTGCCGCTACGTTGGCCAGGGCCACGAGGTCCGCGTCCGCCTGCCCATCCGTACACTGACGAAATCAGACGGCGCAAAGCTGAAATCCGCTTTCGAGAAAACCTACGCAACCGTCTACGGCCTCACCATTCCCGGCCAGAAAGCCGAAGCCATCACATTTTCGGTGACAGTGTCGACACGCGTGAAAAAACCTGTTGCAACCCGATTCACCCCATCAAGAACCGCTCCCAAGCCCATGCGAAGACTCACTCTTTTCGATGCAAGCCTCGGCCGCACCGTGCCAGCACCTGTCTACTGGCGCTTCGACATGAAGGCCGGTGCAAAGGTAAAAGGCCCCGCCATCATCGCCGAAAACGAAACCTCAACCATCGTCGGTGCAAAATTTTCCGCCCGCGTCGATTCCATGGGCAACATTGTGATGGAGAGACAATGATTAGCCATGCGCAAGGCTCACCTTTCCTTCCCCCCTCGTGGGGGAAGGTGGCTCGCGCCACCTGCGCGAGACGGATGAGGGGGTCGCGCCCCCACTCCGCTACCAAGTCGACTCGCTTCTCAGCCCCCTCATCCGGCGCTTCGCGCCACCTTCTCCCGCGAGGGGAGAAGGGTGCATTGGACACTCCTTCATGAGCAAGTCGGCACTCAATGCCATCTGCACGCAAGTCATGTGGAACCGGCTCATCGCCGTGGTGGAGGAACAGGCCCAGGCCCTGCTCCGCACCGCTTTCGGCACCATCACCCGCGAGGCAGGCGATCTTTCCGCCGGTGTCTACGACACGACGGGTCGCATGATCGCGCAGGCGATGACGGGTACCCCGGGCCACGTCAACACCATGGCAACAGCGGTGGCGCATTTCTTCGACAAGTACCCGCCACGCACGATGAAACCGGGCGATGTGTTCATCACCAACGATCCCTGGCTCGGCACCGGACACTTGTTCGACTACGTGGTGATGACACCGGTGTTCCTTGGCAAAAAACTCGTCGCGTTCTTTGCCTCCACCTGCCACGTGATCGACGTCGGTGGCGTCGGCATGACGGCCAACGCCAACTCTTCCTTCGAGGAAGGCACCCTCATCCCGCATTTGATGATCCGCAAAAGCGGCGTGCTCAATGAAGATGTCATGGCCATCATTCTCGCCAATTCCAGAAGCCCTGTCGAAGTGCGCGGCGATATCCTGTCGCTGATCAGCGCCAATGACACAGGTGCCCGCCGTCTGGTCAGCATGATGGAAGAATTCGCGCTCAAAGATCTGGATGGGTTGGCAAAGCACATTCTCACACAGTCCGAGAACGGTGCGCGCGAAGCCATCCGCGCATTGCCGGAAGGTGAATGGTCCTACGACATGCCGCTGGATGGCTATGAGCGTGAACTGCTCCTGCGCTGCAAACTCACCATCCGCGATGGCAGGGTGCTGATCGATTTCACCGGATCTTCGCCGGCATCCTTGCAGGGTATCAATTCCCCACGCACCTATACATTGGCTTATGCAGTGTTCGGATTGAAAGCCGTCGTCGCATCACACGTGCCAAACAACATTGGCTCCCTGTCGGTGTTTGACATGATCACCGAACCGGGATCAGTAATCGATCCCATCCGGCCATCGCCCGTGACCGCGCGCCACGTTGTTGGCCAGATGCTGGCTGATTGCGTGTTCGGCTGCCTGGCGCAAGCCCTGCCCGGAAAAGTGCAGGCCGAAAGTGCGGGCCCCATCTGGATACTCTCGCTTTATTCAGCCCACGGACGAGTTTCGGTAGAGCACACAAAGAATGCAACGCCCTTTAGCGTCATCTCCATCGGCCTCGGCGGCATGGGCGGCAGGCCCGGCAAGGATGGCATCTCGACCATGTCGTTCCCTTCCGGTGTTGGCGCAATCCCCGTCGAGATCACGGAAGGTCAATGCCCATTGTGGTTTCGCGAAAAGCAATTCCTACAAGGCTCCGGTGGTGAGGGCGAATGGCGCGGTGGCCTGGGGCAGCGCATCGAGGTGCGCAACCGCGAAGCAGCACCCTTCGCCATCTCCGCCGCAACATTCGACCGCATCAAAAACCCCGCCCAGGGCCGCGATGGCGGCAAGCCCGGACGCAAGGGTGCAGCCTACATGAAATCCGGCAAACCACTTCCCGACAAGGGAATGCACATTGTGGCAACAGGTGATGCCCTCGTGGTGGAACTGCCAGGTGGTGGCGGCTTTGGCGAGCCGGGAAAGCGCAGGCCGGAACACCTTGAGCAGGACCGGCTGCGCGGATTGGTCAAGTAACCGGCGCGCTCACCACCCCAGCGCCGCCACCGTCTTCACAATATTCGCATGTGGAACCAGGTGCAAAACCTCAGCTTCCAACCCTTCAGAAACTTCATTGACTCCACCAGACACCAGTACCACCGGTAAACCAAAATCTGCTGCACCCTTGATGTCCGTCTCGGGCCCATCACCGATGGCAAGAACCTGCGAGCGCACTGCACCAGAAATTTTCAACGCCAATTCATAGATGGGCCTGAACGGCTTGCCCGCCATGTAAACGGTTCCCCCCAAGTCGGCATAGATTTCAGCCAGCGCTCCGGCACAGGGAATGATGTGATCTCCCTTGCGCACGATCTTGTCGGGATTGGCACAAATCATCGGCAGCTTGCTGGCGACCATGGTACGAAGCCGGTCAATGTAGTCCTTGGGCCTTTCGTGAAACTCATCGAACAGGCCCGTGCAGATGATGGCCTTCGCCTCCGCCAGCGGAACCCGCGCCACATCCAGTCCGTCAAACAACGAAAAGTCCCGCGCCGGTCCAATGTGATACAAGGCTCCGCCACCATGCTCGAGCATCAGGGTGCGCGTCACATCACCGGAGGTGACAATGCTGTCCCAGGCCTGGGGTTCAACGCCGATTTCAAGCAATTGTTGGTGCACGCCCGACGCCGTGCGCGGCGCATTGGTCACCAGCACAACCCGCCCACCCGCATCGCGGTGTTTCCTCAGTGTACTGACAGATAAGGCAAAGGGCCGTTGGCCATCGTGCACCACGCCCCAGATGTCGCAGAACCACACCGGATAAAGCACCGACAGGTCACGCATCGTGTCAGGCAACAGCGCTGTATCCGGCAGTGGCACCTTGGCTTGCATCGTTCTTGACCCGTCGGGGATCGGCAAAGGCAGGTCCCGAGGCGTAGCGCGACACTTTGGAAATGAACGGCACACTGAGCCGGTCAGCCACATTCGTGACAATCACATGCACGCGCAACGCCCGCGCTGATTGCGCAAAGTGCAGCACGGCTGGTGACGGCCCTTCAGCCCCGGTGGCTGTTGCCGAGTTGATCGACACAAAGCGAACATTGAGTTTCGCCAGTGCCGGCAAGTCAATGCCATTGACCGACACATTGGCCAGCGCCAGGCCATGGCCATGCCGCGCCAGCTGCGCCAAGCCTTCAAGACCCGTCTCTGGCAATCCTGCCAGCATGGCGTGCGGGATTTCGAGGATCAACCCGTCAGCGACATCGGGAAATTCATCGCGCAAATCGACCAGCGACTCGACCGCATCCTCGGCTTGCAGTGTTGCCGCCCCAATGGGCAGGAAAATGTTGAGGACTTCATCACGTTGCCGCAACCGCCGCAGCAATCCCAACGCATCGCGCGCCGCATGCAAGTCAAAGCCCGCACGCAATCCCGTGCGGTCGGCATGGTGCAAAACCACATCCGATGCCACGTCTTCGCCACCCTGCTTGGTCATGCCGAGATGTAGCCGGTAATGCGATGTCTTGCCGGTGAACATGTCGACGATGGGTTCGAGCGATGTCGACAACCGGTCAATCAGCGGCGCGACGGGCGCAGTTGCCCGCACCGCTTCGGCACTCGGATGGGGTGCAAATGCGGCACCTGAAAACGGCGGCGCACCGGCAACCCGCGGCGGTGGTGCGTTGAACAGCGACTGTGGTGGTGGCGGTGACGTGAATGCGCCAAAGCCACTGGGGGGCTTGGCCACAAATGGTGCCGCTGGGGGAGCAGGAGCACGCATCTGCTCAGCCAGGCTGGCATGGCTCGATTTGAGGTCGTTGAGGCCTGCCATGATGGCACCCGATACCTGGTCGCTCCGCTGCCGGTGCTCCAAGAGTTGCGTGGCCAGATATTCTGTGCGGTTTTGGCTGTCGCGAAAACCACGATCCGCCAGACGGAACTCATTGCGCACCTGCCTGACCTGGCCATCCAGCCGGTTGCGCTGGGAAAACAAGGTGACAGCCAGCACCGCAAGTCCGACACCGATTGCGATTGCCAGAACCGACATCGCCAGCCGCGCATCCGTGCCACCGCTCAACAGATAGACACCACTGCCCACCGCCAAACAGGCACAAATTGCCACCAGCAAAAGCATTGGCCACCCGCGCATGCGCATCAAATGCTCGTCCCCACCGCCCGAATCAGGATCAGCAGACTTTACCGTGTCCGGGGACACTTGGGAATTGCTTCGTTGTGGTCTTTTCACGTTTAGGTCGCACGCTGTAGGGCCGTCAGAGCGAAAGCTCCGCCGGGCAAATTCAGGTTCAACCTCCTACCATCCGGTTCCGCTGCCAAGCAAAGGTTTTTTGCCAGCATGCCCACTTACGTCACAGCTGCGATCACCTTTGGCAGCTTGTCCATGAAAATCTCTTCAATTTGCTTTTCACTGATGATCAACGGAGGAGACAGGGCAATGGTATCCGCCGTGATGCGCACCAGCAGGCCATGGTCATGGAACGCTGTTTCCATGGCTTTGTAGGCGCGAAGCCCGGGCTTGCCCTCAATGGGCTTGATATCGACCGCCGCGACCAACCCTATGGTGCGGATATCCTCCACCATCGGATTGCCCTGCAGCGAAAACGCCGCATCGGCCCAGGCATCTTCCAGTTTCAACGCCCGCTCGAACAGGTTTTCATCGCGGTATACATCCATCGTCGCAACTCCGGCCGCCGCCGCCATGGGATGGCCGGTGTAGGTGTAACCGTGGAACAGTTCGATCACATGTTCTGCATCACCTGCGGATTTCATGAACGTGTCATAAATTCCCTGCCGCGCCAAAACACCACCCATGGGAGCAGCCCCCGATGTGACACCCTTGGCGAAGGTCAGCAAATCCGGCACCACACCAAAACGCTCTGCCGCAAACGCGTGGCCAAGACGGCCAAAGCCCGTGATCACTTCGTCAAAAATCAGCAGGATTCCATGCTTGGTGCAAATCTCACGCAGACGCTTGAGATAGCCCTTCGGCGGCGGCAGCACGCCGGTTGATCCCGCCATCGGTTCGACAATCACCGCCGCAATCGTCGAGGCATCGTGCAATGTCACCAGCTTTTCCAGATCATCGGCAAGATGCGCACCCCACTCCGGTTCGCCACGCGAAAACGCCTGTTCCTTGCGGTTGTAGGTGTGCGGCAGATGATCAACACCCGCCATCAGATTGCCAAACCATTTGCGGTTGGCGACCATGCCACCAACGGAAATGCCGCCGAAGTTGACGCCATGATAACCGCGCTCGCGCCCAATGAGCCGGGTGCGCGTCCCCTCACCCCGCGCCCGGTGATAGGCAATCGCCATCTTCAACGCCGAATCCGCCGCTTCCGATCCGGAGTTGCAGAAGAACGCATAATTCAAATCCCCCGGCGCCATCGTGGTGAGGCGCGACGCCAGCTCGAACACCTTGGGATGGCCAAACTGGAACGTCGGCGCAAAATCAAGATCCGCCGCAGCTTGCGCAATGGCATCGACTATCGGCTTGCGGCAATGCCCGGCATTGGAACACCACAACCCCGCCGAACCGTCCAGAATGGCCCGGCCTTCCATGTCGAAGTAATGCATGTCCTTGGCGCGCGCGATCATCCGCGGCCGCGCCTTGAACGACTTGTTCGGCGTGAACCCCATCCAGAACGCCTCAAGATTGTTGGGCGACGGCGTCCACGGCGAGCCGGCAGGCAGTGTGATGGGCTTGTTCATGATCAAGGATCCTTTGCGACCACCAACCACTAGCAGACTAAGGCTCGCTTGGGAATCCGCCAGCAACGCACCGCACCCGGGGCCAGATGGGCAATCAATGATTTAGCATTAATTTACTGAAATAAGAAAATAATGCTTGACACCGTACGGAGGGTGTGCTATCTCTCGCCATGATCGCCAGTGCCAGGCCACCACCCCACAACAGTCTTGAGCCCATCAGGAAGACGACGTGGGAATGTACGAGGATCTGGCCCACAGTGAATTACGCAGGAAAGAAATCTACCAGACTTGCGGCAGATTGCAGGGCAGCTTCTTGCAAACCCGATGTCAATGGATCACGGGTCGCGACCGGTCGGATGCCTGCCGATACCGACTGCAGCGATCAGGCCTGATGAGCTTGTTCCAGTCGCGTTGACACAATCATTGCACTCAATGAGCTGTGCGCTGGCAACATCGTGAATCTCGTTGTGCTGATGGCTTGAGTCCGTCACCCAACGGCCCGTCAACGTCATCAGGCACCCTTCGCTCACAGCTTCACCCCGCTCATCAAAATCTGAAGCGGCGTCGGCAATCCAGCCAATGCCTGCACCGATTGTATTGCCAATCGCGCCGCCCGCGAATGCGCCGACGGCGATTGCAATTGCTATAACTAACAGGCACAAGAGCGCACCAATGCCAAACGTTGCAAGTCCGAGCGCCACACATATGGCGGCACCAATCAAGGCACCTGCAATTGCACCCGCTACCGAGCCAGCAGCGGCCCCAACCGCCGCATAGTCAGCGATCCGCGAGCCAATTTCGCAGTGTAACGCTCCTTGCCCGGACCTCGGATCAATTATTGTGAAGGCGGGCCCGCCACCCGGCGCGTCTCTGGTCCGTATTTCGTCGACCGTCAGTCCGAAACCTGACGGTCCATCAACGGCAAGAGATTTGCCTCCCAAGTTGAAGGTCCAGTCGTTGTCACTAAAAGGTGGAAATCCAGTGTTTTTGCCAGCGCACAGAACGCAACCACTCATTGTGATTTCCTTTGGACTGTGCTCGTGCAGGCGGTCGAACCAATTTACGGCAAAACCAATAAAGAACCCGAGAATGGCTCCTGCGCCCATGATGGCGATCATGATGCCTACGGCAATCAATCCGCCAGGACCGGTCGCAACACCAACTTCGGCGATAGACAGGAAGCCCGCAAGGCCCAATAGTCCAGCGCCACCTAACACCCAGCCCAGGACGCGGTCACGGCCTGAATTATAGTTGCCTTCGCCATCGTGTTTTGTGTCACATCCAGCCATGGCTAGCCTCCACGTGTCACGGTGATTGTCACGCCGCCAGATGGCTCTCCACCCTGCCAGACGTTGACGTTGAAATGCCCGGGGGGACCGGGATCATCAGGAGCATCAGTATGGAAACGGACGTCACGGAAAGCCTCACCCGGAAGAAAAACAAAACTCGGCGGATCAATGAAGGCCGGCCAGACGGCAGCCTTGCCGGCAAACGCGCCGTCAGGGTCAAACCCTTTCCCAATGGCATCATCGAATTCATGCGAGTCAACCGTTGTGTTCACCAAATGACAATCAATCCGGTCGCGGCTGTCCGGCGTTTCTCCGTCAGGTGGTCGCCGCCGCTGGTTGTAGAGCCAATAGTAGAGGAATCCGAACGCTGCCATCAGCACATATGCCGCGAGCATCGAAAGACCATAACGCGCACCAAATGAAAGGCCATCGGGAAGCACATGTGCATAGTACATGGCTGCCAGTGCGCCAAGCAAACCCCAACCTACAAAAGCGCGGCGATAGTCGAGATATGGCCCACCTCCCTCTGCCACCTTTGGGCAATCACCCGGTTTCGTATTGAAGATTCTGACCATTCTGTCGACGGGCGAATTGGCCGCGTGCACTTGTGTGTTGTTCCAACCTCTGTTGTTTGACGGGTTGCCGTCATCCGGGTGGGACACATCGACTTCGATGCAATAGTGGCCGGGAATGGCGGGGGTTTTCCATTTGACGAGTGCCGTGGCAGTTCCCGGCCAAAGCGGCACGTTCACGACCGGCGCGTCAATCGGAGTTCTGATCTGACCTCCTGCGCCAAACTCAATCCACTCAATGTCTACTAAAGTGCCGGTGGCGGGTTTGTCCCGCGAACTGTTGTGCACTGTGACTTCGACATCGTAAGTCGTGTCAGCCACAAGATCGTAAGTGTACTGCTCAACGCCATTCAGTAGTATCCGTACATCCGGATTGTCCCAAGTGACGGGCTTGCCCAACTGCATAAGCAAGAACTGGCTATAGATGCAGGGGTCAGGTTTGCGAACAAGATGGCCGGGGATTGTCACACAAGGATCGCCATCCGGCGTCTTGCCCTTCCGCGTCAGGACGCACCACCAGCGGCACAAATAGCAATGCCTCAGCCATCCCGTCTGCTTGATCCCAGTTTGGTCCTTGCGTTGTCCACAACAGCCCATGGTCAATCCTCCGATTGAAGGGTTCAGGTCATTGGGTTGTTCGACTAACGGGATATTTCAGTAAAGTGCTCAGGACAGCGTCCAAAACGAACCATGTGGCGAGGAAGGCTGCACACTCGAGTGTAAAACTGTGAAATTTGTAAAAAAACTCAGCAACGATCCAAGCCATTCCAAGAGACGGAAGCTGCGCTGAAAAAATTTGCTTCAAGGGCAGAGAGCGAAGTAACGTGTACATGGTGAACTCCTGCTAGAGTACACCCCCTCTTTGGACCATACTTTGTTCTGCTTTAGGAAACAAGAGTTTCCTGAAGCTCTCCCGCACTCCAACACCGTCCCGACTATCCGCCTTGTACGTGAAGAGAACCAGAAAAAGACTTTCCGTCCCGGCCAAACAGGTTTTTTTGAAAATTCCATGTCGGCTGCCCTCTAATTCTCGCTTCACGTTCTGCGCAAGCGTAAACAGGATGCGCACCACTGCATTCACAACAGTCTTCAGCCCATCAGTAAGACGACGTGGGGTGGAATTTCTCGCAATGCCCATCAACCGGGCAATGAAGATTTAAGGCCTTCTCAATTCCCCGAATCTGAACTATTCAACCCCAGAGTGTATTCAAGGGAGTGAAGAGTGACGATTCAGTATGGGCGCATGAAGGAAGGCCAGGAGGCCGATGTAGCGCGTTTGATCCGGACCCTCATTGACAACTATGGCAGGGATTTTGAAACCGAGATTTCGGAACAAAGCCTTCGCGACAGCCAAGGCTTTCTCAATGTTGAAATTGCGGAATCGGATTCCGGCATTTGTGGGTTTTGCGCCTGGGTCATGACCTATTCAACCTGGCGCGGCATGAAGGGTATCTACATTGCGGATTTGAATGTCAGCAGCACCGCTGCACAGTCTGAAATCGGCCGCGAACTGTTGACGCTCGCCGCCAAAAATGGCGCAAAGCTGGGCGCACGTTTCATCCGCACCGAAGTGGACGTAAGCGACGAAGTGATTGAATCGGTGTTTCAACAGGCAAATTTCTGGAGCCAGACCAGACACAGTGTCTATTTTCTGGAGCCAAAGGATTTCAGGGAGTTGGTGGCGTAGTGCATGGGCGGCGCTGCATCGCACCTGCAAGTCTGTTTACCCTGTTGCTTCATCGAAAAGTAAACCCGGCCACTTAGGTTTTGTCCATGTCCCTTTCTTCCAACGCACCGGCGCGCGCCCTCGCCACCCTCACCCTCATCGACGGCAAGAAAATTATTGTGAGCGTCAAAGTGTCGTTGACCGGCAAACTGACCGACACGATGAACGGTCCGGATCAGTACTTGGACCTGATTTCGGGTGAAGGGCAAAACTTCTTTCTGGCGAAAGCACAAGTGGCCAGGGCCGAGATCACCAATCCGCCGCAGGCCAAGCTCAACCAACAGCGCCGCACCTCGGATCGCGCCCAGTTCAATCCCTGGGCCGTGCTGGGGATCGAGAACACGGCCACACCCGAGGCCATCCGCGCCGCCTATCACGCCCTCGCCAAGCTCTATCATTCCGACCGGCTCGACAACTTCGACCTGCCCCAGGAAATGCGCGACTACGCCGCCGCCATGCTGGTGCGCATCAACCTGGCTTATGAAAAACTGGGTGGGTAAAGCTGGGTGGATTGATGGAATATTTGTATTTACCGTTCTTCCACAAATACCTCACACCCCCAGCGCCCTCTCTACTGCCTTCACCACACTCCCGCCCGTAGGCTTCGTGCGCGTCGAAAACCAGTCGACATACTTTCCATCTCGTCCAAACAGGTATTTGTGGAAATTCCACTTCGGCCGCCCGATCAAACCTGCCTTACCACCTGCCCACGCATAAACTGGATGCGCTGAATATCCGCTCACCACAGTCTTGTCTGTCAGCGGAAACGATACACCATAATGGCGCTTGCAGAACGTTGCGATCTCGTCGGCCTTCCCTGGTTCCTGCGCGCCAAAATCATTCGACGGCACGCCGATAATCACCAGCCCTTTGTCCCGGTATGTGAGCCATAGCCACTCCAGGCCCTCATACTGCGGCGTGTATCCGCATTCCGATGCCGTGTTCACCAACAGAACCACTTTACCGTTGAACTGCGTCAGCGGCATCGCTTTGCCGTCAATGCTTGTCAGGGTAAAATCATGCAAATTCACAACCGGTAAACCCTCTGAGCTGTTTCGCGAAAAAGCATCCGCTTGTTGTTGGCCGCCACGAACGGCGTCGCCATTTCAACAGCGCGTACCCAGCTGGACGCCATCTACAGCAAGACCGGCGTTGCCCATCATCGCGAGCTGATTATCATGCTGCAAGACCTGGCACCACCCACACGTATTTGATGCAACCAGGCCCGCAACCGCAGATCTCACGCCATCAGGAAATCGCCGTGGCCCAGCGCCAGGTTCTTGTCGATGTACGTCAATATGACTGCCGACTTTGCCGTCCCGGTTCCATCTGCGTCATAATACAGAATTCCCGCCGTCTTGTTGTAGATGATCCGGTCTTCCGCATCGCCTGCACTGGTGCCGACATGGAACTCGTCAGCTGACATGGCCGTGCCGACGGCAGCAAATGTGACCTTGTTGAGGTAGATCGTGTCATCCACAACATTGTATCCCGCGATCGTGTCCCGGTTTGCCACCGACGGCGTGTGGTTCAGGTAATATGAATCCTTGCCTGCTCCACCCGACATGTAGTCTTTGCCCGCACCGCCAAAGAATTTGTCGTTGCCGTTGCCGCCCCACATGCTGTCATCGCCAGCGTCACCCTGCAACCAGTCATTTCCGTCCTGCCCGTTCATCGAATCATTGCCGGCACGACCGACCAGCGCATCGCTGCCAACGGCACCACGGATGGTGTCACCAAGGGCTGAACCAAAAAGTCTGTCGCTGTAGTTGGAACCCACAAGAATTTCGATGTCTACAATTCTGTCAACACCTGCGTTCACTGTTTCTTGTTGTGTTGTAATCGCAAGGTCAACATGAACAAGCCCGGCGGCTTGTATGTAGGTCAACGTGTCCTTGGCCAAACTGTCGCGCGTGCCGCCATTGTCTTCGCCAGTGATGAAATCGTCGCCAAGATCGCCATAGATCGTGTCGCTGCCGCGGCCACCATAGATATAATCGCCACCGTCTCCACCGTAAATCGTATCATTGCCATCATCGCCCTGCATGCGCGAATCATCGCCAAGACCTCCGTAAAGAATGTCGTTTCCGGCCCCGCCATACATGTAGTCGCCACCAAAAAACCCATACAACGTATCATTGTCGGCATCGCCATAAAGATTGTCCGCGATGCCGCCGCCATACAGAAAATCATCACCAGCGCCACCCCGGCTGGTGCCGGAACCACCTGTGGTCACTGTGTTCCAGTTTGGGTTCTCCGGTCCCGTGTCAGCATAAATCGTGTCGTTGCCATCGCCACCATTGATCTGGTCTGAACTGTAATCAATGAACCCGTCATTGTCATAGAGGTCGCCGATGATCAGGTCATCGCCCGCATCACCAAACAGAATATCGCCATAATTGTAGATGTGATTGTAAACAAAAATGCCGTCGGTGGCGTGGCTGGACGTACCCTGCCAGTTGAAATCTCCCGTGCCGCGAATGACGTCATCTCCAATCGTTGCGGGAAGGGGTTGGATATCCGGATTGACACCACTCATGTTATGTTTTCCTTTTTTGAACGTAATTAAACTTGTAAGTGGCCTCAACCGGCACGTCATCCTTCGAAAAGGGGATGCCTGAACACAACAACTATAAATTGCCGCGTGTCGCTGTCAATCGGCAAAAACGACTAGACTACAATCGATAGATGCAGACCGCGTTGTCCCGGTACAATTTAAGGATGTTTTCCGCCGTCTCGCCTGCCACCGCCGCATCCACCACTGCCACCCACTGCGCATAGCGCCCCGCCAGCTCCAGCACCGGCCAGTCACCACCAAACATCACCCGGTCAAACCCGAAACACGAGAGTGTGTGGGCGACGTAAGATATCACTTGCGCATGGGTCCATGCACCGTGATCCGCCTCCGTCACCACGCCCGATAATTTGCAGCTGACATTGTCAAACGCGGCCAGCGCTTTCATCTGGCTGGCCCACGGCTCAAACAAACCTGCCGCAATGCCCGGCTTGCCGATGTGATCGAGCACGAATTGCACTTGCGGGCAGCGCCGCACCAGTTCAATCGCATCCGCCATTTGCGGATGCTTGATGCAGATGTCGAATGAAAACCCGTGACGCGGCAGCAGCTGCACCGCTTCCACAAAACCATCGCGCAAGCACCAGCCGGGTTCATCCACATGGCCCTGGATCAACCGCCGGATGCCGCGCACATGGCCAAGTGCGGCCAGTGCTGCCAAATCGCCTTCAACCGCCGCCCCTTTTTCTAGCGGCGCAGATGCCACCATTGCTTTGACGCGGGATTCCCGTTGCATGAGGTCGTGCACCCACTTGGCTTCGTCAAGATGCGCACCATCCGCTGCATCCACCTCGGCAAACACCATGGCCTCTACTTCTACGCTGCCCCGAGCTGCGTCAAAATCCGCAGGCAGGTGCGGCTTGTTGAGTTGCGGCACGTCAACCATCCAGTCAAACCGCACGGCGTTCGGATCGTAAAGATGCACATGCGCATCGATGATGGGGAAGTCAGGCACCTACGTGATCACTGTGGGCGTTTCGCGGCCCGTAACGCCCGCAATGTCGGGAATGCCGCGCGCACGTGCTATAAGATCGGCAAGTGCGGCTTGCGTCTCCTGCCCGTGCCGGGCAACATCGGGCTCATACTTTTCGATGTAGACTCGCAGCGTCGCCCCCGAAGTCCCGGTACCCGATAGCCGGTAGATGATGCGCGAACCATTGCCGAAAATCAGCCGCACACCCTGCCCGCTGGTGAAGGAATTGTCGACCGGATCAGTGTAGGAAAAATCATCCGCCTGCGTGATGTCATGCTTGCCCACCAGCGATCCCAACTTGCCCCGCAGGATTTTCATCAAGGTGTTGGCCGCGTCTGTTTCCACTTCTTCATAGTCATGCCGCGTGTAGAAATTGCGCCCGTAGTCACGCCAATGCGCCCGCACGATGTCAGCCACACTCTGCCTGCGCTTGGCAAGTATGTTGAGCCACATCAGCACCGCCCACACGCCATCCTTCTCGCGCACATGGTTGGAGCCCGTGCCGAAACTTTCCTCGCCGCACACCGTGGCCATCCCGGAATCTAGAAGGTTGCCGAAAAATTTCCATCCCGTCGGCGTTTCAAAACTGGCAATGCCAAGCTTCTGCGCCACCCTGTCTGCTGCACAGCTGGTGGGCATGGAACGCGCCACACCGGCAATGCCCGAAGCATAGCCCGGCGCCAGCGTGGCATTGGCGGCGATGATTGCCAGCGAATCCGACGGTGTGACATACATGTCGCGCCCAATGATCAGGTTGCGGTCGCCATCACCGTCCGATGCAGCCCCGAACTCCGGCCCTGATGATGACAACACCAGATCACACAATTCTTTTGCATGCACGAGATTGGGATCAGGATGGTGGCCGCCAAAATCCGGCAACGGCGTGCCATTCATCACAGTGCCTTTTGCCGCTCCCAGAAGTCCTTCGAGGATATGCGTTGCATAAGGCCCTGTGATCGCCCCCATGCCGTCAAACTTGATGCGGTATCCGCCTTTGAGCAAATCCCGGATGGCATCAAAATCAAACAGCGTCTGCATCAACGCGGCATAGTCTGCTACGGGATCAACGATCTCGACATGCATGCCTTCCACCCGTGCCACGCCAATTTTGCCGAGATCAATATCGGCGGCATCGCTGATCTTGTAGGTATCAATGACCTTGCTCCGCGCAAACACGGCATCCGTCATCTTCTCCGGTGCAGGGCCGCCGTTGGATGCGTTGTACTTGATGCCAAAATCCCCGTCTGGCCCGCCAGGATTGTGGCTCGCCGAGAGTATCAATCCGCCAAAAGCCTTGTTCAAGCGGATGAGATGGGACGCCGCAGGTGTGGACAGCAATCCACCACGCGATGCGATGACCCGGCCAAACCCATTCGCCGCCGCCATCTTGATCGCCGTCTGGATGACGTTGGTATTGTGAAACCGGCCATCACCGCCGACCACCAGCGTCTTGCCCGCAAACCCGCTCAGGGTGTCGAACACCGACTGCACGAAATTCTCGGTATAGTGCGGCTGTTGAAACACCGTCACCTTCTTGCGCAAACCTGATGTTCCGGGCTTTTGTCCGTCAAACGGTGTTGTGGAAACTGTCCTGATCATTGTGTGAATTTGCTCCCGATGCCCTTGACGCTGCAACCTATTGCGGCTTTCAGTGCTTGGCAACATGAACAAGAACATAGGCATTGGTATTGTCGGCGCGGGCTACATGGGCAAGGCCCACGCCGTGGCGATGCAGGCCGTTGGTGCCGTTTTCAACACACGGCTGCGGCCCCGCCTGGAAATGATCTGCACGACGTCCGAAGATGGTGCCAAGGCCCGCGCCCAGGAATTCGGTTTCAAGCAATCGACGGCTGACTGGCGAACACTGGTACAAAACGACAGCGTGGAGGCGATCGTGATCGCCAGCCCGCAAAGCCACCACAAGGATATTGCCCTCGCCGCTTTTGCCGCCGGCAAACCCGTGTTGTGCGAAAAACCACTTGGCGCAAGCCTTGCCGAAAGCCGCGCCATGATGGAGGCTGCGGAAAAATCCGGCCTCGTGAACATGGTGGGCTTCAACTACATCCGCACCCCCGCTTCGCAATTGGCCCGCGACATCATTGCATCCGGCGAAATAGGTGCCATCACTTTTTTTCAAGGCGAGCACACCGAGGATTTTCTGGCCGATCCCGCCTTGCCTTCAACCTGGCGCACCCAAGGCCGGGCCAACGGCAACATGGGCGACCTCGCACCGCACCCCGTGAACGCCGCACTGGCATTGATGGGTCCCATAAAGTCCTTGATGGCGGAAATCGAAACGGTGCACAAAACCCGGCCCGGTGCAAACGGCGCTGAAGCTGTCACCAACGACGACCACGCCCTGGTCATGTGCCGCTTTGCCAATGGCGCATTGGGTTCCATCTATTCCAGCCGCGTCGCCACGGGCCGCAAGATGGGTTACGCTTACAACATCTACGGCACCAAGGGTGCCATTCGGTTTGACCAGGAAGACCAGAACGCCCTGTGGCTGTATTCCGGCAACGACAGGCCAGGCCGCGAAGGCTTCACCAAAATTCTCACCGGCCCACAGCATCCGGACTATGTCAGTTTCTGCCAGGGCCCCGGACATGGCACCGGATACCAGGACCAGATCATCATCGAAGCCCGCGATTTTCTCGAAGCGATCGCCGACGGCAAATCCCGCTGGCCGACTTTTCGCGATGGCATGCTGGTCAACCAGGTGATCGAAGCGGCTTGGGACTCCTCCACACAAAAGCGCTGGGTGGATGTCAGTGGCACCTGATCTGCTGCGCCAGACAATCGGAAAAACGGCCAGTTTCCGCAAAACCGTTTCGGAAAGTGATGTCTATCTCTTCGCCGGCATCACCGGGGATTTCTCGCCCAATCACGTCGACGAAGAATTCATGGCCGCAACACCCTATGGTGCACGCATCGCCCATGGCGCATTGCTGGTGGGCTACATGTCGGGTTGCTCCACCGATATTGTTGCGCAATGTGGTGAACTGGCAACCACCCATTTCCCCGTATCGCTCGGCTATGACCGTATCCGTTTTCTTCATGCCGTCACCATTGGCGAAACCATAGAACTGACCTACACAATTACGGCCTGTGACGCAGAGAAAATGCGCACCATTGCCGAGGTCGAGATCAAAACCCGAAACGCCGGCCGCTGTTGTGTCGCAACCCATTTGCTGAAATGGCTGCCGAAACCTGCTTCAGGCGACAGCCGCTAGGAGTCGTTGCTGCGGAATCCAAAGTGTTACAAGGGTGCCGCCGTCGGCAGGTGAAGCAATCGCCAGCGACCCGCCATGTTGCTCCAGGATGCGCGAAGCGATAGGTAACCCCAATCCCGGCCCAAAGCTTTTTGTTGTAAACAAGGGCTCCAGCACTTTCCCAAGATTCTCAGCCGCAATGCCAGGACCAGTGTCGCGAATGGTGATTGCAACTCCACCTCGTTCACGCGCGGTGCGAATCGCTATTTCAGCCGGTTGAACGGGTGCAGCTGCGTTCGCTGCCGGTGTCAAAGCCTGTGCGGCATTGCGCACCACCGCCCCCAATGCACGTTCCATCACCGTGCGGTCGATCGCCACTGCCAGATTTCCCAATCCCAGATCACAGGTCACAACAACATGCGGCGGAATTTCCGCGGCCAATGGCTCGACAAAAGCGGCAAGCCAGTCATCAATCACGGTTTCCACTGGCGCGAGCGGCTTGGCCGATGTGAACTCAAGCAGTTGCGTGATGATGGCATCGCAGCGCAGAACCGCGTTGTTGATCCGCTCCACGGGCTTGGCAATGTCAAGGGCGGATTGGCCCGCTTTCTTTCCGATCAGGAAAATGGAATTGCGCACCGCACCCAGCGGGTTGCGCAATTCGTGGGCGACCATCGCCGTCACAGATCCGATCTGCGCCATCCTGCTCTTCTTGATATTGTCATCCTGTGTCTCTTTCAGGACACGGAAATTCTCGGCAAGATTCATGTTGAGACCCGCAATGTCGTTGTTCATGTCCGTCAACTGCCGCGCCAGCGCCGTGGCCTGCGCTTCCGACACTTCCAGTTTGTGATAGGCGACTTCCACTTCATCGAGCTTGTGGAAGGTGGAATAAAACATGCGGGAGGCAAAATACATCGCCGCCAGCGCGGCCAGGCCGCAAAGAACGGTGACCAACGCGAGCGTGCGTTTCATCGCAGCACTGTCTGCTTCAATGCTGGTTTCCATGACGGACGCACTGGTCATCATGAATGCCTCAGCCGATGTCAAAAACGCCTCATAGGCCACTTTGTCATCGTTGGGATCAATCGTCGCAATTGCTTCTTTGTAGGTTTCGAGTTGCTCATCCAGACCAGACAGGAAGACATTGAGCGCACCCGGAAAGGTTCCAGATTGGTCCACTTTGATCGCCGTCGAGATGGCTTCGAATGAGGCATTTTGCAGCGCCGTAAATTCACCGTTGAAGCGGTCAAGGGTTGTGCCTGCCGTCCCGGAATGTGCCAGAACCACGAGATCAGGAAGTTGTTTCACGAACGCTTCAGCCAGAAAATGCCGCGCAATGTTTTCGTCCAGCAGGATGCCTGTTTCACTTGCGATACGACGCCCGAGATCCCGCGCCTCTGCCAGCAGTTGCCGCCGGTCAAACACCGAGTTCCGGGCATTGGCAATGAACTGAGTGTGGCTCTGTTGGAGCTTCGGGGTGAAATTTACCGCTGGTTCCGTTTGGTCAATCTTGCCAAGGGCAGTGCGCAATGCCGGTTCGTTTTCCCATGCCAAGGCGAAAAAAACCGGCGTATGCCGCGCCAAATATCGTGCCCCCAAGACCCGCTGGTCAGCGTTTCTGATTTGGGGAACGCTGCTTTGCAAGACGAAATAGCCGAGCAACAGGATTGGTATCAAGAGAATGGCAATGATCGACGCAAGTTTGCGGCCCGCTCGCCCGCTTTCGCCAGCGCCGCCCATTGCGACAGCTTTGCCTTCCTGTAGGGTTGGAAAATCGGCCACTGGATGGTGTCATTTACTCTTGTTAACCAATGCGTACTTTGTACAACCTTCGCTAAGGATTGGTTGAAATGACCATATTGTGATCGCCAACTCACTGGTAAACGGTCGAACTTTGCTTCCCATGCTGCATCTGCTAAGGCGCGGGGTCTCGAAAGGGCATCCCATGCGCAAAGCATCCATCAGCCGCAAAACCACTGAAACCAGCGTGAGCTGCGAAGTGAATCTGGACGGCACGGGTAAATACAAGATCGAAACCGGCGTCGGCTTCTTCGATCACATGATGGAACAACTCGCCCGCCATTCGCTCGTTGACATCACGCTGAAGGCCAAGGGCGACCTGCACATTGATGACCACCACACGGTGGAAGATTCCGGCATTGCATTGGGCCAGGCCGTCGCCAAAGCACTCGGCGACCGCAAGGGCATCCGCCGCTATGGCGCGTGTGATCTGCCCATGGATGAAACCCTCACCCGCTGCGCCATCGACGTGTCAGGCCGCCCCTTCCTCGTGTTCCGCTGCGACTATGCCCGCCCGCAGATCGGCACCTTTGACACCGACCTGGTGCGCGAATGGTTCCAGGCCTTCGCCATGAATGCGGGCATCACGCTGCACCTTGAAAACGCTTACGGCGTCAACGCCCACCACATCGCCGAATCGAGTTTCAAGGCCCTGGCCCGCGCACTTCGCGACGCTATCGAAATCGATCCCCGCCAGAAGGACCGGATCCCCTCCACCAAGGGCTCCCTCAAGGGATAATGAAAACCGTCATCATCGATTACGGCTCGGGCAATCTTCACTCAGCCCACAAAGCCTTTGAACGCGCCACCCGCGACCACAAGATCAAGGGCGATGTCATTGTGTCATCGCGCGTAGCCGATGTCACAAACGCCGACCGCATCGTGCTGCCCGGTGTCGGTGCCATCAAGGATTGCCGCAACGGCCTCTACGCCATTGACGGTATGCGCGAAGCCCTTCAAGACCGCGTCATCGCGCGTGGGCACCCCTTCCTCGGTATCTGCGTTGGCATGCAATTGATGGCCACGCGTGGGCTGGAACACGAGACCACGCCCGGCTTGGGCTGGGTTGCAGGTGACGTTGTGAAAATCACCCCGTCCGGTCCCGCACTCAAAATCCCCCACATGGGCTGGAACACATTGTCCGTCCACGGATCACATGCGCTCCTCGCCGGAATCGATCCATCTTGGCACGCCTATTTCGTGCACTCCTACCACATGCAATGCATGCTGCCCGAAGACATGATCGCCACCGCTGACTACGGTGGCGCGGTAACGGCCATGGTCGGTTACGAAAACATCGCAGGCACCCAGTTCCACCCTGAGAAAAGCCAGCAACTCGGCCTGCAACTCATCGCCAATTTCCTCAGGTGGAAACCGTGAGCACGACATGATCCTGTTCCCCGCCATCGACCTCAAGGACGGCAAATGCGTGCGCTTGAAGCTTGGCGACATGGATCAAGCCACCGTCTACAACGATGATCCTGCCGCACAGGCCAAACACTTCCAGCAACAGGGCTTCAAGTACCTGCATCTTGTTGATCTAAATGGAGCTTTTGAGGGTCGTCCCATCAATCGTTCCGCCACCGAGCAGGTGCTGAAATCAGTGTCGCTACCGATTCAATTGGGCGGTGGCATCCGCGATCTCGCGACAATCGAGATGTGGCTCGCAACAGGCGTGACCCGCGTCATCCTCGGAACCATCGCCGTGCGCAATCCCGATCTCGTCAAAGAAGCCTGCAAGAATTTCCCCGGCAAAATCGCCGTTGGCATCGATGCAAAAGGCGGCAACGTCGCCGTCGAAGGCTGGGCCGAAGCCTCGTCCCTCGGCGTCATCGAACTCGCCAAGAAATTCGAAGGCGCAGGTGTCGCCGCCATCATCTACACCGACATTGACCGTGATGGAATCCTCACCGGAATCAACTGGCCCGCGACCTTCGAACTTGCAAACGCCACATCCATCCCCGTCATCGCCTCCGGCGGCCTCGCCTCGATCGGCGACATCCACCGCATGCTCCACCCCGATGCCCGCAAACTTGAAGGCGCAATCACCGGCCGCGCCCTCTATGATGGCAGGCTTGATGCGCAAGAAGCTTTGCAGTTGATTTCGGAGACCACAAGATGAGTCGCGTGCTGTTCCTTCCCCCCTCGCGGGGGAAGGTGGATCGCCACGCAGTGGCGAGACGGATGAGGGGGTCGTCCCGCGCGTCCCGCGTTTCCCCAAGCCTTGCACCGCCCCCTCATCCGGCGCTATGCGCCACCTTCTCCCGCAAGGGGAGAAGGGAAAGGACATTAAAGTGCTCAAAGCCCGCGTTATCCCCTGCCTGGATGTGAAAGACGGTCGCGTCGTCAAAGGCGTGAACTTTGTCAATCTTGTTGACGCCGGCGATCCCGTGGAAGCGGCCAAAGCTTATGACAAAGCCGGGGCCGACGAACTCTGCTTTCTTGATATCACCGCCACGCATGAAGGCCGCGGCACGTTGTTGGATTTGGTACGCCGCACTGCAGCCGAATGCTTCATGCCGCTCACCGTCGGCGGTGGCGTGCGCGCGCTGGATGATATCCGCATGTTGCTTCTTGCCGGCGCAGACAAGGTTTCGATCAACTCCGCTGCGGTTGCCAATCCACACTTCGTGAAAGAAGCCGCCGAAAAATTCGGCAGTCAATGCATCGTCGTATCCATCGATGCGAAGGAAACCGCTCCCGGAAAATTCGAGGTCTTTACCCACGGAGGCCGCAAGGAAACCGGCATTGATGCGGTCGACTTCGCCACCCAGGTGACCGAGCTCGGCGCAGGCGAATTGCTCGTCACCTCCATGGACCGCGACGGCACGGGCAGCGGGTTCAATATTCCACTGACGAAAGCCATTGCCGATTCCGTCACTATCCCCGTCATCGCTTCCGGTGGTGTAGGTACGTTGGACCACATGGTCGAAGGAATTCGCGACGGCCACGCCAACGCTGTCCTCGCCGCCTCCATCTTCCACTTCGGCACATATACAATTGCACAAGCCAAGCAAGCCATGGCACAAGCGGGTATTCCAGTGAGGATGTGATGGGACAGTTCGGCCAACTCGAAAAACTCAACATCACAATATCCGCGTCATCCGCGAAATCCGCGGATGAATCCTACACCGCCCAACTCCTCGCGAAGGGCGTCGAAAAATGCGCCAAAAAATTCGGTGAGGAAGCCGTCGAACTTGCTATTGCAACTGTGCAAGGCAAGCGCGTCGAAGCAACCAAAGAAGCCGCCGACGTTTTCTATCATTTGCTTGTCCTCCTGAAATCCGCAGGCATCACACCGGAAGACGTGATGGCCGAACTCAAACACCGCGAAGGCACCTCCGGCCTCGTTGAAAAAGCCGCGCGTAAAACATGATCGATCTCGCCGAAGATTTTGCCCGCGAAGTCTCCCCCTTCCGCCGCTTCGCGCGTGATGAATGGGCGGCCCTGCGCGAAGACACACCCATGACACTGACGGCTGCCGACCTAGATGAAGTCCGCAGTCTCAACGACCGCATTGATCTTCACGAAGTCGAGGCAATTTACCTGCCATTGTCCCGTCTTCTCAATCTCTATGTGCAGGCCAGCCAGAAACTCTTCCACGCCTCCAACGTTTTTCTCCACCGCAATGATTTGAAAGTGCCTTACGTCATCGGCATCGGCGGCAGCGTTGCGGGCGGCAAAAGCACTTCAGCCCGTATCCTGAAAACCCTGCTCTCGCGCTGGCCCTCGCACCCAAAGGT